>CAZBHS010000012.1:24059-121419 GCA_964491915.1 uncultured Clostridia bacterium
CATGTCTGGGAGTCCATCCCCACCCAATTGACGCGGGAAAACAAGAAGTTTACATTTTCCGCCATCAAAAAAAGCGCCCGGGCGCGGGATTACGAAGCCGCTGTCAAATGGTTGGAAGACGCCGGACTGATTCTGCGGGCATTTGCCTGTTCGGAAGGGAAGCACCCCCTCAAGGGGTATGTGGACCGGAGAAGTTTTAAGGTGTACGCGTTGGATGTGGGCTTGCTGGGAGCCATGTTGAATGTTCCGGTGGAGACCATGGCGGGGAACGACCGGCTCTTCGACGAATACCGGGGCGCGTTTGTGGAAAATTACGTGGCCCAGCAATTGGCGTCCCATGTGAGGATCGACCTCTACTACTGGAAACGGTCCGGCAAGCAGGCGGAGCTCGACTTTTTGTTCCCCTTTGAAGACCGTGTGTTTCCGCTGGAGGTAAAGGCGGGAATCAATCCCCGAAGCAAGAGCTTGAAGTCCTACGACCAACAATTCAACCCCTCGCTTCTCTTACGGGCCACCCTCTTGAATCTGAAATTCAACGGAAAAATCCTCAACATCCCCCTCTACGGAGTGATGTCTATCTTGCGATTCATCCGTATGGCCGAGGGAGCGTTAGAGGTTTAGTTTGGTTGGGAGGAGGCGGAACTGGGTGAGGAAGGTGTCGAGGTTGGCGGGGTCGAGACCGATGCCCTGGTAGAGGGGTGGGCGGCCGCCGCCTTTGCCGTTGATAAGGGGGAGTAGGCGCTCTTTGATGATTGGCAGGGGGAGATTCAGGTCTTCGGATGAGCCGATGCTCCATTGCAGCTTGCCGTCTGTTTGATTGACCAGGCAGGCTATCATCCGCTCCTCTTGCATCAGGAGCTTCATGATTTTTTTGATGAGTTCGGGGTTTTCTTCGTTCCAGGAGTGGGCGATAACGAGCAGGTTCGCTTCTTTTTGATTGGCGGCTTCCTTTAAGAGCTGTTTGGCGGTGATCTCCGCCAGACGTTGCTCCAATTGGTTGGCCCGGCCTTTGAGATTGGCGGTCTCCTCCAGCATCGCTTCGATTTTGGCGACGAATTCATCTTCCCGTGAGTCCAGGATGGGGCGGAGTTGGGATAGAATGTGAGATTTCTCGCTGTAATCCTGGAAGGCCCGATCGCCGATGCGCCATGCCAGGCGCACATGGCCGCGGATCTTTTCGATACCCGCGAACTTCACCAGGCGCGCCGGGCCGGTGGTGTCTAAATGCAGGCCGCCGCAGGCGACGCAATCGAAGCCCGGAATCTTCACCAGGCGGATGTCCCCTTCGAGACCGCAAGGACGGCGAAGATTGTGATGGGCAAGCTCTGTATGGGTGGTGTTTACAATGTCGAGGGGGAGGTTTTGAATGATGATCCGGTTGGCCTCAGCCTCCGCCGCCAGGATGTCTTCGTCGGGAATGGCGGGGGCGTCGATTTCCACTGTGGTGATGTCTGTCCCCATGTGCACCGACACGGTTTTGTATTGGGCGATAGTGAAGAGGGCGGCGCTGATGATGTGCTGCCCGGTGTGTTGCTGCATGAAATGGCGGCGCCAGGCCATGTCCAGCGTCGCCTTGACAGTTCCTGTGCCCGGATGTTTGGCGAGGGTGTGGTAGATCGTGCCGGTTTTCTTTTGCACATCCGTGACCGGGATGCCGGCGATCCAACCTTTGTCCGCCGGCTGCCCGCCCCCTTCGGGGTAAAAATAGGTTTTGTCCAATACAACGCTAAAGCCCTTTTTTTCTTCAATAACGTCAACGATCTCCGCCTCGAATTCCTCGATGTTTGTGTCCTGGTAATAGAGTTTTTCGGTCATGCGGCCATTATAAAACATTTGAAGCCTTTCTGCAAAAGTTTGAGGGAGGAGGAACTCAATTTTTCTCGAAAGATAAGGTATTGATAAAAAAAGTAGAATGTTATATAACTATATTTGCCCATTGTGTAATTCTTTGTACATTTTAGTTGGGAGTATTCGTATTAATTGTATGTAGACAAATTGATTAGGGAGCCTTTTATGCGAGACAATGTGTCGAGGAGTGTATTTATTTTAGCTGTTCTATTGGTATCCCCGGTGTTACCGCTTCTGGGGGGGACGATTACGATACCGGGAGATGTGAAGCGGTTGTGCCATTATACCGATTTTTTTTATAATTACCCGGATAGTGAATTTATTTATTATTTGAACGACCGTTTGCTCTTTTCCGAAGCGCCGGACGAGCGGCTGGTGAAGAATGGTTTGCGCCATCGCGTCACCAATATTGTCCTGTCCCATCGACTGATCAAAGGGTGGATCAACCAGGTGAATCCCGGCAAAGACAGCGTTCAATTCAATCTGACGAATCCGGAAGAGATGGTGAAAGCGACGTTTCTACTTAAATTAATGGGACTGCTTCTGGACCGGTTGCCGCAAGGAAATTATGTGTTGATGCCGGATCCGTCGCCCCAGGCGGTGGATTATTACAAATTCGCGTTGTTGGATATCCGGAAATTGGAAAAACAATTGAACACCACCCAGCGTTTCTATTTCAAATTATTGGAGACCGATCTTCCAATTCCCTGGACGGGGCAGTTTATCAGTGGGATTACCGATACCAAGTTGGATTCGCTGGTGTTGTTTGAAAATCTCGTGAAGTACGAGCGTATGTCGCTGCTATTCGGGCTTCTCTACCGGTTGACGGGTGAGGAGGTGCGTTTCATCGGCAACTTGGGGGAGGGACAATTTGATACCGATGTCTGGAAAGGGATCTATAGCGATAAATTGTTCCTGATGGGCATGTTTGTGCTGTCCAATAGCTTGCGGATCCGGAACGATACCTTTGCCATGCCCGGCGGGAAGGAGGCGGAGGCGTTCTGGTGTGAATTGGCGGGGCGTAACAACCGCGTCGCCCCGTTGGAATTCCTCGAGGCCCTGGCCACCGGGTACGAGGGGAAGCTCAATCTCCTGTATACCTTTTCCTGCTTTCTGGATGATGATTTGCGTAAGACTTTGTTGCTGGGTTACGACGCCGCTAAAATAAAAGAGTTGTTCACCCTGATGCAATTGGACAAGGTGGAAACTGTCAATATCGAAGCCTTCCCCCGGTTGCGGGATTTCAATTTTTACTCCTTGCTTTTTTCCTTCCGGCAACAGGAGGGCAAGCTCTATGTCCCCGGCGGCGTCAAAGACTGGATCGATGCGCTTCAAAGCCGGCGGGGCGCGGAGGAAAAAAAGGTCGAGGGGCCGCAATTGTACTTGTTGTACAGGGAATTGCTGTTAGGATCGCAACAAAAGATGAAGTCGAAGAGGATGTCGGCTATCCAGAAGTTCATGTCCATTACCCTCAAGTTTTCCGGGCGGGACGGCTTGCTGGAGCCTAAGATTATCCGCCGGCTGTTTGAGGGGTATGAGTCCCGCAATGTCATGGTGGATTTTATGGAAAAAATACCGGTGACATTGCCCTCCACTGTCGAACGGATGCTGGATTGGCTGAACCGCCTGGAAGAGAGTCCGGGGCGCGACCGTTTGATTCTCACCGGCTCGATTCAGGCGATGTTGGAGGTGTTGTCCCACATGGCCAGGTTCTCTGAAAATGGCTATAATTATGACATGCTGGTGGACCGCTTGCTGGAGATTCCAGTCTCGGCGGTGCAACTGCCCGATGCCTTGTTCGGTTTCTTGAAGACCGAACTCGATGTGGATCATTCCCGGCAGGATCTGGACCGGGAGTTTTTACACACCATTGTCAAGAAGATGGGCTCTCCGGTTTTAAAACTGGACGGGGAGCGGTATCGCTTCACTGTGGCGGAAAATTACCGGCGTGCGTTGGCGGACATGATCTCCAGCCAGGATGTGTCGTCGTTGTCGTCCCTGTGGCGGCTGAATACCATTCTCAACAGTGTACTGAGCAAGAGCTACGGGTCGTCCCTGTCGCTTCAGAAGAAGCTCCTGGCTGTATCCACCCGGTTGGCAGCGCCGGATATCAGCGAAGAGGCGCCGCGCTATGTGCTGGGCAATATCGCGGCTTACAAAAAACAGCGGCTGAACACAGAGTTCATGCGCCTGGCGAACAAGGTTCGGCAGAAAGCTCCGCAGACGGAATTGAACCGCATTGTGGCGGATATTAAAGGGGAATTTCTGGCGCCCCAATTGAAAGATTACCTGGTGGCGACGGTGTATGCATTGAATCTCAAGAATGACCGCTTGCGGGTGTTTTTAAATCCAAATTTGGTCCACCTGCATAAATTCATCGACGGGGGAGGAACCGGTCCGTGGAACAATTGCCGCGGCAAGCGGTTGATGGGAAATATTTCCGCCTATCATGTGGAGGGTGGATTGTCCCGTTTGAATGTGGCTTTTTCATCGGCGTTGCAAAATCAGTTTTACCGCCGCAATATGATTTATGAACCGGAGCATTTCCAGCCGTTGATTACCAATGTCCTGGAGTTTTATCCGGTCATGAACCGGGCCGGCGGCGACCGTCGGGCGGCTGAATTTGTGGAGCATGGCCTGGCGGCTGTGCGCCAGAGCCTCGAGAACAAGGACAAACGGAAGCGGGTGATAAATATACTGGATTCCATATCCACCGGCTATCACCGCCGGAAAATCATCGATTTCCTCAACGGCAAAACAGATGACCATCATCTCTATTTTACCGAGCTGATGCGCCTGGGCGAGATGTTGTCGTCGGATACGAAGGGGAAACGGAAGCCCGGTTTTGAAGATGGGGGATTGCTGTCCGGGGTTTATTATCATAGCTTCGGTAATCTTTTGCCCCGCCGCATGAATCTCTTCCCCCAGGAATTGGGGCAGTTTTTTGAAAATGGTTGGATCAGCGGAGAGATGATTCAGGAGTTGAAGATAAAGGCGATGTACCATTCCCGCAAAAAAGATGTCCCGTTGCGATTGCTGGGGCAATTGACGTACCGCTATTTTTTTCATGTTGCCCGGCGGTTTTATCACCAAAATTATTATAAAGACTATTTCAGCACCTATTTTATGATGGATGTGTTCAACCGCTCCCATCTGAACCAGGGGGTGAAAAAAATGAAAAAAGAAGGATATTTGAGGATGCAATGAAAAGTAACCGGAAAAGAATACTTACCAAATTGGCCGCGGTCTTGTTTTTGTGCGCCGGAGCGTGGTGTCCGCTTTTCCTCTTCTCGCAGGCGGACATTTTGATCCATTCGCCCAAAAAGGACGAGATCTGGCTGGGCACGCACGAGGTGCGGGCGCAAGTGTTGAACATCGATACCGATGCCGTCAAGAAAGTGGAATTTTATCTGGACGGAAAGCTGATACGGGAGATGGCATCGCCTCCCTATCGATTCAAATACGATTTTGGTTCCAATCCCAGGAACCGTACCCTCAAGGTGTTGGCCCGGGGCATCGACTCGGTGCTTAAAGTACGGGAGGTACGGTCGTTCCCCATCGATGACTTCCAGGAGGTGGAGGTCTCTGAAATGGTGGTGCCTGTGGTTGTCACCGACCGCAAGGGGAATTATATCGAAAATCTGAAAAAAGCGGATTTTGTGCTGGAGGTGGACGGACATATCCGCCCCATCACCTATTTCGGCCGCAGCGGCGATACCCGTTCCCATTTGATGCTATTGATCGATATCAGCTTCTCCATGAAGGACAAAATCGGACGGGTCAAAAAAGCGGCGAAAATCTTTCTGAAGGAATTGCTGACTCCCGGCGACCGGGCGAAAGTGGTGTTTTTCAACGATGAAGTGTTCGAAGACACCGAATTCACCGGCAAACTGACGGAATTGGAAGAATCCCTGGAGGTGGCGATTCCGTATGGGGCCACCGCTCTGCATGACGCGGTGATGTATTCGCTTAAACTATTGAAGAGTATTCCAGGCCACAACATTATCGTGCTGTTCTCCGACGGGGAAGACAATAGTTCGTATGTCGATCCCTTCACTTTGGTGAAACGGGTGGAAAAGTCCAATGTGGTGATCTACTCTATCGGCAAGAAAATGGCGGCGGAAGAGCCGGACGAGTATCAGTTGTTGCTCGATAAGATCTCATCCCGCTCCGGCGGCCAGACATTTTTCATGGAGGACTCAAAAGACATTGAAAAAATCTACAGCAATATCCGCAGCGATATCAAAGCCCAATATATTCTGCAATTTTCCCAAAAAAATCTGCAACGGCTGGGTCGTTTTCATAAAATATCGATACGATTAAAAAATGATAAAAATTACAAAGTGAGGACTATCAAGGGCTTCTACTACTAATAAGCTCTGTTTATAGAGAATCGTGAGATGAATTGTTAAAAAAACAGGCGGAGTGGATTGATTTTTTTCCGGAAACATAGGATAATATCCGATTGATCTGCGTTGATTGATATAAAAAAAGGTCGTAGAAACTTTAAAAGGAAAAGGTGACGATTCGCTTCTAGAAAATGAAGCGGAGATTGTGAGCGATGCGTAAACTGGCTGTCAAAGGCATTAAACTCGAGGATTATGTATCCCCATGCAGTTATTTAGAGGGGAAAACATCCATCATCGAGAGCGTCCTCATCCATTTTTTTGATCACCAATCCTTGCAAGCGTTATTGGAACAGGGCTACCGCCACTTCGGCAACTATTTTTTCCGGCCTGTATGCCGCGAGTGCCATCAATGCATTCCCATTCGCGTGCCGGTCAAATCCTTCCACTTCTCAAAGTCCGCCAAACGTTTGTTCAAACGGAACGAACGGCTCACCGTCAACCTCGACCGGCCGGTGCTCTATCTCGCGGCTTACGAATTGTATTGCAAACATCTCGACCGGTTCCAGGACAATGGCCAGCAGTCCTACGACGAGTTTGTAAAGTCATTTTACTACCCCTCTCCCTCCGCCTACCAGATGTCCATCCACGACGGCAACAAACTGGTTGCGGTGTCCCACCTGGATATCATGCCCCAATCCACTTCGGCGGTCTATAGTTATTATGACGATCGTTACTATGCCGAAAGCCTGGGGACGTTTCTCATCTACAAAGCGTTGGAGCTTTCCCAGCGGCTCAAACAGGATTATTTTTATCTGGGCTATTATGTGCCGGAGAACCGTCATATGAAGTACAAATTGAGATTCCGGCCCAATCAGTTATTGATGAAAGAGAATTCCTGGCTCGATTATCTGAGGGGAGACGGCGGAATTATCAATCCCGATCTCACGGATCTGGGGTTTGTCCCTGTCACCCGCCTTAACGAGACCAGTATTCTATAACCGGAAAACCGGGAAAGAATTCATTTGGTCCTACTTCCCCGATTTTCCTTTGATATATCATATTGAAAATATTATTTTTTATCAACGGTGTTAGACTAAATTGCGGGATTTGAGGTAGAGGTATTTGTCGATCAACGCTGGAGTCGCCTCTTTGGGGAGTATGTCCAACAAGTGGACGCGTTTCTGTTTGAGTTTTTGGATGGCTTCGGCCCGGCGCATCACCATATCGGCCGCGGCCGCGGCGGAGTACATGTCTCCGGCGCTCTTCGGACGGGCCTCGGCGTTTTGCTCCAGCACGATGTCCTTGAGGAGGATCATCAACGGGAGGTGTTTGCGTCTCAGCGACATGAATTGCTCCTGGAACAGATTGTAGTTGATGTCGTCGATCAGGTCCGAGAAAAACACCACCAACGCCCGGCGTTTGAGCCTCACTTTCAGGTGTTCGAAGATTTGCTTGTAATCGGATTCCACATATTCCGGTTGCAAGCGGGTGAGAAATCGAGATGCCCGGTGCAGGATGTTTTTGCCTTTAATGGGCGGGCATTCGCCGATAACGCGGTCTGAAAAGGCGAACAATGTGACACGGTCGCCGATTTTTTCCGCCATGTAGCACAGCACTAATGCGGCGTTCACCGCGTGATCCAGAGCGCTGAGTCCCTCCTGCTCCGATGTCATCATGCGGCCGCAATCCAACACCACCGCCACCAGACTGTTGGATTCCACTCCGAAGACCTTGCTCACCAGCTTGTTGCCGCGGGTGGTGGCTTTCCAATCGATGTGCCGCGAATCATCGTCGGCCCGGTATTCGCGCAAATATTCAATATCCGTGCCTGTGCCCATCAATTGTTGCCGGTGGATGCCTAATTCGTACAGGCGGTTGAGCCGGCTCATGGCCACGTATCGGCTGATGGCTTTGATATTGGGATGGACTTCGATTTCTAGATTCAGCGGTTGGTGGATGTACATCTGCAGCAGCCGGTAGGGGGAGGGGAAGCGGATATTCAGCCGTTCCAGCGTAAACACACCCCGGCGCATCGGTTTGTAGACGAGGACCTGTTCCACCTGCGAGAACGGTTCGATCCACCGGCTTGAATGTCCCGACAATTCTTGCCAGGAATAGGGAATATCCGGGAGAACGGAGACCTCCAGCGGGAGTTTCCCCTGATTGGTAATTGACAGTGTGAGGCGGTTTTTGGCGCCGATGGAAAAGATCTTCCCCGCCGATACGGAGACCGACACCCGTTGCCGGCTAAGCGCCTGGCGGTAGTCGAACACTACCGCCAGAACGAACAAAATGTCGATGGTGAGAGCCAGCGCCAGGGCCTGCCGGGAAAAAATTCCCCAGGCTGATAGTGTTAGCGGCAGAAGCAAGATATAGATAAGCCGTTTCGCTGGGATTGGGATCATCTGGGAACCCTGGTATTGTTGATAATCTTTTTGAGGTAATCGTCGCTGGAGAATCCTTCGATCTCCGCTTCCGGCTCCAGGAGGATACGGTGACGCAATACTGGAAACGCCATCTCTTTCACGTCGTCGGGAATCACGTAGTCCCTGCCGGAGACCGCTGCCATGACCTGGGATGTTTGCAGCAAGGCCACACTGCCGCGGGGAGAGACGCCGAGGTCGATGCCCGGCGTTTGGCGGGTGGCGCTGGTGATGGCGGTGATGTAGTGGATGATGGTGTCGTCCACCTCGACGGTGCGGATCACTTTTTTTAGCTCCAGCAGTTTTTGCTGATCGATGATTTGCCGCAAGCCGATCTCCTGGGGATGTTCAGACTTGAATCCCTTCAGATGGAGGGATAAGATGTCGTTCTCATCCTCGATGGACGGGTAGGTGACCGTGACTTTTACCAGGAAGCGGTCGGTCTGGGCCTCGGGCAGCGGGAATGTCCCCTCCAATTCGATGGGATTTTGCGTCGCCAGACACATAAAACCGTCCCCCAGCGGATGATCGCAGCCATCGATGGTGACGGCTTTCTCCTGCATTGCTTGCAGAAGCGCCGATTGGGTCTTGGCCGGCGCCCGGTTGATTTCGTCCGCCAGTAATAGGTCGGTGAACACCGGACCTTTTTTCACCTGGAAGGTCTGGGACTCCATGTTGTAGACGGTGGTGCCGATGATATCCGAGGGCATCAGGTCCGGAGTGAATTGGATCCGTTTGAAGGTTCCGCCGGTGATGTGACTCAACGCGTTCACCAACAACGTCTTACCCAATCCCGGCACTCCTTCGATCAATACATGCCCGCCGGTGAGCATTGCCGCCAGTACTGTGTCGATCATGTGCGTTTGACCGCGGACGGCTTTGCCCAATTCTTGTTTCATGGCGGTGAATAGTTGACTCACTTGTTCGATGGCGTTTCCTGGCATCATGATTTCCTCGATTTTATTGGATTTTTTTTGATTTGTTCGATCTGTCGAACGATACGGTAGGTTTCCCGTATGTCGGTAAGTAGAAGGCCCTCGGTGTTGGGAGTGCCGGAAACGCGCAATTGGCCTTCCACGCCGGCGGGTATTTGGGGAATGCGGCGGAGGAGTTCGCTTAATTCCTCTATGGAGGGATTCCCTTTGATTCCCAACAGTTTTTTTATTTTAAATAAAAAATATCGTTTGGCGATGGTGTGTACCAAACCGAGAGCCCGGGCCTTTTGGAAAAAATATCCGATTCCCTGGATGTGCGCCGCCAATGACCGCCGTTTAAAGGGATCCATTGTCACCGGTTTGGCGAATCGTTTGGCGCTCATGACGGCGAATAGTATTCCCAGCAACACAAGATGCAGAGTGAAGAACAAGAGATTGCCTTCGAATAGAATGGCCACCGGATTTGAACCCGCTCCGGCGATACTGTTTCGCTCCTGGACGTAGATGTTGGAGTTCCGGTAGGGATAGATCAGGTTATTCACCATGAGGGCGATCTCGGGATTGACAAAATTCTTGTTGACAAAAAAGAAATTGTCCGGGATCAGGTGGACGGTGCCCTCGCCGTGTTTAAACGAGATCCACAATGGTCCTTCCGGGCTTTTCACATGCACGGTATCGTTTGCTTCCGCTTCGATGCGGCGGATGGAGCGGGCCATGACCACCTCGTCACTACCGGGAAGGGTGATTTTGACCTGCTCTTTGCCGGCGATACTCCTCCGGGCCACAGGATCCGCGTCCCCTTGCACCCCCACCATGATCAGTGTGTTGCCTTTTTTTACCCAGCGTTTGATGGGCTCGATGCGATACTCCTGGTCCGGCGCATAATCCAGGTACAGCAGGCAGCCTTCGATACCCACCGGGGAGTCGGCGTACCAGTGGTGGATGGAGAAGTTCATTTTTTTACAGAGTTCATAAAACAAGAGATAGCCGCCGGGATCCAACGAACCGGTGGGGGAGGCGGGGCCGCCGCCCAGACCGGAAATCAGCAGTAATGTGTAAATCAGCAATCCCACCAATCCGATGATGGGGATCACATAGTGGGCTTTGCGGTACCGTTTGTTCATGGCTCTTTTCCGAAGCTCCCATCGTACAATGATTTCATGCGGTTGAAGGAGCCGCTGTCCACCGCTCGATGTTTAAATGTGGCCAACTCCGATTGGGTGGCCAATTGATGAAAACTCCGGTAGAATCTTTGATTGCCGGTTATGTGCCGGCGGATCTCTTTGTTGGTGAGGTGGTCGGCCGGCGGCACGAGCCCCATGGTCACCAGCTTGCGGATACTGGCTTTATGGAGAAGGGACAATGCCTGCTCAAAATCACCCTCACGGGCGCGCATCAACGCCTCGCGATATAGCGCCGGCGCGGTCATCGCCATAAGTGTTACCGGTTCGCCGTTTTTCTCCGGCGTTTTTTTAGATCTGCCGGGGAAAAATTGCCCCGGAACATCCTTGAACATTATAAACAGCAAGCCCACAAAAATGACCGCTACCACCAACAAGAATAGAGGGGCGTAGTCCCTGATAAAACCGGCTATAAATGCAAATATTTTTTGAAACCATTTATATTGCTCCGGCAGTTCTTGCTCCGGCGGTAATTTTAGGCCGTATTTCACCAGCAATTTATCGTGTTCGGCCCGGACTGTTTCCGGGTCCGGCCGGGGCGGGGCTTCCTGGCTGAATGTAATAGCGCCGGCGGCCACTATGAGTAGCATGACGACGATGAACAATTTGTTGGTGTTATTATGTCTCATGATGCTTTTTGTTCGTTTGCGGTGGTGAGCCGTTTGGGGATTGTGTAAAAATAATGGAGCAATACCAGGATAGAGAGAATCGCTACAATAATCTTGAATATATAGGACAGCGGTTGGGGTGAGATTCCCCCTTCGATGGCCGCTGCTGTCAGTAGCATGAGCGCCGCCGCCGCCACCATGTTGAACAAATTGTTTTTGGCGTTTGCCAGCCGGTCCTTGAGTTTGTAACGGCCGGATTTGAGCATGGCGTATCCCAAACAAAGGCCGGCGGCGCCGGCTGTGATCAGCCCCGTCAGTTCCATCACCGAATGGGCGGTGACAAAATTGAAAAAATTGTGCCCATAGCCGAGGGATATGATGTAACCGCCTACCGCTCCCAGGGTTATGCCGTTGTAGATTAAAAAATAAATCGTCCCCAGCCCCAGCAGAATGCCGGAGGCGAAGCTGAAGAAGGCGATGGTGATGTTGTGCTGCATATAGAAGGTCAGGGCCACGGTTGACATTACCATGTCCCGTCCGCCGGTCTGGGCCTTACTATAACTGGCGGCCATCTGGTCCATGAGCTGCGGGGGCAATAGTAGCGCCGGGATTGCCGGGTCCAATGCGCAGACAAAGCCTGTGGCCAGAAGGGGCAAGAGGAATAGCAGGGAGGATAGCGCCAGGAATTTCCAGTTTTTCTGCATGACAAATGGTAATGTCCCGGTGAAATAGCCTTTGATCTGGGATTTTTCCACCGGGGGGAAATTGTAGATGTGTTGGTGCGATTCCCCCACCAGATTGTTCACGAAATCCACAACGTCCGACGATAGCTTCAAGGTCTTGGCGGCGGCCAAATGACCGCATACCAGCCGGTAGAGGCGGGGGAACTCCCGGACCTCCTCTTGCTCGAGGGCTGACGGCGGCATTTTTCGCAATTTTTGTAGCAGACTGCGCAGCCGTGTCCATTGTTGCCGGTTTTGGGCCACAAACCGTTCGCTTTTAGTCTTCATGGCTGTGACTCCTGTATATTTCCTCCAGGAATTCGATGGAGTTGTGAATCATTGTCGAGGCGCCGGCGGTCTCTTTGACCTGGGCGGCCAATTTGTCCGCCAATTCCCGTTGTTTGCCTTCGTCTAGATGGATGCGCCCGGTGAGAAATTTCCTGATGATGAGAAGTTGCTGCTCGTTGAGCCGGTTCTCTACTTGAAGTTGAGAATCCTGTCTCCTCCGGGAGCTCAATTTGGTTTCGAACGAGGGCTCCTTCAAGTCGAAGCCGATCTCTTGCACCACCAGGGTGCCGGACACCATATCCCCCAGGCGGCGCGACTTTTTGTCGATGATGGAGATCAGTCCGCCCAAAACATGAAACAGGGGGAAACCGTCCACCGCCCGGAGCAAATTGCGTAGCACGATAGAGGATACATCCAGAGCTTCGCCGTTGTCTTTGATCACCCGGATTTTTAACGCCCGTTTTCCCGGCGATTGTCCCCGTTTGAACATCTCGAAATAGGCGAAGTATCCCCATTGGAAGAAAAAATAGAGCAGGTAGAAAAAAGCGATGCCCAGACCCCCGAAGCCCCGGCCCCCTAGCTTGAACGTTTGCGAATCGACAATTCCAGAGAGCAAGAACAGTGTGACAGCCAACGCCGCCACCAAAATCTGGAGAATGATATCCAGAATGTAAGCGGCCATGCGCACCCCGGTTTTTGCAATCGAATAGTGAAAGACTATTTTTTCGGGGCTTTCGATCGCTATGGAATCAAGCTTCAATCGTGGGCTCCGAAGAGGCCGTAGAGAATTGATTCACCATATGTTCCAGACCGAATCCCTCTTTCTTGATGCGCAGGTTGAAGTAGATCAAGATGAGGATGCACACGGTGATGGGGGTGATTAAGGCGCTTAACAGGTGGGAGGCGAAGCTATACAGCAACAATGTGTCCCGCAGGTTACCGGTACTAAAGATCGGGAGAATGATAAACTTCAGCAACGCGTCCGCGGCAATGGTTGCAATGCCCATTAAAAACATGAATCCAAAAATCTGCATCCGGTCGCCTTTGGATAGCTCCCAACTGCGCTTCATCGCATCGATCGCACCTGTGCGCTCAATAATCAGCGCCTGGCTCGACATGCTGAGGGCCACCGCGGCGATGATTCCCGGAATGAAGAACAAAATAAACCCAATGCCCACCACGAGGGTTTGTAGAATAGAGAGTAAAATGATTGGAAAGATGAAGGGAAGGATGTTGTTAAAATAGTCTCCCGGGCTTTGGGGTTTGCGCAAGTACTTTTTGGACAACAATTCTATAATCAGCGCGGTTGCGATTGTGTTCGCGAAGGTCACGAATATCATGGGGAGGATTTGGCGGGCCAATGTATCTGTCCCAAATCCCGACAACGTGTTGTTGATAACTGATTGTGTATAGAGAAATCCCGGAAGAGCGCTGATAATCGATATACAAAACAATGCCAAAAAATTATCGAAATACAAGTTGAAGGCTTCGCTGAAAATTTCGCCCTGGTTCATTTCTTTTAATTCATATTTCATGCCGATCTCCTCTGTAATGGTGTAACCATCGTTTGTTTCCTTGTGTATCTAGAAATACTTCGATTGAATAATACTTGTATATTATATGGAGATTGAATTAGAAATTCAATTGTTTTATGCTAAAATATTAAGAGGATATTTGAGGAGATAATAGTATGAAGTATATTTTGGTGATAATGACTTGTTTGTTATGGGTGTTACCGGTTCATGGAGAGAAACTGGCCGAGATACAAGAGGTCAATGATCCGACCATCATGCAGATCGCGGACGGAAAGATGTTTGTTCTGGAAAAAGCCAACATCTATGTGTTTTCGTTGAAAGATTATGCGTTGATCAAAAAATTCGGCAAACAGGGGAACGGCCCTGGAGAATTGAATGTCCAGGGGAGGGGGGGCTATTTGCAGATTATTGACGGGCATGTTTGTGTCAATACATTCTCCAAATTGGTCCGTTTTTCGTTGGATGGAAAATTCGTGGACGAGGTGCGCTTTCCGTTTTTAGCTATGCAAGCGATTCCTTTTGGAAAGGGATTCGCCGTCTCCAAGCTGGGAATGTCCGATACCGGTGTCAATCGAGTGGGGGTCTATTTGTTTCCCAAAAGTCTGGACAAGGGAACGGAGCTTTATGGGCGGGAGTACAAGGATTTTCGCAAAACCGGTAAATTGGAAATTGTGCCGGAACTATTCATGATCCAGACGGCAGGGGAGCGGTTGATAATGTTGGATCATTCCGACGGCGGCGTCATGAATGTGTTCGGAATGGACGGAACCCGCCAAAAGAGCGCTAAACTGAATATCGATAAAGTCGAGGCCACGGATCGTTTCAAAAAAGAGTTGATGGCCTGGGCCAAAGCGCAGCCGCAATTCAAATTGTTGCCGGAAGAACTTCTGAAAATGGTCTATGTGCCGGACTATTTGCCGGTGTTCAAGAATTTCCTCATTGCCGGGGAAAAGATTTTTATCCACACCTATCATAAAAAAGAAAACAAGGTGGAGTTTTTAGTCTTTGATATGAAGGGAACGCTCTTGAAGAAGATCTGGCTCGAAGGACTGGAGAAAAACATCATTATGCCGGCGCCGTATGCTTTCTATCAAAACTACATCTACTATTTGTCGGAAAACGAGGACGAAGAGGTGTTGGAATTACACAGAACCAAACTGGAGTTGTAGGGGGCCTTTCGTTTCGCGGAACGTTTTTTCCAACCGGAACTAATTTTGATATGTATTGATGGTTTTTAATTATTGGTTTTTTTGAGTCCCAATGTCTGGATCTTGTAGCGAAGGCCGGATTCGGAGATCCCTAACTCCTGGGCGGCGCGGCTTTGGTTATTGTTGCACTTTTTCAGAGTTTGGGTAATGATGTTTTTTTCGATGATATTCAGACGTTCCGGTAGGGGGAGGGATGAATCGCTGAGCAATGTGTGATTCGTCTCTTCCATATCGCCGTTCAAGAACACCGGAAGGTCCTTGATTCCCAATAAATCTCCGCGGCTCAGCACCACCGCCCGCTCCACGATGTTCTCCAATTCCCGGATATTGCCGGGGTAGTGGTATTTCATCAACAGGTTCATGGCGTCTTTGGATACCGAACCGATACTCTTGTTTTCCCGCCGGTTGAATTTCTTGATGAACAGGTCGATGAGATGGGGAATCTCCTCTTTCCGTTGCCGCAGTGGAGGTAGGTTTATGTCGATCACATTGAGGCGGAAGAAGAGGTCTTCGCGGAATTTTTTTTGGCGCGCCAATTCTTCGAGATTCTGATTGGTGGCTGAGATGAGGCGGATATTCACTTTTATCGGTGAATTGGAGCCCAGTTTGGTGATTTCCCGCTCTTGAAGAGCGCGTAGTAGCTTTACTTGCAAATCGAAGGGGAGCTCGCCGATTTCGTCTAGAAACAATGTGCCGCCGTCCGCCTCTTCGAATTTCCCCTTCCGGGTTTGTATGGAGCCGGTATAGGCTCCTTTCATCGCTCCGAAGAGCTCCGCCTCGATGAGGGTGGGGGGGATGGCCGAGAGATTCACCTTCACGAATGACCGGTCTTTGCGGGAGGACGAGTGGTGGATGATGTTGGCGATCACCTCTTTGCCTGTGCCGCTCTCGCCGGTCACCAGGATGCTGGCCTCCGAATGGGCGGCTCGCATCGCTAGATTCAACCTCTCCTGCATCTTACCGGAATTGAATACATAGTGCTGGAACGAGAATTTGTCGTGAAGATCTTGTAGCAACCGTTGATTCTCCTTTTGCAGCGATATTTTCTCCAGCGCGTTTTCGATAGTGTGGAGAACCTCGTCCATTTCCAACGGCTTGGTGAGGTAGGTGTAGGCTCCCATCTTCAACAACCGCACCGCCCGCTCAACGGAACTGTACGCCGTCATGAATATCACCGGGATCAGAGGGTTGAGTTCCCTCATCTTCTGGAACCATTCTTCGCCGCTCATGCCCGGCAGTTTGTAATCCAGCAGCACCAAATCCACCGGATTGGCGGTAAAATAGAGGAGCGCCTCTTCGCCGCTGGGTTGCCATACAGGCGCGTAGCCTTTCTTTTTGAGAGCGCCGGCCAAAGCTTTGCCTGCCACCAATTCGTCTTCCACAATCAATATATTAAATTTATCCGGCATGGTTGCCTCTCCTGGGAATGGTTAGTTTAAACGTTGTTTCCCCCGGTTTTCCAGTGATGAGCTCGATCGAACCGGAGAGGGCTTTTACCTGTTTCAAGGTTACATGAAGCCCCAGTCCCATACCTTTGGTTTTGGTGGTGGCGTAGGGTTTGAACAGGCGGTCCGCGATGGATAAATCGACTCCTTTGCCGTTGTCGCGAATCATGATGGAGAGATTGCTGTCTGTAATGTCGAATGTCAGCGAGATCTCCGTTGCTTCCGCTTCCATCGAGTTGCGCACCACATTGAAGAGCACCTGCTTCAGGATGCCGGGATCGGTATTTATGGTTGGAGTTCCATTTAATGCGATGGTCAAGCGTATTTGTTTTTCGGCGCATTCATGTTCCACTAGTCTGCGGAAGCTTTCGGTCCATTCTTGAAGGTCAACCGAGGCGATGGCCGGCTCGATCTCTTTGGATAGATCGGAGTAGGAGTTGATGATGTCTGTGATTCGCTTTATTTCGCCTTTGACGGCGTTTTTGTAGAAGATTGTGTCGGGATCATTTTCCAATTGGGATTCCAGGGCCGCGAAGGAGAGGTAGATGGAGTTGAGGGGGTTTTTTATTTCATGGGCGATTTCCGATGTCAAAATCGAGAGCTCTTTGAAGCGTTCTTTTTCTTGAGTGGCTTTGATAAACTGCAATTCTTTATTGTAAAATTTCCGTTCAAATATGATGATCAAGCCGATAATGGAGAGCATGAGTAGCGAAAAGACACCGGCAATCAGCATGAAGTTGCGATCGGCCGCCTCTCCGATGTTGTCGAGGAATTGATAATCAAAGCCGATAAACAGCCGGTACGCTTCGCCCGTTTTGCTGGGGAAATGCCCTTTGATTTCGAACACTCTTCCCACCGCCGTCTCGATCATCCGGGTATTGTCAGGACTTTGTCCCCGCGCCACCGGGAAAAATCCTTCGTAGCGGGAGAGCAGATACAGTAGGTCATCCTCTTTGAACAACCCGATATAGATGATGGTTTCGTTTTGGTAGAGTGTGTCGAGGAATTCTGTCAATTGGCGTTCCCCCTCTTTGATCATGCGGCTGCCCGCCGCCTCCACCAAATCGTGGATTGTCACGCCTTCGGCAATGCTGATGCGCTCGAACTCATCCCGGACGCGCATCCGGTTGAGGCTGTTCCATTGATAGAGAGCCGCCAACATTATGGCCAACAAGAAAAGTATGAGGATTGTCCGTTGTTTCACCGTCTGCCTTGCTGTCTGCCTTGCCGTCTTCGTTGCTCGCCTCTGCCCTGATTGCGGGATTTACGCCTCCCTCTCCATAGGGGGAAGCCGTTTTCGTCCCTGAAATAATGGATCTCCCCGCCATACCGCAACGAGCGGCTCATCAATATGGTCTTGCCTTGAGTCTCGACAATGGAGCCGGTGGCTTCGATTTCCATGCCGTTCAAAAGATCCAGTTGGAAAAACCATTGGGGGCACACCTCGATGGTGACATTGGCGCCGGATTTGGGGACCGAGAGCTCGATGGTGATGAATTCATGTTTGTGGTATGATTGCTGGGTGTCGATGGCGACGATTGTCCCTTTTACTGTGGACACGCGGTCGAGATTATAGTATTTAAAGGATTTTCCCTGTCCGAACAATCCTATCACTCCCACCGCCATCACTAAAAAAATCGTCAGCGTCCTTTTCATTGTCTTATTATACCATATTATTGGGTTGCGATGCATGAACCGCGGGAGCGGGGTATTGTCTCTCCCGCGGTTAACATTATTAGTAAGCTCTACGGCAAGCGCCGCGGCCGTTTCTATTAAAACCGCGCCTTCCGCGCCCTCGGCCGTTACCATTGCCGGCTCTCCATTCGGGGAATCCCTGCTTGTCCCTCAACACCAATGTTTTTCCATTGGCGGTGATCTCAGATGCGAAGAGGGCGGCGGTATTGTTGTAGGTGCCGTTAAACGCGTTAATTTTTATTTTATCGCCTGTCTTGAATGCCCAACCGGCGGATTCGATGTAACGTTTGGGTCCCAGATGAACGTCCGATTCTTGTTTCCCTTGTGTGACCACAAGGTGAATTCCCGTTCCATATCTGCCGGTTCCCTTTTCCAGAGTTTCGACCTTGACGATTGTCCCTTCGATTGTCGCTGGATTGGTTGTATTCAGCCAATGACCTTTTTGCCGGTTCATGCCTCTACCGGACATCTGTCCGAAGCCGAGACTCGCCAAAACGGCCACCGCCGCTATACTCAACATTAACGTTTTGCCTTTCATTGTATACCTCCAAAGTATGTTTCAAATTGTCAGGTATATACAAAGCAAACTCCATGCCAACTCAGGCAATCTGTTTTTGAAATCCGTTGAAAGCACAATTATAAAAGGCGATACAAGTTTCCACACTGCCAACGAGAACCTGATCCATCACGTCCAACCAACTAAAAAATTCGCGAATTTCCGCGAACCCCCCCCAATTTCTACGAGAGCATTTGTTCTACCGTTTCGATGCCGGTCCGGCAATCTTCTTGTTGGCGGAAGATTGTTTGCATGTCCCCGGCCGCGTTCTTGTAGTTTTCGTTTTGCAGAATTTCATCGATCATCGTGCCGAGGGCGTCGGGAGTAATCTTGGCGGCATTACCCCGCGCTCCGAGATTGTGATACTGAACCCGCGCCGCGTTTCCCGGTTGGTCCGTTACCCCGGGAAAGACAAGCATGGGGACACCGTGAAATATTGATTCCCTGATGGAACTCAGACCTCCGTGGGTGATAAACAATGAAGCCCTGGACAGGATCTCCAACTGCGGCACCCAGTCCCGGACACTGACGTTGGCGGGGAGGGGATGAAACTGTTCGATATCTTTGGGATTGGACACTTGTAAAATCAAATGCAGATGCGGTCTCTCTTTCAAAGCGTTGATGGCGGCAGAAAATAATTTCTTCCGGTGCCGGGCGAACCGGGGGTGGGAGCCCACCGAGCAATAGACAATTTTTTTTGCCGGTTCGACCTCCGGCCAATCGAACGGTTCGCCATTGGAAGAGCTGCGAACGCAAGCGCCGGCGTAAATTCTCCGCTTAAACGTTTGGGGCACGATGGGAAAGTCGAACTCCTTCGGGCATAAAACCAATTCCGGCAATAATAGCCGGCGGCCGTATTCCCCCCATCCGAAGTCCACGCCGTTTTCCTCGATGCCGGCTACAAACGGAGCCAACATTTTTTTGTTGATCAGCGATATAATGCCGTGGAATAGGCGAATCTTCCCCCAGGCCATGACGTTCTTGATAACATTGGCTTTCCCACTGGCGGTGTCTGGAACAATGGGGGAGAATACCGGTGGGATCGAGGCGTTGTAAAATCCAGCCAGGCAGGTGTTGATCGCCAGGAGGGGAATCCTCTTTTTTAGGAACGCGCCGGCCTGTTCCCAGGCGAACTGGTCCAGTAGTACGAGATCCGGTGTTTCGGTTTCTAACCATTGCTCGATCCCTTCCTTCATCAGGCCGCTCAATTTCCATGTAGTCTGCGGTCCCGGTTTTTTGACCAAATCCTCGAAGGTCTCTTTGTCCAATAGGCAGACGTATTCGAAACCCTGGTGGCGAACGAAATCTTCGTAGCGGTGATATCCCACATACACGATCTGGTGCCCCCTGTTTCTCAGTCCCTGAGCCAGTGTTAGAGATGCGTTGTATCCGCTTTGTTCAGGGTGTAGAAAGATAGCGATCAATGATTTTGGCTTATCGCTCTTGTGTAGCATGGTTTCAATTCCTCCTTTTTAGTACTGTCCAATTATATGTTTAGGTGATGCTTTTTCTTAGTGGCACGCCCTATCATTTTTTCTCCATTTGAGTTTCAATCAGAATATAACGGGTTGATTTTTTTTTGTCAATTAAATAGTTGGGGTTCTTCAAGGTTGAGGCTGTCTATTGACTTTTTTTTGTGGTTGGGGTAATGTGTTCTGTGCATAGGATGAGCAATTTATTCAGGAAATACAAGAAGAGGACGAGCCTTGCCGCGTTGGTGGTGTTGGCCTATTTCCTGGTTCAGACGGCGGTGTTCAATCCTGTGTTGTGTTTTCCCACCAATGGCGGCGCGAATATCGAGATGTGTGTTCTGGATTTCCAGTGTCCCTGTATCTGCGATCACAGTCATGATGAGGACCATGAAGCGCAAGCGGCATGGCGTAATCTCTGCAAGATATGCAGGGATATTCCAATCTCTCTGGGTAACGACCTCCTGCCCGACAGCCCCGCGTATCTAGATACCGGCGATGCCTGTGCCCTGCCGACGGAACCGTGCGCCTCGACCGTTTCGTTCAATCCTCTTTCCTTTGGCCATCCTGAGGACTACCGGCCCCCCGGTATTTCAGCACTCCTCCAAACGTGCGTCTTTCTTTGTTGATTCCTTCCATCCAATCCTAATACAGAACTATCTGTAGAAAACCATTTTATTTTTTTTTATTTATAATTGTCATTATTAGAGAGGAAACAATGAAGAAAATTGTATTATTGAGCATGATCTGGTTGATGGCCTGGGGGTCGCACCCTCTACATCCGGGCGCCCAACCGGTCAAATCTTATGGACTTGAAGAACTCATTCAATTGATGAAACGCAACAATCTGCTGATCAAACGGTCGGGACTCGATGTAGACATTGCCCGCCAGGATTATAGGGTGGAGCGCGTCCTGCCGGATCTAGAATTGGAGGCGTCGCGGGGCGATGCAAAAATGCTGGAGCAACCGGCGCCGGATGCGAAGGTGTGGGGCGTCGGCTTGAAATGGCAGGCGCCCAATCCTTTTTTCCGCTATTTTCACTTGAGGTCTTTGCGGGCCAAGGTGCGGCAGGCGGGAATCCTGGAGAGTATGAATCTACGTTTTTATGAAAAATCGCTGAAGCATCACTATTTTAGATTGCAATTGTTCAAAAAGAGGCACGATTATTTGCAAGAAAAGATTCGCATTCTCACAGAGATGAATCGCATCACCAAAGCGAGAGTCAGCGTCGGCGAGGCAAAGGAGATCGACGCCTTGAGAACGTCTGTGGAAATCCAAAAGAGCCGTACAGAGCTCTT
Source organism: uncultured Clostridia bacterium (assembly GCA_964491915.1). GTDB lineage: Bacteria > Acidobacteriota > Aminicenantia > UBA2199 > UBA2199 > JAHELQ01. Next base: position 45,621 of record CAZBHS010000012.1, read on the forward strand.
TGGGGCGGAACAATCGATCTCGTATGAACGGGCCAAGGTGAATGAATTTCTCAACAATACCTTGCCTGAAGATTACGCTGTTCGCGAAGATTTTTCGTTTCACCCTATCGAAGACCTGAAAGGTCTGGAAAAGCGGATGTTTAAAAACAGCCTGGCGTTGAAGCTCAAGTTGGAAGAGACCGCCCATGCCAAAGACCACCTCTCTTCCAGCAAGTGGTCGTTTTTGAAGGGTGTGGACGTGTTCGCGGAGCGGGAACGGGAATTGGAGGCGGATATCTGGAAGTTCGGCGTCGGCGTGTCGATCCCGCTGTTCGGCTCCACCTTCGCGTCGGTTCGCAGAGCGAGGTTGGAATTGGAGCGGGCCACTATAGATCTGGAGCACGAACAGAAGCATCTGGCGGCGGATATCAAACGATTGACCGCCCAATTGAGCATCTTGCAGCGGGAAATCGATACCTTTCGCGGCGCCATTCTCAAAGAGGGCGAGGAGAATATGAAACTCACCGGTTTGCTGTACCGTTCCGGCGAGGTGTCCCTCACAGTGTACCTGGATGCGCAGGAAAGTTACTACGGTCTCCAGGACCGGTACTTTGAAGCCATTACCGAATGGAAACTTTTAAAAGCTGAAATTGAAGAAATATATTTAGGAGAGGAAAAATGATTAAACGGTTCTTGTTAATTATATTATGTAGCGCGCTATTCTGGTGGTGCTCCCCGGCCCATGATCATTCGGAAGGCGAAGATCATTCGGGGCACGCCCACGAACAGGCGGATGCCCATGAGAACGAGGCGGCTTCGGAGCATGCGGATGAGCATGACGAAGCGGATGCACATGATCATCTTCATGTGGCCCATGAAAAAGTGGAGCAATGGGGCATCCAATTCTCCCATCCCGTCGAGCGTCAGTCGGTCCAGCGGGTTCATTTGACCGGAACTGTCCGTGAGAATGAAGGTCAAACCTATTTGGTGAACTCCCTCATCGAAGGGACCATCACCAGGGTTTATAGCGACATCGGCGATGGGGTCAAAAAAGGCGAACCTCTGTGCCAATTGAATTCCTCTGAATTATTGGATAAAAAAACCAGGTATATCCAGGCCTTCCAGCGTCAGCGTTTGGAAAAAGAAAACTACCTCCGGGCCAAAAAACTATCCGCTATCAAAGCCCTGGAGAAAAAAGAGTTGATGGCGCGCGAGTCCGCTTACAAGGTGACGTTGGCCGAATATGTCTCGCTCGAGTCTGAACTTCGGAGTGTGGGATTGAAGGCTGCCTGGCTCAGCGCAGTCAAAGATGCTGTCGTCAATGATAGAGAAGAGACCCTCGAGCGGTTTTTGTCGCCTTATTGCACGATCCCGGCTCCAGCCGGAGGCATTGTGATGACCCGGGACCTGAAATTGGGGCAGCGGATTGAAAAAGACCGCACCATCTTTTTGGTGTCCGATCTATCGACGGTATGGGTGTTGTTCGACGCGCTGGAAAAAGATTTTCCCGCTCTGACAGAAGGAGCGTCTGTGAGCGTTGTCAGCGATACGTTTCCGGGGCAACCATTTGACGGTACAATCGGGAAAATACTCCAGCAACTGGATCCTCAATTGCGCACCGTCAAAGTGAGGGTTGTGGTCAATAATAGGGACAACCTGCTGAAGCCGGGGATGTATGTCAAAGGAACCATCATCCGAAAAACCGGCGAAGCGATGATGGCTGTCCCGCCGGCGGCGTTGGTGAAGATATCCGGCATTGACGGCTTGTTTCTCAAAGATGGGGACGGTTTCAAATTCAAACCTCTAAAAGTGGAATTGACGGATGCCGATGGTTATGTGTTTGCCCGCGGGTTGGACGACCATGATGACGTGGTGATCGATGGAGCCTTCTACCTCAAAGCCGAATACGAATTGGCGCGGGGAGGCGGCACCACCGGCGATCATGGGCATGCCCACTAGGCGAAGGAGAATTCGATGAAACGCTGGATCGAATTGTTAATGGAAAAAAAGGTATTCGCCTTTTTGATCATATTTTTTATAGTAGTGGCTGGGATCATCTCATACCAGCGACTCAAAATCGATGTCTTCCCCGACCCGTCGCCGGTGTTGGTGCAGATTTTCACCGAATGTGACGGCATGGCGCCCGAAGAGGTGGAGAAGTTTGTCTCGTATCCGGTGGAGACGTCGCTGTACGGTCTTCCGGATGTGGAGAAAATCACCTCCCACTCGACATTCGGTTTGTCAACGGTGAATGTCTATTTCGACGATCAGGTGGACATCTATTTCGCCCGGCAATTGGTATCCCAACAATTGCCCGCCATCACGGAAAAATTGCCGGAGTTTGTGGAGGCTCCGAAGCTTGGCCCCATCACCACCGGTCTCGGCATGGTCTATATCTACGCGTTGGAGGGAGACCTCTCTTCCATGGAATTGCGCACTCTGCAAGATTGGGTGATCAAGTTTCAATTGCAGACGATTCCCGGAGTGGCGGCGGTGATGAGTCACGGCGGCGATATCAAGCAGTACCAGGTGATTATCGACGCCGACAAATTGGTGAAATATGGGACTCCGGTGAACCATATTATCGAGCATATCCAGAAAAGTTCCCGCAATATCACCGCCGGTTATATTGTCAAAAACAAGGAAGAGTACATTATTCGCGGCGTGGGCTTGATGGAGGATATCGAGGGCTTGAAAAAGGTATTGATCAAGGAATCCGGCTCAACTCCCATCTTTTTGGGCAATATCGCGGATATAAAGGTGGGACCCGCTATCAAACGGGGCGAGGCGCTTCTGGATAATAGGGGACAGACTGTCTCGGGCATTATCATGAAGTTGATCGGCGTCAACACCGCCGATTTGATCGAAAAGATCGACGGCCGCCTCGAGGAGATCAACGCCGGACTACCGGAGGGCATTCGCCTGGTGCCGGTGTACAATCAGGCCCTCATCATCAAGGCGGCGTTCCGCACTGTTTCCGAAGCCCTCATCATCGGTATTTTATTGGTCTCCATCATTCTATTCCTCTTCTTGAACGATTGGGCCACAGCTCTGGTCTCCACCCTGTCGATTCCCTTCTCGGTGTTCGCCGTGTTTATCGTCATGAACCTCATGGGGATGACGGCCGACCTGATGTCGTTTGGAGGTCTGGCTATCGGGATCGGGCTATTGGTGGATGCCACCGTCGTTGTGGTGGAAAACATCGCCCGTAACCGCGAGACCCTCAAAAAAGACAAATCCGACCGGGACATCATCCTCTTCTCTGTGCAACAAGTCCTGAGGCCCTTGAGTTTCGCCATGTTAATCATCATCCTCTCCTTCCTACCGCTATTGACATTGCAAGGGATGGAGGGAAAACTGTTCAAACCCTTCGGCGTCACGTTGCTGATCGCCATTATCTCGGCCATCGTGTACGCGTTGTTCTGCTCGCCATTGTTGATGTTTTCCCTCAAAAGCAAAAAAACGACGCCAACCGGATTTCTGTTTGAAAATCTCAAAAAATTGTACCTGCGAATATTCGATTTTTTCTATCTTCGTCATCGCCTGACAGTCGTGATTTTCCTGCTGATCTTTATTATCAGCCTCATCGCTCTGGCCACCAGCGGTTCTGAATTCATCCCCACCCTGAATGAGCAGACCCTTCAACTGATGGTCCTTTTGCCCGCCAACACCGATCTCGACGAAACTGTCTCGGTAATGGAGGCGATTCACCAGGAGATCGGCGATTTGCCGGAAATCAAGACCATCTATTCCCGGATCGGGCGGGGAGAAGCCGGCACACACCCACATCCGGTCAATATGGGAAACGCCATTCTGGTTTTGAACGAACGGGGTAAATGGAATGTCGATAGTGAAGAGGAATTGATTCATATCATTCAGGATAGGGTGAAAGAGCGTCTCCCCGGCGTGCTTCTCAATTTTACCCAGCCTATCAAGCACAATTTGGATGAGCTTTTAACCGGAGTGCGGGCCGATCTGGCCATCAAAATCTTCGGCGATGATTACCGGCAATTGGTGCGGCTGGCCGAAGAGGCGTCGGCTGTGATGCGGCAAATCCCCGGCGTGGCGGACACCCAGGTGTCGAGAGTTTCGGGGCAGAACGAGATAGCCATTCGTTTGAACCGCGACAAAATGGCCCGCTATCATCTGGATCCGGCGGATGTATTGGAAGAGATCGAAGCCGCCATCGGCGGAAAGACCGTTGCCAAAGTGTACGAAGGGGATGTGGTGCATGATGTGTTCTTGCGCTATTCTGAGAATTACCGAAAAAACCTCGGCCAATTACAACAATTTAGAATTCAAACGGAGCAGGGTTTTATGATTCCCCTGTCGGCAGTGGCGGATATCAATGAAGATCAGGGCTTCAGTACCATTATTCGCGAAAACGGAAAACGCTATATCACCGTTCAGTGCAATGTGAGAGGCAGGGATATCGGCAGCATCGTCAAAGATTCGCAGGAAAAAATCTTCGCGAAACTCGAGCTGCCGTTCGGATATTTCGTGACCTGGGGCGGGCAATTCGAATTGAAGGAGCGGGCGGAGAAGCGGATGTATCTGGTCCTCTTGATCACCTTCTTCTTGATTCTCGTCCTCCTGTTCGATTATTTGAAATCCTGGAAAGATATTTTGGTCATTTTGGTGAACCTGCCGGTCTCGCTGAGCGGCGGTGTGATATCGTTGTGGTTGTTCGGGGCCTATCTATCCGTTCCTTCCACCATCGGCTTTTTGGCTTTGTTGGGAATTGCGCTTGAAAACTCGTTGATTTTGATATCGTTCCTAAAACGGAAAACAGCGGGCTGCGACGATTTTGACGCGGCGGTGCGGGACAGTGTGGCATTGAGGTTGCGTCCGGTGTTGATGACAAAATTCACCACCATCATTGGACTCATCCCCTTGCTCTTCTCCCTGGGAATCGGTTCTGAAATCCAGAGACCGCTGGTGATCGTGGTCATCGGTGGAATTTTCTTCTCGATCTTCACGACTCTTCTGTTGATGCCGGTGATGTTCCGCAAACTCAACTATCGCCCATAATCAAAAATTCTTTAGTATAATCTTAGAAGGGGCGCCGAACAACGGCGCCCCTTTTTTTTTATTTTTTGTTGTCTGGGAATTGTTAGTGATTTAATATATTAATATAATTATTAAAAGGAAACAGTAAAAAACATGGAGGAGAGAACATGAGTTACTATTTCAACAAGGTGCTCGATATGGATTTCGAAGGAGCCGTTCGTCGGGTGAAAGAGCATTTAAAAGAAGAGGGATTCGGTGTGTTGACGGAAATAGACGTGAAAAAAACGATGAAGCAGAAGCTCGATAAGGAATTCCGTAATTATACAATTCTCGGAGCGTGCAATCCACCGTTTGCTTATGAAGCGTTGCTGGCGGAGGATAAGGTGGGAACCATGCTGCCGTGCAATGTCATTGTCCAGGAGATCTCCGGCAATCGAGTCGAGATCGCGGCGGTGGATCCAATCTCATCGATGAAAGCGATTCAGAATTCAGGCCTTCTGGCTGTGGCGTCCCAAATTCAGGCAAAACTCCGGAGAGTGGTTGATAGTTTGTAAATCCTTTATCAGTATATTTCCGATTGGGGGATGACAACCCACAAGATCAAGTAGACAAGAATTCCCGGGAATGCTACGCTGATTATCGATACCAGGATGTAGAGGATCCGCACCACAGTGGGATCCATGTTAAAGTATTCCGCCAACCCGCCGCACACGCCGGCGATCATTCGATTTGTGTTGGATCGTTTTAACTGTTTCATCATTTAATGTCTCCTCTCAATAGATATAGAACGAATCAAACACTCCAATTGTTCACTAAAAAATTATCCGCCGACATTTTGAAGCAATAAATCCACCCGCGCCACCATGTCGGTTAAAAACCGGATCGCTTTGGTGGATCGCTCCAGGCTTTTTTTGAACGCTTCGATGTCTTTTTGATTTTTTTTGAAGGCGGTGACGGCTTGCCGGTAAAACTCTTCATTTTTTGTGAATGTCCGGCTCAATGTCTCTTCCATCAATGATGCGATCTGGTCCATCCTTTTTTTGATTTCCGCCTTCTCATCCGGGTTTTCGGTTTGATCATAGAGCGTTTCCGCCATATTCCAGGCCTGGGATAGTTGATCGAGAATCTGTTTCATGTTCCTGTCTCCTTAGTTAGAAAATTCCTGGAAATTCGATTCGATCCGGTAGGCGAAATCTAAAAGATCCGCTGCCGCTCGACCTGGCGAGCCGTTGTCTTGCAACGTCTTTTTTAATGTTTTGTGGGTGCGGGGAATATAATTGAGAGCCGCCGCCAGGTCCGTAAAGATTACATTGAGCTTGTCCATGCGCACAATGATATCCCGCGCCGCCGCGGCCAATTTATCCCGCGGTACTTGATTTTCTTTCCATTTACCGCTTACAAGCAACCGGAATTGCCGGTTATAAAAATTGTCGAGCATGATTTGCAGGCCCTGGAGTTCCTCGGTCAGGAGCGAGGTGATTTTTTCCAAACGCGGTTGATTCTCTCTCATGATTTTCAGGATCATTCCGCGTCTTTTTGCAGAGGTTAGCGCCTCTGGAATTGCCGCGGCGCAAGCGGCGATCATCCCCTGCTCCTCGTCGTTTAGAAAACCCTGATGATTGGTGTTGATAGCCCGAATGTTCCCATATACGCGGATCGCTTGCTCCCGGAATTCAGACTGTTTCCCGCTGTTGATGAGAGACGCGAGTAACCGGGTATAGCCGGTCAGATATTTGATTAATTCCTTCCTCGACTCCAGGTGGCTCATCGTCACTATTTTCGGTTGAAAATCGGACAGAGAGATGTTGTCCTTCGCCAATGATTCCGCGCTTCTCAGATTCAATTCTTCCGCTCTTGATTGTTCCATGACATACTCGACATTTTTCCCCAATACGTCCGTGGCGTCGGAAAAATCTTCGAATCCAGAGCTGATAAAACCGGCGCTGCACGCCGGCATTAAAACTAATGCCGAAAAAAAGTATACAAATCGAATATGATGATGTTTCATCATCCGGCACCTCCATTTAAATGTACTCGGCAATACAGTTGAAGGCCAATCCCCCCGGTTGGGGCCGGGGGGATCGAGATCCTTTTCAAGTTAGATCTAAGCTAAAGTTTCTACTCATTCCGGGAAAAAATACCGCTCCTGAAAAAAAACAGCATTTTTTACTACGCCGGGGGAAGAATCGTGATTGGGGGGTTAAAGTGATAGATAATGATTTTGCAATATAATTGTATTTAATGGGGGGGACAGACATGGCGATCGCCGCTTTCTTTTTGTCTGTATCCCGTTCTCTTCTCATGGTTGCCCTACACTAATAATATAATTAGAATTGATAATCCTGTCAAATAAAAAAATGAAAAAAATGAATTTCGCGCGGGCCGCTTTCTACAGGGAAAATAAGGGAGGTTAACTTTTTTTTCTCAATATCATTGAATTTTTTAATTCAATATTGTATATTAAAACTGATGTATATAAAAAACGATCATTTTGGGGATAAAAATGAAAAAAGAAAAAACAGATCTAGCCCAACGTTTAGCGGAGCTTAGAAAGAATCTAAAATTGACCCAGGGGGAATTCGCTGAAAAGATCAGCGTTTCGAAGCCGACCCTGGTTCGGTATGAGGCTGGAAATGGCTACCCGGATGCTCGTTCGTTAAAAAAAATGATCGAGTTTTTTAATGTCAATATCAATTGGCTTCTGGGTGGCGGAGGTGATATGTTTAATGTCCCATTCAGTATGGATATGGATGAGGAAGGCTTCGACGAATTCCACAAAGATCTCGAAGATATGCTGTTCCATTTGCGCGAGGTACCAGTGGTCCGGTATTCGGTGTTGAAGCATTTTGTGTTGTACAAACATGATAACCTTGAAAAGATTTCCTCCTATCTGGAGAGGAAACGGAAGAAAAAAAACTAGTAGCGATCTTTTCTGGTTTTTTCAGGAAGCGACACAAGCCGATGAGGACGTAAGGGGCCCTTGCTTCCCAGGCACAGAGCACATGATTTTAGGGGAATTGAGCGTTTTAGATACCGGTGGATTTGGTCTACTAATTCCGGTCCGTCGTGAAGGCGGACTCCATCGGCGGTAAAATCGATCCTTTTTCCGTAATAAGTCTGAAAATGAGGCGGACGGAAGCATGTGTAGAAATATCCGTCCCTGATCATGTGGTTGGATTGTCTCCAACTGCATGCACTGAAGACTGAACGGGTAATCCTGTCATCGACGCATGGTTCTTTCCGGCCCATGTCCTGGAAGGTCGGCTGCCTTTTCAAGTCAAGAACAAAATTGTATTTTTCCGCTTTTTGGTAGGCGAGGGTTCTGATATGATTCGGCAGCAGCGGTTTAGGGTAAATCGAAATGGTGAGCGCATCGAACAGAGTCCAGAATTCCTCCGCCATTTGGTCGAGTAATAGCCCATTCGTCGTGACGGTGACGATCGCCCTGAGCTTGACAGTCCTCACCGTCTTTAGAACGCCGATTATATCCGGGTGAAGCAATGGCTCGCCGCCGGTGATATCGAGGTAATGCGGCGCCACCACGTGCTCGACCAATTCTAGATCGCGTTTTAGATCCTCTGGAGAGGTGACGCTGGGCTGTAACCGGGGGGATAGAGTATAGCATAACCAGCAACTAAGGTTACAATGGTCCACTATATGGAGCTCTAACGACCGGGTGCGCACCCTGCCGTCTGTCATTTCATAATACAATGATTCACCTCGTCCTGGGGTTTACGATTCTGCCCATTTTAAATTGATCGCCGAATTCCATATTTTCTTACACATTGTATGAAAAACAACTTTTATTTGCAAGTAGGGCGGCGCAATTAAATAAAGAATATGAATTTTGTAGAACGGAAATTTTTTGGTATACTATGAGCTAACAACACGGCATTCAACGTAATGCCGGGTAATTCGACTAACATTATTGACAAAGGAGTTTTGAAATGCGTATACTTTCAGGTATCCAGCCTTCCGGCAGATTGCACATCGGTAATTATCTGGGCATGATCCGTCCAATGGTGGAATCCCAACAAAAGGGAGAATTGTTTTGTTTTATCGCCAATATGCACAGTTTGACCTCTGTTACGGACAAGGAGTTGCTACGTTCCAATACAAACGAAGCCATTATCGACCTTCTGGCCCTTGGTATCGATCCGGACGAGTCGGTCCTCTGGGTCCAATCGGATGTGCCGGAGGTGGCGGAATTGACCTGGTACCTGAATTGCGTGACTCCCATGGGATTGTTGCAACGCTGCCATTCCTACAAAGACAAGGTGGCCAAAGGGATCGCCGCTTCCAGCGGGCTATTTACCTACCCGGTATTGATGGCCGCCGATATTCTCCTGTACGATTCCAATGTGGTGCCGGTGGGCAAAGACCAGAAACAACATGTGGAGGTGACCCGCGATATCGCCATCAAATTCAATATGCAGTATGGCGATACATTTGTATTGCCGGAACCGCAAATTCGCGATGATATCGCTGTGATTCCCGGTATCGACGGTCAGAAAATGTCCAAATCCTACGATAACACCATCGAGATGTTCCTCCCCCAAAAGAAGCTGCGCAAAAAAATCATGAGTATTGTTACCGATTCAATTCCTGTCGAAGAACCCAAAGACCCGGATACCAACAATGTCTATGCTATCTATAAATTATTCGCCACTGCGGACGAGACCGCCGCGATGGCCGATAACTACCGCAAAGGCGGTTATGGCTACGGTCATGCGAAAAAAGCCCTGTTGGATCTATTGCTGGACCATTTTGCCGACGCTCGCAAAAAGCGGGAAGAATTGGAAGCGGATCTCGGATACATCAATGAAATTCGCGCGAAAGGGGCGGACAAAGCCCGGGCTGTAGCCGCCGGAGTGCTCGATCGTGTGCGCAAGGCCGTCGGGATGATATTATAGATTGGTAGAAAGCGTGGTTTTTTTTAACAAATAGCGTTGACAATTATTTTTTACTTGGGTAATATGCCTATATGAAAAAGAAATATGCACTATTATTATGTTTGACTCTAGTCTTGTTTTTCCCCGCTTGCACCTCCACCTCCGCGCGGGAGACCGTACCGGAAATTTTGAATGTGCGGCCGGATCAGGTAACGATTGCCTGGACGAGCCTGTCCCCCTATAAAGGGGTGGTTCATTACACTGTCGCCGGCAACGACGCCATCCGGTTCACCGCCGAAGAACCTTTCGGCGAAACCCTTCGACACGAGGTCGTGCTCCGTGGTCTCGAGCCCGGCGTCAGCTATACATATCAAATCGGTAAAGAGGGGAAACGGTATCAATTCCGAACCCAACCTCCGTCATCCGGTCCTTTTTCCTTCGTCGTCTTATCGGGGAACTCGGGGGAAGCACTGCCATCGCTTTCATCCGAGGTATTCGATTTTATCGTTTGCACTGAATCCGGCGGTTCGGAGGGAACGGATACTCTGAGGGCGCTTCGTTCGAAAACGCCGGTTTTTGACCGTCTGGGGCCTGATTCGCCGTATTTGAAAGGGGAACGGACGCCTCTCTCTAAAAATAACGCCTCCTGGTCTCTGGATTGGGGCGGTTTGCGGGTGGTGTTTTTAGACGCCGGCCAGGACCTACCGCCTCTTCTTCAAAGCGCCGCCCCATACGCGTTCGGGATTTTTACCTCGGCAACGGTTTTTCCCGGCTTTCAACAAAATCCCCAGCATCAGGCTCTGGTGGAATACAATACAAAAAATCCTCACCGTCCGGTGGTCTTTGTGTTGGTGACGGGAATGTCGCTATCCGCCATGGAGAAGGATGGAATCCATTATTTAGGGATCCCCACTTCTGGAGAGAGTGTGGTCTTGCGGGTGGATGTGGATGTGGAATCGATCCGGGCGGTATCCCTGTCTCACAAGCAGGACTACGTTTTGCGGCAACCGCCTCTGGGCAAGCAACGCACCTGCGGCGAATGCCGCCGTCTGGCGGACCGGGGAGCATACGAAGAGAGTATCGCCGCTTACCGGGATTTTATCGCCAACAACCAGGGCCATTTCCAGGTGGACGACGCCATCTTCTCGATCGCGGAAATCTACGACGAAAAGCTCTTCCGCTTCAAGGAGGCGATGCAGTGGTATCGCCGGTTGACAACCGATTACCCCGGCGGAACCTTGACCCCGCTGGCGGAGCAGAGACTCGATTATTTACGGAAATATGACGATTTTGAATTCCTTCCTCTCCAGCGGTTCGAACGGATACGGAAAGTGGACTATTCCCGCAAGGCGCAGCGAGAATCGGAACAATTGAGGTTATTGGGGGAGGTTGAAGGTATTGTCGAAGAGTATCCCGCCTGCCGTTTGGCGCCGGTCATCCGTCTCTGGCTGGCCAACCGCTACCGGCAGTTTTCAGTGGAGAAAGCTGTGGCCGCGTTCCGGCTATTGCGGAAAAGCTTCCCGGATGCGCCGGAAGCGAAGGATGTGTCTTTTGAAATCGGGGCCGCCTATTATCAGGCGGAGCGGTATTCCGATGCCATCAATGCCCTTACCAGGGCCTTGAAGGAATCCCCGGACAAAAAAAAGGTGATCGAGGGGCAGATCGCCCGCTCATACCGCAATACCCGCCGCGATATTTTCGCCGTCGCCTGCTGGGCGCTCCTGGCTATTCTGATGGTTTTGGCGTTGGCTGCCAAACCGTTTGGTCTCAACATGGCGGGCGCCGGGAAAATACTGCTTATGTTTGTCATTCTGACGGCGGGACTTGTTTTTGCAGGATATTTGATCCATGAACAATTCGATTCCACCGGAAAAATGGTATTGTTCGCGATATTGTTCGCTCTGGATGCGGCGCTCGCCGCATTGGTCTCCTCTTCGACCGCATCCAAACTATTCGACGGTAAGCTCTGGCGCGCCGTAGCCGGAAGTGTTTTGGGGCTTTTGTTTTTCGCCGCCGGCTTTTATCTGATTGTCTATTATCTGAATGTTCATTACCTGGTATTGGTAAAATTATGATTATGAGAAAAAAAGGAAATATATTACGGGTGAAACGGGGTTACAACCCCAACTCCAGTTCTATCGGCAGCGATATCTTCACGTTTCTGGCGGTTGCCGCCGGAGCCGGGGCCTTTTCTGTCGTGTTGCTGAATATCTTGCAAACGATCGATAGGTCGGTCCGGCAAAACAAAGACCAACTGACACCGGCTGCCGACGGCGATGAACGTTAGCCGCCTCATAGCCCGCGGCATTATTTGTTTGCTGACAATCTGTTTGTGTGATTGCGGTGGAAATTCGCTCACCTTAGGCAAGCGGGTCCCGTCGTTCCGGTTGGATACACTGCGGCATGAACGCTTCTACCTGGAAGATTACCGCCAAAAAACGGTCATCCTGGTTTTCTGGGCCACCTGGTGCCGCTCCTGCAAAAAGGAGATGGCGGCTCTCGAGGCGTTGCATCGCGATTCCCGCTTCCGGGATGTGGCGATGGCGGCGGTGTGCACAGACCCGGAACATCGAACCGACATCGAGACCATCATCAGCGGACTGGGGATTTCCTATCCTGTACTCATGGACACGGACGCCCGGCTCTACAAACGCTTCGATATAGAGGCATTGCCCTTTACCATGCTGATTCGGCCCGGCGGCCGCCTGGCGTTTAAGCGGACCGGATATGACGGCGTATTGATGCAAAATCTAGAGGCCAAACTATTGGCCGTTGTAAGTGAATAAAGAGACGAATCCATGACACCCATTCGAACCATCAAGCCTTTGGTATTATTCACCCTATTAGCAGCCGCTCTCAGCGCCAACCTGGTTGCCGCCGAGGCGATCCCCGGCTTCCGGGTGAATCCCTATGTGCTGTGGGTGACCGGCCAATCGGCAACCGTCGCCTGTCACCTGGAGAAGCCCCAGCCTATCGTGGTGACTGTGGATGACGGCGACATCCGGAGGGAATTTCCTTCCCCGGAAGCTAAAACCTCCCATTTCGTAACGGTTACCGGCCTCGAACCCGGCTCGGTGTATACCTACCGGGTAACAGGAACCTCCGCCAAAACCGCGGAGGGCGATCAAAGCTTCCAATTGAGGACCGCCGGACGGAGGGGAGAATACTTCACATTCACTGTATTCGGCGACCCGCGTCCCGGTGACAATATCACCCACCATCATCACGAGGCAGTGGTAAATCAAGCCCTGATGCAGGAGCCGATGTTTAACTTGATATTGGGCGATATGGTGGACGATGGGTCCCAGGCTTCCCATTGGGAAGATTTTTTCGCCGTGGAGTCTCCGCTTCTGCGGCGTTCGGCGGTGTATCCGGTTATCGGCGATAACGACAGGGCCGGCGGCGAGGGCAAATACCTGGATTATTTCCCTTTTCTGGAGGACGGCTATTATACCTTCGATTGGGGCGGCGTTCATTTTTTCGGGCTCTATGCCTGGGACGCCAGAGGCCGCCAGCCGGCCTCCGAATTTAACGGCGCCAGCCCGCAAGCCCGGTGGTTTATCGAAGAAATATCGCGACCGGAGGTGCAAGCCGCTCCGTTCCGCGTGGTATTTCTTCACGATCCCATCGTGATCTGCCGGGGCCGGGCCGCGGAAACACTTCAAGCCACATGGACGCCCCTCTTTCAAAAGTACAAGGTGGATGTGGTGCTGGCCAGTTGGCACCTGTACGAACGGTCCCAATACCAGGGGATTACCTACATCATATCCGGCGGCGCCGGAGCTGAGCTGCTCTGGATGAATCGCAATCAGGCTTTTCCCTCTCAAGTGGAGGCAAAGCAATACCACTTTTGCCGGGTGGACGTCAATGCCGAAGCCATGACTCTTCGCAGCATTGCCGCCGACGGTACGGTGCTCGACAGTCTGACTCTCACCCCCAGATCCAATGATCCCGGCTCCGAACGCCAATTGCAACGGGCGGCCCGGCGGTTGGTAAAAGAATCGGTGTTGAACGGAGGCGACGGCCGCCGCGAGATTCCAGTGTATCTATTTTCCTATGATTGCAGATATTGCAAAAAATTATTGCGCTATATCTTACCCCAATTGGCCCGGCAATACGACATCGCCATCAGGCTTTACTTCTATGATCTCGGCCGCTCCGGCACCTACGGCCTGCTTCTCAACGCCGGCGCCGAATTTGGCCGTCAGGGCACCGATATCCCCACCATCTTCCTGGGGCGGAAGGCGTTGGGGGGTGAACAGGAAATCCATCGGGAACTCCACCGGCAATTGCGTGAATTCAGCGCCGCTCCCGATCGCTACTCGAGGCAGAGCATCCAGCCCTTCCGCCAATCCCACGATACCCTCTCGATGGGCGAACAAGCCTTCAGCGGCCTTACCGCCGGCATCGTTTGGGGCGCCGGACTTTTGGACGGCATCAATCCCTGCGCCTTCAGCACTATTATTTTTCTTATCTCCTATCTCAGCCTGGTGGGGGCCTCCAGGAAGAAGATGCTCTATACCGGCGGGATCTTCACCCTGGCGGTGTTTCTGACCTATTTTTTCATCGGCCTCTTGTTCTTCGGCGTGGCCCGGGTGCTCTTGCAAGGCAGCATCGCGGCCACCATTGTCAATACTATTCTACTGGCTGTTGTCCTGGCGTTGGCGGCCCTTTCCATCAGCGACGCCTTCAAGTGTTTGCGGGGACAACCGTCCGGCATCGCGCTTCAATTACCGGAGCGCGTGAAAGCGAGTATTCACGGGAAAATTCGCGATTTCGCCCGCCGCCGGTTGGCATTGGCCGGGGCGTCGTTTGGATTGGGAGTGATGATCGCCGGCATGGAACTCACCTGCACCGGCCAGGTCTATATCCCCATTGTCACCATGATATCCGATCCCCGCCACCGGGTGGACGCGGTGGCCTATCTCTTTGTCTACAACATCGCCTTTATCCTTCCCCTGGTGGTGGTGTTCGGTCTGGTCTTTTTCGGCCTCACCTCAAAAAAATTGGGGGAGGTATTCCGCAAGCGCCTGGCGGCGGTCAAATTCGGCTTCGCCCTATTGTTTCTGATAATGGCGCTACTCATTGTCCATAATTTGGGATGGTTATCATGAAAATAACTCGAAAAAAGAAAAGACCCGGCGGTAAAGTGTTGAAAATCAAGCGGGGATACAATCCCAATTCCAGCTCCATGGGATCCATCGTGTTTGTCCTACCGGCGATCATGTTCGCCATAACAATCGCCGCCGGAGCGGTGTTGGGAGCGTTGTCTCCGATGCTGCAATCGTTCTTCCTCCGTCTACACCAAAAACGGCAGGAACGGCTGGTAAGGAAAAAAATCCAATGAACGGCATACTTGTATTTCTACTTGTAGCGTCCTCCCTGGTTCCGGGGCAATACCGGCAACACCTGGAGCAGGGGCGCTTCAGCGAAGCCATGACTCTTCTGGCCACTGAAATTCGCAATAATGGCGGCAATCCCGCCAAACAAGCGGCGTGCACTCTCGAGCTCGGTCACTTCCACCGGGATGTCTGCGGCGATTTCCAACGGGCCGCCGCCTTTTACCGGCGGGTGGGCGTCTATAAACTAAAACCCGGACACCCTCTGCTGGAAAACGCCGCCAACGCGTTAAGCGCGATTCAGGCGTCGCAAACAGAATACCGGAATTTGGACCGTGAGATGCGCGGCATCATGATGCGGTCGTCCCGCCGCCGCCCGGCACAAGAGATCGAAAGAGATATTGCCCGGTTAAAGGAGATCATCCGCGACTACCCCGCCTATTACCGTCTCCACGAGGTCTACTTCGCCCTGGCGGCCAATTATGAAAAACTGGAAAAATACTATAAAACCTACCGGACTCTGGACACCGCCATGAGCATCAAACCGGGAATCGTATTTTACAAGCCGGTGAAATTCAAACGGGACCAGGCCTATGAAACCTTCATGGTCAACACTGTGAGAGGAACCGCTTCGACGGTGTGTTGGGTGTTATTGATTCTCACCTCTTTGCTCTTCTACAGCTCCCGCCCATGGAAATGGGTGAGGGGGCGCCATGTGATTGTCGGAGTGTTGTTGGTGGCCGCCTGGTGGGGGATTTTTCGCGTCTCCCATGCCGTCACCGGTTGGTATTTCGACCGCTACATCGCCCCCGCCGTCGCCCATACGGCAGAGGATGCCGAAGACAAAGAATTCCTCTACGCCTCGCCCGGAAGTCCCGGCTCAGAAGCGGCGGAAAAGCTGTTTGATTACGGTCTGGCCGGAGTTCTGGCTATCTTCGTGTTCTCTTTGGGGATACGAAGAATCAATCGCGTCAGTATCCGCGTCATCGCTTGCGGCTTGTTCGGATTACTATTGTTCACCGCCCTGTCCACCCGGTATTATTTGAATGTCTGTCACGAACAGAGCGAATATGAATCCGGTTATCTAAAACTCGATTCCGACGATCCGGAACCCCATGTCCTCACCAATCCGCTGGCCTACCCGGATCTGGAAACCGCCAATATCAGCGACCCTTACGTCCGCCAATGGGTGCTGCGCTATTGCCCCTTCAATGGAGACCCCTCATCATGACCAATCAAACACCAAAAGGAACACTACGATACCGGTTCGAACCGTTCGGCGGCATCATCGCCTCCGAGGATCCACCCTTTCTGGCGTTCGTGGATCGCAATTATATGCTGGACCTGGGGACAGGTCCCTCTGATTTATGGGAATCCGGCGATGAAACAGTGGATCTATTGTCCGCCCCCACCGAGGTGCACTTCGCAGTCACCAATCGCTGCAGCGCCGGTTGCAGCCATTGCTACATGGACGGCGGCGAAGCGGACGACGGCGAGCTGGATACCGCGGCCTTCAAAAAAGCTCTGGATGTGTTGGCGCGAATGGGCGTGTTCCATGTGGCCATGGGAGGCGGCGAAGCTCTGGAACGGCCGGATCTGTTCCAATTGGCGGCTTACGCCCGCGATATCGGCCTGGTGCCCAACCTCACAGTCTCCGGCCGCGGCATCACCCCTGAGGTGGCCAAGAAAATGAAAATCTTCGGGCAGGTGAACATCTCCCTCGACGAAGCCTCGGAAACCGGCAATCCCTATCGCGCCCCCGGCGCATTCGCCATCGCCGACGAAGCGTTCGATTGTTTGCGGGCCGCCGGCGTTCCCACAGGCATCAATTGCGTGGTGGGCCGAAGTAATTTCGAATCCATTCCCTGTCTGTTCCAATACGCCAAAAAGAAAAAACTCGACGAAATCGAGTTCCTGCGCTTCAAACCATCCGGCCGCGGCAAAGAGCTCTATCTTCAGGAACGAACCACCTACGAACAAAACATCGCCCTCGTCCCCATGCTGTCGCAATGGTCCCGCAAGACCGGCGTCACCGCCAAGATCGATTGCTCCTTCGTCCCCATGTACTGCTACCACAAACCGCCGAAGGAGGTGCTCTACAGCATGGCCACCTATGGCTGCGAGGCGGGGAATGTATTGCTGGGAGCCCGCAGCGACGGCTCTATCAGCGGTTGCTCCTTTCTGGACGACTGCGGCCTATCGATTTTCGATCTACCCGCAACTTTCCAAAACGGCCACGGCCCTCTGGCGCCGTACCGCTCATGGTTGGAGCGGGCCGCCGAGCCGTGTCTCTCCTGCCATTACCTCGATATTTGCAAAGGCGGTTGCCACGGCGTCTCCCAATTCCTCAGCGGAGACTACGACCGGCCGGATCCCGATTGCCCCATCGTGGTGGAATACCTGGGGAGGGAACAGTCATGAATCCTCGACCGGCAAAACAATCCGTCACCTTCACCGGCATCGCGGTAACCATCGCCGTGACCGCCGGTATAATTTGGGCCATCCTGCAATTGCTCGACCCGGGAATTCTGAAGCGGGAATTCACCCCCGCCGATATGCGGCAGCATGAAATCACCGCCTTCAAAAATCTGCAACGAATCGCCGCCGCCCAAAAAAACTACCGTCAAAAAGATTATGACCGGGACGGCGAAGCGGAATTCGCCATGTTCTACGTCCATCTCTATAGATCCGTCAGCCCCGACAGCAAACCGATTCCCGTCAATCTGATCTCCAAACGGTTGGCCTTTGCCATGGGGATTTCCCGGATGCTCGACGGCTATTACTTCAAAGATCTACGGCAACAGGAACTGGAATCCGGCGATAAACAACCCTTTGACTACACCCGCCAATGGGCTGTCGTGGCTATGCCCGCTTCGAAAGGCAGAACCGGCGTCCTCACAATGATCGCCGGTGGGAACGGGGCCGTCTACGTCACCCCCAAAATGCACACGGAGCTTTATCTCCCGTTTGCTCCGGAACACAATGGCTGGGCCAGAATCACGTCGCTGGAAGAGCTAAAGCGATTCCAACAACACGTCGTCTATTGACCGCTCCGGGAGTTGAGCCTCTTCAGAGCCGCCAATTCCCCTCGCAGCCTCGATCGGGCCGTCCGGGAAAACAAACTGAACTGGGTGTCGTCCTGACTGAGAATCACCTCGGACATCGCTTGCGCCGATTGCGACAATTCGATCCCTTCCTCCAGCAACGCCTCCGCTTTCGCGGGGTCTGTCCCCTTGATCAGCCGGGCCAGCAAGTACCGCGACTGGAGACGTTTGGGGAAGTGTTCGACCACCCATTCCAGAATGGCCTTCGCCTTGTCGATCTTCCCCTCTTTTTCCAGGAAACGGGCTTTGGTTTCCTGAACCAATGGAAGCCGGGGATTCAATTGTAACGCCATATCCAGATAAGCCCGCCCTTCCTCTTTGCGCCCGGTTTCCAGAAACGCCGTCGCCAGCGAAGCGTTGGCCAGCGGGTCGTTGCGGTCGATCTTTTCCAGCCGGTGGGTGAAATGACGAATCGCCCCCTCGTAATCTTTTTTCTCCAGGCAACCTGTCCCCAAAAACGAAAAGGGCCGGTAACCGGAATAGGGATTGGGATACGGATCCAACGCCAATGCCCGCTGGAAGGTTGTTTGCATCTTATCCAATTGTCCTTCGTAATAATAAAACTGCCCCAACTGGCTCAACAATTCACTTGAACCGGGGTGCTTCTTCAGTTGGGCCTCCAATGAAGCTATCGCCTGCTCACGTTTTCCCCCCAGAAAAAAATCGTCCATCGCCGCGTCGATATAAAGCTCCAGAGAGTTTGGGAATTGCCGCAAACCGTTTTGATAAAGCGAACGGGCCATCGCCACCTGCCCCTTCAGGAAAAAGATGTCGGCCTGCGCCCGGTAAAACGAGGGGTGGCTCACATACTTGATCTCCCCCTGCTTGAGAATCTCCAGGGCTTCATCGTATTTCTTTTCCTCAGCTTTGCCATAGGCCTTTGACACCACCGCCGGAATCACATTCTCCCGGTAGCTTTTTTTCCGGTTCATCCCATCCACAAACTTGTGCAAGTCCGGATCTTTTTTAAGTAATTCCGACCGGGTATGCCCCATGGTGTCTTTCTGGTCCGGCAATTTCTCCGGCGACGCGTAGGCCTCGATGCCCTGGGCCAAATATTCGAATTCGTTCATATCGGCGTAATAATCCAATGTGCGGCCCTCTTTTTTGGCCGCGATAAACAATCGCTTGACCTCCCGCTTCTCTTCCCCCGACAAAAACGAATGGACCTGATGGGCAAACTCGTGAAGCGCCACATTAAAGCGCCCGGCCTTCACCCCCCGCTCCCATTCAGTCCCGCTGACGGCGTGAAATCCGCCCTGGCCCTTGACATCATCCCAGAGCCGCAAATCGAACGTCCGCGTCCCCTTGACAGATTCCAATCCCGGCGCCTGCCAGAGAAAGTGATGGAACGGCAAAAAGTAAAACGTGGCCCCCGCCATTTTCAGGGGTTTCAAATAATTGCTGAGCGGCGCCACCATCATACGGATGATCTTTTGCATATCCGGCGCCAACTCATTGTAATTGACGAACACATCCTCCAAAAACTCCGGCGCCGGAACCTCTGCCTCGTCAAACCGTTTCAAGATCGACGGCAAATGAACATTGATCCGATCCACTTTGCGGGACAATGATTGCTGAATGCCGTAATGGGCCATGCCATACCCCGGCGACGTCTCCAGACCGCGAAAAAACCAGCGCAACGCCTCATCGTAATCTTCCCGGTAGTAACAGATGGTCCCCATCCCGATAATGGCCTCCATCGACGACGAATCCCGCCTCAACACTTTCCCAAACAGCGGCTCCGCCCGGTCGAATTCCCGCTTTACCAGCAGTTTATCCGCCTCTGCCAACCATTTATCTATATCATCTTCTTCAGCTTTCTTTTTTTCAGGATATTGCTCCGACCGGCCGCCATTGCCTAAATAAGAATGCGCTCCCAGGCAATAGGGATCGATCTTTAACGCGATCCGCGCCTGCTCTTCGGCGCCCTTCATATTGCCTTGCATCTTCACCATCATAAACGCGTAGGCCGAACGGATGGATGCGTCGAACAAATCCAGCTCCACCGCCCGCTCGATGTGTTTTTCCCAGGCGGAGTACTCCTTGCGGCTGCGATTGATTTGGGACAACAGGTAGTAGAACGATGCCTCCTGGGGATACGTCGCTATCCCCCGCTCGAGCAGAGCCTTCGCTTCATCCAGCTTGTTCTCCTGATACAAAAGATTGCCCGTCTCAACCAATGTCTCCACCGGAGCCTCGCCTCCAGCCTCGAGTTTTCGAAGCAGCTCTCGCGCCCCCGCAAAGTCCATCTTCAAAATAGCCACCCGCGCTCGCGCCAGCAAAACCTCCCAATGCCCCGGAGCCAGCGATTCCGCTTGCCGCAGCAGTTCTTCCATTTTATCGAAGCGGTACTGCCGCCGGCAGAGAGTCGAGTACTCGATCAATAACCGGAGCGCCTTGGGTTGCGCCAATTCCAATTCCTCGAAGCTGGAAATCTTGACAACCGGGTCCTTACTGGCCAAAGAGGCGGGAATCGCCAGCATCCAACCAATCACCAACACTATCGTTACAGTCCGCAACCCGCGGCTCAATCTACATTCCATATGGAGCGCTCCTCGTTTTGATTTCGATCGCATCTTCAATTGAACTAGTACGGCTTCGCCTCCGAATAGTTTTTGGGCCTCGAAAATCCGCAAGAAAATCACCCCCCAACGGTTTAAAAAAATATAAAGGACGGGTATAATATAATATTAGGAGTCACTCATGAAAAAAATAATCGGAATCGCCGTGTTGTGTTTGATATTAGGATTCGCCCCATCCCTGACTTCAGCAACCATAGATGTCAACGGCGCCTGGACAATGACAGTCCAATCAAAAAAGGGCGCCCGCAGTTTTGACGTAATATTCGCCCAAGACGGCGAAAAACTCTCGGTCACCATGAAAACCAAGCGCGGCGACGTCAAGGCCGCAGGCACCATCATCGGCAACCAGGTCAAATGGATCATGTCCCGCAAAACACCCCGCGGCCCCATCCTCATGACCTACACCGGCCCAGTCACCGAGGCCACCATCAACGGCACCCTAACCATCCGCAACCGCCCCCCCCGCACCTGGACCGCCAAGAAGAAGTAACACATGATGTTATGGTGAATGGATGGCGTGGCGCCATCCATTCGTTGGTTGTTTTATTGAAATTCCGGATAACAGTCGATGCAATACTCAAAATCGCTGAGATCGCGGCCGTACTGTCCATTGTCGCACAGGTAGTTGAAGAAGGTCCAGCAGGTTTGGTCGATACAAAAGCCATTCGGTTCGGTCATAATGCCGGCGCATGTGGAATTGTGGTCCAGGATGCATCGGGCCTGGCAGCGGTTCATCATGTCTGTATGGTCCCGGCATTTGCAATTGTCGTCCGGCAGTGTCAACAGGGAATCGACCCAAATGCCGCCCGCCAGGAAAATCAATCCCAGTAGGATAAAAAAAGCCACTAATTTTTTCATCTATTTCATCTCCTTGAAAATGCCGATGACCGCGTCCCCGGTTATTCTGGCGTAAAAAAGCCCATTCTTCTTGGCCTGGAACCAGACCATCTTGGGAGCTGTTTTGTAATCGACGTAGTATGTTTTTTGCATGTCGCCGTTCAGGTTCATCTGGTAGAGCAACCCCCGGTTGTTGGAATAATTGACGATGTGCGGCAGGTAATAGACCCCCTCTGTATCGCCGTCAGGGATAATCGTCTGGAATAACGGCATATTAGCCCCTTTGTTGGTCTCCAGCATCTCGTTGATGTATGTGTTGTAACCCTGGAGAAGTTCTTCCGGTAAGATACGGTATTTGGCGGTGATTTTATTATCCAGGACATTCAGCATGAGCGAAGAGGTTGCGAAGTAGAGCAATAAATCACCGGAGTCCATGAAGGCGCCGGTAAAAAAACGGGCCATCTTGCCGTCCTGCAGTTGTTGCTTTTGAAATAGAAATGAATAAGCCTCTTTGGCCTTCAGCGGAATATTCAGGATTTTTTTTCCTTGCTGGTTCGACGCGGTTATCTCTTTGTCGTTTCCTGAGAAGAAGTAAATCTGTCCATTCTTATCGACCGTGGGTTCTCTCAAGAGTGTAAAGGGCGTTTTGTAATCGGTGATATATTTCCCGTCTAAATCGAAGACAATAATTTTTTGAGCGGAAGTGTCGTTGCAATAGAGCTTGTTGTCGGGGCCAACGGTGATAAACACCAGCCCTGGAAACGGGTTGAATTCTCCGGGGCCTTGACCTTTTCCGCCGAAGGCGCTGATGAATTTCAGGTTTTTGTCCATCTTGACGACCTGGTGCTGGGCGCGGTCAAACACATAGAGATTGCCGTCCCGGTCCAGGGTGACGGATTGGGGTTTGAAGATGAAGATGTCGGGGCCTATTTCAGGGCCGATCGTCTCAATCAATTTTAACGGCACATATTTTTCCTTCATATTGGGTTTAGGGTCGGGTGATAGATAGGTCTTCGCCGGTACGATTTGAGCGGATACAATCCGGCACATCAGAACCGCGCAAATCAACGCGCATTTGTGAACTCTCATAATGTTTCGTCTCCTTTACTATAGTTTCCTTTTGTCTATTTTAAATCCTGGTTTCATTCGCTATTAGATCCCCCAATCGCATGAGGTATACTCCTCCTAAAAGTCGATCTTTGTCCTTACTCGGGGTGGGTAAGTTTATTGGATAATCAAAGTTTTATTTGGTTCACAACTCCATTTTTTTATCTTTCTTTCCACTTTCCTTAACTTTGGTTCCCAAAACTAAATTATATAGATCTTTTTATGAATAATCAATACACCGAAGGTATTAAAAAAAGTAGTACCGTTGGGAGCGGGGTCGAATTACTTGTCTGTTGATTTAATATGATGATAAGGTTATAATATGGCAGGAGAAGAAAACGGCAACCATTATTGACACCTTCAAAATGCTTCCGCCTGAAGCTCAACGGGAAGTATCCGATTTTATTGAATTCATCGCCGGCAAATATCTCAAAAAGAAAGCCGGGGAAGTATGCGCCAAAGAAAAAATTCTCAAATTCTCAGGCTCATGGAAAGACATGGATGAAGAGGACTTTCAAGATTTTTTAAATGTTGTCCACGAAAGGCGTAGAAATTTTTTTTCAAGAAGGCGTGAGTCGTGAATGAAGCGATAATCGATACCGACATTTTATCGAGATATCTTCGGGGCCATAAAAAAATAGAACAAAGATTCGAACAATATTTAGAATCCCATTTTCCCTTGAATATAATGGTTTGAAAATTGGTGTGAATAAATCCCAGGCTCTTCAAGGCATTTACTTCTCTTTTTTGTAAACGGTGTTGAGGGCAGGTCGCGTCTGCGCTCTTGAAAAAGCGTTTTGGTAAATCTATAATACCGGTATGAATGGAAACTATAAACTGTTGTTGGTGGTGATTCTGTTGGTGTTCGGCTGCTCCTGTAGTCAAGAGGTGGATATGGGGGCCGAGTTCGCGATGGCGGTGAATGGGATGCCCTTGAAGGTCAAACTGGGTGATACGATCGCCAAGATCCGGGAAATAGAGAGCGGGTTTGGGGCACAGGCTGAATTTAAAGTGCTGTTTCCTCTCAAATCCTTCAATCCCATAAAGGTGCGGGGTTTCGAGCTACAATTCGAGCCGGGAAAGATCACGTTGGGGGAAGAAATCATCGCTTCCGCCGGAGACGAGGATTACTCGCTGCGCATGAATTATTTCCCCACCCTCGGTCACCGTTTGAACGAAGGCAAGATGCTCACCTTCTCCTCACGCCACAGACAGGGGTTCGTCAAAGTACGTTTCGACCGCCTCGACCCCAGAATCGACGGTCGCCTCTCCGGCGAGATTGTCGAGGCAGTCCTCTACGCCTATTACGAAGCCAACGATCCCATGGAGGAGTTCAGCGAACCATCCTCCCCCAAAAAACTCCACATCGCCCACTTCCCCTTCGACACCGCCTTCATCTACTCCCCCTTCTGAGAATGGTTTTGGTTTGGGGCGAACAGGGGACGAACTGGGGGATAGGATGGAGTTCTGCGCTGTTGATCAAATGTTTTTAAACTCGATCTGTTGATATAATAAGATGATAAGGTTATAATATTGCAGGAGAATAAAATGGCAACTATAATCGAAACCTTCAAAATGCTTCCGCCTGAAGCTCAACGGGAAGTATCCGATTTTATCGAATTCATCGCCGACAAATATCTCAAAAAGAAAGCCAGGGAAGAATGCGCAAAAGAAAAAATCCTCAAATTCTCAGGTTCATGGAGAGATATGGATGAAGAAGACTTCCAGGATTTTTTAAATGACGCCCAAGAAAGGCGCAGAAATTTTTTTTCAAGAAGGCGTGAGTCTTGAACGAAGCGATAATAGACACTGACATTTTATCGAGATATCTTCGAGGCAATCAAAAAATAGAAGAAAGATTTAATCAATATTTAGAATCCCATTATTCCTTAAATATAAGTGTATTAACTTACTACGAAATAATAAGCGGTTTAAAGTATAAAGATGCTAGAAAGCAATTAGGCTTCTTCATGGAGTTTTGTAAATCAGTATCGGTCATCCCCATGACAGAGAGCTCTTCGCAGAGATCTGCTGAAATATACGCTTTGCTGAGATCAAAGGGGGAGATTATTGATGATGTCGATATTTTGATCGCGGGAATTTGCCTCGAAGAAGACTACATCCTCGTAACGAATAATACAAAACATTTTTCCCGTATAGACGGCTTGCAAATTGAAAATTGGTGTGAATAAATATTAAGCGCCGTAAACCAATAATATTGAAGTGAACGAATCCTGAGCTCGCACTCGGGGATACGCTATCTCCCGTTTCTTGACGTTGAAGCTTATCTGCTTCATCATCCAACTATCATAACCTACGAATCAAATTCGCACCAGTCCTCTTTTTTCCGGGGGATAACCGGTGGGTGATGTAATATAACCGGCGGGTTATGTTGGGGGGGGGGATTGGTGGAGGTGGGGCTTGGAGAGGTTGATGAGACGGGGTTTGGAGGGGAGGATGGTTTTGGCATGAGGGTTGCTTATGTAGTTTGGTAATGACGGATTGGCCGGTGGCCATGATGGTTGTTTCGGAGGTTATGATGTTTTTGATGAGAAGAAGACGCTCTTATTTTATTGTATTATCCGTAATGGTGGCGGCGCTGGGGGCTTCCGTTGGATTCGCCGCCACTTTTACGGTCAACTCGATGGGGGATTCGGTGGATGTGAATCCCGGCGATGGGGTGGCGGTAGACGGCGACGGGATGTGCACGTTGCGGGCCGCCATTATGGAGGCCAACGCTTTGTATGGGGTGGATGAGATCGTGCTGCCTGAGGGAATTGTCGTACTCTCCATCGAAGGGTATGGCGAGAATGAAGGCCGGGAGGGGGATCTGGATATCTTCTCCAATGTGACCATTCGCGGGGCCGGGAAAGATGTGAGTATTATTGACTGCAATGAGATCGACCGGGTGTTCCATATTCGCGGAGAATGGAATGTGACGATTTCGGATCTTACTGTCAAGAACGGCAAGGCGGAGAAAGGTTTGAGCTATTCCGATGGAAATAATCCCGATGAAAAAGCGGGCATGGGGAAACATGGCGGTGGGATTTTGAATGTCAGCGGCATTCTTATATTGGACCATGTGACTATGGAAGAGAATGCCGGCGGCAGCGGCGGCGACGCCCAATATAATTGTGGAGCCGGAGGTTGGGGCGGCGGCGTGTTCAACACCGGGCATTTTACAGCCACTCATTGCATGTTTTTAGATAATTGCGCCGGTGACGGTGG
Source organism: uncultured Clostridia bacterium (assembly GCA_964491915.1). GTDB lineage: Bacteria > Acidobacteriota > Aminicenantia > UBA2199 > UBA2199 > JAHELQ01. The sequence goes on from CAZBHS010000012.1 coordinate 71,702, forward strand.
TTATGTGCAAAAATATAGGGGGAGTCGTAGCGGTTGCAGCGTAAACGATCGGCTGGCATCGATTACGAATTGGCCTGGCCGGGGGGGCAGTGGCGGTGGAATTTGCAATTTCCAGGGCTCGATCCTGCTGGAAGATTGCCGGTTTGAGAAGAATTCCTCCGGTCGTGGCGGAGACGGTTATGGAAGTTATTTTTGCGGCGGGCATGGCGGCGCTGTGTACAATCAGGGCGGCGACATGATCATTCGTAGAACCGCAATTTGTAAAAATTGTGGCGGTAGTGGCCGTGGATATGAAGAGGCGGGGAACGGTGGTTTTGGCGGCGGAGTCTTTACGTCGGACGGCGACGTATTAATCGAATGTTCTCTCTTTTATAAAAACGGAGCCGGCTGGGGCGGCATATACTGGGGCTGCGGCGGCAGCGGCGGCGGTCTTTATTCCTGTCGGTCCCAGGTCAGGCTCGTGAACACCACATTCAGCGAAAATCATACCGGAGAAGGTAAGCCCTATGGCGCGGGGGGCGGTGTGTGCCAGATAGACGGGAAGGTGGAGATGGTGCATTGCACTGTGGTTAGCAATCGTAGTGGACGATCCAATGACCCAACCACTATGAGCTGGGGCGGCGGCGTGTATGGCGAAAATGTGTGGGTGAAAAACAGTATTATTTCAGGCAATCAGGTGGGAATGTACGGCTGGGGAAATGATTTTTGTGGAACCTTTCATTCGTTGGGATACAATATACTGCGTGACCTGTATGGTTGTAAGCTGGAGGGAGATTTTACCGGCAGTATTTCTGAGGTGGATCCAATGCTCAAGTGGCTGGGGGATAATGGTGGCAACTCGATGACACACGCATTGGAGATTGGAAGTCCGGCTATTGACGCGGCGGATCCGGAGTCGGCGGTTAAAATCGACCAGCGGGGGGTCAGCCGGCCCAAAGACGGGGATAGCGACGGTAATTCGCGGCCCGATATGGGGGCGTATGAGCATACTATCCCGTCTGCCGCTATAACAGCTCCCTCCGATGGGCAATCGGTTTGGGGACGGGTGAATATTGTCGTCGATTGTTGCGATACTCATTGGGTGGAGTTTTACGTGGACGGGAATAAAGTGTTCACGGACAACGATGCTCCGTTCGAGTTCGAATGGGACACCACCGCCTATTCAAACGGGTCTCATCGTGTGCAGGCTCTGGCTCGCGACCGGATGGTGCAATCGGCCAGGGACGAGATGACCCTGACTGTGGACAATGTGTTGATCCGTTGCAAGGCTGAACGCCGGTCGGAGAGCGGTTGGTTGGTGCGAAAAGATGTCCCTGCGGTGGATGTTGTCGTGAATTACAGAGGGGGTGCGTGTATTGATTGTTTCTCGGTGCAACGCAAGGTAGGGGGACGTGAATTCCTGGATATCGCGCAGATTTCGCCCTCTGAACTAGAGGACGGATCTTATACGTATATTGATTCTTCCCTTGATAGAGAGGATCGGAAGAAAGGTGTCAAATACCGGATCATGGCGCGTGAGAGCGACGGCTCCATGGCCGGACTCTCCAATGAAGCGCGATTGTTGTAATGGGAATTGAGAGAATGGAGGGGATCCGAAGGATATAAAAAGTTGAAAAAGTGTCGGCTGGGGATTATATGGCGGTATGAATGGGAACTATCGACCCTAGAATCGACGGTGGCGTCAAAGGCGAGATTGTCGAAGCAGTCCTTTTCGCCTATTACGAAACCAACGATCCCATGGAGGAGTTCAGCGAACCCTCCTCCCCCAAAAGGCTCCACATCGCCCACTTCCCCTTTGACACCAGATTCACCTGAATACAAAGCAAACGTTCTACGTTGACAATAAACCCAGTACAACCAGTCCTCGATCAATGAATTGTGACTTGCGTTCATATTCGTTCAGTTGGTCTTTGTACAACTTGAGTTTAGCCTTCTTCAGCCAATCTCCGTTTGTGTTCTCCATGAAGTATTGTAATTGGAATTGTTAATTTTTTCAATAAAAAAACGACAATCAAGGATAACCGGTGGGTGATGTAATATAACCGGCGGGTTATGTTGGGGGGGGATTGGTGGAGGTGGGGGATTGGAGAGGTTGATGGGGCAGGGGTTTGGAGGGGAGGATGGTTTTGGCATGAGGGTTGCTTATGTAGTTTGGTAATGACGGATTGGCCGGTGGCCATGATGGTTGTTTCGGAGGTTATGATGTTTTTGATGAGAAGAAGACGCTCTTATTTTATTGTATTATCCGTAATGGTGGCGGCGCTGGGGGCTTCCGTTGGATTCGCCGCCACTTTTACGGTCAACTCGATGGGGGATTCGGTGGATGTGAATCCCGGCGATGGGGTGGCGGTAGACGGCGACGGGATGTGCACGTTGCGGGCCGCCATTATGGAGGCCAACGCTTTGTATGGGGTGGATGAGATCGTGCTGCCTGAGGGAATTGTCGTACTCTCCATCGAAGGGTATGGCGAGAATGAAGGCCGGGAGGGGGATCTGGATATCTTCTCCAATTTGACCATTCGCGGGGCCGGGAAAGAGTTGACCATTATCGACGCAGCCCAGATCGACCGGGTGTTCCATATTCGCGGCGGTTGGAATGTGACGTTCTCGGACTTTACCATCAAGAACGGCAAGGCGGAGACCGGCTGGAGTTATCCTAAGGGGGAGTACACCGATGATCCCGCGGGAATGGGCAAGCACGCCGGCGGCATTCTGAATTATAACGGCATCTTGTCGCTGGAGAATGTGGTGATGGAAGAGAATATCGGCGGCCGCGGCGGCGATGCGTCCTGGTATTGCGGCGCCGGCGGTTGGGGCGGCGCTGTGTTCAATACGGGGCAACTGACAGTGAGTCATTGCTACTTTTACAAGAATCGTGCCGGTCGCGGCGGCGGAGTGTACGGATACGCCTATAGCAGCCTGGAGGCCAAAACCGCTACTCCCTCGCAGATTTACAACTGGCCCGGAAACGGCGGTTATGGAGGCGGCATTTGCAATCTCCAGGGAAAGGTTGTCATCGATCATTGTGAATTTTTGGAAAATTCCGGGGGCAACGGCGGTAGCGGCTACGGCATGTTTAGCGGTGGCCATGGCGGCGCTTTATATAATTTAGAAGGGGAAATAACCATTCGCGAATCGTCGCTGTGTAAAAACACCGGAGGTAGTGGCGGCGGATATGAGGATGCCGGCGGCGGCGGCGATGGCGGCGCTGTCTGCGTCATGAACGGCACATTGTCTATGGAGCGGTGTCTGGTGTATGACAACCAAGGGGGCCGGGGCGGCGGGTGTTATCAAGTGTCCGGAGGTTACGGCGGCGGTTTGTATCTCTATGCGTCGGATGTCCGGTTGGTGAACACCACCATTAGTTACAATAGTGGCGGCACCGGTTCTGAAAACGGACGAGGCGGCGGCGTGTACCAGCGAGAGGGCACGTTGGAGATGGATCATTGCACCGTGTATCACAATAATTCAGGAACTCCCGGTCATTACACATTCGGCGCCGGCGGGGGCGGAGTGTACGGCGCCAATGTGTTTGTCAAAAACAGCGTCATTTCCGGCAACCGGGTGGGATTGTATGCTTACGGCAATGATTTCTACGGTACCATGCACTCCCGGGGCTACAACTTGCTGGGGGATCCTGATGGGTGCGATATGCGGGGCGATTTGACCGGCAATATTATCGGCGAGGATCCTTTGCTCAAAGAGCTGATGGACAACGGGGGCGATTTGATGACTCACGCCTTGGCGCCCGGCAGTCCCGCCATTGACACGGCGGATCCGCAGGACACACTCTCCATCGACCAACGGGGCGCCGACCGGCCCAAGGACGGGGATAACGACGGCAGTCCTAGAAGCGATATGGGGGCGTACGAACACGCTTATCCCTCCGTCGCCATCACAAGTCCCGGCGGCGGACTGGCGGTTTGGGGGCTGGTGGGGGTGACGGCTGATTGTTGCGACGCCCATTGGGTGGAGTTTTATGTGGACGGGCACAAAGCCTTTGTGGACAACGAGGCGCCGTACGAGTTTCAATGGGACACCACCGGCTTTTTTAACGGGCCTCATCGAGTACGGGCTCTGGCTTGCGACAAGATGGGGCAAGCGGCGGGGGACGAGGTGACGTTGCATGTGGACAACGCCTTGATCCATTGCTCCGCCGGCCGTAAGCTGGAGCGGGGGTGGTTGGTGCGCAAAGAGATCGCGGTGGTGGATATTAAAGTGGATCATGACGGGAGCGCGCCTATCGACCGCTATTCGGTGCAACGGAAAAAAGGGGACGGCGAGTTTCAGGATATCGCTCAATTGTCGCCCGCCGACCTGAGCGAGGGATCTTATACTTATATCGACCTCTCCCTGGACCCGGAGGACCTGCGGCAACCGGTGCAGTACCGGATCATGGCGCGGCAGAGCGACGGCTCGCTAGCCGGGCTGTCCAATGAAACAGCATTATAACGAGGGATTGAGGAATGGTTACAAATATTTGGGGGAAAGAACGACCGCTAAGGGGATGAACGACGTTTCAAAGCTCATGACGCCTGCCGGCCTCCGGGAAGATCCGGTAACCGGCGGGCGGCCCCTTCGCCCCTTTTTATACGGAGACGACAATGATTGGAAAAAGCATTTTTAAATATATGATTGGGCCGGCGTTATGGATGTTGGTGATGATCGCTTTGGCGGGAGTTCCGGCTCCGGCCGCGGAGTTTACGGTCGATACCATAGAAGACACCGTGGATATCAATCCCGGCGACGGCGAGGCAAAGGATCAGAACGGCAGTTGTTCCCTAAGGGCCGCCATTATGGAGGCCAATGCGCTGGTGGGCCCCGATACTATCCTCCTGGGGCCCACAGCCTATCAACTCACTATCGCTGGGGCGCGTGAGGACGAGGGACTGACCGGAGACCTCGATATTTTTTCGAATCTCTCCATTCAGGGCTCCGGGACACATGAGACTATTATCGACGCCAATAGTCTGGACAGGGCTCTTCACATCCTGGGGGGATGGGATGTTACTCTGTCGAATTTGACCATTCGCAATGGCCGGGGGCCGGACGCGTTTTGGGATGAAGCCATCAATGGCTTCCGCTCAGGCGGTAGCGGCGGCGGTATTCTGTGCCGCAACGGCCGTCTAACGATCCAACGGTGCTCCATTTCCCAAAACCAGGCCGGAAGCGGCGGCTTGACAGACCCGGAGTCCGGGGAGCCCGGCAATGGCGGCGGCATCTACTGCAAAGGCGGGGAGTTGGAGATGGTGGATTCCACTGTAAGTGAAAACTCCACCGGCCTGGCTCTCGGTCGCTTCGTTTATTATGGCCGCGCCGGCGAGGGGGGCGGGATGTGCCTGGTGGACTGCCGGGCGGCGCTTCGGAAATGCTCGGTGTGCTTGAATTACATTGGCGGTTATGGCCTGGATTTTGAGTGCGTGGGGCGAGGCGGCGGCTTGTTCCTGCTGCGGGGGGAAATCGAATTGCGTAATTGCACTGTCAGTGAAAACACCCACGAATTGGATTTTGGTTATGGCTATGGGTATGGCGGCGGCATCTACGCGGATGGAACCAGTATGGCTCTCCGGCACTGCACCATTGTCCGTAACAAGATAAACGCCTCTATGGGGGGGGGCGGCGGCATTTATTGCCACGCGGTGGATATGAGAATGCGGATGAAGAGTTCTATCGTTATTGAAAATGTCGCCGGGCAGCGACCGGATGGTACTGATATAAATGGCCGAATTCAGTCGTTGGGGAATAATCTCGTCGGAACCACCGCCGATTGGTGGGGATTCGGTTCGGCTCTCGGAGATATAGTGGGCGAGCCTGCGCGGTTGGGACTTTTGCGGGACAATGGCGGCCCCACCAAAACAATCGCGTTGCTGCCGCAGAGCGCCGCCATTGACGCTGCCGATCCGCAGGAGATGGAGGCCACCGATCAACGGGGGATGGCGCGGCCGCAGGACGGAAATTACGACCGGATCGCGGCGCCGGATATCGGGGCCTTCGAGGTGGCCTTCCCGATGGTGGGTATTGAATCGCCGGATAATGGCTCGACAGTGCGGGGGATTGTCATTGTCGAGGTGGAGGCGGAGAATGCCGAGAAAGTGGAGTTTTATGTGGATGGCGACCTGATGGAGGAGATGACGGAGTCGCCCTTTCGGTTTGACTGGAATACGGCTGCTTTTGCCAACGGAACCCACAGTCTGACCGCGGTAGCGGTGGATATGGCGGGTCAGAACGCGACGGACGGGATAGTGGTATTGCTGGACAATATTTTGGTGCGTTTGGAAGTGGAGCGGCGGGTCGAGAGCGGCTGGTTGCTCAAACGGGAGTTCGCTGATTTGCGGATTACGGTTCCAAATTTGAGTCCCACTGTGGTCAGCCGGGTGAAGGTGTTGCGCAAATTAGGCGATGGTGAATTCCAGACCATCAAGGAAGTTGAGACGGGTGAGTTTGAGAATGACAGTTGCCGCTTGCACGACGTGTTGCCTAAAACAGTCGAAACCGTAACCTACCGGGCGGTGGCTGTGGATGGAGCGGGCAATGTATTGGGCCAATCTTTGGAAAAGAATTTATAGATACATCAATACAATCGAAGGAGGGATATAAAATGAAACATTTTATGAGTGTCGCAGTGATCCTGGTATTCATATTCGCCGCCAATCCATTGGCGGGACAGGGAAAATTCATGGCTTCCGTCAGCGGTAATGTGATGTTGCCGGCGGACGGTAATTACAAAGATGTGTATGGGGATACGGTTTTTTTCCCGGAGTTGAAGTTGTCGTATAAAGTGTCGAACGGTTTCTATATTTGGGGGGGGTACGGCATGGTGTCGGCGACCGGGGAGACCGTGCTCTTGAAACTGGATGCCGAATCGAAGCAAAACTACTTGTCCCTGGGGGGCGGCTACAATGGAGCCCTGTCGGGGAGTCTGGAGTATTTCGTCGATGTGGGGGCGGTGCTTGTCAGTTACAGCGAAGAGACAATGGGGGAGAAGATATCCGATGACGCCATCGGGTTTCGAATTGACGGCAGTGTCCTGTACCATATCGGCGGCAGCCTGTTGGGTGGAGTCAATGTCGGCTATGTGTACGCCACAGATACGATCGAGGACTTCTCGATCAAGATCGGCGGCTTCAAAGGGGGACTGACATTGGCGGTTCGTTTCTAAGTGGATGGATGTTGTCTCACCGGCGAGGCTTTATTCACATCCGGCATTGCCGGTGAGACAATGTTCAATTGAATATTACGACTGGCGGATTAGCAAAAGGGTCCGCCGGGGCACACGGTCTGGCAGACGGTTTCGGTGGGCTGACATGTGCACGAAAGATCCATCGAGGGACAGTTGGGAATGATGGAGGGATCGATTCCACCTTTCATCCGCGACATCTGATCGTCCCGCAGGGTTGCGACGGTTTGTTTTCTTAAGTTCAATTTTTTGGAAAAGTGCCTTGTTTTCACTTTTACCTCCTTTTGGTTAGCACCGGGGGCCGTCGGGGCATACAGTTATGCATTCGGTGATGGTTTGGCACGTGGTCGGAGGCCCGCTAGGTACATCTCCACCTTTGACCTGCTCCATCTGCCGGTTCTGTAGCGCTGAGACGGTCTGTTTCTTGAGAGTTAATTTTCTGGAAAAGTGTCTTTTCTTCATTATTTCCTCCTTTGATATATATTATCCCTAAATCTAGGGAAGGTATTCTTTGATCATGGTGTGTTTTAGTTGTTTGAGGCGGTCGGTGAGGCTCACTTTGTAGTTTTGGGGGTTGACCAGTCGCTTGTTGCCGGGCCAGAGGGAGGCGACGCCCGCTGCTGCCGCGGTTTTGATTTGGTTGAGGGGTTTGGGGAGATGGAGCCGTTTGCCGCTTTTCATCACCGGTTGGAGTAGGGGGGTGAAGGCATCATACTCTTCCAGGTCGAAGTGGGTGTAATCGACACTGGGGTGGTAGAGGCGGATGGGTTCTTTGTGGGTGAGCTTTTGCATGAGTTCGTCCTTTTCCTCTTCCAGGTAGATGAGGTCCGCCAGGAGTTTGCCCTCGGGGTCTGTGAAGCGCATGACGTTTTTGATGCCGGGGTTCGACATTTTTTCGGGATTGTCGGAGATTTTGATGGTGGGGATGAAGCCGCCGTTTTCCTGGCGGGCCACGATCTTGTAGACGCCGGAGAGGGCGGGGTCTTTATCGCCGGTAATGAGGCGGGTGCCCACTCCCCAGCCGTCGATGGGGGCGTTGTCTTTTTTCAACTGGGTGATGGCCCATTCGTCCAATTCGTTGGAGACGTAGATTTTGGCCTCCTGCACCCCGTGAAGGGTGAACATGCGGCGGGCCTCGTTGCTGAGGTAGTGGAGATCGCCGGAGTCGAGGCGGATGCCGAATTTATGGATGCCTTGTTGCTGCAATTGCTTGAATATTTTGATGGCGTTGGGAACGCCGGACTTGAGGGTGTCGAAGGTGTCCACCAGGAGGATGCAATTCTCGGGGTAGAGGTCGGCGTAGGCCTGGAACGCCTCGAGTTCTGTGGCGAAGTTCATGATCCAACCATGGGCCATGGTGCCGGCGATGGGGATGTCGTAGCGCTTGCCCGCCAATACGTTGGATGTGGCGTCGGCGCCGCCGATATAGGCTGCCCGGGCGCCGGAGAGGGCGCCGTTTTCACCCTGGGCGCGGCGCAGACCGAATTCCATGATGACGTCGCTTGCGGCGGCGTTTTTGACCCGCGCCGCTTTGGTGGCGATGAGGGTCTGGAAATTGACGGTATTGAGGAGCATGGTCTCCAGCAATTGGGCCTCCATGATGTTGCCATGCACCCGCAGCAGCGGTTCGTTGGCGAATACGGCGCTTCCTTCGGGCACGGCGTGGATATCGCCGTTGAACATGAAGGTTGACAGGAATTCCAGGAACTCCGGCTTGAAGATTTGCCGCTGATCGAGGTAATCAATCTCTTCAGGGCCGAAGCGCAGGCTCTGGATGGCGTCCAATAGCGGATCGAGGCCGGCGAATACCGCAAAGCCCCCGCCAAAGGGCTGGCGGCGGAAGAACATGTCGAACACCGCGTCTTTGTCGGGATCTGTGAAGAAGTATCCCTGCATCATGGTGAGTTCGTAGAGATCCGTCAATAGGGCGTAGTTTATGTGGTTAGTCATGAGGCAATTCTCCCGAGTGGATGAGCGTGATCCCGTGTTGGACCATTTGCTGTTTCGCGGTTTCGACGTTGTGTTCAGGGACATCCACTCCCCGGCAGGCGTCCAGGATGACAAACACCTCGAAGCCGAGATTCACGGCGTCAACGGCGGAATAGAACACGCAGTAATCGGTGGCCAGACCGGTGAAGAACAATTGAGTGATACCCAGGCCTTTGAGATAACCGTCCAGGCCGGTGCGGGTGTTCTTGTCGTTTTCCAAAAACGTCGAGTAGGAATCGATGCGGGGATTCGAGCCTTTGCGGATCACCAGGTCCACGGGCCGAAGATCGAGGTCCGGGTGAAAGTCCGCGCCGGGGGTGCCTTGTACGCAATGGGTGGGCCAGAGGATCTGGGGGACTCCGCCTAATTCCACCATGTCGTAGTTGTTTTTCCCCGGATGATTGGCTGCGAAGGATAAATGGCCGGGGGGATGCCAATCCTGGGTGGCGATGATTTTGTCGAATTTGGGCGCGATGGCGTTAACCACCGGGATGATCTGATGGCCTTCGTTTACCGCCAACGCGCCGCCGGGACAGAAATCGAGCTGGATGTCGGTCATGATGAGAGCGTTTTCTCGTGTTTTGATCACCATCATCTCCTTGGTTCTTGGTTTAATGTTCATTGTATCAAAAATAGAGTAGAATAAAAGGGGGAGAGGGGTACAATTTGAAAAAAATAGTTAAACAATAACCCTTTTAGTGTGGATTAGTGGTAGAAGGGCTGGATGCACAGTTGCATTAGGTGGAAAATTGTCTTAAAATGTAGCCGGAGGCATGTGTATGAAGTTGTCGAAGGATTGTCGATCCGGTAAATTTATGAAATATTCAAGGAGATATAAGGGTGAAAATTACAGTTTTTTTAGCTGTGTCGGTATTGGTATTGGCGATGTTGACGGGATGTGGGAGTAAGGCTATGATAGAGTATCCGGTCGGCAAAAAGGTCGAGCATGCGGATGATTATTTCGGCCGCAAAGTGGCGGATCCTTACCGCTGGTTGGAAGAGATGGATTCCCCGGACACCAAGGCGTGGGTCGAGGCGCAGGTCAAGGTGACGGACAAGTATCTGGGCGGAATTTCGTTTAGAAACGATATCAAGAAACGGTTTACCGAAATATGGAATTATGAGAAGTACACGGTTCCTCACAAAGAGGGGAATTATTATGTGTACAAGAAAAACGACGGACTGCAAGAGCACTCGCCGGTCTATATTCAGGAAGGTCTGGATGGAGAACCCCGGGTGCTGTTGGATCCCAATACGTTCTCGGAGGACGGGTCCGTTAGTTTGACAGGGTATGACTTTTCGCAGGATTACAAGTATGTGGCCTACGGAATTTCACGCGGCGGATCCGATTGGCGCGAGTATTTTGTCCAGGAGGTTGCGTCCGGTAAAAAATTGGAGGATTATATCCAGTGGATCAAGTTCTCCGGTTTGTCCTGGCATAAGGACGGGTTTTTCTACAGCCGTTACGATAAGCCTGAGGCGGGCAAGGAATTAAAAGCCAGCAACCTGTTTCAAAAGTTGTATTATCACAAACTCGGAACCCCTCAGTCGGCGGATGTGCTGGTGTACCAGGATACCCGGAATCCCAGAATCGGTTTTAATGGCCAGGTGTCGGATAGCGGGCGCTATTTGGTGATTGTTGCCTGGGAAGGGGCGGCCAACGAGAATTTGCTCTTTGTCAAAGATCTACAGAAAGACTCGCCGGTGGCGCCGGTTGTGGATAAAAAACTGGGACGGTTCTGGTTTGTGGGCCAGCAGGGCGACCGGATCGTGGTGCAGACCGATTACAAGGCGCCGAATTTCCGTGTGGTGTCCATTGATCCCGCCAAACCGGCGGAAGAAAATTGGATCGAGATCGTCCCGGAATCCGCCAATGCCATGGAAGTGGCGTCGCTGGTGGGCGGACGGTTGATTGCCCGCTATTTGAAGGATGCCAGCTCTGTGGTGACGGTGTATGATGAGGCGGGGAAGAAACTCTATGATGTCGAGTTGCCGGGCATTGGCTCGGTGGAAGGGTTTATCGGTAAACAGGATCATCAAGAGGTGTTTTACCAGTATAGCTCCTTAAATTATCCCCCCACCGTTTTTCGCTACGACATGAAGGAGAAAAAATCGGATATCTTCAAGAAGCCTGAAGTACCGTTCTCTGTGGATGAATATGTGACGGAGCGGGTGTTTTACCAAAGCAAGGACGGCACAAAGATACCCATGTTTTTGGCTCACAAAAAAGGGATCGAACTGGATGGCCATCATCCGGCCCTTCTGTATGCCTACGGCGGCTTCAACTCTTCGATGACGCCTTCGTTCCGGGTATCCATCATGCCGCTTCTGGAAAACGGCGGAGTGTATGCCATGGCTTGTTTGCGGGGCGGCGGTGAATATGGCGAAACCTGGCATCGGGCGGGAATGTTGGAAAAAAAGCAGAATGTCTTCGATGATTTTATCGCCGCGGCCGAGTATTTGATAAAGATGAATTACACCTCGCCGAAGCGACTGGCTGTCTACGGCGGTTCCAACGGCGGGCTGCTGATCGGCGCCGTGATCAACCAGAGGCCGGAGTTGTTCCGGGTGGCCATTCCGGCGGTGGGGGTGATGGATATGTTGCGCTACCACAAATTCACAATCGGTTGGGCCTGGGCCGGCGAATACGGCTCCAGCGACAACAAGGAACAGTTCGAGTACCTGATCAAGTATTCGCCCCTCCACAATATCGGCGGCTCGCTGGATTATCCCGCCACTTTGGTGACCACCGCGGACCATGACGACCGGGTCTTCCCAGCCCATTCGTTCAAGTACATCGCCACATTGCAGGAGACCTACAAAGGCGCCAATCCGGTATTGGTGAGAATCGAGACCAAGGTGGGGCATGGAGCCGGCACCAGTACATCTAGAAGTATTGAATACAATACGGATCTGTACTCCTTTATATTCGCCAATATGGGAATCACTCCGGTATACAAATAGATTTGTCTATTAAAGAGGGAAACAAATAAATGGACGACAAAAAACGGTACCAAGAGGCGATGCGGGTGACGGTGGTTGGTATTATCGCCAACTTGATTTTGGTGGTGGTGAAGTTTTTAGCGGGATTTCTAGGTCGATCCGGCGCCATTATCGCGGACGCGGTGCATTCGTTGTCGGATTTCGCGTCGGATATCATTGTGATCGCTGGACTGAGGTTGGCCCGGCGGCCTGCGGACGAATGCCACAAGTACGGGCACGGCAAATTCGAGACTTTGTCGGCGATGTTTTTGGGACTTGTGTTGCTGGCCACAGCCGCCGGTATTATGTGGAAAGGGATTCTCACGTTGAACGATTACATGAATGGTGAGATATTGGTCCGGCCCGGATGGATCGCCGTGTATGCCGCTCTATTGTCCATTGTGGTGAAGGAGTGGCTTTACCGCTACACTGTGCGGGCGGGTAAAAAAGTAAATAGCCGGTCGCTGATCGCCAACGCGGTACATCACCGTTCCGATGCTTTGTCGTCCATTGCCGCCATGGCGGGCATCGGCGGCGCCATAATGTTGGGTGAGAAATGGCGCGTGCTGGACCCTGTGGCAGCCTTGATCGTGGGCGGCCTCATTGTGTGGGCCGCTGTCAAGATCTTGAGGGAGACCATCGATGAATTGCTGGAAAAATCATTGGGCTCAGAAGAGGAGAATCGTATTCTCGATTTGGTGCGGCAAGTGGAGGGGGCCATGAATCCCCACAATCTCAAAACCCGCAAAATCGGCAGTCAGGTGGCTATCGATATACACATCCATGTGGAGCGGTCACTCACGGTTCCCGAAGCCCATGATATTTCAACCGCTGTGGAAAACCGGGTGAAGGATCATTATGGGGCCGCTTCCATTGTATATGTGCATATCGAACCCTCCGGCTAATCTGAAGACCGGATGCGAATGAAAGGATAAATCGCCAGGGCCGCGATCGAGATGACGACGATCGCCGGCCCGATTCCCGCCGCATGGACGAGAGCGCCCATAGAAAAAGAAAATATCGCGGAAAACAGGCTTTTGAGCTGCGATTCGCCGGACAGTCCGGTGGCCAGTACCTCCGACGACATTATTTCGCTGATGTAACCGACGTTGAGCGGTTTTCTCAGGTTTTCCCCAATGTACAACATGATAAAAAAGATGACTGAGAGCGAATAGTACTGCAGCCAATACAGGATACCCGAGCCCAACAAAAACAAAACTCCGGCGGTGTAGGTGACATTCATGCCTTTTGGTACGCTGTTTAGATAGTGGGCCAGATGGGAGGCTCTGCTGGAGGAGAAGGAATTGGCTAAATAGATGAAAAAATAGGTGATGCCTATCACAAGAATACTGCGGGTTTCGCTGTCCAGCGCCAGGAACACGGGCAGCGACATGGCGGTGGCTTTGAGCATCGGTTGAATGAAATCTTTGATCCCTTTGTAGAGGCCTCCGTATGAGGCGGAGTTCATCATGGCTTTCAACGTCGCTTTATTGGTGAATGTCCTCAACGATCCGGTGATCACGGTCTTGATGCGCGCTGTGGCGGCGGGGCGGCCGCCGTTGTGCCGCTGGTCGGGGCTGTCCAATTCCCGGGGATAGGTGAACACCAGAAACAATTCAAGTACATAGGGGGCCACCGATGCCAGGAACACAATGCGGTACGATCCGTGGTTCATGATGACGATGGCGGCGGCGATCAATGCGGATACAGCGGATCCCAATTGGGAAGCGGCGCGGGTGTGCCCGTAATATTCAACCTTGAGATGGGATATGTTTTTGATTTCCAGATAGCGGAGGATCATGGCCTTGTGGGTTCCGGTGCGGAAGGCCTCGCCTACGGAGAACATCAGCATGGCGATGCTATATTGCCAAAAGCCGGGAAATAGGTAAAAGAGAAGAAACGAGAGGATGTAGAAGGCGAACGAGGAGATTAAGGACCTGCGTCGGCCGAAGGCGTCGGCAATGACGCCGGTGGGGATTTCCAGAATGTTGGTGGCGATTTCCCGGATGGCGAACAAGGTGCCGATCTGGATGTAATTGACGCCCATCTCTAGGAAGAATAGGATGATGAAGGGGTCGAAAAATTTCAGGTTCTTCATGAACCCATAGGCTGCGAATTTGTAAAAGAGGAAATCTCTGGGTATTTGACGCATTAGAATTTCTTGGTGATCCCGGCGGTGAGGGTGGTGTCGCTTTTTTTTATATTTTCCGCAATCGGCGCCGAGTCATAGGCCTCGGAGAGGGTGATGGATATCGCCCAATGGCCTCCCAATGACGCGGCCAGAGACACCTCCGCTTGCAGGAAATAATCCCCCAGATCCGAGAACTCCGGGATCCAGTCCAGCGATTGTTTGAGTTCCGCTGCTTCGGAGAACTTCCATACAAAGCGGTTGCCTAGTTTGAGGGCGAGAGCGTTTTCCGTGTTGCCGGACTGGAAGTATTTGATGATGCGTAGCGCGATGCCGCTATGCGCCGATAATTGAATCTTTTCCTTGTCGATGAATGTAAAGCCCACACCGGCGGCCGGAAGATATTGATAGCGATAGTCTTTGAATCTGTCTCTCATTCCTTGTAGTTCGGCGAACAGGTGGATCCGTGGAGTGAAATTCCAATTGACCCGGCTTGACAGGGCGATTTTTTCCGCGGTTTTGTCGCCGTCGGCTTTACTGGTAAAAAAGGAACCGGCATTGAACCATTCAAACGGTCGCTTGAATGGTTTGTCCGCCGTGAAGGCGATTGTGAAGGTGGAGGTTTTGGCGTTGCCGGTCACCAGGCTGGCTCCGATGGTGATATCGCCGCGCCACTTGTTCGGCGCCGGTTCAACCGCCGGGTAGACAAACGATACGAACAAAACGACTAAAGCTATGATCCTTAACTTCATATCTCCTCTCTCCTTGGGACACAAAACATTGTCTTAACTAAATTATGTGGCGGAGAGGAGGGAATGTCAACCGTTTTTTTTTAGAAGTGGGGAAGGGTGAAGAAAAGGAGGGACAGCAGATGCTGTCCCTCCTTTTGAAGGGTTGTTTATTGTATGCAAAAAAAAATTACTTTACTGTATCGATCGCTGTTTTTAAGGCCGCTTCCAGAACGCTGTTGTCCGGGGTCTTGACATAATTCTCTTTCATCAGCAGATCCATAATCGCTCGCGCCTCTTTGATATCTTCGAGGGTCTTGTCGTATGCGGTTTGCCAATCGATTTCCAGCCTGGCGACGCCGTTTTTGATGGCTGTCTGGGCCACATCCGCCGCTTCCTGGGCGAAGACTTCGGTCTCGTCCATGGTGGGCATGATATAATCGGGACCGATACCTTTCTTTTCGGCGAAATTAGCCACCGAATAGGCCGCCGCGATGGCCATCTCGTCTGTGACTTTGCGGGCCCGCACCAACAGTGATCCTTTCAGGATGCCGGGGAAGCCAAGGGAGTTGTTGACCTGGTTGGGAAAATCGCCCCGGCCGGTGGCCACAATGTAAGCGCCCGCTTCTTTAGCGGCGTAGGGATAGATCTCCGGTACCGGGTTGGCGCACGCGAACACGATGGGTTTGGTTCCCATACTTTTGATCCATTCGGGTTTTACTGTATCGGGTCCCGGTTTGCTGAGAGCGATGAGCACGTCGGCGCCTTTGATGGCGTTTTCCATACCGTCGATGCAATCTGGATTGGTTTTTTCGCACAATTCCCATTTACGGTAGAAGCGGGGATCGGCTTTGACGTCGTCGCGCTTTTTGTGCAGCGAACCGCGGGAATCGAACAGGATCATATTTTCGGGATCGGCTCCGGCCTGTAAAATAAGGCGTGCGATGGTGGTATTTGAAGCGCCGGCGCCGTTGAAGACAATCTTTACCTTGTCTATGTCTTTGCCGACAATTCTCAAGGCGTTGATCAGGCCGGCGAGGGTGACGCTTCCGGTGCCCTGGGCATCATCATGCCACACCGGGATATCGCATTCTTCCCTCAAGGTGTCCAGTACTTTGTAACAATTGGGCTGGGAAATATCTTCCAGGTTGACTGCGCCAAAACTGGGCTGAAGCATTTTTACAAATTCGATGATTTTGTCGGGATCGTGTTCGCCCTTTTTGTTGTAACTATCAACGCATAATGCCACACCATCGACGCCGCCGAGGTATTTCATTAAATAGGCTTTTCCTTCCATGACGCCGAGGCCGCCGGGAGGGGTGCAGTCGCCGTCGCCAAGGACGCGGGTGGAATCGGAAACGACAGCCACCAAATTGCCGCGGTTGGAAATATCGAATGATGCGTCGTTATTATCGCGAATCGTGGTTGAAATTTTAGAAACTCCGGGAGTATAATAGACATTGAACCAATTAAATCCATAAACTCCGGCTTTGGGCATGGTAACCATTTTGCCGCCGTAGAATTTGTGGGTGGCGAGAGAAAGTTCTTTTAAAAATATGGTTTTACCTTTGGCTATCTGTTCCTGGGTAAAATCACCAGGGAAGAGCTCGTCAAGGTTTGTCAGAGAGAGATCGATTTTTGACATGTGAAAACCTCCAAAAAATTTAGAAAAAAATTTTAGTTGCCAAGTGCACACCTTAGCCTTTTTTTTAAAAAGAATCAAGTAATTTGAACTCAAAAAAATATTTTTCACAGGAGTTGTGAAAAAACGTGGCTACAATTCGACTTTTTCCGGCATTTGAGATAAAATTTCCACCATTTGGGAATGGATTTTACCGTTGGTGGCCAAAACCTCTTTTTTGAACGGGTCGAATGGTTGGCCGGAAAAATCGGTGACTGTTCCGCCAGCCTCTTCCACAAACACCACGGCGGCGGCTGTGTCCCAGGGATGGAGTTTCATTTCCCAGAAGCCGTCGAACCGGCCGGCCGCCACATAGGAGAGATCGATAGCCGCGGCGCCCATGCGGCGGATTCCTTGCGAGACTTTGATGAGTGTGAGGAAGTGGTCTAGATTATTGTCTTCCGATTCTCTCAGATCATAGGGAAACCCGGTGGACAGGAGTGATCGCCCGAGATCTTGCTCGCCCGAGACCTGTAATCTCGTTTTATTGAGGAAAGCGCCTTGGCCTTTGACAGACCAGAATAGTTCGTCCAGCATCGGATTGTACACCATGCCCAGGTAGGGGCGGCGTTCCACCATCAGCGCGATACTGACGCAAAAAAACGGAAGCGTGTGAACATAGTTGGTGGTGCCGTCGATGGGATCGATGACCCATAAAAATTCGCCGGGGTTGTCGATTCGCAGATCCTCTTCCCCCATGATGGAGTGGGAGGGGAATTGATTACTGATCACCGTGTGGATGATATCCTGGCTTTGCCTGTCCCGCTGGGTAATCAAATCGATGTCTCCCTTGAACTCTACATGGGGCTTTTCAAAAAAGCGCTCTTTTAAAAACGATCCGGCCAGAAGCGCCGCATCCCGCGCCGCATCTACGCATTTTTGGTCAAAATCTCTCATCCGCATGTCTCCTCTCATTGTATACAAAGCTCCATTTTACCATAGTATTGATTTTCATTGGGATTTGCAGTAAAATAAACGATGATTAAACGATATTTAGAAAAAAGGAAACAGATCCGGCTGAGGCTCAACGAGGAGCGTCAAAAAGAGCGCGAAGACAAAGGGGTGTTCAGAGAATACTTCGAGCTGATCACCGAAACGCTGATTTTTGTATTTTTTGTTATGACTTTTCTTTTGCAATCCTTTGTCATTCCCACAGGTTCCATGGAAGACACTCTGCTTATCGGCGACCATTTATTGGTGGACAAAGTCAGTTATTCCCGGTCCCTGAGTTTCCTGGACGGTATCCTATTGCCACAATTAACCATTGACCGCGGTATGATTGTGACATTTAAGTCTCCCGCAGAAATGGAGAAGGAATACGTCAAACGTGTGATCGGATTGCCGGGTGAAACCATTAAAATCATCAACAAGAAAGTCTATATAAATGGCGAACCGCTTGAAGAATCCTACACATATTTTAAAGATGAACGGATCAAGAGCGGATACCGGGACAATTTCCCCGATTATGTCGTTCCGAAAGGCCATTACTTTTGTATGGGCGACAATCGCGACAACAGCTTTGATTCCCGCTTCTGGGGCCCAGTGCCAGAAGACTACATTATCGGTAAACCATGGAGGATCTACTGGTCTATCCAGTCCTCTACTGCCGAATACCTGACTCCGGGTTTGTGGCACAAGGTAAAAGATTTATTTGCCACTGTGATTAATTTTTTCCCCAGAACCAGGTGGAGTCGCACTCTGAAACGACTCGAATAGTCGCCGCCGGTCCTGAGGCCGGTTCCCGGGATAGTTCCTATCGGTGGACGTTGACTTAAATTGTGGAATCATATAAAATGATGCTTTTGTATAGTGCCGGAAGCATAGATAGGGGAAGGTGGAATTCCCGGGGCATTGTATGAAACGATAGTTTTCGATTTTCTAAATTCTAAGGAGAATGTGTATGGCGAAACGAGCATTGATTACCGGTATCACCGGTCAAGACGGATCTTACCTGGCTGAATTTTTATTGGAACAGGGTTATGAAGTATTCGGTATGGTCAGACGATCCAGCATGGAAAAATTCGATAGGATCGAACATATTAAGGATAAAATCCACATTCGTCAAGCCGACCTTCTGGATCAGTATTCTCTGATCAAGCTTATCGAAGAGGTACAGCCCGATGAGGTTTACAATCTGGCGGCCATGAGCTTTGTACCCACGTCATGGAACCAACCGGTTCTAACAGCGGAATTCACCGCCATCGGAGTCACCCGGATTCTGGAGGCAGTCAGGGCTGTGAATCCCAAAATCCGTTTTTACCAGGCATCTTCTTCGGAAATGTTTGGGAAGGTCAAAGAGATTCCCCAAACCGAAACCACGCCGTTTCACCCCCGCAGCCCATATGGCGTCGCCAAAGTGTACGGTCATTGGATTACGGTCAATTATCGGGAGAGTTATGATATTTTCGCTGTATCCGGCATTCTGTTCAACCATGAGTCCCCCCGCCGCGGTATGGAATTTGTTACCCGTAAAGTGACCCACCATGCGGCCATGATAAAACTGGGTCTTAAAAAAGAGCTCAGGATGGGCAATCTCGACTCCAAGCGGGACTGGGGGTATGCCGGAGACTATGTGCGGGCTATGTGGATGATGTTGCAGCAGGATCAACCGGACGATTATGTGGTTGCCTCAGGCGAGACGCATTCGGTACGGGAGTTGGTGGAAATCGCCTTTTCTTACGTTGGCCTCGATTACAATGATTTTGTCACGATCGACCCGAAATTCTTCCGGCCCGCGGAAGTGGATTTGCTGATCGGCAATCCCGAAAAAGCCAGGAATAAATTGGGCTGGGTGCCGGAAGTGAGTTTCGAGCAATTGGTCAAAATGATGGTGGATTCCGATCTGGACGCTTTGAAAAAGGAACATAACTTATGATCTATAAAGAGGACCGCCCCTGGGGTTCTTTTGAGGTTTTGTACGAAGAGGAGGGGATGAAGGTCAAACGTATCACCGTGAAACCCGGAAAACGTCTCTCCCTTCAAAGTCACAAGCAGCGTGATGAGAATTGGCTGGTGATCGCCGGTTCCGCCATTGTGACCCTGGACCAAAAAAAGATTTATCTACTGGAAAACCAGACTGTGTTCATCCCGAAAGAGGCCAAACATAGAGTCGAAGGCAACGGCGACGTGGATTTGGTGTTCGTGGAAGTGCAGCGGGGTTCCTACCTTGGGGAAGATGATATCGTCCGCTATGAGGACGATTTCAACCGGGCTTGATTAGCCTCTGGTCAACCGTTTTAAATGGCGGTGCAAACGCCGCCTTATTTTATTGAAGTTCACAGATTCCACAACCGGATGAACCCTGTTCGAGAGAATGATATATTTGGTTTCTTCCTCCGGCTCCATCCAGATTGATGTTCCGGTGAATCCATTGTGTCCGATGGCCTTCCTGGAGAGCGAACGTCCACCTGATGTTTGCAGGGAGGAATTTAATTTGAATCCCAATGAGCGATGGCTTTTTTTGAACGGAGTTTTATTCTCCCAAAACAATTTGATTGTCTCAGGTTTCAAAATAGTGGCTGTCGAGGGGAAAAATTCTTTAGATATCCGGAAAAGGTCGGCGGTTGTGGAGAACAATCCCGCGTTCCCGGCGCTGCCGCCGCAGTAGGACGAGTTACCGTCGTGTGTTTCGCCCCGGATGACTCCGGTCCTCCAATTGAATGTTTTTCCGAGGTCTGTGTATCGCTCCATCTCCGCCGCTTTTTTCCGTTCAAATTCATTACCTTTCTCTGTGGGAGCGACAGCCGGTAATAGATGGGGCGGCGCCTCCAGGAATGTATTATTTAGCCCCAGAGGCTCGATAATGATTTTTTTAGCTAAGGCTCCAAACTCACTAGATCCGACTTTTTGGAGTATAAAATGGAGCAGGATGTAGCCGATGCAGGAATAGTTGACCTGCGCTCCGGGCTTTGATTCGAGAGACATGGATGCGATGGTATCTAGATAGGGGTGGGGATTGAGATAGAGAGGCTCCCATGCGGGTAATCCGCTGGTGTGAGTGAGCAGTTGGGCAATGGTGCAATCGAATGGGAAGGTGGGGAAAAAGGTTTTGACGCAGGCGTTTAAGGAGATTTTTTTCCGTTCTGAAAAATACAAGACCAGGAAGGCGGTAATCAGGGGTTTAGTGAGAGAGGCAAGGTCATAAATGGTATCCGGCCCGGCAAGCTCTTTTTTGGGGACCAATGATTTGAAGCCATAGGCTTTTTGAAAGACAATCCTGTCCTTGCGGGCCGCCAGGATGGAGATTCCCGGGAAGATTCCCTTCCCGGACCATTCGTGTACCAATGTATCTATTTTTACTGCAGGCGGAGACGCGTTGTCAGTCATGAACCGGCGGAATCTCGATGGCGTTGGATATCCTGATTGCCACATCCAGGGCCGATCGCGCGTCGCCGGCCGTTACATTGTAATTCTCTCCTGAGGTAACGGTTTTGTAAAAGTTGTTCCAGAGGTTTACCAATGGTTCGACTTCCACTATTTCCGGGATATCTTCGTTAATCTCTTTACCTTTGATGGTATACATCTTCACCCGCTTTTTCTGGTAATCCAGGGAGATGTAGTTGTTTTTCTGGAAGATACGCAATTTACGGGTTTTTTTCTGCGATACCCGGCTTGCGGTTAGGTTGGCCACAAGACCGGATTCGAATTTTAGCCTCACATTGGCGATATCGATTTTGTTGGAAATAATGGGGACTCCGGACGCGTGTATCTCTTGAATCGGAGTTTTGTCCCAGTGAAGCACGATGTCGATGTCGTGAATCATGAGATCCATGATGACATCCACATCCAACGATCTGGGAGAAAACGAGCCCAATCTCTGCACTTCGATAAATAGAGGTTTGGTTACTTTCCCTTCGATGTATTCCACCGCCGGATTGAATCGCTCCAGGTGCCCGACGCCGATGGTCAGGTTCTTTTGGTTGGCGAAGTCGATCAATTCATCCGCTTCCTGGATGGTTTTTGTAAAGGGCTTTTCCACCAATAAATTTTTCCCCTGTTCTAGAAAAAAACGGGCGATGGGATAATGGCATTCGGTCGGTGTCGATATCATGACCGCATCGACCTTATCCGCCATGTCTTCGATGTTTGCGCAGCGCTGGACCTGATAAGGTTCGCACGCCGCTTCCAATATTTCGCTATTGGTATCAGTTGCGCAAGTTAATTCCAGGTTCGGCAGGGAGTTTACCACCCTCAAGTGGTTTTTTCCCATTGCCCCGGTTCCAATAATTCCTACTTTCATGTTTTCCCTTTAATTCATTTAAGTAAAGGCAGCGTAACGCTGCCCCGTCCGTATTTAGCTTTCGAATTTAAAATTCTTCAAAATTCCCCGTTTGGTATTGCTGATGAAGCTGATGATAGCCTCAGCTTCTTCAGAACCAGGATATTCGCTTTGCAACCGTTCCACCGCCTGGGATGTATTCAGGTCCGAGTGGTAGATAATTTTAAAGATTTCCTTGACGGTTTTGATGAATTCCCTGCTGATACCATTGCGCATCATCCCAATCGAATTGGGACCGTAGAAGTAATAAGTGTCGCGCGATTGGGACACTTTCGCAAACGGGAGTATGTCTTGTAGAACAATGGTGTATCCACCGATATAGGCGTTTCTTCCCACCCTGGTGAATTGATGTACCGAAGAAAACGCACCCACCACGGCATTGTCTCCGATTTCAACATGCCCCGCCAATGTTGCGCCGTTGGTGAGAATCACATGGTTGCCCAATTGGCAATCATGGGCGATGTGTGAGTAGGCCATGATGAAATTGTGATTGCCGATCCGCGTGGTGTGGCCGCCCTTTGCAGTACCTCTGTTAATGGTGACGAATTCCCTGATGGTGTTATGGTCGCCGATCTCGACGAACGTGTCCTCGTCTTTGAATGTGATGTCTTGAGGGTCGGTTCCGATCGAACTGAACGGAAATATTTTGCAATGGGCGCCGATT
The DNA here is from genome assembly GCA_964491915.1 of uncultured Clostridia bacterium. GTDB lineage: Bacteria > Acidobacteriota > Aminicenantia > UBA2199 > UBA2199 > JAHELQ01. The sequence goes on from CAZBHS010000012.1 coordinate 94,329, forward strand.
TTCGTGTTTTTATCGATGACGGCGTGATGCATTATCGTGGTATGATCGCCAACGGCGACTTTCGCTCCGATCATTGCATAGGCTCCGACTGTGATGTTCTGTCCAAGCCGGGCCTGTGGATCAATGATGGCAGTGGGGTGAATGTTTTGATTTTCTGTACTCATCTATCCTGCTATTGACGACATAAGCTGCGCTTCGGCAGCGATTTTTCCATCCACATAGGCCTTTCCTTCAACTACCGAAAAATTGCCCCGATGTCGGATTAGTTTCAATTCTAGATCCAACCGGTCTCCCGGGACAACCAACCGTTTGAACCGCGCTTTGTCGATACCGGCAAAGTAAGCCATTCTTTTCTCTTTCGGCAGTTTGCGTAGCATGTAAATTGCGCCCAACTGCGCCAGGGCTTCAAGTATCATCACCCCCGGGAACACAGCTTGCTGTGGAAAATGTCCCTGGAATACCGGCTCATTGGCGGTTATATTTTTATAACCTTTGATGACGCCGGTTTCCTCGTCTATTTCTATTACCCGGTCCACTAAAAGGAACGGGTAACGGTGGGGAATAATCTCCCTGATTTCTTCTAAATTTATTATAGCTTCCATCTTCTCTTATTTGGAATATTTTTGATCGTAAGCTTTGATGACTTCGTTTGTGATGTCGATGGTTTTGTCGAAGTAGGAAATTCCGGAGTTGCTCAGATCAAAAATAATGGTGAAGCCTTTGGCGGCGCCGATTTTTTCGATGATAGGCATAATTTCTTTGTACATGGTCTGCATCTCTTTCTGGTATCTTGCCTGAAATTCTTTCTGCGCGTCTTCCACGAATCTTTTAAAGTTGATTCTTTTTCCCTGGAGATCGGCAGCCTTTTTTTCTTTGGCTTCAGCGTTGAGGGCGGGACTCATTAATTCTTTTTCAAGCTTTTTGATGGCGTCTTCCATCCCTTTGATCTGCTGCTGTTTATCATCGCCGAGTTTTTCCAATTTGGCTTTTACCTGTTTACCTCTGATTGTTTCGGAAACAACTTTCTGAGGATTGATGACACCGATTTTAGCCTCTGCATAGGCAACTACGCTCAATGCTACGATTGTAAGTACGATTACTAAAGTTTTTTTCATTTCTCACTCCTTGAGTTCCGCCGGGATCTGGAACCTCCAATATATTCCCGGCAGAAGCGCTATATATTTTAGTAGAATGAAGGTCCAACTGCAAATCTAAATGCAAAATTAGAATCTTCAGGTCTTATAGTTCTGGGGTTGTATGCGAAGATCAGTCTGAACGGTACATTGAGCATCGGCACGAAAATTTTCAACTCTGCGCCCAATGATGAGTAAAGATTGTTCGTGGTGATCGGCTGGCCCACATCATACGCGTTTCCAATGTCATAGTAGAAGATGAAGGAGAACTGCTGGTTCAGGGGGATGGCGTATTCGAAGTTGAGGAAGAAGGCCCTGTCGCCGCCAATGACTCTACCCTGTTCGTCTTTGGGTCCTAAACGGTAAATATCGAAGCCTCTGATGGAACGTTCGCCGCCTAAGAAGTACTTTTCGTAGAACGGCAAAATGCTGTCTCCGAATTTGTTGACTCCCTCGTACACCGCGTGGAAGCCAAAGGTATGGCGTCTGCGGTTTAGAGGGAAGAATTTGACAAATTCCACTTTGTATTTATGCAGATTGAAATCGCCTCCCAGAGGTCCGCCGGAGAATCGATAATTCAACAAGTATTTTGTACCTGAGGTGGGGAAAATGGGGGAATCCACTGTGGAGTAATAAATCGTGGGGGAGATGGAAGACATTGTCCGTTTTCCTTCCTGGTAATAGAAGTAGGAATAGGGGTTCATGAATTCGATATCTTCATAAATCTCGCTGATCTCGATGCGTTCATAGCTGTAAACCATTGATGCGCCCCAGTATTTCCAGAAGCGGGCGGAGGTTTGCAGATTGAAGCCTTCACCGTTCCTGGTGTAGAGGAAGGGGTATCTCAACGACGATTTAAAGACATCGAAGCCGAAACTTGCCGGGAGGTCGAACACATAGGGTTCTGTAAACGCCAACCGGTAAGTCTTCGCCCTGGTTCCGCTCTGGATGTTCAACGCGAAGGTTTCGCCCATGCCCAGGAAGTTCTGGGTGGAGTAACCGGCGGCGACAAACCAACCGTCATACCCGCTATAACCCACCTGGAAGTTGATCATCTGGCGATTCATTTCTTCGACATCCACTTTGATGTTGATCTTATTCGGATCTTGGGGATCAGGTTTGATGTCCGGCATTTTTTCGACCGTCACCAGGCCCAATTGTTTCATTCTGCGGATCGAATCTTCCAGGATGTTAATATTCAGGATTTTTCCCTCTTTCAGAAACCATTCCCTGCGAATGACGTGATCCTTCGTGAATGTATTCCCGACGAATTCCAATTTTCCCAGGAAGACCAGGTCGTTTTCGACGAAATTCAGTGTCAGGTCCGCGGTTTTTTTAATGGGATCGAGATTTTCAGACGGGACGATCTGGCAGTAGAAGTAGCCAAGCGACCCGTACACTTTACGCATCTCTTCGATAAATTTATTCCGCTTTTTCATGTTGTAGATCTGACCTTTTTTGATGGTGATAAATTTATTCAAAAAAACGGATCTGATAATTTTGTTTCCTGTGATGGTGATGTCGCCGGTTTTGTATTGAGGGCCTAGTTCCACCGGAATTGTGATACGCAGCATTTTGCGAATCTTACCGGCAATGTTGCGTTTCGGGTAGAGGGAAATTTTGGGGGAGCCGACTTTGGCTTCCAGGTATCCCTTTTCCTGCATTTTCAGTTTGATCTCTTCCAGGTCCTCGGCGATTTTCTCTTTGTTGTATACATCTTTTCCGCCGATAGTGGCAAACAATCCGTGGGGTTTGTTGTTTTTCATTCCCCGTTTCAGGAAGTTGGGGGACATCAGCGCGGGATCCAGGCCTTCGAACATGATCTCGCCGATTCTGGTTTTGGGACCATGATCGATATTTATTATAAGAGCCATACTATCACCGTCTAACTCGCTGGCAATATCGACCTTACCTTCGTTAAAGCCTTTTTCCTGTAACATGTCCTTGATAATCTGTTCGACTTTTTTTAGCTTGACCGGATTGAAGTGCGAAAAGGTTGTCAGGACAATGTTATTTTCTTGAAGTTTTTCGAGGATATCACTCTGCTTAATCTTTTTTCCCGTATTGTAGGTGATTTTCGAGATCATCATATTTTCGGTAACAATGATCTTGATCGTCATTCCCCCGGCCATTTCGTCCGTCTCGATACGGATGTTTTCAAAAAAACCAGTATTCCACAGTGATTTGAAGTCTTGTTTGAGTACTTTCTCTGAATAGATTCCACCTACTTTCGATTTCATATAAAAAAGAATCGTATCCCGTGAGACTTTTTTATTGCCTTGTATGACAATTTTTTCAATGGTTGCCGCAGATAGAGCTATTTGCAAGCATAATAAAACCATTAAGACGATGATTATTTTTTTCATTCCGAACCTCATTCTTAAAAACTGTTTTATATCACAATTCCAACCTAAATTCAATAAGTTTCCCACAATCGTTTCCCGGCGCGATACCCCGCGAGTTTCTAAAACTTTTTCAATAGAACCTAATTTCGGTACAAAAGCCGCCATAGATTATAATAGACCTGGAATCCATCGAAAAAGTTTCAAATGTTCGCAATATAAATTGACAACATCTGTGTTTTTTTTATATACTATATTTTCTAAGTTAAAAATGAAACAAGATGGAATTTAGTTGTATGCAACATTAACTAGGAGGAAATGATGAAAAGAACAATTCTATTCGTAGTGATGTTTTTATTGGTTCTGGGCTCTATGGTAGGTCTAGCCCAGGAAAAGCCCCGTGTCGGAGTTCTTCGCTTTACCAACGATACCTCCGCTGGATGGTGGTCCGGTAGCGTCGGTCGGGAATTGTCCGATATGCTAGGGGCTGAATTGGCTAACACAGGAGCTTTCCAGGTCCTGGAACGGCGGGAAATCGACGCCGTGTTGGGAGAGCAGGATTTAGGCGCTTCCGGCAGGATCAGCGAAGCCACAAAAGCTAAAATCGGAAACATCAAAGGGGCCAAATATTTAGTGGCCGGCACAGTGTCAGCTTTTGAAGCCAATACGTCCGGGGTCGGCGGCGGGATTGGTTTTAAAGGTGTCCGTTTGGGCGGTAAAAAACAGAAGGCCTATATTGCCATCGACGTGAAAGTCATTGATACCGAAACCGGCGAAATCGTCGATGCCCGCACTATCGAAGCCAATGCCAAATCCAAGGCCGTCAATGCCGGCGCATATATCAAAGGCTTCTCCATTGCCGGCGGCGCCCATAAAAAAACCCCGACAGGTAAAGCCATCAGAGCCTGCCTTCTTTATATCAGCGAGTATCTCGAGTGTTCACTGGTGAATGGCAAAGACCATAGCTGCATGGACAAATGGGATAAAATGGATCGCAAAAGAAGGAAAAAAACCAAAGACAGTATCGATCTGGATATGTAAACAAAAAGAAATACACAGCGAATCCCGGTTGACCGGGATTCACTCCTGGTAGTATAATTAATAAATGAACAGTGTAAAACATGTATTCGGCCCCGTACCATCCCGTAGGTTGGGGATCTCTTTGGGCGTCGATTTAATCCCTTTCAAAACCTGCAGTCTGGATTGTATTTATTGTGAATGTGGAAAAACCACCAACCTCACTTTGGAACGGAGGAGTTATGTTCCGGTGGACGCCGTGTTGCGAGAGGTGAAAAAAGCGGTTGAGGGTAATCAGTACATTGAGTACATTACTTTTTCCGGTTCCGGCGAGCCGACGCTGAGTAAAGATATCGGCGCCGTAATCGAGGGCATCAAGGGGATAACCGACATCCCTGTGGCGGTGTTGACCAACGGAACGTTGTTATTTATGGACGACGTGCAAGAGGCCCTCTTGGCCGCGGACTTGGTTTTGCCCTCATTGGACGCCGCCACTCCTGAATCGTTCGCTGAAATCAACCGCCCCCACGAAAGTCTGAAGTTGGAACAAATAATCCAGGGGCTCGTCAGGTTTTCTTCCCGTTTTACCGGCCAATTATGGGTCGAGGTCTTCATCGTCGCCGGCGTCAATGACAATGACCGCGAACTCGATCAACTGCATGGGATTTTGAAGCAAATCAACCCCACCCGTATCCAACTGAATAGCCTGGACAGGCCTCCGGCGTACGAAAATGTGCTTCCAGTGGATACAAGAGTCTTGCGGGACATTGAAACGAGATGGAGCGATCTACCGGTGGAAGTGATCAAAAGAGTGCGGGAGCGGGGAGAGATCGCCGCTTTCAGCCGTAACCTGGAGAATAGCATTCTCAACACCGTCCAGCGCCGTCCATTGACCATCGAGGACCTGGTGACATTGACAGGGAAAAGGCAGGTGGAATTGCTTAAATACATCGATATATTAGAGAAAGAGAAAAAAATCTGCGCCAGAATCGTCGGCAACCACATATTCTACGCATCCGAAAACCAGTAATTGGAGGAAACAAATGCCTATGGACGTGATGAATCCGGCCACCGGAGAAATGATAAAAACATATGACACCCTGTCCGTAGGGGAGGTCAGCGACATTATCGGCAAAGCCGACGAGGCCCACGCTCTTTGGCGCGGCACAACGTTCGCCCATCGCGGGCATTTGTTGAAACGGGCGGCTCAGGTATTGAGAGACAATGTTGACGAGTATGCCGAATTAATGGCTCTGGAAATGGGGAAACCCATCATCGAAGGCCGGGCTGAGACACTTAAATGCGCCTGGGTGTGTGATTATTACGCGGATAACGCCGAAGGGTTTTTGACCTCTGAATATATCGATACCGACGCTTCAAAGAGCTTTGTCTCGTTTCAACCGTTGGGTGTCGTGTTGGCGGTGATGCCCTGGAACTTTCCCTTTTGGCAGGTGTTCCGTTTCGCGGCGCCGGCATTGATGGCGGGGAACGCCGGGATACTGAAACACGCCTCCAATGTCCCCGGTTGCGCCCTGGCCATCGAAGATGTCTTCAAAAAAGCCGGATTCCCGGCAAACATTTTCCGCACTCTATTGATCGGTAGCGAGATGGTGGACCGGGTGATCGAGCATCCGTCGGTCCGGGCCGTGACCCTGACCGGCAGTACGCCGGCGGGAAAGGCTGTGGCGGCGAAGGCCGGTTCGGTGCTGAAGAAAACGGTCCTGGAATTAGGTGGCAGCGATCCCTACGTCGTATTGGAAGACGCCGATTTGGAGGCAACGGTCGCCTCCTGCGTGGTCAGTCGTTTGCTCAATTCAGGCCAGAGTTGCATCGCCGCCAAGCGGTTCATCGTTGTGGAGAAGGTTCTGCGGACATTCGAAGAATTGTTTGTGAAAAAAATGGCGGCCCAAAAAATGGGAGATCCTCTGGACGAAACCGTAAATATCGGACCCCAGGCCCGTCACGACCTGCGCGACGATCTACACCGGCAGGTGGATGAAAGCGTGAACATGGGCGCGAAGTGTTTGTTGGGCGGCGAGATTCCCTCCGGCAAAGGCGCTTACTATCCCCCCACGGTTCTCGCCAATGTCAAAAAAGGAATGCCCGCTTATGATGAAGAGCTGTTCGGGCCGGTTGCCGCCATCATTCCGGTGAAAGATGAAGCGGAGGCTATAAAAGTGGCCAACGATTCGATCTTCGGCCTGGGAGCCGCGATATTTTCGAGAGATGTGACGCGGGCGCAGCAATTGGCTGAGAAAGAAATCCAGGCGGGAAGTTGTTTTGTCAATACATTCGTCAAATCCGATCCCCGTCTTCCCTTCGGCGGAATCAAAGAGAGCGGTTATGGCCGTGAGCTCTCCCATTTCGGTATCAAGGAATTCGTGAATATCAAAACCGTTTACATAAAGTAGAATTACTTCAGCGGCTGCAAGCGGACACCCGGGCAGTCGCTGCAAGTCCCTTCGATTCCATCAATATCTGGGCGTTCTCTCCGTCTGTATAAATATAGCCGGTGGCGGGTCCATGCTGCCAATCGATCTTATTCAAAATGGAATTTCCATTGTAGCAATTCAAGAAAAAAATCACAACTGAATTTTACGCTGCGATAGATTTTTTCTCTTCTAGATAGGGAAGAAAGGGGATCAATGCCATCGCCGGAATGGCGGCCGCAAAACTGATGCCGAAGAGCCAGGCGTAGCCGAACGCGCCTGCGATGAATCCGCTGATGACGCCGGCGAAAAGTCCGGTGAGATTCATCAATCCCGAGCCGATGGCGTAATGGGCGGCTTTGAATTCCTTATGGCAAATCCGCATCAAGTAGGTCATCAAAACGGCGGTCCCCAGCCCGCTGGCGAATTGATCGAATCCATGCACAGCAGCGGTGAACGCCAGATTGGCGGCGCCGATACCCACCACCTCTTCCGCCCCCTGGTTCAATTTCAAGAAATCCGCCAGATGAATAGCCAGCACCATATATATAACGTTGGTGAAATTCTGCGCCATAATGAACGGCCAAATCACCTTCTTCAACGAGAACTTCGATATGGCCCATCCCCCCAGCAGCGCGCCGGCGATGGAGGCCGGAAGTCCCACAAGGCCGCTGATCCAGCCGTAATGAATCTTGATGCCCAGATCGACGATAAACGGCGACACCATATGGGCCAATGTCCATTCCCCCGCCCGCAAAAGGATGATGAAGGCCAGGATAATCGAAACTTTGTCCCGTTCCATAAAGTAAATAAAAGCTTTACCATAATAGGAATCCGGGTCTCTGAACAACCACTCCTTGATACGCCGGCGAAAAATCCCCAGCAACACCAGACCCGCCAGCAAGATAAACGCCACCCATTCGGCGAAGCCTATCTCTTTGAGCAGTGGAAATCCCGCTTCCAACCCGCCGTAAAAATCGGTCTCGAAAAAATGACGGATCCCTAAAATCGCCATGACGGCGGCTATGATCATCGCCACGGCCCTGGGCTTGTACAGTCTCCCAAATAGCAATCCCGCGGGTTTGTCGATGATTTCCACCTCAGCCAGGAAAAATAGATGGTACACCAAAAACAACCCGAATAAAATCGCGGCGGAAATAAACGCCAGAGTCCAACCGGCCGTGACGCCGATGGTGACAATCACGCCGTTGCCCGTCAACCAGGCCACCCGGTAAGCCATGGTGCGGTAGCCCACGAATTTCGCCTGCCCCTCCGAATCCAAGGCCTCCATATAATACCCGTCGATGGCGATATCGTGGGTGGCGGCAATGAAGGAACCGATAAAAAACAACACCGCGATGGCCTGCACATTGAACGTCAATGGAGCGAACATGGCAGCCAACACCATCATCACCACCAACAACGATTGCATCGCCAACAACCAGCGTCGCTTCGAACTGTACTCGTCCACCTGCGGACCCCAGAGAAACTTGATGATCCACGGCAATCCGAACAGGGAGGTCAATCCGATTGATTTAAGGTCCACCCCCATATCCCGGAAAAACACAGAGGAGACGGAGCGGATGATAGAGTAGGGGAATCCCTCCGTGAAGTAGGTGGTGAACGACCAGATATAGGGACTTGACATAAACGTTTTCTTTTTTTTAGGTTGCATTCATTTTTTCCTGGGTAGCGCGAATAGAAATTATAACAGCATTGGTTTCCCGGTTCAAATGACAGGCAGATAAAAAAATTGTCAACCGGTAGAATTTTTTCCTTGACAATACTTAAATGAAAAAATATACTGGTATTTATTCTTTTTCCCATCGGTTTTTTTCCGAAAACCGCATGAAATAGAACAAACAAAGGTTTTTTGAATGTGAGGATGATAAATATGAATACTAAGGAAAACGAACCTTTCAATCCCGAAACGAATTACCAGAACACCAAAAAACAAGTGGGATACGTCTCAAAAAAAGAGGCGACCCGCGCCACATACGAGGGACTGGGATTTAAATGCGGACTTGAAATTCACCAGCAATTGCTGACAAAAAAGAAACTCTTTTGCCGTTGCCCCGCGGGTCTATACAATGACAAGAGTGATTTCGACGCCGAAATCGTTCGTCATATGCGGCCCACCTTGAGTGAACTTGGCGAATACGACGGCACGGCCCTCATGGAGTTCAGAACAAAAAAGAATATTTTCTATCATATCAAGAACGAAACCGCCTGTACCTATGAAATCGACGACACCCCGCCGTTCTCTTTGAACCGGGAAGCTCTCGAACGGGCCGTCAAAGTCTCCCTATTGTTGAATTTAAGTATTGTGGGCGAGTTTCACATCACCCGTAAGCAATATCTTGACGGCAGTATCCCCACCGGTTTTCAGAGAACCGGTATCATTGGTATCGAAGGGGAAATCCCCCTAAAAAATAAAAAAGTTCGTATCATCCAGCTCAGTCTGGAAGAGGACTCCTGCCGCGAAGTGTCCGACATCGGCCATGATCGCGTCTACACCACCGATCGTTTGGGCATGCCCCTCATCGAGACCGTGACCTATCCCGACATGCTCACTCCCGACGAAGCGGCGGAAGCGGGACAATACTTGCGCTTTCTGGCCCGTAGCACAGGCGTGGTACGCACCGGCATGGGGGCCGCCCGCCAGGATGTCAATGTCAGCGTCACCGGCGGCCGGCGAGTGGAAATAAAAGGCGTGGCACATATCCAATGGATTCCCCGCCTCACCCACAACGAAGCGTTCCGCCAATGGGCCTTGTTGCAGATTCGCGACCAGTTAAAGGAGCGGATCAAAAAGACCGACGATTGGAAGCTCTCCTGGAAGCCCATCCCCCTGGATTCCATCGGCATTGACCGACTGCCGTGCAAAATCCCGCTGGAAGACGGTTACCGCTTGATTGCCGTCAACTTGCCGCAATTCAAAGGCATGCTCTCCTACTTCACCCAGCCGGGCCAGATGTTCGCCAACGAGCTGGAGGACCGCCTCAAAGTCATCGCCTGCCTCGAACGGCCCAACATGCTCCATTCCGAAGCGTTCGATGAAGCAGCCAAAGCATTTGATTTTGCCCCCGTCAAAAAACTCCTGGGCAGCGGCGACAACGACGCTCAGCTCATTGTCTGGGGTCCCGAAGCCGACATCCCCACAGCGATCGAGACCATCGAGGAACGCTGCCAATTGGCCTTCGACGGCGTGCCCAATGAAACCAGAAAATCCTTGAAAGACGGCACCACAATCTTCGAACGCGTACTCCCCGGACCGGACCGTATGTACCCCGACACCGACTCGCCCCCCATCGCCATTAGCGGAGAAAAAATCGAAACCATCCGCAAAGAATTACCGGATACGGTGCGCAACCGCGTCAACCGCATGCTGGATTGGAACATCCCCGCCGACACCTACACCTACATCCTCAAACGCAACCTCTTCCCGGTGCTGGAAAAACTCATCGAAGAATTCGACGAATGCCCGGTCTTCGCCGGCACCCTCATCGGCCACAACCTCAAGAGTATCGAAGGCAGACTGGTCTCCGACAACCCCTTCGATTATACCAAAATCCACAACCTGTTCGCCTTTGTCCAGGAACGAAAACTGGAAAAAGAGATCATCAAATATATGTTGCCGGTGCTCTACCAGCATCCCAACATGGACCTCGAATCGGTCCTCACCACAGCCAATTACAGAAAACACACCAAAGAGCAGATCCTGGCCGACCTACCGGTGTTAAAAGCCAAATACCAGGAGATCCGCACCTCATCCGACCCCGAAGCCGAAACCCGCTGGCTCATGGGGCAATTGAGACCCCTGGCGGTGGGCAATATTGACTTACGGGAACTCAAAGACCTGGTGAATGGAGGCAAGCAATGAGCGATATGTTCAAAGGATATAAAGGCAAGACCCTCGAAGTCTTGAAAAAATTCAAAGTTCGCGTCTGGAGCGAAGCGGTGGTCAAAAGCACCCGCGGCGAATTCAAAGGCATCATCCTGCCCCGCTCCGTGCACGACGACGACATGCATTTGGTCTTGAAGGTGTCCACCGGGTACAATGTAGGCATTAACGCCGACACCATCGAGAGCATCGAGGAAATCGGCTACAAAGAGGCCCATTACAAAATCCCGGAAAAAGAATTCCCCACCTCCCCGGACAAACCGAACGTCAAACTCTTCGGCACCGGCGGTACCATCGCCTCGCGCCTGGACTATAGGACCGGCGCCGTGATTCCCGCCTTCTCACCCGGCGAACTCTACGGAGCCGTCCCGGAATTGGCGGATGTCTGCAATCTCTCAACCGAGAAACTCTTCGCGGTATTTAGCGAAAACATGGGACCCGAGCAATACAAAGCCCTGGCCATCGCCATCGGCGAAGAGATCAAAAAAGGTATCGACGGCATCGTTGTCGGCCACGGCACAGACACCATGCACCACACCGCCGCCGCCCTCTCTTTCATGGTCCAGAACTCCCCGGTCCCCATCGTCATGGTAGGCTCCCAGCGCTCCTCAGACCGTCCCTCCTCCGACGCCGCCCTCAACCTTATCCACGCCACCACCGCCGCCAGCCAATCGGATATCGCCGAAACAGTCGTCTGCATGTTCGGCCCCACCTCCGACGAGTACGGCCTCCTGCACCGCGGCACCCGGGTCCGTAAAATGCATTCTTCCTACCGCTCCACCTTCCGTACCATCGGCGACATCCCCCTGGCCACAGTGGAACGGGACAATGTCGTCCCCCTCACCAACAATTACAAAAAACGCCGTAGCGACCGCGACGTCACCATCCTGCCGTACTTCGAGGAACGGGTGGCCATAGTCTATTATTATCCCAACATGCACCCGGACATCATCGACTCGTTGGTGGACAACGGCTACAAAGGCATCGTCATCGCCGGCACCGGCCTCGGCCATGTGAACAAACCTCTCTATCCGGCGTTGGAACGGGCTTGCAAAGCCGGCGTTTCAGTCTTCATGACGGTCCAGACTCTCTGGGGCTACGTCCACATGTTCGTGTACGAAACCGGTCGCGATATGGTGGCCAAAGGCGTGGTGCCGGCGGAAAACATGCTGCCTGAAGTGGCCTACATCAAACTAGGCTGGGCCCTGGGCCAGAGCTCGGATCCGGAAACGGTCCGCGAATTGATGCTCACCCCCATTAGCGGCGAAATCACCGAACGGGAACCCTACAACGGCTACCTGATCTTCCAGGGCGGCATCCCGGAAATCGAAGACTTCCTCAAAGGCTTCCACAAATAGAACAATCCCCACAAACCAAAATAAAAACCAAAGAGGAGACCCCCAACGGTCTCCTCCACACCTCACAAAGTGTTTTGACTGAAATAGCGCGAAATGCTATAATAACCCCAACAAAATTAATTTTCATAAGGATACAGAGAACCGGCATTATGAGACACGAATGGAGTGAGCGCTTCAAAAAATGAACGATCTGAATGCTTCGGGACAAGAACTCCACAATGAAGACGTGTTACATTATCTGTTTCGTGAAAGCCGGCAACCCTATATAATCTCCGGTTCATTATGCTATCTTGTGTTTCCAATCCAGTCTCTCTACGTTTCTCTGATGTTCAAGCCGCCCCAAGGGCGGAGCGATCGAAGTGTTTCACCAACGTCACCCCTCGGTGAAAACGATCTCCACACCTACAAAGACCTTGTTTGCCGGGAGATTGGTATATCGACGCGCGAATCTTCGCTCGACTATTTCCAGTCCCTCTCTCTTCTTCAATGGGTGTTCGATTTTTTGAATACCCTCAAGAACGAAACCTTGGGAGAAAAGGGAGATTTTCTGAACAAAATCGGCACGGAATATCGTTTTCATAAAGATGCCGAATCCGAGTGTTTTTCCCGGCTCCAAGCGCCGCATTATGAATTCCACGTTACCATTCCCCCCGACGATGTTTTTTTCCGCGTCGATTTTTTCTCGTTTATTTTCGATAAATTCGCCATGTTTACTAAAGTTCCCCAGCCATCCCGTCAAAGGGAGAATCCCGCGACAGACATCCGGCGTCCACCTCTAAAAAAAATCGAGATTCTGATAACCGATGCCAAAACCCGGAGACTCGGATATTTCAAATTGGTGGCGGAGTTGACGCGGAAGCACCGGATGATTCCCGAACGCGTATTCAATCGGAAATTCGAAGAATTGGCGGAACCCTGCCGGCGGGAATTGGAACAATACAAATTCCCCTCGGGTCTGGTTAAACAAACCGAAACTGGGATATCGGCTAAACCCTATACCAAACTGGCGTTCGACCTTGGCTTCCTCAATTACATAAACAGAGTCTACACTCCTGGAAAGTATTTCAAGGTCTACATTCAATTGAAACATGAGTTGGAAGACGCTGACGCGAAAACCGGCCGAAATTTTTTCGAGCTATCCCTGTTTGAAAAATTCTTCTTTGCCGAGGAACTGCTAAAGAAAGATTATTTCTATTTTTCCAGCTTGTTGGAAATAATCTTTGTGTTGAAGACGGCTGGCGCCGGCGAGTTATATAACATGTTCCGATTCTATATACTTGGTAAAATTTCCAATGTGAGGGCGTTGCAGCGTCATGCTCATGGTCTCTCCCTGCACGAACGACTTGTTCTGTCAAATTTGGAGAAGAGGATTAAAAACTGGAAAAATCCCGACGTTTACCTCAAGCGTGTCTTGATGCCGAGAATCCACTGGCTTGCCGATCTTTCCTTGATTGATATCAAAGGGAAAAACTATACAATTACTGAGATGGGAGAGAAATTTTTAGAGGGCATCAGTTGCTTATATGGTTTGCGTGCGAAAATATTTTCAGATTCCGCCTCTCATCTCGAGAAGCATGCCGTTCATATTTTGGATGTGCTAAGAATGCATTCCAATGGTCCGGATAATAAAGTGGATATTCAAGCGGTAGAAAAGGGAAAAATCGCAGAGTTAATTAGGCTATACATTGACGAGAGTTTCGACCATTTCCGTACTCTCGCTCCCAACCGGGTCACCGCCTCCCAGGCGTTTAATTACACCAAATACAAATTGTATTTCAAGGATAATTTGAAGGCTGAATACAGTGACGTGTTGGAGTTTATAAAAAAAGATTTGAAAGAACATTATGTGGTGCAGATGCATCCTTATTATCACGATGGGTATATCCAGAGGAAATAACTGAGAAGGAGAATTGTAAGATGAGTTTTGAAGATTTATTCGATTTAAAGGAAAATCCGTTTAGAATAACTCCAAATGTAGAACCGATTTGGGCTGGATTTGAAGGTTTGAGAGAGAAAATCAGGAAAGTGATTGATAAGTCCATAAAAATTCCAAGTTCGAGATTGGTTATCAATTGGGGGGAATACGGAAGCGGAAAAACTCATGCGGCTCAATATTTTTGTAATCATGATGTCTTGAAGAAAAACCTTGATAAAGAGAGAGCGCTTCCCTTCGCAATCAATATTAAGCTCCCGGGTAGCCGAGATGTTATTGAGGATTTATTTGTGTCGGTGGTTGATATTCTGGATTTAGAGGAGATTCAAAGTAGATTCATCCCCAATCCAGAAAATAAAAGCGAATCGGGGATGGAAAACCCAGAGGAACATAAGAAATTTTTAATTGATCTAGAAACATTTATTAATGATACTTTTCAAAATAAATTCGTTGCAAGTATTTTAAAAGCTATCTTTATAACAAAAGTCCCCAAAACAAAAAAAACGGAAGGGGGAAATTTATTTTCTGATAAAGAAACGTCTTCAGGAAAGGCGTCTGGATTTAAGTCCAACGCAAGTCTTATGAAACGGTTTTTATACAACTCGATAGAAAAAAGCGAACTAAGTGCCCTCGGTAAAGATTATGGTATTTTACGGAAATTGGATAGAAATGATGATTATGTTGGTGTACTTGCCGGCATCTTTTCTTGCCTTACTTTTCAACAGAGGGTTTACTCCAGTGTAATGATGTGGATCGATGAATTTGAAACAATCAGCTCCTTGAATAATGCGAATACAGAAGCGGCAAACAGATTTGTTCGGGATATAATGGATAGTACTCCCAATCATTTGTTGCTTTTTTTGAATTTTACACTGTCTACATTCGAGTCGGAAGATTATTTAGGCAATTACCTTTCGGCCGCGGTTCGATCTCGAATTAGAGATAAAATTGAATTTACTTTTCCTGACGAAAATGCTTTGAAAAAGTATCTAGAAGATCTCTTGAACAATCGTCGATTCAGAGATTCACAACACGAAGCTCTTTTTCATCCGTTTGAAAAAGAAGCTATTGATGATGTCATCCAAATTCTCAGCGGAGTTTCTCTTCGACAGTACAATGATGCTTTTTCAATGCTTCTAGAATTGGCGGAATACGAGGAGAAAAAGGTAATAACAAAGGAATTTGTTCAGGAACACAAAGAAGAGATTCGTATTTGGGAATGATGAACGAAAGAAAGCCCCTGTGTGTGTTTGATGCTTGTACAATCATAAATATGATTCACCTCGATATGATGGAAAAGGAGAATTTTCTTCTGAACAAACTGGGAGAGCATTTTGAATATAAAATAAGCGATATTGTGTTCTCGGAAGTCGAACGCAATAAAGAGAGGCGCATAACAAAAGGAAAAAATAGAAAGCGCGAGAAAGATGATATCGAATCGAGAATTTCAGTTCTACGTTCCGGATCAATTATAAATCTCCAATTAGAGAAAGATTGTGGCGACAAATTTATCGAAGATATAGAAAAAAAATCAAACTATCAAAAGCGTAATGGCGAATTCTCTTCTGTTTGTTTGTCATTGTGCTTAAGTCGATGTAATTTTGAACGACTCACCTTTTACACAGATGATTATCCTGCCAAGAAGCACTTTTCGCCATTTTTTGAGAATCAACAGATTGGATATATTGCCGATTCTGTTGATTTATTAGTTTTTCTTTATTGGAAAGATCCGGATATTAAAGAGGAAAATCTTGAGAAGATGCTGTCTGAACTCTATTCATTTTTTAGTATCAAAGTGAGTGTTTTTGAAAAAAAAGTCCAGGAATTTAGGTTGTCCATAAATTCCTCCCAAAATAAAAATGCGATTCGTCCTCTCAATGAACTAGAGAAAAAACTGAGGAAAAAACAACTGTCGGGAATTAATCAACTAAAAAATCAGATCAAGCAAAACTTATCTACCAAAAAATTGCGCAACACATTTAATAAATTAACTGATGACTATCACGAGGTATTTTCATTGGAAAATTCAAGTGATAGGGGGATGCTCAAAAAAATCAGTGATGCACGATGTCATCTAGATGAGGAGTTTATCTACAAAATTTAGTCCCCTACAATTCGTCGGGTTTTAAGTTGAACAGGAGGGCTATATTCGTGTCTTTTTGGTCTTCGTGGAGGTCGGGGGAGTGGAGGGTTTGGTAGTAGCGGTCGATGAGGCCTGCGTGATGGGTGGTTTGGGCTGTTAGGTGGTCCAGGAGGCGGGGGAGTTCGGTTTTGGGGATCAGGTTCTTTTGGGAGAGGAAGGTGTAGAGCTCGGAGAGGGCGTGGTTGAGGCTGTGGAGGAGGGGCTCGTCCACATTGCCCATGGCGTTGAAGTAGTTGTAGAAGATGAGGCCGGGGCGGTCATAGAGGAGTTTGGTGTTCTCGAAGAGGACGAAGTCTGTGTCGATGGTGTTGACAATGGCTTCCATGAAGGGGGTGAGGAGCTCCAGGGCGTCGAGGGTGTCGTGAGGGGGCAAGGCGGTTGATTGGAGGTGGTGGAGCTTGAAGGCTTCGATGCGGTCGGTGTTGTATTCTGTGCACATGTCCGCCACGCCGTCGAAATCCGCTTCATCCATAAATGCCTGCAATTGCTCCCTGTCAACGGGGCGCAGCAAGTAATCGTAGTAGTTCTTGATGTTGCGCTCGATCATGACATCGACGATCTCCAGGTTGCGCCAGGCGCTCTGAAGGTCGCCGTTAAAGGAGACGGCTTTGTCGAATTGCTCGTGCGCTTCGTCGAGGCGGCCCTCCAACATCAACATCCAACCGTAGTTGGCGATGAAATATTCGTTGTCCGGCTCCATGTCGAGAGCTTGCAACATCAATTGCCGCGCCTTGCTTTTGTCGCCGTTGGGCAGATGAAACATGTAGAAGGCCCGTTCGTCGTAAAACACCGCCGCGTCGGGAAGCATGCGGATCGCCTCTTCAGCGTACTTGGCCGCCAAATCGTAACGCAACAATTCCTCGAGGTGGCTCAAGCGCAGCGATATCTCTTGCTCCAGTTCCGACTCTTTGTCGAGTATCTCTCGCATCAAACGGAAGCCCTGCTCGAATTCCCTCTCGCCGCCGTCAACGCCGAAGCGCAACATCAGCTCCGCCCGGTGAAACAGCGCCGGATAAAACCAGGGGCACACCGCCAATACATCGGCGAAGGGCAACATTGGCCCGGTCCCCGCCGGTAGGTCCGGCACCGCGTCCTGGCCGAACATGGAGAAGTTGTGATGCTCCAATTGGTGCCTGTAGATATTGAACGCCTCTTTCCATTCGCGGCTCTTTCTGGCTTTACGTTTGTCGGGTATGGTCATGATGTCATCCTCAATCGAAAAAATATAGCTTACACCCTTTGGAAATAAATTTCAAGAATAAATTTTAGTTGACAACTATAACAATTTTTTTTACTATATAGGCAGTATTTGTTTTATAAGGGAATTATTTTATGGGAATTTGAGGAGGTTCGATGAGATATCTATTTATATTAGCTGGAATTTGTCTGGCGTTGGCGTCCGGATTCGCGGCTTATGGCCAGGAGGATGTCAAGGTAGGGGACGACGCGCTGGGAACCCGTAAGTATCAGGATTACCAAAAACCAATTTTCTGCGGCGCGTCATGTCATGTGGATTTCTACCGCCAGTGGAAGCAGGCCATGATGTCGCAAGCCTATACCCACCATTGGGACGAAATCGAATATTTTAAGTTGGCGGTGCCCCATGCGGAGAAGGATCCGAAGGTCGCCGGAGTGAAGGCCGGCTGCAATGGTTGTCATACTCCTATCGCCTTTTTAGCCGGCGATGTGCCGCCCCCCAAACCGGAGGAAAACAGCCGGGCCAACGAGTCGGTGTCGTGTGATTTCTGCCATACGGTGGTGGGCTACAAAGGGGATGTCCCCCACAATTTCAACTGGATCTCCAAACCCGGCAAGACCAAATACGGCCCGCGGGAAAACACCAAATCCCCGGAACACAATCTGGTGAAATCCGACTTTCTCGGCAGCGCCGATTTTTGCGGCACCTGCCACAACGAAAAAAGTTCCTATGGCGTGTGGGTCAAATCCACCCATCTGGAATGGCAAGAGGGACCCTATGCCCGCGAAGGGGTGAGGTGTCACGACTGCCATATGACCAACGCCCCCGGCAGAAGCGCCTCCATGGGAAAAGAATATCCCGATATCCGCCAGCATCTCTTCCACGGCGCCCATGATAACGGCAAGATCGCAGGCACCGTCGAGTTGCGCATTCACCCCGATATCGTGGAGGCGGAACCGGCTGAGGTGGTGAAATTCACCCTGGTGTTGTTCAACCAAAAAACCGGCCACAAGTTCCCCACCGGCTCCGTCGAAGACCGCATCGTGTGGCTCCATGTGCAAGCCAAAGACGCGAAAGGCAACACCTTCCATCTACCGGTGGACAAAAAGGGCTTCAAGGGCGAAGAATACACCATTGCCGCCGACACCCTGGCCTACCAGGACATGGGCATCGCCCTAAACGACGCGACCTTCAAAGGTGTCCAACGGGACGGCGTGCCCATCGGCGACCGTATCTTCCGCATGCCCTATTTCGATCCCCAGGGCCGGATGACCATCCAGCAATGGAACACCAAATCCCTGGGCGTGGATTACCGCCTCGGCCCCAGAGAGTCCAAAATCGAGACCTTCACGTTCACGGTCCCGGACAACGCGGCTCCGGGTCCTATGACCGTTACCGCCACATTGAATTATCAAAAACTGGTAAAACCGGTGGCGGATTTTTTGAAAGTTCCGGAAGAAGAAGCTGAAGTGGTGCTGGTGAACAACCATACCACCACGATTGAAATATTAGACTAATAAAAAGAGGTGATCATGAAGAAGCATATTATAGTATTACTCATTTTAACGTTCGGCATCCTGGTGTTGGGCGAGCAATTATTCGCCATTCCGGCGTTTGCCCGCAAGTACAGCATGTCCTGCTCCACCTGCCACAATCCTTTCCCGCGGCTCAAAGCCTATGGCGATGAGTTCGCCGCCAACGGCTTTGTGCTCAAGGACAAGGACGCGCCCCGTTATACTCAGAAGACCGGAGACGACACCCTCTCCCTTATTCGCGATTTCCCCATCGCGTTGCGGCTGGAAGGCCACATGGTCTACAACCAGTCCAACCGGGAAAAAGTCGATTTCGGCACTCCCTATCTGGCCAAGCTCCTGACCGGCGGCTCCCTGGCCAAGAACCTGTCCTATTATCTCTACTTCTACATGTCCGAGCGGGGCGACGTGGTGGGCATCGAGGACGCGTTCTTGCTGTTCAACGATGTCTTCGGCACCGGCATCTCCGTCACCGTCGGCCAGTTCCAGGTCTCCGACCCGCTCTTCAAGCGCGAGTTGCGCCTCACTTTCGAGGACTATGAGATTTACCGTCTCCGCCCCGGCGCGTCGTCCATCAACCTGACCTACGACCGCGGCATCATACTGGGCTACGATTTCGAGAAAGGTCCCGGCATCGTGGTGGAGGTGTTGAACGGCAACGGCTTGCCCGAAGCGGACGGTTTCCGCACCTTCGATTCGGATAAATACAAAAACCTCATGGCCCGCGTGACCCAGGATTTTGGCGACGCGTTGCGGATCGGAGCTTTCGGCTACCTCGGCAAAGAGGCGCCCAACGGCGTTGTCAACAAGGTATGGATGGCTGGAGCCGACGCCACCATCGCCTTTGGCGATAAATTCGAATTGAACGCCCAGATAGTGGCCCGTAGCGACGACAACCCCTTCTTCCGGGGCGTGGCATCGGAGGTCGATACCCTCGGCGGTTTCGCCGAAATGATCTTCATGCCCCATGGCGACGGTAGCCCCTGGTATCTGGTGGGTCTGGTCAACTGGATCGACTCGGAACAAGACGCCCTCGATTATCAGTCCGCCGGCGGCCATATCGGCATTATGCTGCGCCGCAATATCCGTATGGTGGCTGAAGCCACCTATATTTTCAAAGGCCCCTTCGGCAAGCACCTACGAGCCGGGATCGGTTTCATCTCCGCCTTCTAGAGGAGGGAATCAATCGTCGTCCGAGAACCCGGCTTTTTTGTGGGAACCGTCGCAAAAAGGTTTGTTCTTGGACGCGCCGCAACGGCACAATGTATAGTGCTCTTTCGACTGGGGCGTCGAGCCCTGGTCGTCTTTCAGGCCGATAAATCCGGTTATCTCCAGCGGCCCGTCCCTGGCAACCTTGATCTGCGGTTCCCTGAGCAAGTCCTGGCATTTTGAGCCGCCGATGGAATAGCTCAACGCCCCCGACGGGCAGAGCTCGATGGTCTCCACAATCTTCTTCACGCTATCCCCATCCGGATTGATCCACTTGAATTTCATCTCCTTGTTGAACACAGTCGGCAAGTTCCGCCAACACGACCCATCATGCGAACACACCCCCCGATTATCATGAATGGTGATCTGCTCGCCCTTGTAACTGATCACCTTGTCCTTCTTCCGCCCCTCCAACTTCTCCCCGTCGATCCCGTCGGCGGCGTGACTGCCGTCGCAATAAGGCTTCATCTTCGACTTTCCACACCGGCAAAGAGCCACCACCGGCCCAGTCTCCAACTTGTTCCCCTCCGCGTCCACCAAATTCTCCACATCCGCCGCCATGTAGGGCATGTACTTGGTAAACGTAATTATCGGCCGTTTCTTACCATTATTGTCTCCCATCCTCATCTCCTAAAAATGTCGTTACTATTCTTGCTTATCATAGTAATGTAATTCCCCATGCCTGTCAACCACATTCCCACTCGCCAACTCTAAGGAGAAATCCGGCGACAGGTAGATTTTACTCCCGCCCATTCTGAAGGATCGATTTTCATAACCTCACATGGCGGCGCTTTGGGGTCGGCACGGTGTCCGACCCCTACATGGTGTTGGTTGCTTGATTGTCGGATTTTCTTCCTGGGCTGGGGATGGTGATTCTGGTCATTGAAAAGAGAAGGTGTTTTCGCGGGGCGTTTTATGCCGGCCCATGGGCAATAACATTTGACCGGGGCGTCGCAAAAGGGCGGGCACGGTGTCCCGCCCCTACAAAAGGCTAAAGTCCTCACTCTGAGAGGATTCCAGGGTTTTGTGATTCACCTCGTAGGGGTGGCACACCGTGGCCACCCTGAGCAACGTGCAAGATTGAGGGCTTGATGCAACCAATCGCCATTCACCCCGAAACCTTCTCGACGAGGAGCTTTTCCTCCTCGACGCTCGATGCGAAGGTCGGCCTCATTCTCCCGCGTTGGGATTCTGCAACTCAGCCTCCCCCTTGTAGGGGCGTCACACCGTGGGCGCCCTTTTGCGACGCCCGCTTCACATCGATCACTCCATGTTACCACCCCCAAAACCCCGCCACCATCCCTGCCTTCCACGCATGAGATGATGATAATCTGCCGGAATATTTAGGGGACAGACAAATAGGAACGCTAATGTATTGAAAATATTTTTTCAGTATGGTATCAATTGATTGAGACACCAGAGGAGGAACAGTGAAGAAGAAACCAACCAGGCGTAAGCCAAAACCAAACCCAGAACCCATGGTCGTCGTCCCCGACCGCTACGCCGAAGAAGATCTCATTGGCTATTCCGACTACGGAGAAGGCCTGGTGCAAATGGTCCGCTCCGTCCAGTCGGACGGCAGTTTCACCATCGGTGTGTTCGGCCAATGGGGCCAGGGCAAAACCAGCATGCTCCGCCAAATCAAACACGCCCTGGACGAATCCCAAAATGAACCGAACAAATCCAAAAAAGCCCGGCAACCCATCATCACCGCCTGGTTCAACCCCTGGCAATTCACCAAAGAAGACCACATCATCATCCCTTTCTTCCACACCCTTGTCTCCTATTTTGAAGAGTACCAGGAATCACTAAAATACCCTTCCGCAAATTTCGCAGGAAAATTAAAAGCTTTTTTTGAAGAGCTTGTGCATGTTCCTGTCGCATTAGCATACGGTTTTGAAATGAACATTAAAATACCCCTCCTCCTGGAAACAAAGTTTAGGCCGAAAGAGGCCATTGAAGAAAGTCGCCGGTTTTGGAAAAAGAAAAAAAACACTATTTCAGAAACTGACAAATTACTGAAAGATTACCAATCTCGCTATTATCGATTGATTACCCGCCTCGAAAAAGCATCCAAAGAATTAGGCCTAAAAATTGTCGTCTTCATCGACGACCTCGACCGCTGCCTCCCTGAAAAAGCCATCGAGCTCCTTGAAGGCATCAAAGTCCTCCTCGACATCCCCGGATTCGTCTTTGTCATCGGCGTGGCCCGCGACGTCATCGAACGCGGCATCCGCGTCCGCTACCATGAGCTCTACCGCGACTTCCCAAAGCAAGAGATCTTCCTGGAACAAGATTACCTCGACAAAATCATCCAATTTCCCTTCAACCTCCCGGCCCCCGACACACAGCTCCTCCACGAATTAGTCGGAAACTTCCTCAAAGATGTTCCCCAGGTGGAGCCTTATCTCCCTATCATCCACAAAGCTCTTGGCAATAATCCACGCTGCCTCAAACGTTTCGTCAACAATCTCTCCTATACGTTTTGGGTCGCCAATTCAAAAATGAAAAAATCCGGCGACGACAAAGAATTCCATCCCGGCCTCCTGGTCAAAATGACTCTCATCGCCTTCCAGTTCTCTCACCTCTACAACATTATAGGCAAAACGCCATCCCATCTGCTCCGCATCCAGGAATTCCTCCAATTTGAATCTCAACAGGATGAGAACAATAAATTGGGCAAATTATCCAAAGAAGAACAAAAAAACAAATTAATCGAAAACAATATCCAGGATCCCGAAAGTTTCTTCGGAATAGAAGATTTACACCTATTCAAACCCCCCAAATTCGACACAATCACCATCATCTTAGGAAGCGAGCCATCGGAAAAAGCCAAAGAAACAGAAGAAAATCTGCTCTTCAAAGATGAGGATGAAGTACGCAAATACGTCAGCCTCCTGACCGCCACCTCAAAATCCGAAGAATCTCTCCCGATAACCTCCGATACCATCCGCGAGGCCGACGCCAAACGCATGATAAAAATCCCCGCCGGCACTATCACGTTACGAGACGAGCATTCCGGCAATAAGTTAACCACACATATCAAAGAATTCCTCCTCGACAAATATCCGCTAACCCAGGACCTCTACCGCGAAATCACCGGCGAAAATCCAAGCCACTTCGCAGGAGATGATCGCCCCGTCGAACGTGTTTCCTGGTTCGATGCCGTTAAATTCTGCAACCTTCTATCCGACAAATTACAATTTGAGCGTGCTTATCAAATTAGTGGGAAACAGGTAACCTTGAATAAAGAAGCCAATGGATTCCGACTGCCCACAGAAGCAGAGTGGGAATATGCCTGCCGGGCCGGCACGGCTGGTGATCGCTACGGTGAATTAGACGACATTGCCTGGCACGACAAGAATTCTGAAGGCAAAACCCATAGCGTCGGCCTGAAATCCCCCAATCAGTGGGGGCTGTATGATATGTTGGGCAACGTCTGGGAATGGTGCTGGGACTGGTACGATATATATCCGAAAGTTGAGCAGGATATATGGCATGGGCCTGAGATTGGTGAGTACCGTGTTGTGCGTGGCGGTGGCTGGGTCCTTGATGGCGATAGTTGCCGGTGCGCCTACCGTAACGACGCTCGCCCCAGCGATCCCGGCCAATACGGGGGTTTCCGCATTGCCAGGTCTCTTTAGCCCCTTTATCCCTTTACCACTTTCCACTGGAAAAAACAGCGCCCGGGGGAATGGAGATTTGGGCGTTGGTGTGAGATTCACCCTTGCGATCGCGGGGGATTTTCCTCCGCCCATTCCGAAGGATCGATTTTGACAATACCACATGGCGGCGCTTTTGGGTCGGCACGGTGTCCGACCCCTACATGGTGTTGGTTGCTTGATTCGCAGATTTTCTTCCTGGGCTGGGGATGGTGATTCTGGTCATTGAAAAAAGCAGGCGTTTTCGCGGGGCGTTTTATGCCGGCCCATGGGCAATAACATTTTACCGGGGCGTCGCAAAAGGGCGGGCACGGTGTCCCGCCCCTACAAAAGGCTAAAGTCCCCACTCTGAAAGGATTCCGGGGTTCTGAGACTCACCTCGTAGGGGCGTCACACCGTGGGCGCCCTTGTACTTGGAAAAATCCAGAGACAGGTAGATTTTACTCCCTTATTCTGTTCCTCCTTTTTGACGAGGGCTCGATTTGAAGCTCGGCTGCGGCACTATATTTTACCTTGAAATTAGTGTGCTTTTTTATTAGAATATGTATAATGAGCGATGATAAAAAAGTAAGGTGATGAATGAAACGGAAAAAAGTGAAACTACCGGATAAGTATCCGCTGAACGACTCTGTGATCTTTGAAGGCGATTCTCTCAATGTGCTTCAGCGGTTACCCGCGGACTCCGTTCAATGCGCGGTCACATCCCCGCCATATTGGGGAATGCGGGATTACAATATCGATGGACAAATCGGCCTGGAACCCACCTTGCCTCAATTCTTGAATCAACTGGTTACAGTCTTTAGAGAGGTCAAACGGGTATTGAAAAACGACGGAACTCTCTGGCTCAATATCGGCGACAGTTACACAAGCGGCAACCGGGGCTACCGCGCAACCGACAAGAAAAATCCCGCGAGAGAGATGTCGCTTCGCCCCGCGACTCCGTTCGGTCTCAAACCCAAAGATCTCATCGGCGTCCCGTGGAGACTGGCGTTCGCATTACAAGACGACGGTTGGTATTTGAGAAGCGATATCGTGTGGCATAAACCCAATGCCATGCCCGAAAGTGTGAAAGACCGGCCGGCGCGGTCGCATGAGTATTTGTTCATGTTTACTAAGTCCAAGAATTATTATTATGACGGAGAGGCCGTAAAGGTGCCGGGCTTGAACGGAAAACCACGCAACAAAAGAACTGTTTGGAACGTCAATACCCAGGCGTTTGCCGGCTCCCATTTCGCCACATTTCCCCTGGGATTGATCGAACCTTGTTTGCTGGCGGGATCGAAACCGGACGACTTTGTCCTCGATCCTTTTTTCGGCTCGGGAACAGTCGGCGTCGCCTGCCTGGGATTGAACCGAAAATACATCGGCATAGAATTGAATCCCGAATATATATCTATGGCCGCCAACCGGCTGTTTGCCAAAGAAGAGGGCATTGTCCGGGTGGCCGGTTAATGGCCGCTATTTCAATCCCCAACCCGGTGTTGCAGGTTGATTTTTTCCTCCGGCTGGGTGAAATCAGGAAACGCTATTTACAAGAAGCCCTCAGCGCCACCATCGATGGGCTCGACCTTCGTGAACTCGATGCTGAATTGGCTAAATTTGTGCCCCCAAATTTTTTAAAAGCTCTGGCAAAAAAGGGATTGCGGGGGGAACTTTTGTTTCCGGCGCCCTGTTTGTTCAAGGCCAATCCTTGTTTGCTCGGTTATTACCGGTTGTTATTGGGATTTAGTCAGAAAGAGTTCTATTCCAGTGGCTTCGGTGTCTCCGGTTTTAAATCAATGGAATGTAGAGGCATGCTGTCAAAGAAGAATGAGGCGTGCCTCCCGACTTTGTGTGAGAGCTTGATTCGAAGCGCGTGTTTTCTTTTGCAGGGAATAGGCTTTGAAAAAATCAGCAAGCATCTACTCTATGATCTATCATTGCTGACTGTCGGCCCGATGTTGAGAGGAGGCAGTAATGTGAGAAAGGGTATTGATGGGATCAATCAGGTATTCGAAGCCATTAAGGATATTGTGAAGCAAAAGATTGTCCGGCTCGACAAAAATTGTATTGTTGTTGAAAATGCGGCCGGGCGTTTGGTATATATTGAATTCGCCGCAGATCCGGACATTGTGATCCGGGAAGAAATAAACTCCGGCGCCTTCAGGAATGCGATTGCAATCGAGGTGAAAGGCGGGAAGGATTTTTCCAATATTCATAACCGGGTGGGCGAAGCGGAAAAAAGTCACCAGAAGGCCCGGGCGGATGGATATGTCGAGTGTTGGACTGTGGTCAATGTGGATAATATTGATGTGAGCACAGCGGCAAAGGAATCGCCCACCACAAACCGGTTTTTTAAATTGTCGGCGATAATTGCCGGCGAAGGTCCCGAATATCAAGCTTTTTTCAATGGTATCATTGGAACGGTGGGTATTTAACCGTACACGTTGGGCCTTCCGGTCGCGGGGGATTTTCCTCTGCCCATTCCCGCCCATTCCGAAGGATCGATTTTGATAACACCAAATGGCGGCGCTTTTGGGTCTCGACCATTTTTCCCACGTGGGAAAAATGGTCTTTAGATGGAGGAGAGATTGCGGTTAACTATCTTTGAGCTTTTTCTTCTCAGTAGACGTCACCCGTCGCTCCAATTTTTTCAAATCTTCTTTGGGAGTGGGTATCGATGTAGTCTTGTAACTGCTCATGCCATTTTACTGTGTCGTATACCTGAGGCTCCGTCGGCTCATTCATTAAAAGATCGACTAAATGCCTTGGGGACTTTCCCCCGATGTAAAATGACTTGATACATGAGACGCAATATACGCAGACCTCCCGGCAAGGCATAGAATCCGCCCGCGCTTTCATCAGCTTGTGAACCTTGTCTACAGGAAGTTTCGGGTAAAAATTATCGCCGCAGCACATCGAGCGCGTACCATGATACTTTGTTTCCACAACCTCGATGTTCATTTTTTTTAGCAAACTCCGCACAGCCTGATGTACCCGCGGCTTTTGACGCACAGGGCAAGGGTCGTGCACCGACAATTTAAAACCGTTGTAATCGGGATAGACAAACGAATCAAGACTATCGATTATCTTCCATTGCCGGTTTATAAATACTTAAACCACATCCGGGATTAAAAAAAGTCTTCATAGTCACATCTTTCTCCTGAGAATAACAAGTCCGTCAACAGGGACAGTCGATGGCGGTGATGTGCGCCAGTTCGGCATGGCCAAGGAGGGGCTGATCGCCCGCCA
>CAZBHS010000012.1:121429-124185 GCA_964491915.1 uncultured Clostridia bacterium
GTGAAAAATGACTGCCAGTTTGATGAGTTGGGTGGAGCCGATACTTTTTTTAAAATTTTGATCCTGGCTGTATTTTGCTAATTGATCCGTGTTGAGCTCTTTCTCTGAATAGACGATGAAGTAATCGCTGATTCCCAGGAACGCCAATAAGAAGCCCTGAATCACTTTCTCCTCTCTGAAAAAGTCGCGAATAGAGGTCGAGGCGCTCAATTGTTTGGCAAGGTAATCGAAAAAGGCTTGCCATTCTCCATGGTAGGCCATCTGGTGAAGCAGTCTACCGATGGAGTCGATATTGACATCCATCAAGCCGGTTTCCTGGCTGACTCTTACGATATAATCGTAGTAGAGGCTTCGAACCACCTGATTGGGAATGGTAAGTAGGGATAGGCCTTCACGTTTGCCTTTCAGGGTTAGCAAACCGAAATAAAACAACAGCGAAACAAAATTTTCACTGGCGTCCATCTCTTCAAGGGGGAAACCCCGGTTAATTTTCGAAACAATCTCTCCCTTCTCCACAATCTCCCGAAGCCGGGAAAAATTGCCGTTGGAAGTCTTTTTACCCTTGCGGTCAATGATGATGAGATGCCGAAGCTTTGAATAATCGATACGCACATTACGGTCGATTAAATCCTCCGGAATCTTTTCCCCCCTGAAATACTCATCGAGAAAATAGAGCACCATATCGGAATTCATCAATGGGATGGAGGTCTCGCGGGCAAAGCGGTAATTCCCATACCATCGTTGCATGATCTGTAAGAGTTCATCCGTCTCATTTGAGATTTTTCCCTTTTCCCGGTAATAGTCAATCATTTCGACAACATCTTCCTGCCGGAAACCGAGCATTTCATTGAACGCCATGTCCAGGGAAATGTTCTTGCCTATATTGAATCCACTGGTCACATCATCCAGAGTGATGGGAGAAACGCCTGTAATAAAAAGCCGGGAGATCGGCGCGCCTGACCCGGTAGTGCCGCTCTTCAATATCTTGAAAAATGAACGGAAGAATCCATCGCCGTGTGTGAGGCTTTTGTAATCCTCGTGCCCATCGGTGGCGAGGATGGAGTTTGCGAAATTATCATATTCATCGATAATGACATAAAGCTTTTGGTCAGACATCTGGCAACGATTTACTAATTTAAATAGGATGTCCGAGGCGGAATCGAGAGAGTTCAATTCTTCCCACAATTCTTCTTGTGATGGTGAAGATAGGAGGTCTCTATATTTGTTAAAAAAAGAAAACGCGATTGTTTTGATGTTGTTGAGAAACGAAGCTTCCATCCGTTGATGACACGGGTCAACAGCAGAGAAATTAAACTTCAGTATGAGGTAGCGATTTCTCTCTTTGGTTGGATTGCTATGGATATAAGTGTTTTGGAAGTAATAATCGAAGCGCTCTTTTTGCGCTACATCATAATAGGTCTCGATCAAAGACAGGAACAAAGACTTACCGAATCGCCGGGGGCGAATAAAGAACAAATATTGACCGGCATTTTCGACCCTTTCGAGGTAGGCTGTTTTATCGACATAATAGAAATCTTCGCCGACAATTTTTTCATAATCTGAAATGCCGTATGGGATCTTCTTAATGATTGTCTTGTTTTCACCCATTCCTCTATGAACACTCCTCGCTCCGATTATATATTAATTCCCCTCCGTTTGCAATAAATAAAACTCTGGAGAACTCAGGGTACAGGGAAAACCGATGGCCTCGGCGCCTCGTTGAAATCAGTTGTTCCGGGACACACTACCGGAGATTATCGGAACTTTAAGTTGGAACATTTCAACTTCAAGTTAAAAAATTCTAACTCAGAGTTGAAATGTCGGAACTTTTAGTTCGGAGCACGGAACTTTAAGTTGGATCATTTCAACTTCAAGTTAAAAAATTCTAACTCAGAGTTGAAATGTCGGAACTTTTAGTTCGGAGCACGGAACTTTGGGTTGAATCATTTCAACTTCAAGTTAAAAAATTCTAACTCAGAGTTGAAACGTCGGAACTTTTAGTTCGGAGCTCGGAACTTTGAGTTGAAACATTTCAACTTCAAGTTGCAATATTGATAACTCAGGTTTAGCCTTTGATAAGAAAACGCGATTGGTCACGATTTCTCGTATGAGATGATGATAATCCTCCGGGGGAAGCAGGGGGTGGGCGGGTTTTTTTTCGCCCATTCTGAAGGATCGATTTTGATAACACCACATGGCGGCGCTTTGGGGTCGGCACGGTGTCCGACCCGTACATGGCGCTGGTTGCTTGATTGTCGGATTTTTTTTCTGGGTTGGGGATGGTGATTCTGGTCATCGAAAAAAGCAGGTGTTTTCGCGGGGCGTTTTATGCCGGCCCATGGGTAATAGAATTTGAGCGGGGCGCCCTTTTGCGACTTGCCCTTGAAAATATTTTTTCAATATGGTATCCCTTTATTTAAGTCTTGAACGCGCAACCGATCGAGAAAACAGAGGAGGAACCAGTGTATAGTGATAAGCAAGGAAACGAGGATAAGACACAAAAACGCGATCTAATGATGGTGGTGAAGGACCACCCTGCCAAGCACGATAGCATCGGGTACTCCGACTATGGAGAGGGGTTGGTGGAAATGATCCGCTCTGTGGAGGGGGATGGTAGTTTTACGATTGGGGTGTTTGGTCAATGGGGCCAGGGGAAAACCAGTATGCTGCGGCAAATCAAACATTCCCTGGACGAACCGTCTACCAAAACTTCTGATTCTACAGATGACGGGCAACCAATCATCACCGCCTGGTTC
>CAZBHS010000013.1:0-106310 GCA_964491915.1 uncultured Clostridia bacterium
ACCTGGGTGCCGGTCGGGATGCCCTGGTTGCCCTTTACAAACACAAGATTAGAGAAGTGTTGGGCAGCGCCGGTCTTCGGGGCGAAAAACATGTGGATACAGAGGTTAGGATGCTCAAACCCGGAGAGCGACAGATTCCTGAAGCTCTGCTGGAAAATGTATTTGCGGATTATGATAACCGGAAAAAAATACTCCTGCTTTTGAATCGCAAAACGTCGTTCCAGTATTTATTTTGCCCGAAGTGTAAAAAAGTATGGAAGTGCCCCCATTGCCGCGGCGACCTGAAAGTGGAAGAACATCGTCGCGTCACCTGCCTTTCATGCGGTTATTCAAAAACAGAGGAGACGTTCTGCCCAACGTGCGACAGCGAATTCGTGTCTATCCAGGATATCAGTATGGCTTCGCTTAAGCGACAACTGAAACGTAGAATATCCGAGTCCGAGATGCTTATGGTGTCGGCGGAAAATCTCGATGATCCGGCTTCCATTGTGGATGAGGCGGCGGAGAAGCGGGTCGTAATATCGACGCCTATCGCGGTGAATCCCTATTTTCGCGATTCCTTCGATACCGTTGTGTACGTGAGGCCGGAATCCATGTTCAATATCAACCACTTCGATTCAGCGGAAATGATTGTTTCACAAGTGTCTGAAATCAAAGAACTTGTAAAGCGCGGAGGAAAGCTCGAAATCTATTCGACGTTTCACTTTCATTATTCATTGCGCCTGTTGGATGACGAAGAGGCCTTCTTTGATCATGAACTAAAATACCGTGAGTGGTTTCGGTTACCACCCAACTTTACGGTCTATCATCTCGAAGTCCGAAACAAAGATATTCGAGCGCTGGCGGGGGAAATGCGGGCCATATGCAACGACTTAAAGGACAGCTTCCATATCGAAAATCCCCACCTTCTGTCTCGAAAAAAGATCCACGCCTTTTATCGCGGAAAAATGGAGATTCACGCCCATCCTCATATCCTCAAGGATTCCGGTCTTCTGCAAAACCGGAATATAAAGATTACCCTGTTTGCAGGAGCACGACCAACTCTTCCTGAATAGAGTGTCCCTTGTCTCTGGAATACCAAAGCTGAATCTGCTTGAGAGTCTCATTTTTGGAACCCACAGGGTTCGCCTTGTAGGAGTCCATTATCGCTTGAGCCCCTTTAGGTCGGGGCCCCCAGTGCCAGAGAACGGATAGATTTTCGGCATCGACAGCGATGAGTTTGGGAATGGCGCGCCCGCCATTGGTCAGGAATTGGTCCATAATATCGGGATTTTCGTCTCTTAGCAAGATTTTTAGGTCCACTTTATCTGAGAGCTCGGCGATCTTCGCGATCACCGGCACAATCTGCGCGGCATCTCCACACCAGGCTTCGGCCAGTAGTATCCAATATTGGCGTCTCGGTATTTCGAGTAGGGTGTCGCGGGTCTTTGAGTCTATCTTGATCGTACGGTCAAGGCGGCACATACGGCGAACATTTAACGAGGTGTACTCCAGGTAAGATTCACTTTGGTTTTCTCCGGTGGTTTTCCCTTGTAAAACGAGATCATCCACGCGAGCGCGGTAATCTCGATAGGCCATCCCCCTGGAAATAGTGTGTTGGGAAAGAATATTTGTCATTTTACAATTATAACTCCTTCCGTATAACGTGCCGCCTGCGAAAAATACCGTTTATTTCTTCTCGGATTTTTTTTCCTTACCCTGTTCCATGTTGATGGTGCCTTTGAAAATCGCACCTTCGGCAATGACCAATTTCTCGGCGGTGATATCGCCGGTGCATTTACCCATGGAAGAGATTTCCAGTTTTTCGGTGGCGGTCACAGTGCCTTCGGCAATTCCGTCGATTTTAAGGGTGGTTGCCGTGATTTCTCCTTTGACGTTTCCGGTTTTTCCCACCGTCAAGGTGTTGTTCACCTTGATGGTTCCCTCTACTTCCCCTTCAATTGTCAATACTTCTTCAGACTCGATTTCCCCTTTGATTTTCAGGGATTTACCAAGATAAGATTTTGAAGAATCTTCTGCCGGACGGTAGGACTGATAATTGGGGTCGTCGTTTTTTTTGTTTGTTGCAAATACCATTACATCGTCTCCTTTAATGAATTTATTGTCGCTTCAGCCTCAATGTTTTTGAGCAATAATTAAATCTATTTGAAACCCTTTAAATTTTCCTGAAATATAATTATGCGCAAAAAAAAACATTTTTTCAAGCCAAAAATTCATAATTTGTGTGTTTTTGCGTCGAGACCAATGAATAATTATATTGACAATTTCTACAGTCGGGTATATAACTTTTTTCAGAGTGATGAATCGCTTGGTGGAGGGGATGTATGATACCGGTAAAAAATCCAAAAATCGGATTGTTGACCAGTGGCGGTGACGCGCCTGGAATGAACGCGGCTGTGAGGGCGGTGGTTCGAACCGCTCTATTTCTTGGTTGCGACGTGTTTGCCATCAAAAATGGATATCAAGGACTTGTCAATGGTGGTGAAGACATCATGCAGGTCGATGGAAAGTTTGTCACAGGGATCATTCATGACGGCGGCACGATCCTTGGCTCAGCCCGTTGCCAGGAATTTCTGACCCGGGAGGGGCGGATCGAAGCTGCTAAAAATCTGGCGGCATTGGGAATTCACCGCCTCGTTGTGATCGGAGGAGACGGCAGTTTGGCCGGTGCAATGGTGTTGCACCGGGAATGGAAAGACCATCTGAACCTATTGTCTGCCGACGGTCGCATTTCGGAAGAACAGCTCCATCGATGCCGCGAGCTTCACATCGCAGGGCTGGTGGGATCAATCGATAACGATATGTGCGGGACCGATTTGACTATCGGAGCCGATACCGCGTTGCATCGTATCGTTGAAGCTATCGATGCGATTTACGATACTGCCGTCAGTCATCACCGGGCGTTTGTGGTAAAGGTTATGGGGAGGCGGTGCGGATATCTGGCGTTGATGAGTGGACTCATCACCGGCGCCGATTGGGTCTTGATCCCGGAAAAACGCCCGGATGCCTCTAAATGGAAGACTGAGATGTGCCGCGTCTTGAAGCAGGGACTCGACGCGGGGCGGCGGGCTTCGATCGTTGTCTTGTCTGAAGGGGTAAAAGATTCTCTGGGTCATACGATTGATTTACCGGATGTTCGTGTGGCATTGCAGGAGACTCTTGGTTTGGAGGTACGGGTAACGGAACTTGGGCATGTGCAACGGGGGGGGCATCCCAGCGCCTTTGACCGGATTCAGGCGACATTGTTGGGACATGCGGCGGTGAGAACTCTCATGAATGAAGAGATGAAATACAATCCGGTGTTGGTCGGGATGGAGGGATTTCGTATTAAATCCACCTCTCTCGATGAATGCCTGGGGAAAAACCGGTTGACAGCCGAAGCGGTAGATAATGGAGATACCAAACGTGCGATGGAACGGCGCGGGAGTTTTTTTGCCGGCGCATTCAAAGCCAAGGCCATTCTAAAGAGACCGTTCCCCCTTGTCTCCACTTCCGGTGAGCGGCCCGGGTTGGCGGTGATGCACGCGGGGGCGCCTTCACCCGGGATGAACACAGCGGTTCGGGCTCTGGTACGATTCGGTATCGAGTCCGGCTTTCAGGTGTTTGGGGTCCAGCATGGATTTGAAGGGCTCGTGGCTGGAAATTTTCGTCACCTGGATTGGATGAGCGTGAATGGAACTGCGGGAATGGGGGGCGCCTTACTGGGGACCAAAAGGGAAATCCCCGGTGATGCCGATATGCCTCAAATTCAACGTCACCTGGAAAAATTCGATATCAAGGGATTGGTGATAGTCGGAGGGCTTTCAGGTTATATGGGCGCGAATGTATTGGTGTGTAACCGATCTCCCTTCCCCCGTTTGTCAATCCCTATCATCTGCATTCCGGCCACTATCAGCAACAATCTCCCTCACACCGACCTGAGCATCGGCGCCGATACGGCGTTGAACAATATAATCGAAGCGGTGGACAAAATCAAACAATCGGCTGTGGCGATGCAGCGCTGTTTTCTGGTGGAGGTGGCGGGTCGTTATTGCGGATACCTGGCATTGATGAGCGGGTTGGCAACCGGGGCGGAGCAGGTGTACCTTCATGAAAAAAGTGTGACCTTGCAAGGATTGCTGCGGGATATTCGTTTTTTGAAGAGCAGTTTTAAGGGCGGGCGGCACCTGGCGCTATTGATTCGCTGCGAATGTTCTCATCGCTATTATGACACTGAGTTTATGCGAACTCTATTTGAGGCGGAGAGCGGGGAAGATTTTAATGTCAGGCACGCGTTACTCGGGCATTTGCAATTAGGCGGGAGTCCCTCGCCTCTGGATCGTATCCTGGCAATCCGCTACGCGGATAATTGTATACGTTTCTTGAACAGAACGATTAAAAATAATGAAGCCCCCGCTGTATTTATGGGAACCCGCAGGGGAAAGATACGCTTTCATAATTTAGATATGTTGGACGGCCTTATCGATAAAGCCCATAGCCGTCCGTTGGATCAGTGGTGGTTGAAGTTCCTCCCCATAGCGAAAATGCTTATTTAACTTTTTTTATATATATATTTTTAGTAATTTATTAAATTATCTTTTTTTGTTCTTTATTTTTGTAAAAAAAGTATGCTATTATATGAGATGTGCTTAATTTTGATTGCTTATCGGTCACACCCGAAATATAAGTTAGTTGTTGCGGCGAATAGAGATGAATATTACGACAGACCCACTGCCCCGGCAGGATGGTGGCCAAAAGATCATATTGTTTTGGCTGGCAAGGATTTAAAGAGCAACGGCTCCTGGCTAGGAATCACCAGGACCGGTAAATGGGCTGCCGTGACGAATTTAAGGGGAAAAGAGGAGCCCCTTGAAGACGCTGTTTCGCGAGGACATTTGGTGAAAGATTATCTTACCTCCGGTAGAGGTGCGCCAATCTATATGAAAGGACTTCGGAGCAAAGCCAAAAAATACAATGCTTTTAATTTGATCCTTGGCGATAGCGAACGTCTCTGGTACTTTTCAAATCGTGAAAATGAATTGAGGGTGCTTCCCGCAGGTGTTTACGGACTTGGGAATTCACTTATGGACTCTCCCTGGCCCAATGTAACCAGAGGTAAAGCGAAATTCACGAAATTAATCGATCACAACCTTAACCTACCGATTGACGCTCTTTTCAATTTGCTTGGGGATACGGAGACCGCCGCGGATGAGGATTTGCCGGATACCGGAATGGATAAGGATGTGGAGCGGGCATTGTCGTCGATTTTTGTAAAAACCCCTGAATATGGAACCCGTAGCTCCACAGTGACGCTGATGGATAATGCCGGGACAATCTATTTTGAAGAGCGTACCGTCAATCCGAAAGGGCAAAACAGGTTTTGCTTCTCAATCATAACATGAACCTATTGCGCTTTTAGCTCTTTTTTCGCGGCTTCATACGCGGAGGTCAGTCTATCGTTTGCCCTCTGGTATTCTTCCTGGGACACTGCGTACAGCACTTTGTTGCCTTCGGCGACAAACGCCCAGAATAATTGGTCCGCTTTTTTTTGGGCCAATTGGCCTCCTTTGGCAATCCGGTATTGTTTACTGCGTTGTTGGATATCTTTGACGCGGGTTTCTAGATTTTGCATCAGTGTGAGTATGTAATCGACGACCTGCAGATCAATGGTGAAGTCCTCGATGTATTCTTCAAGGTTGATTTGATTGGGGGCTTCCGCTGCGAAGTTGATTGTTTCGAACACGCCCTCTCCGCGGGAGATAGCTTTCAAGAATGCCTGTTCATAGTTGAAGGATTTTTGCGATGAAGGTTTCGATGTCTCTTCCAGTGGGATATTGCCATGACCCGGTTCTCCATGATACACCACTGAATATTGGGTAAAAAAATTCCTGAGATTGGCAATATTGTGAATGTATTTCAGAAGTTTTTCCAGACTATCCATTTTGGCGTGTGTAAATGAGATTTCGTTTAGTCGCCGCTGATTCCAGATCCCGTCATCCACAGATGCTTTTAACCTCTGGATAAATTCGGGGGCCGCCTCCTGTTCGATCATCCGTAGGGCTTTCAAACATAGTTCATCCGCTGTTTTCATGACTTTCGTGCTGCTGCCGTACGGCCATTTCAAAAAATTATCCATATAGATATAGGATTTTAACGTGATGTTAAAATTCGCGATTTTTTTTCTTTGGACCGGATCTTTGAAGGTTGGAAGGAGTTTTTTTATTTGGGAGTATAGTTCGAATACCGGGATTTTGCTCTCGATGTAGGATGCCATCCTGTATTGTCCCGCCATGCGGTAGTATTCGATGGCTTTTCTCGGGTCTCCATAAATATATAGCTTCTTGGCGAGCAATGCCGCGCAATTACGTTTGGTCTGTCCCTCCTGGGCGCGCGTGTAGTTTTCCGCTTCGGGTATCAGGTCGCCTCTGAAATATGAATGTATGACTTTTATGTGTTCGCCGGCTTTGGCGTAAAAGTGAGCCGCTTTGTCGAATTTGTCTTTTCTGAAATAGAGGGTTGCCAGGATATTGTAGCATTGCTTTTTCTGTTCATCTTTTACTGAATCGCAATATGAGTCGGCCTCGGAGTATTTGCCCTCCGCCATCAATTCATCGATCCCCTTTCGCTTGCACCCTGTATTTAGCGCTACCATGAGCGCCATCATCACCATCATTATCACACCAACGATTCCCAATCTCTTCATCGTCGTCTTCCTCCTCGCTCCGCAGAATTACGTCTTAAAAAATCTAAGTGTAAACCAAAATCCACTAACTTGCAATCAAGCGGATTGCGTTCTGCCTAAGTAAAAAAATGTAAACTAC
The DNA here is from genome assembly GCA_964491915.1 of uncultured Clostridia bacterium. Classification (GTDB taxonomy): domain Bacteria; phylum Acidobacteriota; class Aminicenantia; order UBA2199; family UBA2199; genus JAHELQ01. Next base: position 6,801 of record CAZBHS010000013.1, read on the forward strand.
AGTTTGCATTTTTTGGCCTTTTTTGCAAAGTGTAGTTGCCGATTTTTACGTTTCCAATTGAAGGCTCTTGATAAAAAGTATGTCTGGAACATCGGCAGGCACGGTAACATCATGGCAAAAGCAGGGCACAATCGATGCCCTGGCTCGTTGTTGGACATTTAATCCTTGAAAATGTTTCTTATATCCATTAGAATATTTCTTTTACTAAGGAGTGAAATGTGCCAATACCTGATTTTCAAAAGATAATGCTTCCGATTTTGAACATATTATCGGACCAAAAGCTGTATGCTTTTAAAGATGTTGTTGACTTATTGTCGTCTGAATTCAAACTCACCACATCGGAATTGAATGAATTACTTCCCAGTGGCACTCAACCTATTTTCCGTAACCGGGTGGCATGGGCAAAAACCTATTTGAAAAAAGCTGAATTGGTCTTCTCTGAAAAGAGAGGCACAATCCAAATTACCGAAAGGGGCCTATCTCTTCTAAAGGAAAAACCCGAAGAAATAACGACTGAATTTTTAAAGAGGTATTCTGAGTTCAGGCCTTTTATTAAACGGGATAGGGGAGTAGACTTCGAAGATATAAAAGAAGCTAGTTCCACTGACAAGGCGACTCCAGAGGAACAGCTCGAGTATGCTCATCAGGAATTGAAGCGGGATTTGGCGGATGATCTTCTGAAAAGCATTATGGCGTGCTCTCCAGCATTCTTCGAGAGATTGGTGGTGGATTTGTTGATAAAAATGGGATATGGCGGTTCTAGAAAAGACGCGGGTGAAGCGATCGGCCGGACAGGGGATGGCGGAATCGATGCGATTATAAAAGAGGATCGTTTAGGCCTGGATACGATCTATATCCAGGCGAAGCGCTGGGAACAAACCGTTCCTACCAGGGAAATCCGGGATTTTGCCGGGGCTTTGTTGGAGAAAAAATCTCGCAAAGGGGTATTCATAGCAACATCGACATTTTCTAAATCCGCCTATGAATTTGTTGGAAATATTGAGAAAAAGATAATTCTGATAGATGGAAATAAATTGGCCGAATTAATGATTGAGTATAATGTCGGGATATCGACCCAAAAAGTAATAGAAATAAATAAAATCGATTCCGATTATTTTACCGAGGACTGAATCTATTCCGGTTTAGCGGCCCGTCTTTACCAAAATGCGTTGACTTTGTGTTTTAGTAGGGTTAAAATTCTTTTATGGTAAATAATAGTGTTTATATTTCGAGGGAGATTGAGCCGAGAGTTCGCAAATATATAACGGCGCCGGAGATTATCGCCATCATCGGTCCCCGCCAATCGGGGAAAACAACATTGATGAAGCAGGTGTTCGCCGGATTATCCAACCGGGTTTACCTGACGTTCGAGGATATCGAAACTCTCTCTATATTTGAGACGGATATTCGCAGCTTTATCACATTATATATACAGCCGTATGACTTTATTTTTATCGATGAATTCCAATACGCCAAAGAGGGTGGCAAGCATTTAAAATTCATCTATGATACGTTTCCAGGGAAAAAAATATTTATCTCAGGCTCTTCCGCCGTTGAGATGACGATTAAGGCTCTCAGCTTTTTGGTGGGCCGGGTTGTGGTGTTTGAGTTGTTTCCCTTTTCTTTTGGCGAATTTGTCGGCGCCAAATCCGCGGATCTTCTTGCGGTATTGAATGAGATCAAGGATTCAATCGGCGGATTCGACGATTCACGGGCAATTCCGGATATTTCCCCGGTTATCAACGATAAGTTCAACTCTTTGTTAGAGGAATACCTTCTTTATGGCGGGTTTCCGCGAGTCGTTCTGGAACAGGACGTTGAGGAGAAACGGTTTCTTCTGAAGAATATTGTCAATACCTACTTGTTGAAAGATTTCCGGGAGATCAGCGGCTTCTTCGATGACATCTCGGTGTTGAAATTAATCAAAGCCCTCTCTCTGCAAACCGGTAACTTGATTGAATTCAACGAGCTATCCTCGCTGGCCAACACCCCGGTTCCGTCAATCAAGAAATACATCCACTATCTTGAAAAGACATTTATTTTGAGACTGATCCCTCCCTTCTACAGCAACAAACGTCAAGAGTTGGTCAAAACGCCAAAGGTATTTTTTGTGGACAATGGGCTGCGGAATTCAGTGATCAACGACTTTAAAGCATTGGATTCGAGGGTCGATCGGGGAGCGTTGGTGGAAAATTACGTGTTTTCCAGCTTGTTACGGCGAGAGGAGGAGATTCGTTTCTGGCGGTCAAAAAGTGGAAGCGAAGTGGATTTTGTCGTGCAACGGGGATCATCGGTGTTTCCTATCGAGGTGAAAAGCACAATCAAATCGCTATCCCTCACACGTTCCCTGGCGAGTTTCGTTCGCAAGTATTCTCCCGAAAAAGTCTTCATCTGCAATTCTTCACTATACGGAAACCGCGTGAGCGACTCCATCGAAATAAAATCGATCCCACTCTGGGCTCTCTAGCGATTATCCAATTCTTCAAAGGGGGCGGATTGCCCGGGCGATGTGGGAGGTGAGGTTTTTGATGTGATGGATCTCTTTGTGGGAGAAGCCGGATTTATGGAAGAGCCAGTAGATTTTATTGGTTTCGTAGAGGTCGATGGGGGAGGAAAGGATGCCTTTTTGCTGCAAGGCGCGGGTGTCGGGGGTTCCTGGGACCGGTGAATAATACGATAGGTGGGGGAGGATTCCCAGGTTTTTTACAAAATCGAGGGCTTGTTCCACGTCGCCGACTGTTTGCCCCGGAATTCCAAAAAGCAGATAACACTCCAATTCGGATGGCTTGAATCCCGCTTTCTGGAGGTTTTCTACCGCCGCTTCCATGTGGTTGACAGTGACTTTATCCGAACTTCGGGAGAGGATGTGGGACGAGGTGGATTCGAAGCTGAGTCGAAGAGTGCGAAAACCGCTTTGATACAATAGTTCGGCGGTCTCTTCGTCGATTTCGCGGGTGTGCAAGCCGTTGGGCGTATGGAATTGGACATCCAATTCTTCGCGCACCTTGCGGAATACCTCGAAGAATCTCTTGTGCTTGTTTACCAGCAACGCGTCATCGAACAATATAAAATGCCGGGTTCCATAGTCCCGGTGCCGGGCGACTATCTCTTCGACGATCCGAACGGCGCTTCGTTCGGCGAATTCGGGATTCATCAATTGGGAGGCGCAATAGGTGCAATGGAATGGGCATCCCCTCGAGGTCAGCAGAGGGAGATATTTTTTTTCCGATAGAAATTCCACCGCCGGTAGCGGGATGTTGTCGATATCTGAAAAATCCGGGAAAGGGGAAATGGCCGCCCCTCTCTTTTTCAGGAACTCGAGGATGGGCCGTTCGCCATATCCGGCGATGTACTCATCCGCCGGTACCTGTGCTCTGACCGCTTCCGGCGCGAGGGTGGGCAGAAGACCGCCTAGCACCACCTGCGCGTGCGGGAACCGTTGCTTCAAACGCTGGATGGTGAAGTTGATACCGTCCACCCAATAGGTCATGAGGGTGGTGACGAAAATAACATCCACTTCAGGTAACTCCGCCACCTTTTTATCGAAGGCTGCAAGCGACATACCATAGCGGGAGTAATGACGGGGGATTTGTTCATAAATCTTCGGTTTATCTACAATTTCCCGGTGATATTTGCCCCGGCCGTCAGGTTTTGATTTGGGAGTCTCGCCATCGGCAAAACGGTCCAGCGCGTCGAGCCAGAAAATCTCGACATCCGCGTATTTCCGAATCGCCCCGGCGATATACAGAAGACCCAACGGTCTGAGCCAGAGGTCGAAAGCGGTGAAATCATAGATGTAGGGATTGACCAGCAGGACTCTCATCACTCTCTCCAGCAAGCCACCGCTACCCGCGGTATACCGCTGTAGTCATCCACGAAGCGGACATCGCTGTATCGCTTTTGATTGAGTAATTCCTCCACCGCCTTTTTTTGCCGGTAACCGATTTCCAACAAGAAGTGTCCGCCGCTCTTCAATACAGAGGGTGCGCGGGCGATGATGGCCTCGATGATCTCGATACCGACCTCTCCTGCCACCAGAGCTTCCCTGGGGTCGTAATTTTTTACCATAGGACTTAAATCCTCCCATTCATGGGCCGCCAGATAGGGGGGGTTGGACACCACCATGTCGAAGCGAGGTTCGCTGGATACCGGAAAAAGATCGCCCTTCATAGGGATGACCTGTCGCTCTATGTTGTGCCGGCGAATATTCTTGCTGAGGATATAGCAGGCTTTTTCGCTCTTTTCCAACGCGACGACCGTAGAGCCGGTTTCCAGCGCCAGGGTGATGGAAATCACCCCGCTCCCGGCGCCGATGTCAAGGAGCCTGCCTGGAACCGGAAGAAGCGATGCCGCCGCTTCCACCAGGAGTTCCGTCTCCGGCCTGGGGACCAGGACGTTTTTGTTGACAAAAAAGGGACGGGAGTAGAATTCTTTCTCTTTGAAAATATGAGCGATGGGTTCGTGGCGTTCCAGCCTGCTCACGTATCGATAGAATTTTTTGATGCCGCTCCGGTTATGGATTGTATCGTTTTTATGAATCCAATAATCTGTAGTTGACAGGCCAAAGGCTTTTTGTAAAAGTAGTTGAACGTCCGCGGCGCTATCCGGGGAATCCAACCGTTTTAACGCGTTTTGATACAGGTCCGAATAGCGCACTTAGGCGATGATGGCTTCGAATTTATCTTCCAGCGCCTTGCGGTTGTGGATCTCGGTCAATTCTTTGATGAGTTCTTCGAAGTTGCCGTCGAGGATGGTCTCGATATTAAAATTACGGCCTTTGATGCGGTGATCGGTGGATCTGCTCTGTGGGAAATTGTAGGTTCTAATTTTTTCCGAACGGTCGCCGGTCCCAACCTGAGATTTTCGGGCGCTGGCGATGTCGTCATGCTGCTTTTCTTGCTCGTATTCATAGAGCCGGGCCTTCAACACTCTCATGGCCTTGTCTTTGTTTTTGTGCTGGGACTTTTCGTCCTGACAGGATACGACGATTCCAGACGGGAAATGGGTGACGCGGATGGCGGACTGCGTTTTGTTCACATGTTGACCGCCGGGACCCGAGGCTGAGAAGGTATCGATGCGGAGATCTTTGGGATTGATTTCCACCTCCACATCGTCCACTTCCGGCATAACAGCTACCGTAACGGTGGAGGTGTGAATTCTTCCGCTGGATTCGGTGACCGGGACCCGTTGCACCCGGTGGACGCCGCTTTCGAATTTCAAATAGCGGTTGACCTTTTGACCTTTGATATACAGGATGATTTCTTTGATGCCGCCGATGGCGGAATAAGCGGTGGAGATGACCTCCGCTTTCCAGACCTTCCGCTCCGCGATTCGTGTGTACATGCGAAGCAAATCGGAAGCAAACAGGGAGGCTTCATTTCCACCGGCTCCTGCGCGGATTTCGAGAAAGACGTTCCGGTTATCTTCGGATTCGTCGGTCACCATAAGGATTTTTATCTCATCTTCCAGTTCAGCCAATTTCTCGTTCAACTGGTCGATGTCTTCCCGGGCCATCTCTTTCATTTCCTCATCGTCGGAAATTTCCAGGAGCTCTTCAGTCTCCTGCTGTTGGTTTCTTGCCCGGGAAAATTCTTCGTATTTCGCGTTCAAGGTTTTCAGATTCGAGAGCTCTTTAGACAGCTCTCTGAATTTCTTGTGGTTGTTTATTACTTCCTTATCGGCGAGCTGTTCTGATATTGTTTGATATTTCTGATGAAGGCTCTCTAGATAAGAAAATAATTTCTCATTGCTCTTTGTAGCCATATTTTTTCTTGAACTTTTCGATTCTTCCTTCGGTGTCGACGTATCTCTGTTTACCAGTATAGAATGGATGGCATTCGCTGCAAATTTCTATCTCGATACTCTTGACCGTCGCCTTCGTCTTGAATGTACTTCCACAAGAACAAGTAACAGTGCATTCGACGTAATCAGGATGTATACCTTTTTTCATTTCTTCCTCCAGTATGATCGTAAATCGACGCTAAATTTTAGCACTTAATGCCCCCGCTGTCAAATTTTTAGCCGGGATTTTTAAAGAAGAAGCCGGCGCATCGGTTGATTAACCACACAAATAAAGTATAATTATACCATGAATAGAAACCTGGCGCTAATCCTTGCCGGCGGCAGCGGAAGCCGTCTCGACCCATCCACCCCCAAGCAATTTCTTCATGTGCGGGGAAAACCTTTGCTTGTCCATACTCTGGAGAAATTTCAACACCATCCCCGCGTCAATGCCGTCTTCCTGGTGACCCACGCGGATTTTGTCCTGCGCACCAAAGAATTGCTAAAACCGTTCCATTTGGAAAAGCTAAAAAAAATTCTTCCCGGAGGCCGCACCCGGCAGGAATCGTCGGCAACCGGCATCGACGCGGCGCCGGATGAATTCCTGAATGTTTTGATCCACGACGCCGCCCGCCCCTTTATTTCAGCGGAGCAAATCGACGCCATGCTCGATAAACTGGAACACTATTCCGCCGTCAACATGACAATCCCTGTCACCGATACCATCGCCCGGTTGGATGAGAACGATATGGTGGTGGAAAACCCCGACAGAAGCCGCTTGCGTAGCGTCCAAACTCCCCAGGGATTCCGTCTCTCAGTAATCCGCGAGGCCCACCGTTTGGCCAAACGAGACAACGATACATCCGCCACCGACGATTGTTCGCTGATCCTGAAATACAACCTAACCGCTATCGCCAATGTCCCGGGCCACCCCGACAACATCAAAGTCACATCCCCCATCGACCTCATCATCGCCGGCCAAATCCTGGACAACCAGATCAAATAATTTGAATTTTTCGAGATTTTGTGGAATAATTGAAACAATAAATTAGTCTGGAAAAAGAGGTAAAATATGCGCAGGTTTTCGTCCTACGGTCCACTCGATGTGTCGCGGCATTATTATGCGCCCCGCGAAGAACTCATCGAGAAGGTCTACATTAGCCTCGTTGGTGACGAACCGGGATCTACGGGCCATTATATCACTGTCTGGGCCCCCAGGCAGTGCGGCAAAACCTGGATCATGTTGCAGGTGTTGGCGAAATTGGACCAACTGGACGATGTGGATGCCGTCAAGGTGGACCTCGAACACCTCAGAACCGAGACCGATATCGACCGCACCGTCACCGCCATCGGGGAGGAGATCCTCCGGGCGATCTCAATCGAAGTCGAGCCTCCCCATAACATCCGCCAATTCCAGGAACTATTCAGCTCGGATGTGCTCAAAAAACCATTGGTGCTGATTCTCGATGAATTCGACGCTCTTCCCGAAGAGACCATCAACGCCCTAACCGGAGTGTTCAGAAACATTTACAACCGCATGATGCAAGAGTCGGGAAAGCCGGTGGCCCAGCGACGCTACATGCTCACCGGCGTCGCTCTCATCGGCGTGCGTAGCGTACTTGGGATCGAGAACATCAAAGGCTCTCCTTTCAATGTCCAACAAAGCATGCACGTCCCGAAACTCACTCGAAGTGAAGTCGAGCGCCTTTTTGACTGGTACGAAAGGGAAACCGCACACAAGGTTGAACCCGAAGTAGTCGAACGTCTATTCTACGAAACCGCCGGCCAACCGGGGCTCACCTGTTGGTTCGGAGAATTGCTGACTCAAGGATTTGAAGGTTACGATGTCGAAACGGACCGCACCGTCACCATCCGGGATTTCGAAATAGCCTATGCGGCAGCCACGTTCGCGTTGCCCAACAACAATATCATCAACATCATCAGCAAAGTCCGCCAGGGCCCCGAAAAGAATTTTGTCCTCGACATGTTCCAGACCTCGGAAAAGCTCGAATTCCGCTTCGACAACCCTGTCATCAACTCTCTCTACATGAACGGAGTGGTGGACAAAGATGTCAAGGACAACATCCATTACTTCGTAAAGTTCTCCTGCCCCTTTGTCCAAAAACGCCTGTTCAATTACTTTTCCGACCGCCTGTTCCACTACATGGGGCCTCTCACCGATCCCTACATCCCATTGGACAACATCATCAGCGACACCCACATCGATATCCCCAACCTCATGGACCTCTACCAGCGATACCTTCACAAGAACAAAGACTGGCTCTTCAAAGACGCCCCCCGCAGAAGCGACCTCAGACTCTACGAAGCAGTCTTCCATTTCAACCTCTTCGCCTACCTCTCGGAATTCCTCAAATCCCCCGGCGGCACAGTCATCCCGGAATTCCCCACCGGCAACGGCAAAATCGATCTTGCCGTCAAATACGCCGGCCAAACCTACGGAATCGAGCTCAAATCCTATTCCCACCAACGCAACTACGAGCAAGCCCTCATCCAGGCCGCCACCTACGGAATCCGATTGGGCCTCTCCAAAATCTACCTCGTCTTCTTTGTCGAATACATCGACGCCCCCAACCGCCAAAAACTCCAAATCCCCTACACCCACACCGGCACGACCATCACAGTCATCCCCATCTTCATCGAAACCGGCAAATAATCATCCATTTCCCTTCGCATTCAAGCCTTTATCATCAGCTCGCAGTACTTTATCACCCAGCAGAGTCGAACATCGAACTGAGTTTGGATCCGGATGAGCTGATTGCCGGACGGAATCATCAGCGGCGGTGACGCTTTCATTTGCATCTGTGTTACACCCACCTGGTTTTGTTAAATATTGTTATGGATGTGTTACAAATTCTTCTGGTTTTAGATCATCTTCATCTGAATCTGTAATATATTCTTCCGGATGGACAACATTTACCGATGAATCTATGACGTTTACTAGTGACAATGAAACAAAACCAGATGTATTTGGAACATTTATTAGTGAATGTGAAACATTGTTTGACGGATTTGTAACATTAACTGAAGTATCTATCATCCAATTCAATGAATCTGGAACACATTTCAATAAATTTGTTACAAAATTGCTTGATTCGGAGGCGGGACCAAAAGAGTTGTTGCAAAAAATACACGTCGCATCCAGACGGAGATGAGGATTCAGGGTTCTTGATCCCAACCCTTGAATCGCCAACGGAGAGGGGTATGCTAAAGTGAAGGTGATCTGCAATAATTTGTTTAAAAAGAAAACAATAAAAGACCATCTCGGTTCCAACAAGAATATCAGGTTGAAGCAAGTTTTATATGAATAGATAGTATGGCTAGTTTTATATCTGTAGGCAACCAACCTGGTAATTCTCTTTAAAAAAATAAAAAATTTCTTTTGACGTGTGAAAGCAAATGGTATAATATAGCCAAAATAAAAACTTAAAAGGAACTATTCAGGAGAGAAAGAATGGCTAATAAAAAGACCACAAGTTCAAGAGTAGCAAGTAAAGCTTCAAAAAACCTACAAAGCAAGAGCACTAGCTCAAAATCAAAAACAGCCTCCGCCAGCGCACTATCGCAAACAAAGGCCCCAAAAAAAGTGACATCAAAAAAAGCAGCTAGTGCCGCTTCATCTGTTCTTCGGGACGGACGAACAAGCAAAGCATCGAAATCCGCAGCGGGAAGCACCCTGGCGCAGCGGGAGAAAAAAAAATAGGACTAGAATCTATATGAGCAAAAGAGATTTCAATGACTTTTTAAAAAATCTAGCGTTAAATGAATTGAAAGATAATACGCTGCTAAAAGTGATAAACCGATATTGGGGGACCGATGAAATAGATAAAGACTCAAAGAGAAAGGTAGATGATCTTATTCAATTAGTCAAGAATTATATTGAATCCCCAGAGAAACGAGAACAAGATTTAGAAACTGACTCAGATGCTACACACCAAGTTAAGTCGGAATACCCTAAAGATTTTAGAATTTCTTCTATCAAACTTTCGTCATTAAGAGGTATTGGGGAAAAGGAAAATGATATTCCATATGGAGTTGATTTGATGGATAATTCGGAGACGCCCCTAAATGCCGTCATCGTAGGGCATAATGGATCTGGGAAAACCTCGATTTTTTCTGCTTTGGAATATATGTATACTGGTGAGATTTCAGAGGCCAAGCTTAGGTCGCCGGGGAAGGAATTTGGGGAAGTAAACTATGAAGATTACTTAAATAGAACCCAGAACCATTCAAGTAAAACATTTTGCGAGGTTACTGTATTTCCAGGAGAAAGAAAATTTAAATTAGGTGAATCAGATTCTGAGTTAAATAAAATTAAAGAATATACACATCCCCAAGCTTCCTTTATTAGCGAATTTGATATTTATGATTATGGAAAAGAGAGCTTTTCAGGTGAAGAGGATACGCTTCATAATAGAATCACTATGTTGTTTGGATTTAAAGATTATGTGGATTTGAATTCATTTTTGCGGTCCATTAAAAGCATAGCGAAGGGTCGAAGAAAGGAAAAGAACAATTTGGATAAAGCTAGGCAAAGGATATTGGAAATAAAGGAAGAAAAAAATAAGATAAAAAAAAATCTGTCCGAGCTAAAAATGAGCAAAAGCTCCAACGAAACTCACATCATTAGCACTGAGGAGAAACTTCTTGAAACTTTAAAACGAAAAGTGGATGATCGGTTGGATAAAATTAATTTAGATGGGCTTTTGGAAAGTCTTGGGAGATTCTCATCGTTGCAGGCGCAATTAATGAAAAGTCAATCTGGTTTAGTGGATAGTGAAAAAGTATATTTTTTGGAAAGTGGCATAAAATTGTTGGAAAAAGAACGGACTTGCCCATTCTGTGGAGATTCAAAGATCCCAGTAGCAAAGATAAAGGAGAATGTACGGTCCTTACTAGACTCCTACAAAAACGTTTTATCGCTAGATAATGAAGTAACTGAAGTTTGTCTTGAAGTCTTTGAAAATCTCAAAGATATTTTCACGGTTATTGAAAACTATAAGTTAACCATTGAAGGTGATTTAAGTGAACTCTCTTCTGAACGTCAGTTGGGGAATTTGCTTGACTCAGAAAAAGAAATTCTTTGGTTAGATTTATTTACTGAATTAGAATCTATTAAGACTGAAATCGAGCTGTTCAAATCAAAGAATCCCAAAGATCCTAAATTCCGGAGTGAATTGATTCGTTTTGTAGATGATTTAAGAGAGAGGTTTCTTTTGGAAAAAGCTATACAATCGGCTAATGAACTCTCAAATTCAAGAGTTCTTGAACTTAATAAAATTTTAAAACAAGAACTAAGTTATGCACCGACCATTCCCTCCTCCGATGGAGGATTAGATTTGGCTAGTCAACTAGAAGAATTTAATAAACGTTTGACGGACCTGGATAAACAGATGAAAAAAATGGGAGTTGATGAAGAGCTATTTTTAAATGATTATAATGCCTTTCAAAAAATTAAGGGCGATGTAGATCCTATTATAAGGCTGGTTGAATCTGAAATTAATTCTATTCTTGGTGAAACTATAACTCCTCTTAAGGAGACCCTTCAGAAAGCGTTAGATAGGTTTTTGGAAAAGGATAAATTGGGAATAAATATTGAAATGAAAGATATTTCATCAAAATTAGGAGAACCTGGAGAACGTTTATGCATTGAATTATTTCAAAAGGGTGAAGATGGTCAAAATGTAAATAATATCAACCCTAAGGAGTTTTTTAATGCATTTAGGTACAAGGTTTTTTGCGGGACAATTTCGATAGGTGTCGCGCTTGCTGCTCGTAAGAATTCAGGAATTAATCTGCCCTTGATTCTGGATGATGAGTTCTTTGCTAGTGATATTACCAATAGAGCTGAATTCGAAGAATATTTTAAGCAGATTATTTTAGCTTTTAGAGATATAACTCCAGAAATGCCTCTCCAATTTATTCTGTTTACTCATGATGAGTTGGTGTTTGAAAGCGCAAGAGAAGCAGTCTTGGGTATTGATGAGGAATCATATAGAAAAAATGGGAAGCCTTTAGATGAATACTGGAAATGTCCTTTAATTAATAATACAAAATTCGCAAGATTGTTCCCCTATTCACAAAAAGAAAAAACCCATAAAACAATGAGAGATGGAAGTAAATATTGGAACTTATTGTTCGAATTCGGTAATAATGTCAAAGAGCAAGAGGTGAATGAATCATGACACAAATTAGAAAAAAATCCAATAGGCATACTAAGGAAACTTTTAAGAGTGTATGGTGGCTACTTGGAGGATGGGCATTAATGGCACTCTTAATTAGCCTTTGGATATTCTTGGGGGTGAATCCTCATTTAAAAAAAATTGAATCGGCAGCATATGAGGCAAAGAAAATTCAGGAAAATCTGGCTAATGAAATTATTTCGTTTGATCTTGAAGTTCAGGGGATAGATAAATATGACTCAAAGAAATACCAAGGATTACTAAATTTAGTTTCTGGGGCTGATATTGCTGATTTGAAAAAATCTTTGTTTCTTTTGAAAAATCAGGTGGACAAGGCAATTGAACGCTCGCATCAGGATGCAGTTAATATTGTCGATCGAGTGAATCTATATACAACATTTGCTATTGCTCTCCTTAGTTTATTTGGGATTTTTACCCCAATATATGTTCAATTTATTGGAAATCGAGAATTCAATAAAAAAATAGATGATTGGGAGAATCATTATCGGAATAATATGGCTAAACTGGAGGAAAAATTCCAGGATAAAATGGACAAATTAGAGGGCCAATTTAGTAGTAAAACTTGTGAGCTTGAGGTAAAAGCGGAAGATGGTGTGAGTCGGTTACGTGAAATTCAGACTGATCTTCACACGAATATTCCCTCTTTGAGGTTAGCATATTCACTAGGTAGAGCTTTAGATAAGAATAGAATTAGATGGTATTCAAAAAGCCCACATGAGAATGCTAGTTTCCTAAAAGAAACATTCGAGAATATTGCAGAAGATTTAGAAGACTGCAAAAGTAAAGGCATTTTGCCTTCAAACAATAGTCACATGAAGGGGAGTCTTAAGGATTTTCACTATCAATTGCAGGATGTTATTAGGTCTTACAGTTCCGAACGGGATAATCTTGAGAAAATAAAGGAATTAGACAATAAATTGTCTCAATTTTCTAAGGACACTAATGATCAGAAAAAGGCTTTAGAAGATATTATTGTGTTTCTAAAGGGGTTTTGATAGGTCATGATTGATGGAGAATTGTTAGATTGTAGCAAAGGTTGGCTGAAGAAAGATGATTTAATTACATTAAATTCATGTTTAGCAGGGATTTTGTAGATGGAAATGCTAGTGAAAGCAAATTGCTATGATAAGTGAGATTTGTTAAGTTTTTTTTGCGGGAGGAATGGATGTATAAAGAAATTTTTATTAATGCCATCAGAGAGAAACGGAAAATTTTTGTGACCTTTTTTTCTAAAGAAGATCGAAGAGTTATTCAGAGAACCTGTGCTCCTATGGATTATGGACCAAGCCGAATAGAAAAAAGAGATGTTGATCGCTATCATATGTGGGATTACGATAGTGATTCGAGAAAGCATCCTTTGATGTTGCTACCCGAGCAAATTAAGGATATGGAAGTGCTTAATGAACATTTTGAACCCTCGGAATTTGTTCAAGACCATTGGAAGCTCAATTGGAAAATAAAGAGAGACTGGGGAAAGTATTCCTGAGCTATTTTGGGATTTCAAAAATTGAAGGAAAGGATTGTATAAATATTTAGAATTGCATCCCGTAACGTCGTCTCATATAAAGTCAGTTGGCTATGATGAATTTTACTCGACATTAAGGGTTAAGTTTCGGCGTGAGCAGGTCTGTTATTATTTTAATGTTCCACTATATAAATATGAAAGATTGAGATGCGCCTGTTCAAAAGGCTCTTATCTTAACAAATATATTAAAGGGACTTATAGATATAAGAGAATTAAATAGAAGTCGTATTGGTTTTAGAATAGCGAACTAAGACTCTTTACTAGTTAATCTAGTCTTGATACACTTGTATTCATGGACAAAGTGAGGATATTTTTTGATGAGACCGGGGAGTTTGAGATTGGGAATGTGAAGCTGCTGTCGGGGGTGTTGGGGCTTTATTTTATTTGTTTGAGTGAGACCGGGATTCGGTATCCGTTTGGAAGTTCTAGGTTGATTTATATTGGGATGAGCGAGAAGCGGACCAATAGCATTGGCAAGCGGTTGATGGACCATTATGAGGGGAAATCCGGGAATGTGGGGCTTGTGAATTATCGGAAGATGGAGATGTTGCGGTTTACTTATATTAATTTCGAGATGTTGCGGAAGGTGTGGGATTACCGGATCGAGGATTTGGAGAGCTATTTTATTTTGGATTTTGTGAAGCGTTACGGGGTGTATCCGATTTGCAATAATAAGACGGGTTTCGAGGTGTTGAAGAATGATGTGCGGGTCGAACTGGACATCGATTGGGGATTCTTTGAGAAGGGGATGAAGCATGGCTGACGGGATAAAAAGCGGGAAGGAAGTGTTGGATGAATTTTTTGATGATTTAAGCGGCATTCCGGGGGTTGATGAGGGCGTCGCAGGGATTGTCGCCGGACTGTACAAAGAGGGCAAGCTAACATCGACAAACTTGTCGAACGCGTTGCTCAAACAACGAGAGGAAGCGGTTGATGGCAAAGATTGAGAGCATTGTCATTCGCGGTTTGCGGGGTATTCGAGACGAACTGAAGCTCGATCTCGACGGGCGTTCGTTGTTGGTGTATGGCGATAATGGCTCGGGAAAGAGTAGTATTACCGATGCGCTGGAGTGGTTTTACGAAGATCGCATCGACCATTTGGCCAATGAAGAGATCGGGCGCAAAGGGCTCGAGGGGATGCGGAATATTTTCCTCGATGACGACGATTTGGCCTCGGTGGCGATTGAATACTCGAATCGAAGTTTTTCTGCCGCAAAAAGCTTGTTCTTCAAGAAGAAAGCGCTCAAATCCGAATACGAAGATAGTCTGCCGGAGTTGGAAGAGTATCTCGAGCAGTCCCGTAAAGAGAATCTGATTCTCCGCTTCAGGGATTTGGTGGATTTTGTCCTGGCCTCCAAACGGGAGAAACTCGACACACTCTCGGAGATTATCGGGTTCTCGGAGGTGTCTAAAACCAGAGAGACCTTGCGAAAGATTGTCGGGGAATTGAACCGGGAATTCAAGCGAGGAAGTTTCGATGACCGCATCAATAGCCGGCAGCAGAACATCATCGGCCAATTGGGCCGCAATATTACTTCCGATGCACAATTCGTCGGGGCGGTGAACGAAGCGATAGCTCCGTTGAAGCTGGGAATCCAGATGAAATCGATTGAAGATATCGATGCGATTCTGGCTGCTATCGAAGAACCGGAAGATAAGCTGGCCATCGAGTTGGAGTCGTTTTACAAGCGAGTGGGCGATTGGACTCTTGAAGCTAAGCCTACCTTCGATGAGATCGATAGACTCTACAAAGATTATTATGTTCAATTCAATAAAATTATCGGCGACATCGAGCAATTGAGCAAAATCCTGTTGGAGCGGTTGCTGGATGAAGGTTCGCGACTGTTAAGGGGCGGTATTTTCAGCGAAGACGCCTGTCCCCTGTGCTTGCAGCCACAATCGCGGAAGCAATTGCTCGACGACCTCGACCGGAGAATCGGCGAACTCAAGAGTTTCAAACAGGAACAGGAATCTCTCGATGGATTCAAGGCTTCCCTGCGCAGGGAGTTGAAGCTACCGATGCAAATGATTGATTCTTTCCTGAGGCAACCACACATCAAAAATGCCGGCAACCGGGAATTGGCGGATGAGCTTGCGAAGCTGAAGCTCCAATTCAACACCATCGACGAGCAAGCGATGATGCCGATATCGCCTGCTTCAAAATTGAAAGGCCCCGCCGAAGCAGGCATCGAGCGAGACCTCCTGGAACGGATCTCCGCCTTATGCAAAGAGCGAGCCCTCGCTCTAACCAAACCACGAGACGGCGATTCAAAGTTCGATATTCAGCGAAAAATCCTGCTGACCAAAGAGGCATATCAGAATATTGGGCAGTTGAAACGAAAAAAACTCGCCTTGCAAACGCAGCAAGAGTCGATGCAAGCGATCTACAGCGAGTTTGTAAAAAAACAACAAGAGGCCCTCGAAGCCTTCCTCGAGCAGTTCTCGTCGGACATCAATAGCTTCTACAATTTTATGAATCCCGACGAACCTGTCTCTGAGATCCGGCTGAAAGCGCTTGAAAAAGACGAAGAACTCCAGGGCATCACTCTCGAATATTCCTTCTTCGATGAGACCCAATCGCCGCCGCAGAAGTATTTGAGCGAGTCCCACCTCAATTGCCTGGGCCTGGCGTTTTTCCTCACCTCCGTCAAAGCCTTCAACAAGCAGAACAAGTTCTTCGTCCTTGACGACGTAATCTCCAGCTTCGATTCCACCCATCGCCTCCGTTTCAAGGACCTGCTTCTGGAAAAGTTTTCGGATTATCAAATTCTCCTCCTGACCCACGAGAGGGACTGGTTTGACAATATCAAAGGAAGTATCAAAAATGATGATTGGCTGCCGTTCGAGATTCGCTGGGATGAGGAGCGGGGCGTCTATCTCGATTGAAGCTCGATCTCCTGATTTAGGGTAAAGAAATTACGAAATTTGAATTGGTGTGCCATTATTTGTCGTTCCCTTAATATACAATTAACTATATGAATTTGCAAAAGGGAAGCCTGATGGGATATAATGGAAATTGTTAATGGGGTAAACGTTGAAAAGAGAATTGACAGAACAGTTTGAGTACGGTCTCAAACAATTGGATATGCTGGATGATGTGGCGCCGGATGCGACAGGTCTCGTGTTTACCGACGATATTGCCGACGGTCTCTTCTATGAACGTATCACTGCGGAAAAAGCGAAAGTCTATGGGGCGGAAGGAGTTTACTTCAAACGGTTCCAAAACGGGCGAGCGCCTGTTCCTCAGATATATATTTTCGATTTTACGCGGGAAGAGATGAATGACGATGAAATCGCCGAACTTCATCGAAGACTCTGGAACGCCGGGCAAGTCCCCTTGTTTTTTATTTTTACCAAAACAGAGGTCAAGATATTCAACTGCTTCAAAGCTCCAGTATTTGATGCGGAAAGAAATAAATTCACCACATCCCAAATGGCTATCGTAAAACTTGCCGCTGCGATAGAAGACGAGCTGAACGAAAAGAAACGGAAAGAATTTTCAGCCCGGCAATTCGATAACGGCGCTTTCTGGGATACGTCGAAATATAAAGATAAATTTAAACTGGACGATAGCTCTTATGAATCATTATTGAACTATTTGAAAAAAGTCCACTGCGACATTAAAAGTCGGAATATCCTCGATGAGTCGATTGTTCAACGGCTTTTGGTGGTGTCGATTCTTGTCAAATACCTCGAAGAGCGAGTGGACAAGGATGGAAACACTGTATTTCCCGAAGGGTTCTTTTCCCGCTTCTCAGAAGGAGCGGCTTGTTTTACAGATGTATTGAAGGTAGAAGGCGCTTGCTTGAAATTGTTCGACTACCTGGGAACGCACTTCAATGGAGAGATTTTTAAATGGGAGGATGAAAGGGAGCGAGAGCTTCTGGCCCGAACGGATTTAACTCAATTCGCCGGTTTCCTTGAGGCCAGGACCGATATCGACGGGCAGGGCACGTTGTGGTCTATTTATTCCTTCAACGATTTGCCCATCGAATTAATCAGCAATATTTACGAGGAATTTCTTGGAAAAGAAAAAGATAAGGGAGTCGTTTACACGCCGCCTTACCTGGTTCATTTTCTGGTTGACGAAGTAATGCCTCTGGAGTCCCCGGTCAAGGACTTCAAAGTACTCGATCCCTCTTGTGGATCCGGTGTGTTCTTGGTAGCGGCGTATCAACGGATCATTGATTGGTGGCGGATTCAAAACGGATGGAAGAAACCCGGGACCGCTGTTTTGAAAAAACTTTTGACCAATAGTGTTTTTGGGATCGATGTTTCGCCGGAAGCCGTTCGTCTGACTATTTTCAGCCTTAGCCTTGTATTACTGGATGCGTCATCGCCTAAGGAGATTTGGGAAAACCTAAAATTCGATAACCTAAAAAAAACAGGCAACCAGTTTGATAAGGATTTCTTCGAATTGATCCGAAGTGGGCAACTTAAACATACATTCGACCTCGTGATCGGCAATCCGCCGTTTGTCGAAAAACTGACCTCTTCCGCGGCAATTGATGTTGAAAAGGAACGGCAAGACCATAGAGACAAGATTTGGAATAACCAATTGGCTCTCCTGTTTTTAGAGCAATCTCTCGCGTTATGCAAGCCTGGCGGACTATCAGCCCTTCTTCAACCTTCGGAAGCGTTCCTCTATAATTATGGATCCGTCAAATTCAGGAAATATTTTCTACAATCCTGCAACGTCAAGGAGATATTGGATTTTACGCCCTTGAGAGAGAGCTTATTCGGCAGCGCCAACGCCGCCTGCGTGGCGGTTTTGGCAAAAAATGAACCACCTGAAGCCAAACCCATTCTTCATGCGGTTTTTCGCAGAACAAAAGTATCCCAAGAAAAAATATACCTTGAATTGGATCATTACGATTTGCATTTCGTCAGTTATAATGACGCTCTAAATAATCGTATGATCTGGAAGGCCAACTTCCTGGGAGGCGGCAGACTCGGCAATTTGATTGCCAGACTGGGTGAATATAGAACGTTCGGGAGCTTTTTAGAGGAGAAAGTCGAAAGTCATGGATGGCTTGTGGCGGAACATTCTCGGATCGGGGAAGAAATCGCCGCTAAAATAAGACGTTTAAGAGCGAAGTGTAGTGAATTGACAGAAGAAGAGATGGTGGAACTAGAACGCCTAGAAGAGATGAAGAAAGTGGATTATCGCACCGAAAACTACCGTTCAATACCTATAATATTGACTAAGGCTAATTTTTCTACGCTTTGGTATCTTGCTGAACACATCCTGCGCCATGCAATTCCAGAGGCAGATCAAATTGTTTGGATTTATGTTCCGAAAAATCAATCGGATGAATCTAAGGAAATGGTTCAGAGAATAAAAAACAATAGAGTAGGTAAATTTCTTTTCGGAGTTTTTAGCGGGATACAGATGTTTGGCCGGGAAATTGCGGTGAATATGGAAGAATTTGGAAATATACCATATCCCGAAGAGCTTGCCGAATTGGAGTTATCGGAAATCGAAAAAACTCTGATTGACGATGTGTTGGACTATATGCTGGATTTTCGTGAGAATGGAGGGGGGGCTGAGATATTGGAATCGGTCGATTCCTCCCAACTGGAAGATTTCAGCTATCTTTATTGCAAAATACTCAATACTGTCTATGGAAAATTTAGAGTCCACGAGCCGGTTGTAATGGACCGCTTCGTTTGTCTTCCTGTTTGTTATGGAACGAGTCCACAAGTAGAGGTTGACGACTCTGAGCAATTCGAGGAATACCTCCAACGATTGCTGTACAAAGAGATGGGCCGCAACCTGCGTACAGTGCGGGTCATGCGGATCTATCACGACAATATGATATATTTGATAAAACCCCGGCAGTTGAGATATTGGATAAAATCAATCGCTGTGCGGGATGCGGACGAAACATTTGAAGATCTGGTAAAACAAGGATATTAGAAACCACATGTGACTTTAATTACTGGCATCGAAGTATCAATTCATGGATCGATGAATTGATAGCAGGCGATAATCCCCCAAAGGTCCAATGGGGAAATGATGACAAATTGACCGTCATCAGCGAGACCGCAACAATTGCCAGGTTCCTGTCTAAAAATTCCAGGAAAGACGGAACCATCAATTTATACCATTTATGGGTTGACCTAACAAACTAGTTTCTAGTAATTTGTTGAAATTCTTTATTCTTGTATTTCGCTGATTATTCTAGATAGATCTTTGGGCGAAATTGTGTCGCGCTCAGATTTATCATAGATCATCGCCAGATAAACGATATCTCCTCTGTTGATTAATTGTAAAGTTGCGATGAGGTATGTGATGATTCGAAATCCACCGCTTTTTCCTTTGTTTTTACTTTTAACGGCCATTCTAATTTTGTAGCAATTTTGACCTAGCGGAGTTCCTGAATCTGGTTTTTCCCTTAGCTCATTTACAAGCTCACTCAATTCCTGTTTTAGTGATGGATACTTTTTGATCAGCCTTTTGGCTTCTTTTTTGAATTTGGGAGAAATTCTGATTTCAACATTCATTAAGGAAGTCTTCCAGAGTTTCTGGCTCTATCTCTCCGTTTTCTATTTTTTTAATTTCATCAAATGCTTCACTTAAATCGCGTTTTAATCGATGATATTGTTTTAACTTTTTATAGTCTTTCAATAATTTATTCCAGTCGTCAAGCGGGACCTGTACGGCTATCTTATTTCCTTTCTGATCCATGACGTATTGAATGTTCTTTTGCATATTAACAATTTACTATACATTCACATTTTTTTCAACATTTTGAGCGGTCCCTTCGTTTTGGGAGGAGATTTTTGTTGAAGGAAGTTCCCGGTTGAGGGTATTATAGAAGGCTTCTTGCGCGTGGCGTTCGATCCAGGGTTTGTGGCCGCATTGGGGGAGGAGGATGAAGTTGAATTGGGGGATGATTTTGGAGAGGGGAGTCTCGACGCCGGATGCCGGGTGGGGGTCGTAGTCGCCGTGGATGGCGGTGATGGGGCAGGTGATTTTTTTTAGTTGGTGGAGGAGGGCGCCGGTTTTGCGGAGATTGGCGGCTTCGGGCCAGACTTTTTGATAGATGGAGGTGTCGATTGTGAGGGGAGGGGATTCATCGAGGTCTTCTTCGATGGGAGCGAACGAATCTGCCTTCGTGCAGATGGCGCCTAAGCGGGCGAGGGTTTGCGAGGCGTTGTCGAGCGAGGGCTTCTTCAGATCTTTGATGAGAGTCTCGAATTCGTTTCGTTGTTGGGGAGTGAAGCGGGAGATGCGGGTTTGCTCGATCGATTGGGCATCGCGGGCTTCGAAGGGGCCGCTGGAGACGAGGATGAGCTTCTGGACTAGAAGCGGATGATGGGCTGCCAGGAGGCAACTGAGCCAGGCGCCCCAGGAGTAGCCGATGAGGATTGCGGGCGGAGCGGCGTGTTGTTGGAGGGTGAGCTTCAGCTCCTGGAGTTGGCCCTCGATGGAGGTTGCTGTTTGGAGGGGTTCGATGATGCCTCGCTGGAGGGAAAGTTGTTTTGCCACCGGAGCCATTTCTCCGGCGGCTCCCTGTCCGCCGTGGATGACGGCGACTGTGAAGGGTGGGTCGCCGTAGAGCCGGAGTTGCGGATTCTCTTCTGCAATCATGGGAGTGGAGGCTTCACTCGAACGAGTGTCGCTGTGTGGTCCAACAAGTCGAGACCGCCGGGGTAATAACAGACCGGCTCGGAAGCGGCGATGCCCGTGATGTCAGTCTGCAAATTCTCTTCGATCCAGCCAATCAATTGCATCGAGAGCTTCCGGTACGAGATGTGGATGTAACCATGGGCCGACACCCTCATCACCTGAGATCCTCCGAGATCACCGTCTTCCGGCCAATATCGAGTGGAAACATAAGACTGGATAGCACCAATACCATTAAAAAAATACTAACGCGACGGTTTGGATTGAGCATTGTTCTCCCTTTTTTCTTCAATCAAATTAGGATTACGGTTATTTAATGTAATCTTTTTCTTTCAAAATTTCCAGATATCCGTTTTTTGATAAGGGACATTGAATGAGGTCCTTAAAATTTTGTTGGTTGAGTTTAAGTTGCCCTCTGATTTTTTCAACAATTTTAGCTGGAATATCACCCTTTCCAAATGAATGGTGAACTCTAAGAATCTTTTTCCCATCAACGATTAGCCATCCATACACATGGTTGCTAGAACGAACCTCCAGTTCCAGCTTTTGAAATATTGTCTTTAATTCTCTTTTTTTCAATTGCACTGGATGAAATCCTGTAAGATCGATAACCATTTTTGAGGGAGAGGTCCAAGTTCCTCTTCGTCTTCTGAGGAAAGATCCTCATAGAGCGCGACAATCTCCTGGCACAATTGATCGACGGCTTCGAATTCGTTGTCGGAATATGCAAACGCTTCAATGTCGTCAAAACTTGCGATAACATGCCCATCTTCATGCTCGATAGTAATATATATCGGCTGATTCAGAGAGTACTTCTTGCTTCTCAATGAATTTAGAGGGATAATTTTAAAATTAGATTCGATTTTTTTTAGTATTTTTCTGGCGTAAAACGAAATTTTTTTTGATTCAACTGAAGGTAATCCCATTTTTTCCTCATATTTTTTATATCATAACTAGAAGGTTTCAGCAATGGTAGGGTATTGTATAATCTTTTTTTACTTATTTTTTGTGGTTTTGTTGACAGGGTAGGTCCTGGGGGACAGGTGAACAAATCTCCCCTCACTCTAGTTCTTGGTTGAGGATTTGGTAGAAGGGTTCTTTGGCGTGGCGTTCTAGCCAGGGGGTGTGGCCGCATTGGGGGAGGAGGACGAAGCGGAATTGGGGGATGATTTTGGAGAGGGGAGTCTCGACGCCGGAGGCCGGGTGGGGGGCGTAGTCGCCGTGGATGACGGAGCTTCAGATTTTCTTCTGCAATCATGGGAGTGGAGGCTTCACTCGAACGAGTGTCGCTGTGTGGTCCAACAAGTCGAGACTGCCTGGTTTGCCGTGGCCTGGAACAACTATTTGGGCTTCGGGGAAACGTTGTTTCACGTTGATGAGAGTCTGCGCCCAATCTTCCATTACGGCGTCTTTGGTATTGCCCTTGGATCGCGCCCGTTTCTCTTTCACCAGGCAACCGCCGAAGAGCAGTTTGTCTTCCGGGAACCAGACAACGATATTGTCGCGGGTGTGGCCGCCGCCGGGGTAATAGCAGACCACTTCGGAAGCGCCGATGCGAAGCTGCAGCTCATCATCGAAGGCTCGCTGCGGAACCGGAAGATGATGATTTTTGGCTTCCGTTTGAGTCAAGCGGTGAGAGTAGGAGGGAATCTCGCGTCGGTGAAACTCATCGAGGCCTCCGAGGCAGTCTTCGTGCCAATGGCCGACGGCGATGCCCTTGATGTCAACCTGCAAATTCTCTTCAATCCAGCCAATCAATTGCATCGAGAGCTTCCGGTCCGGCGGAGTATCCACCACGAAGCACTCATCGCCGACCGCGATGATCAATCCATTGCAAGGAACGCGCCCCCATTTGGGCGCCGTCATATACGAGATGTGGATGTAGCCATGCGTCGATACCCTCGTCACCTCGAGATCCTCCGAGATGGTTACCTTCTCGCCGATATCGATTGGGAACATCAGGCTTGTTAGGGCCAATACCATTAAAAAAATACTAACGCGACGGTTTGGATTGAGCATTGTTCTCCTTGTTTTTGAGATTGTTCTCATGTTTTATTGTACGGAAAAATTGCGGGAATACAACGTGTATAATCTTTTTTAATTATTTTTTTGGGTTTGGTTGAGTAAGACCGGTAGACTGGCGGCTTTGGGCTTGATTTTACAGGAAAAATTTTTTATAGTATGATTGCTATATTGTTTAGAAATTTAATGAGACCAGGAGTGAATGATGATACCCCGTGTCGAGGTCAAGGTCGTTAATAATAGTGGTTCTGAAGAGGCGAACATTCGTTGCCTTTTAGTGAATGTTTTAAATGCCGATGGATCAGAAACCGATGTTCTCGATTTGTTCAGGGAGCGGGTATTTCATTCGAAGAGTGAATTGATGGAGGACATATTGCGGCAAGTAAAGCTGAGTGGGGGGGACCTTCAGAAGGGAAATGTATATTTTATCGGGGACGATGTGCTGGTAGACGATGCCGATACCGCTAAAGAGGAATTGTACAAGAATGGTAGTTTGTACCCTTATGACATGCCGGAAGAGGTAGACATCGGCAATGCGGAATTTTCCGTATTTGAATGGCTCAGGAAACTCGAAAAAAATCAATTGGAGATAAATCCGGAATTTCAGCGACACCTGGTCTGGAGTGATAAGCAAAAATGCAGATTTATCGAATCCGTTTTGTTGAATATCCCATTACCTCCGATATATGTCAATGAAGATACCTCCGGAAAATTCATTATTGTGGATGGTCTTCAACGGACAACCACGTTGCGGGACTTCACCGCTAGCGAGTTTAGGTTGAAGCATCTGGAGGTTCTCAAAAACTTGAATGGAAAAAGTTTTCAGGACCTTGATTTTAAGCTTCAAGCAAAAATTGAAGACAAGCAATTACGTATCTATATCATCAAACCTAAAGTTCCCATATCTATGGTTTACGATATCTTTAACAGAATAAACACCGGCGGCACCCAATTGAACCGTCAGGAGATCCGCAATTGTATTTTTATCGGCAAATCCACCCGGTTATTGAAGGAATTGTCGGAGCAGGATTTCTTCAAAGAGGCCATTGATTTTGGTATTTCATCAAAGCGTATGAAAGACCGGGAGGCGATTCTCAGATTTTTCGCGTTTCATATATTTGATTATTCGCTTGATTACAAAGGTGATATGGATGAATTTTTGGGCAATACTATGAAGGCTATCAACCAAATGGATGATGAGGATATTGAACTTCTGAAAACGGAATTTGAGCGGGTGATGAGGCAAACCCTGGATTTCTTCGGCAAACGGAATTTTCGTCTCCCCACAACGAACTCGAAGGGGAGAATCAACATTGCGTTGATGGAATCCGTCGGCAAATTCTTTGCCCATAAAGAGGATGACTTCCTTGAAAAAAACAAAGATAAGATTCTTCAAAATTATGACCGGTTACTGGCGGATCAGGCGTTCCAGGAATCGATATCTCTGGCTACCGGGGACAGGCAACGGGTTAGGGCACGCTTTGAGTTAGTTGAAGAGATTTTAGGAGATGTTTAGTGTTAACTGAAATAGGATTACAGAATTTTAAATGTTTTGGAGATATGGTTCGTGTTCCGTTGAAGAGAATGAACCTGTTCACCGGAATCAATGGCCGGGGGAAATCAACGGTTTTGCAGGCTCTTCTTTTGATGCGCCAATCCCTTGAATATTCAAGAGCCACAACGCAATTGACATTCAATGGAAGTTCGGTTGAGCTAGGCAGCTTCAGCGATGTAAAAAATAGCGCCACATCGCCATCGTTGCCGCTTGAGTTTATGTTTACGTTTGACGTTGGAGCCGGGACGGTGAAAGCGCATTATTTTTTTAGGGAGAATCCTGAGGATGATCTAGCCGCAGATCTTTCGCGGATGGATACGCACTTGAATGTGAAAGGTAAGTCCTTTGAGTCTTCTGTTTCGGAAAAAGACGGTCGATTTGTTGCTTGCATTGACGGAGTTGAATTTCCTGTGTCAATTGAGAAATTTATGATTTCTCGTATAGATGCGGAAAATCATAAGGAGCGTGTTGTAGACTTTTTGAAGACTCGCTCGGATTTTGAAAAAATACATTATGTCTCCGCCAACCGGATTGGCCCCCGTGACTTTTATCCGCGGCAGAGCACATTCGAGTTTCCCAATGTCGGCGCCAGGGGAGAGTATACCGCCAACATTCTCTCTCTTTCCAAAAAAAAGCAACAAACCGTCTCTGAAGTTCTTGTCGAAGATGATTCTGCGCCCCATACGGTGTTGGGGCAGACTGAAGCCTGGCTCGAAAAAATATTCGACGGCGGGAAGATCGAGATAAAAAATGTGGACGCCAATATCGTGGTGATGCAGATGAATTCCGAACGGACATCCACAGTGTACAAACCTCTCAATGTGGGATTCGGTTATAGTTACGCACTTCCTATCATTGTCTCGGGATTGATTGCCGCCAAAGGGGAAATGCTCATTGTCGAAAACCCGGAGGCCCATCTTCATCCATATGCCCAGGCTCAAATCGCCGGATTTCTGGCCCAAGTCAGTAAAAACGGTGTTCAGGTGGTAATCGAATCCCACAGCGACCATATCCTCAATGGATTGAGAGTCGCTGTTCACAAGCAGATACTCGATGCGAACGATTTGAATGTTTTGTATTTCCAACGGGATGAACGTCAACCGGTGGTGAATATCCCGGTCGAGAAAGATGGAGCTATAAATGATTGGCCCCCTGGATTCTTCGACCAACTGGACAAGGATTTTGAAGTTCTCTTTGGTGTGTAGCTGATGAATATATTTATCAACGAGTGTTCTCTCCACAGTCAATATCATTCACAGGATGCTTTTTTAGACGCGGTGAAGGTTTTCTACTCGGTCGTAAAGCGAATTTCAAAAAGCAAGAAACAGAGCTATTTTTTTAAGAGTTCAGATCTATTTACCAATTTCAGGGCCTTGAAGGAAGAGATTTTCGTCAAATCTCTCAATACTATTCCGGATAAATCGTTCAAGGTGGCTTTGAGAAACGCGTTGTTCAATAAAGAGACGGTTGTCGATTGGACGGCTAAGCGATTTCATTCGCCTGAGGATGTGTTCGAGTGCAATGGCGATATTGTGACGGATACCAGTATGGCTGAATTGGCGGAACGAAAACTGGGGAATGATGAATTGATCGCCGCGCTGTTGAACTTCAAGAACTCTTGCTATACTGATTGCCCTGAGGTGACGGTTGTCAAAGAGAGGAAAGAGGAGATCGATCTCGAATGTGTGGAAAGTGTGGAAACACTGCAAAGATGGTTGGACCGGCATTCTCTCGACAATCGCTATCAGGAATCGTCGAGCGAACCACCTTTGGACCATCAGACGTTTTTGGACGACCGGCAACGATTCGAAAGAGCATCGTGTCCCCGCCAGGGGGGGAGGCAGGTGTATTTAGACAAAAGTACCGGGTATTTTTGGTATGTGGATAGTTTACATTTTGGAAATGCCGCGCATTTGGAAGTGTTCGATAAAAATCTCAATCACATCGGCGAAGCGAGCCTTGATGGCGTGATTTTTTCTGATAAAGCCGATAAAACCAAAAAGCTGGATATCTGAGTCATCACCTGATTTAAACATTTTTGTTGAAGGATGGGGGGAATCTGTTTATAATTTTGGTGTGGTGAAGGTTAGTTTTTTATGGTGGTGAGCTATGGATATTGTTAGTCCTGAGATTGAAGGGTATTTGGAGGGGTTGTTGCCGCCAAGGGATCCGTTGTTTTTGGAGATGGAGAGGTTGGCGGCGGAGAGGAAGTTTCCGGCTGTGGGTCCGCAGGTGGGGATGTTTTTGGAACTGCTGGCCCGGAGTATTGGGGCGAAGCGGGTGCTGGAGTTGGGGTCCGGGTACGGGTATTCTGCCATATGGTTTGCCCGGGGCATGGCGCCGGACTGCGAGTTGGTGCTGTCGGATTTTGACGGCAAGAAGCGGGCGATGGCCCTTCGCTATCTCGAGCGGGCGGGCTTTCAAGGTAAGCTGACGTTTGAGGTGGGGGACGCGCAGGAGTTGATGAGGCGCATCAAAGGACCGTTCGATATTGTGTTCAATGATATCGACAAGGAGTTCTACCCACTGGTGATCGAGCCGGCGTTCCGGCTGTTGCGGGAGGGCGGTTTGTTTGTTACCGACAATAGCCTCTGGTATGGCAAGGTGGTCTTGCCTGAACCGGACGAGGCGACGCGGTCTGTGATGGAATTTAACCGGTTGCTAAAAGAGCATCCGGGATTTTTGACGGTGCAATTGCCGCTGCGGGACGGATTGAGCGTGGCGGTGAAATTGCCGGAAGGGGAACGGCGGTAAGCGGGAGAAGAAAAGGAGAACCATCTCAATCTTCCCGCTACCATCGTTTCATGGGCTGTTAGCCCCCATCATCGGCTCCGTTGCCGGAGCCGCGTTTTACTTGTGATTGTTTTGAGAATAAAAAATTAACCGTTGTTTATATCTCGGTTCCTTATAAGGGACAGTGGCTTATTCAGCCTTAAAGT
The DNA here is from genome assembly GCA_964491915.1 of uncultured Clostridia bacterium. Taxonomy (GTDB): domain Bacteria; phylum Acidobacteriota; class Aminicenantia; order UBA2199; family UBA2199; genus JAHELQ01. The sequence continues at coordinate 34,477 of CAZBHS010000013.1, forward strand.
CCTGAAATTTAGTATTTAAATATTATATTTAAATGGCACAACGTAAGTTCGTCTTCGTTCTTCAATTCATATTTAACGCCGGTTTTTAACTTCTCACCGTTCAAAAATGTTCCGTTGATAGCTCCCGCCTCTTCGGAGACATAGAATTTATTGTCCGAAAAAGAGATCTGCGCGTGTTTGCGGGAAATATATTTCTCTTCGTCTTCTTTCGTCAAATCGATATCCGGTATAAAGCCGGTGGTGTAATCTCTGCGGCCCAGAAATGTATGTTTTTTGGTTAATTGGACAATGCGGTTGGATCGTTGGATTACCAAATAGGCTTTGATGTCGGGGCTAAGGGTTTCGGATTGGGTGTCGTCGAGACCATCCGTCTCTTCCATTTTTTTAGCCCTGATTTGGTGGGTGAGAAGATTTTCCATTGTCCTGATATTTTTTTCAGACAATTTTTTTAGGATTTTGAGAGAAATATCCGTACTCTTCTTCATCATCTCAATCAGATCGGGGAAAGGAATCTTAAGGAGATCGGTGTCTTCAATCGCTTCGACGGTATAGGCCGCATTTCTCTCATTGTCCAGGGATTCTTCGCCGAAAAAATCGCCCTTTCCCAATGATAGCAAGATAATTTCAGTGGGTTCGACTTTGAGTTGAACTTTTCCTTTATTGATAATATAAAAATCTGTTTGAGTTTCGCCTTGTCTGTAAACTGTGTCGCCTGTTTTATACTTACTAAGAAATTTTTTAACGCCTTCCATTATTTACTACCATTTTTTAATTTTTTTTAGATCTTATTCTATACTATTCCCGCTCCATTTGTCAAACATTTTTTTAATACACCTGTTGACCCTTTGGGAACCTTGCTTTATAATACACAATGACAGAAAGGAAATTAAAAAAAGAATTACAAAAAAGTTTGGGGAAAGAAAAAGTATTTTCCGATCAAGAATACCTGCTGACCTATTCATATGACGCCACCGGTATCCAGCATTGGCCGGATATCGTGGCGCTGCCGGAATCGGAAGACGATATCCGTCGTGTTTTGGAGATCGCCTACAAACACAATGTCCCGGTCACCCCTCGCGGCGCCGGCGTCGGTTTATCGGGCGGGTCTGTGCCCCTGGAAAAAGGTGTCTTGATTTGTTTTTCCCGGATGAATAAAATCATCGAGATCGATAGGGACAGTTTTACAGCGGTGGTGGAACCGGGAGTCGTCACCTATGATTTACAAACCGCGTGCGAGGAGTTGGGGCTGTTTTATCCTCCGGATCCCGCGTCCCTCAAGACCTCCACCATCGGTGGCAATGTGGCGGAAAACGCCGGCGGACTCCGCTGTTTCAAATATGGTGTCACCGGAAGTTATGTGTTGGCTCTGGAGGGGTTTCTGGTGGACGGGACAAAAATAAGAGCCGGTTCGCCATGCGTCAAGGATGTGGCCGGATATGATATCAAGTCGCTCTTGATCGGTTCCGAAGGGACCCTGGCGGTGATTTCGAAAATCTATTTGAAATTGATCCCTTTGCCCGAGGCCCGGGTATTGTGCCGGGTGGATTTCTCATCGCTGCCCGAAGGGGCGAGATTTATCAACAATATGATTAACAGCGGCATTCAACCGGCGGTATTGGAATTCATGGATCAAAGCTCCATTGTCGCGTCGTATCGCTATATGGGGCTGCCGGTGGAAAATACGCCGCAGGCTATTGTCTTATTGGAGATCGACGGCAACAGTCTCGATGTGACTGCCAGAAAAGACAAATTCCTGGCTATGGTGAAACGGGAAAATGTCAAAGACTTTCAGGTGGCGGAAACCGCCGAGCAAAAAGAGTCGCTGTGGAGTTTACGGCGTAATATTTCTCCCGCCATTTCTAAGATAAAGCCTAAAAAGATCAACGAGGATATTGTGGTGCCGACAGGAAAGATTCCCGAAGCTGTGGAATATATCAAAGGTCTGGGCCGCGATCTCGATCTCGAAATCGTGTTGTTCGGTCATTTCGGTGATGGGAATATTCATACCAATGTGTTGGTGGATCCTGAAGACGCCGATGAAATGAAGCGGGCGGAGGAAGCGTTGGATTTGATATTCAAGTATGTGGTATCGGTCAATGGGTCCATCACCGGAGAGCACGGCGTAGGGATTTCGAAGCGGCCGTATTTGTCGTATCAGTTCAATGAAGCTGAAATTGAGTTATTCAAGAATATAAAAAAGGTGTTCGATCCTGGAAATGTATTGAACCCCGGTAAGATTTTTTGATCCCGTTATGGTTGCTGCCGCCTCTTGTGGAAGCTTGAATTAATTTGACAAAGGGGGCTATCCAAACTATAATTTGTCTATGCTGGATATGTTTAAAGGATTGATCGAAGCTGGAAGCGAGGAAGAGTCCTTGCTGAAAACTATTGATTTAAAACGGCTTCCGGCCCATGTAGCCGTAATTATGGACGGCAACGGTAGATGGGCGAAACAGCGAGGTATGCAACGGGTCGAGGGGCACAAACGAGGCGCCGCCACCGCCCGTTTGATTACCGAAACCGCCGTCCGTCTAGGCATAAAATATTTGACGTTGTTCGCTTTTTCCAGCGAGAATTGGAAACGGCCTGTCACAGAGGTCAATACGTTGATGGACATGTTGCACGAAAATATGGTGGAACGCCGTGATTTATTGATCAACAACAAAATCCGACTCAAGGTGATTGGGGATCTCAAGCGGTTGCCGGGAAAGTTGAAACGAAAACTCCAGGAGACCGAAGAGTTGACCTCGGGTTTGGATAAGATGCAAATCAATCTGGCGCTGAATTATGGCTCGCGATCCGAAATTGTTCACGCTGTGAAAGGGATGTTGGAGGATGGGGTCGCTCCCTCGAACGTCAACGAGGATCTATTGAGCAAGTATTTATATACCGGCGGATGTCCGGACCCGGATTTGGTGATTCGCACCTCCGGGGAGAGACGGATATCCAATTTTTTATTATTCCAGATCGCTTACGCGGAGTTGTATTTTACCGACGTGTTCTGGCCCGATTTCGGCGTCGCCGGATTTTTTAACGCCGTGATCGATTTTCAACATCGCAAAAGGAGATTTGGGAGCATATGAAAGAATTTATCACCCGGACCATAACCGCATTTTTTCTGATTATATTTGCCTACGGAATTATTCAATACGTTCCGCCTCTATATTTTTCCATCATTCTGTTCGTGATCGCCAGTATGGCGGTTAAGGAGTTGGTGAATCTGACGGAGCCGAAGATGTTCTCGTTTGTGTTGGCGATTATCTCTGGACTTTTGATCGCCGCGTCTTTCACATTCGAAGAGGTGCCTCTGCCGGCCGCTATTTTCGGCGGTATTTTTTTGACGGGGATGTATTTCTTGTGGACGATCCGGCGTAAGGAAAAGCTCGATAGCTTTGTGAGGGATATGGGGATCCATTTTTTAGTGATGTTCTATCTGTATCTTCCCCTCTATTTCATGTTGGAACTGAAAGAGCTGGGACCCAATTATCTGTTTTTTATGATCATTGTCATCGCCATTGGCGATTCCGGCGCCTATTTTGTCGGCAGCGCCATCGGCAAGCATAAAATATACCCTGTGGCGTCGCCCAACAAATCGTTGGAGGGACTGATCGCCGCCATCATCACCGCCGCTTTGTCCGGTTGGTTGGCCATCGTGTTGTTTCCGTTGCCGGTCAAGCCGGCGACAGCCATCATTACCGGCGGCGCGATCGGTTTGTTGTCCCAATTGTCCGATCCGGTGGAATCTTTGTTCAAACGGTCCTCCGGCAAGAAAGATTCCGGCCAGTTGTTGCCGGGGCACGGCGGGGTGTTGGACCGGGTGGACAGTTATGTTTTTTGCGCCCCCGCGTTGTTTTTTATTATCATGTTCATCTGGAATTAAATGAGACATATAGCTCTTTTAGGATCCACCGGTTCCATCGGCGGCAACGCGTTGGAGGTAATGGCCGCCAATCCCGGGCACTTCAAGCTGCTGGGGATATCGGCTGGAGAGAATATCGATGTGCTGGTTCGGCAGGTCAAGGCTTTTGATCCGGATATTATCGCTGTCAAGCGGGCGGAGGATGTGGCGGCCGTCGCGGGGATGTTCCCTCAAAAGAAGGTGGTCTCCGGGGCGGAAGGGTTGTTGGAGATCGTGCATCATCCGGGGGTCGATACCGTTATAACCGCTATCACGGGTACGACACCTCTGGAGGCGACTCTAGCGTCAATTCGTCTGGGGCATCGCATCTGCCTGGCTAACAAAGAGACATTGGTGGCGGCCGGAGAGTTGATCAATGGGGAACTACGGCAATCATCGGCGGAGATCATTCCTATCGACAGCGAGCAGAGCGCTATTTTTCAAGCCCTTGGCGGCAATCATCGCGATCTCGTAAAAAAAGTGATTCTCACGGCGTCCGGCGGTCCATTTTTCAAGAAGGACAAGCGGGAATTTGGGGGAATCACGGTGGCGGATGCGTTGAACCATCCCACCTGGTCCATGGGGACAAAAATCACCATTGATTCCGCCACGTTGATGAACAAAGCGTTGGAGGTGATTGAAGCCTTCTATTTGTTCAATGTGAAAAAGGATCAAATCGATGTCATCATTCACCCTCAGAGCATTGTCCATTCTCTGGTGGAATTCAGGGATGCTTCGGTGATCGCCCAATTGAGCATGCCGGACATGAAAATCCCCATTCTCTATTCTTTGACTTACCCGGAGCGCCTGGATATTGAACAGAATCGCCTCGATCTTGCCTCGTTAGGCTCGTTGGAGTTCTATGAGGTGGACCGCGATAAATTCCAGTCCATTGAAATGGCCTATTATATTCTCCAGCAGGGAAAGAATGCAGGGGCGGTGTTCAACGCCGCCAACGAGGTGGCGGTGGATTATTTTCTTTCGGGCGGGATTTCGTTTTTGGATATTTTTCACGTGGTGGCCGACATCCTGTATCATGAGAATTTTTATACTGTGTCCAGCGTGAGGGATTTGCTGGAAACAATTTCGAATACAAAACGTAAAACAGTTGAATTAATAAAACGGAGTAGGACTAAATGATTAATGTGATAACCACGATCTTGACATTTCTGTTTGTGCTCAGCATTATCGTGTTGGTGCATGAATTCGGCCATTACCTGGCCGCCCGGTTGGTGGGCGTGAGGGTCGAGGCCTTTTCGTTTGGATTTGGAAAACGGCTTTTCGGAAAAAAAGTAGGCGATACTGATTTTCGCGTCAGCGTTATCCCCCTCGGCGGCTACGTCAAAATGGCGGGCGAGGAAGAGTATGATCCTGAAAATTTAAAGCCCGATGAGTTCGAGGCGAAGAACAGGGCCGAAAAGATCTTCATCCTGATTATGGGACCGCTGATGAATGTTTTGTTGGCGTTCTTTATTTTGGCAGTGATCAACATGACTGGTGTGAATGTTGAAAAATATAAAATGGAAGCTCCGGAGATCGGTTTTGTGGAAGCTGAATCGCCGGCGGCGGAGGCCGGGCTCAAGCCGGGCGATGTGGTGCGCAGCGTCAATGGCGTCGCGGTGAATGATTGGAAAGATTTGGACGAAAGAATCGGCATCAATCCCAACGAAACTCTGAAATTGACGTTCGAGCGCGGCGGCGAGACATTGGCGGCGGACCTGCACGTGACATCCACCTCCAAGTACAACATCGGCTACGCCGGATTTTACTATGGCTATCAAGCCCGCATCGAAGGGATTGAAGCGGATGCTCCGGCGGATAAAGCTGGAATCAAACCGGGCGACATCATCCTTTCGATCGCCGGCCGGACCGCCACCCATTTCGAGGTCAGTGAATTGATCGGCGGCAATGCCGGCCGGGAGATTCCGATGTCTGTGCAGCGGAACGGCAAGGTGGTTGAACTGATGGTCACGCCGAAACCCAATGAAGATGGTGAAGGCCGTATAGGCGTCCAGATGTTGCCCTATTCACCGACTGTGAAATTGAGCTTCGGGTTGTTCGCGTCTTTTGGGAGGAGTTTTTCCGAAATGAAGCGGTTGACCTTGCTGACGTTCGAGGCTTTCAGAAAGATGATTGTCGGAAAGTTGTCGCCCAAGAATCTTTCCGGTCCCATCGAGATCGCCAAAATTTCCAAAAAGACTTTGGACGCGGGTTTTTCAAGCTTCTTTATGCTGATCGCCTTTATTTCGTTGCAGTTGGGTATTGTCAATCTATTCCCCATCCCCGCGCTGGACGGCGGACATCTGTTGATTTATTCCGTCGAAGCCATCATCCGCCGCGAATTCGGCCAAAAGACCAAGGCGGTTCTCATTAACAGCGGGTTCATATTGCTGATCGGACTGATGGTATTCGTCATTCTCAACGATGTGGCCAAAGCATTGCCTAACGGCTGGAAGTCACTCTTGCCATTCTTGTAAAAACGATTGAATATCAAATTAGAGCGGAGGGCCGGCGTCCGGCTCTCCTATGTGTATACCAAACAAAATTTCGGGTCTGTATAAAAATATATGGAAATGCGTTGGATTAACGGTGTTTTTTATTGATAAATAAGCAAGAATATGTTATGTAAATAGGTATGGAGGGAATAAAATTCGGTACTGACGGCTGGAGGGCGAAAATGGGGCATGATTTCTCTTTCGAGAATGTGCGACGTTTTGCCCAGGGCTTTGCCAATTACATCTTGAATACTAAATCGACCCGGACCCCAAGAATTCTGTTGAGCTACGACACTCGCCAATTATCCTACAAGTTTGCGCATGAAACCGCCAGAATCTTTTCCCTCAATGGGATCATGTCGTTTATTCCCCAGAGGGACGCTCCAATGGCCGCCATCTCTCTCGCCATCACCAGGAACCGCCTGGATGGAGGAGTGGTCTTCACCGCCAGTTTCAATAAACCCATTTACAATGGTATTAAGCTGTTGGACCGCCAGGGCGCTCCAGCCCTCCCGTCTGTGAGCTCTCTGGTGGAGACGGAAATCAAGGCGATTGGCGATTCCTTTGAGTTCAAACCTGAATATGCGCGCGAAGAACTGATCGACCGGGTGAGTGTCAGAACTCCATATATCAAGCACATTGAAGGGCATGTCAATTTTGGCACGATTCGCGATGCCAATATGAAGATCATTGTTGACAATCTCTTCGGCGCTTCCAGGGATTATCTGGATTTTATCCTCAATGAAAACGATATCCAGGTGGACAGTATTCACAATCTTCCCTATGCTTCCAGCGGTAAGGTGATTCCCTATTGCGGACCGGAATCATTGACTGAATTGGCGAAGCTGGTGGTGGAATCGAAAGCGGACATCGGCATTGCCACCGACATCGATGGAGACCGCTTCGGCATTGTGGATTCAACAGGCAGGTACATCGATTCCAATACGATTGTTCCCCCGTTGATCGAATACTTGATCACTGTGAGGAAAATGGAGGGGGGCATCGTCAAATCGATTTCCACTACCAACAATATCCGCAACGTAGCTGATTTTTATTCCCGCAAGGTGTTTGTCACTCCGGTGGGGTTCAAATACCTGGCGCATATGCTGGCGTTGAGGAAAACCTTTATGGCGGTGGAGAGCAGCAATGGGGTCGCCCTGCGGCAATCCACCCTGATCAAGGACGGGATATTGTTCAATTTGTTGGTGGTGGAAATGCTGGCTTATTACAAAGTGAGCCTCGAAACGCTTCTCAAGACCTTTTATAACAAGTTTCCCCGGTTATTCAGCCGGGAAGTGGCGGTCGGAAAAACCAGGGAGAGAACCGGAAAATTGTCTTCTCTCATAAAAGAAAAACCAATGGATCTTGGCGGATTCCCGGTGCGAAGAATCAGCCTCATCGACGGCATTAAATTTATCATGGAGAATTCCTGGCTATTGATCCGGGAGTCCGGTACTTCAAATGTCATCCGTATATATGCCGAATCCTCCAGGCTTAAAGAAACCAATGAATTGATAAAAAAAGGGCGGAGTTTCATTGAGAAAAACTGATAAGGTAAAGTTTGTGCAGACCAAGGGTTTTTTATTACTGGTGGCGCTCTTTATCTTTATTTTGATCCTCACATTTTTTTTCGGAGACAGTGGTATTATTGAAATCGTTGGCGCTCAGCGGAAAATAGCTGAGCTGAAAAATCGAATCGTTCACCTTGAGAAAGAGAAAAAGCGATTGGCAAAAGAGATCGAGGAATTGGAAAACAATCCCAATGCCCTGGAACGGCGGGCGCGGGAAAAATTGTGGTTGATGAAAAAGAATGAAATGGTCATTGTCCTGACGGATAATCACAATCTTTCCGAGAAATGAGAGGATGGTATTGTAGATCTGGGCAAACCGGAACAGAGACAAAATCTGATAGTTCGATGAGAATCTAAGCGGCGGAAGCTTATTTCAAGGAAAAGTATGCGAGAAGAGAAAAACGATGAATTTCTAATTTTTGGTAGCCCGTTAATCGAAGAGGAAGAGATCCGGGAAGTGGTTCAATCGCTACGGTGCGGTTGGATCGGCACAGGCCCCAAGGTTCACCGGTTGGAACAAATGTTCAAGGAATACAAAGGTGTGGAGCATGCGATGGCGTTGAATTCCTGTACCGCGGCCTTGCACCTGTCTATGATTGTGTTGGGTATTTCCCCCGGAGACGAGGTCATTATTCCGGCCATGACGTTCGCCGCCACAGCCAATGCCGTGATTCACGCCGGCGGCGTGCCGGTGTTTGCCGATTGTCTGAAGGATACGATGAATATAGATCCCAGGGATCTCGAGGCGAAGATTACTCCCCGCACCAAAGCTGTGATTATCGTCCATTTTGCCGGTCGCCCGTGCCGGATGGATGAAATTCTGGACATATGCGAGCGGCATGGTATTAAGTTGGTGGAAGATTGCGCGCACGCCATCGAAGCTGAATACGACGGACAAAAAACCGGTACGTTCGGCGACATCGGCTGCTTCAGTTTTTATGTCACCAAAAATATAATCACCGGCGAGGGTGGGATGGCCATTACCAATCATAACGAATACGCGGATAAAATAAAAGTGATGGCGTTGCACGGCATGAGCAAAGACGCCTGGAAACGATTTTCCGACGATGGGTATAAGCATTACCAGGTGGTGTATCCTGGATTCAAATACAATATGATGGATATTCAAGCGGCATTGGGGATTCATCAACTACCTCGGGTCGAGGATTATTGGCGGAGACGCCGTTGGATTTGGCAGCGGTACATGGAGTCGTTTTCCCATCTGCCGGCCTTCTTGCCGCCCCTGGTACCCGCGAATATGAAGCACTCTTATCATTTATTTACGCTATTACTGGACATTGACCGCTTAACGATCGATAGGGACCGTTTTCTCGAAGAGATGACCCGGAGGAAATTGGGGGTGGGGGTACACTATCTGGCCCTTCATTTGCATCCCTATTATCAAGAGGCCTATGGCTACAAAGCCGGCGATTTTCCCAATGCCGAATGGATCTCGCACCGGACAGTGTCTCTGCCACTATCGCCGAAGTTGCGGGATCAAGATGTCGAGCGGGTCATCTACAATGTTCGGGATATTCTGGACAATTTTAAGAAATAGAGTGTCGCCAGCATGAACGTGGAAATACTCCGTCGCTATGGTGAATGGAAGCATGTGGCGGACTCGTGCGGGTATGCCACTTTTTTTCACACCCCCGAATGGTTTCGGTTGTTTGCCGGCGAATTCCAGGATTTGGCTATCGAAACGCGAAAAATGAAATTTTCCGGCGGTAATGTCGCCATTCTCCCTGTGTTGACCCGGCCGGTTTCCCGTTTTGAGAAGCAATATATCATGGGCCCCGGCGGTGTGTATGGCGGTTGGATCTCAGCCGCCCCTCTATCGCGTGAGCAGCGGCAGCAGCTTCTTGAATATATTGACAAGAGATTCAAACACCTGGTGTGGCGTTTGAATCCGCTCCAGGGCGATCCCGGTCCCGTAAGCGGTACCATAAGGGAGGATTACACCCAGGCTGTGTCTCTACGGGGAACGATGGCCAGGATCGAGAAAGGATTCTCCTCCGCCAATCTCCGGGCCATCAAAAAAGCCCGGCGCGAAGGGGTGACGATCCGCCCGGCTTCGACAGCGGAGGATTGGCGCGGTTATTACGATTGTTACCTCGATTCCCTCAGGCGTTGGGGAGACCGCGCTTCCAGTAAGTATGAATGGACATTTTTTCAGAGAATGTTCGAGCTGTCCTGTCCCCAGATCACATTATGGTTGGCGGAATGGGACGGAAAAATCATCGGCGGGGCATTGGTGTTTTATCATAAATGGCATGCCGTTTACTGGCATGGAGCCGCGTTGGAAGAATATCTGCCGATGCGTCCGGCGAATCTTTTGCACCGGGACATTATCGCCGATGCGTTGCTGCGGAAGTTTCGCTGGTATGATTTTAATCCCAGTGGCGGTCACGAGGGCGTCGTACAATTTAAACAGCAATTCGGTTGCCGCCGCCTTCGGGCTCATGTGATCACCCGTAATGATTCCCCTCTTCACCTCAGGATCTGGGGGCGAATGGCCCGGGCCAAGCAATATTTTAAAAAACAATGATCTATCGCGTGGCATCAAAAGTCGAGCGGGTGATTCTCGGGAATGTGCACCTCGCCAACCGTTACCCGCCATTGTTTATCGTGGGGGTTCCCCGTTCCGGCACCACGGCTGTGCTTCTGCATCTTTTCAACCGCTTCCGTTTCTCCTATTTTCCAAATATTTCCCGGCGCTACCATCGAGCCCCTGTGAGCGCTACTGTTTGGGGCCGGATGGCGCACCGGTATTGCCCGACATATGGGAATTTATTTGGGGAGGTGGAGGGGCCGATGGCTCCGTCGGACGGTTGGGAAATTTTTTTCCGCTGGTTTCCACGCTATGATTTATCCCAGCCGGTGGCCGCATCGAAATTGTATCAATTGAGAACCCTTGTACGTTTTATGGAGATAATGTTCAAAGCTCCCTTTATCAACAAGAACAATTCCAATCCTGTGCGCGTCCCTGAGTTGGCGGAATTGTTCCCCGACGCGTTGTTCGTTCATGTGGAACGGGATTTGTTCGATACTGTGATATCCAATTTGGAAGCCAGGGATAAACACGCGGTGCCCTTGAATAAATGGTGGTCTGTGGCGCCGCCTCGATATTTCGACCACACCTTTTCCAGTGAATTGGAGCAGGTGGTGGCCCAGGTATGGGATGTGAACAACTTTATCGAGGAGTCTCTGGGTAAAATAGCGCCGCAGCGGTGGACGCGGATCGCTTACCGGGATTTTTGCCGGCAACCGGACGATGTGCTCGATTGGGTGGCGGAGACCTACAAAGGTTTGGGGTATAGCCTCGCGAACCGTCCGGGATTCGAGGGGCGGGAGCGTTCGATTCGCTATAGTACGAGAGAGGTTCCTGAGGATCAAAAACAAGAAATGGAACGAATACTCAATAATATCAAATCACAGGCATTGGAAGCGGTCGATGCCGAGAGGAACCACTCATGAACCAGGCGCCGGCGCCCAAAGAGTTGAAGCGGCGAATCAAACGTTATTATTCCCATTACCCAATGTATCGCCCGTCCTATCTGGCGATGCGGATCGCGGGTCGAAAAATCCTGCAATTGGCGGAGGCCTATTTGCATGGGAAGCTATTGGATATCGGCTGTGGGGAAAAATGGAAGCAGGATCTCATCGGGCACACAGTGGATGAGTATATCGGCCTGGACCATCCTGGGACCGACCATGACAGCGGAGCCGTGGACCGGTTCGGGACAGCGTATGATATTCCGGCGGAGGATGGAGAGTTCGATTCGGTGATTTGCACCTCGGTCTTGGAGCACCTGGAAGAACCGGCTCGAGCGTTGCTGGAATGCCGTCGTGTATTGAAGACCGGCGGTTACGCGATAATGACCATGCCGCAATCCTGGCACCTTCACGAAGAACCCCGCGATTTTTACCGGTATACCAGCTATGGATTGACCTATTTATTTGAGCAGGCGGGCTTCTCGATCGAAGTTTTGCAGCCCTTGTCGGGGTTTTGGGTTACCAATGTTAGCGCGCATTCTTATTATTGGAACAGATTCCGTCGCAAACGGCGCCTTCATCCTTTGCGTTGGTTGGCGCCGCTGTGTATCGCCTGTCTGCAATCGTTGGGGTTGGTGTTGAATCGATTCGATAGGTCCTTTGAGTTTACCTGGGCCTATATCGCTGTCATCAAGAAATAGCGGGAACCATTCATATGCAGGAATTTCGCCAAAAAACAATTTCCGCCCTCACCTGGTCGGGGGCCATCCAGTCGTCTCAGTATAGCTTCCAATTCTTGATAAGCGTGGTATTGGCCCGCCTGCTGACTCCCACTGATTTTGGGTTAGTCGGCATGGTGTTGGTGTTGACCGGCTTTGCCGCCCGGTTCAGCGATCTGGGGATGGGGGCCGCGTTGGTGCAGAAGCTGGAGATTACCGGCGAGCAAACCGATTCGGTCTTCTGGATCAATATGATGATCGGAGCCGGGCTTACCGCTCTGTTTATCCTGTTGGCGCCGTTGATTGCTGTGTTCTACCGGGAGCCGTCGCTGGTACCCTTGACTCGTGTTCTTGCCCTTATATTTATATTTCACGCTTTGGGGAATGTGCACCGGGTGGTGTTGCAACGGAAATTGGATTTCAAGCGTATCGCCCAGGTGGAGGTTTCCGCATTATTGTTCGGCGGTGTGCTGGCCATTGGGATGGCGGTGATGGGCTTTGGAGCGTGGAGTCTGGTGGTTCAACCGTTGGTCAATGGGTTGATGACATCGTTGTTGTTCTGGTGGTTGGTGGATTGGCGGCCCCGCCGGCGATTCCATTTCGGCAAGATAAGAGAATTGTCCAGCTTTGCCTTCCACTTGATGGGGTTTGATTTTTTCAATTATTGGGTTCGGCAATTCGACAATGTGCTCATCGGCTGGAAGTTAGGCTCGGCTCCATTGGGTCTGTATTCACGGGCCTATAATCTGATGGTGTTTCCGGTATCCCGTTTGGGAGGTTTGATCAGCCGGGTGATGTTTCCGGCGTTGTCCGCCATCCAGGAGGACCGGGTCCGGGTGAAGCGGGTCTATTTGCAAGTGACGCGGGGGATTTCTCTGATAACGTTTCCATTGATGGTGGGGATGTTGGTGGTGGCCGGTAATTTTATATCGGTAGTGTTCGGACAGCAATGGATGGGGGCGGTTCCGGTGTTGAAGCTCTTGTGTGTGAGTGGATTGTTCCAGTCCATCGGCACTACGGTGGGCTGGATTTACACCTCGCAGGGGCGGACCGACATTATGTTCCGCTGGGGATTCGCTTCCGGTGTGATCAGGATTAGCGCCTTTGTGATCGGTGTCCAGTGGGGGATCGTCGGTATGGCGGCGGCGGTGGTGATCAGCGGTCTCATTTTGTGGATTCCCTCCTGGGTCATTCCCGGGCGGCTGATCGATTTGCGCTTCGGTGAAATGGTGAAGAATCTTCTGCCGGTTTTTCTGTGCGCCGTCATGATGGGGGTGTTTGTCGCGGCTGTTGGATTGGTGATTCCCGGAAACTGGCCGGCTGCGGCTGAGTTGATGGTTCAGGTTTTGGCGGGGATCGGGTGCTATGCGGCGTTGGTTCACGTTTGCCGTATTCAAGCGTATGAAGAGGTGCGGGAGGTTGTGTTGAATAAGATAAAAAGTAGAAGAGCCGGTAAATTAGAGGGAAATCGATGAATGAGATGGAGATAAAAAACAAAAGCGAAATTCCAGTTGCGGCTCAATTTAGTCGCACGTTTTTCGCCAAATCGGAGACCTTCATTCACAATTATGTCAGCCATTTGCAGGCGTTCATCCCTATTTGCCTGGGATGGGAATTGGCGAACCAGGATTTGTTTCCTGTGGAGAGGGACAATCTCTATTGTTTGCAATTAAAAAGATATAGTCCCCGCTGGTTTTATTATGGGATCCAAAAACGGATGTCCGGTGGAGATCCCTATTTCGAGACCATCCTCGAACGGCGGGAAGCGCGTTTGCTGCACGCTCACTTCGGCCACAATGGGGTGTATGCCTTAAAGGTCGGCCGGAAGGTGGGGATACCGCAAGTCACTACTTTTTATGGGATGGATCTCTCGAACCGGCAGATGGTAGCGGAGCTGGCAAACGATTACGAGCGCATGTTCAAGCACGGCGCCCTGTTTTTAGTCGAGGGTTCTTTTATGAAAGAAAAGCTCGCGGAATTGGGCTGTCCGGCTGAGAAAATCAAGATCCAGAGGATTGCTATCCCGGTGGAAAAGATCCGGTTTCGTCCGCGGCTTGCCAGATCCTCGGCCAAGCCGGCTGTCTTTATCTTCGGCGGGCGGTTCACCGAAAAGAAGGGGTTGATATTCGCGTTGGAAGCCATGCGTATTGTCCGGCAAAAGCGGCAGGATTTCGAGTTTCGCATCATTGGAGCCGGTCGTCTCGAGGATGAGATTCGCGCCATGATATCGAGGCATTCGATGGAGGGTTATGTGAAGCTCCTGGGGTTCCTGAATTACTCCCGGTATTTGGAGGAGATGGAAGGGGCCGATATCTTCATCCACCCCAGTGTCACCGCAGCGGACGGCGATAGCGAAGGGGGCGCTCCGACAACGATATTGGAGGCCCAGGCAATGGGAATGCCGGTCGTATCGACCTATCACGCCGACATTCCCAATGTGGTGGCGCCGGAAAAGAGCGCCTTATTGGCGCCGGAGCGGGACGCCGAAGCGTTGGCTAAACATGTGCTGTTCCTGCTCCAGAACCGGGACGCCTGGGAGCCGATGGGGGCGGCGGGCCGTCATTTCGTCGAGCGGTTCCATGATATCCGCAACGAGGTAAAAGGCCTGGAAAACCATTATCGCAGTATTCTTTAGGTTATAATAGTTATGGCAATGTCCAAAAAAAAAGAGATTGTATTTGTTCTTGTGTTGATCGTCTTGATGATCGTGTTCATCGAGGCGGCGCTCCGGTTGTTGGGGATCGCTGTGCCGAAGGCGGAGTTTGTTATCGAGTCGGGGCACATTCCTATGACAATACCGGATTCTCACCTGGGAATCCGTCCCAATCCACAATATCCAGAACATGATGAGAAGGGATTTCGCAATGAGAATGTGCCGGAACGCGCTGGAATTGTCGCTCTTGGCGATTCTCAAACCTATGGTATGGGAGTGAGGAAGGCGGATGCCTGGCCTCGCCAATTATCCAGAATCACCGGCAAACCGGTGTACAACATGGCATTCGGCAGTTACGGTCCGCTCCACAGTCTGGCCCTTTTCCCCGAGGCGCTGTCGCTGAAGCCGCGGATAATCATCGAAGCCTTCTACACCGGCAATGATTTGTTCGACGCGTTTCAGTCGGTTTATGGCGGAAATTCCAACCGGGAGTGGAGGGCTATGGCCACGAAAGACGAGGCTGTGCTCCGGGCGATTCACCGGGCCGAAAACGCTGAGACATTACTCTCGAAGGCGTTGGAAATGACGACTAAGGTGCATGTCGAAACACAGGATGCATCGACTCAAAAGAAGACGCCGGACAAACGCACATTTTTATCCCGCCATTCGCGCATTGTGCGTGTATTTGAATTGTTATTCCAAAAACTATCGTCCCGGCGGTCTGCGCAGCAGAGCCAAATCAGGGAAGATGCCCCGCAAGCACAACCGCGCGGCGAGCTGTTTCTTCCATTCAAACATGGGGCGTTGCAAACGGTGTTCAACCCCTCTTACCGGTTGATGGCGGTGGACAGAAGAGATCCCCGTATCCAGGAGGGCTTCCGCTTGTGTTTGGAGGCGATGCGCATGATGGCTCAATCGTCCAGGGAGCGCGGTGTACAATTTGCCGCGCTGTTGATCCCTACCAAAGAGCTGGCGTTTAAACAGGCGGTCCACGAGGCGATGGGGAATTCTATCGACATACAGTATCAACGGCTGGTCATCGAGGAAGAACAAGTGCTGGCTGAAATGAAAGATTATTTATACAGTCTGAAAATCCCGGTGATCGATTGCCGGGATGCGTTGCGGGAGGCACTTTTAAGCGGCCCGCTACCGTATCGTACATCCAGTGACGGACATCCGGCTCCCTTTGGTTATAAGGCGATCGCCGGCGAGGTGGCCCGGGAGATTTCGCGACTGGGCCTTTGGGAGGAATCGGGACAGTAACGGCTGTTCCTGTTAATTACAATGAATATTTTATTGATTTCAACTCTGTATCCACAGCGGGAGGAATTCCCTTTTGACGGGATCACTCCGGCGCTGCATAATTTAACTAAAATATGGGCCAAAGAGCACCGGGTGACTGTGGTGCGTCCGGTGTTTGTGTATTTGAGAGAATGGCTCACCGGGAAAAAGCGCGTTCCTATGAGGCCCTATTCGTTTCAATTGGATGGGGTGGATGTACTGGTTTGTCCGGTGCTGAAAGTCCCAAAAATCGCATATCTATACGGCTCCGTTATGCGGGCCGTCAAAAAATATGTCCCCGAGCCTGATGTCGTTGTGGCCCATTATGACAAGAGCCTCAAGATCGGGCTGCGGTATGCCCGCAAGTATGACCTGCCGTTGGTGGCGGGAATTCATATCGCACCGGATTTGTTGAGCGATAATCCGGTCCCGTTTCTCAAACGATGCGGCGGGGTTCTTTCTTATGCTTCCGCAGTGGCGGCCCGGTCCGTACCGATTTGGCGGAAATTGCAGCAATGGTGCCCGGAGCATAACCACAAAATTTTCCCTGCCCTGTCAGGGATAAGCGCCGGCTGGGTGGAGCCTTTCAGAAATGTGAAGAAAAAGCTGCGTTCCTGGAAAGGCAAAGGAAATGTGGCGTCAGGCCTTGTCAGAATCATCACTGTATGCAACTTGAAAGAGTTGAAGAATATCGACATTACCCTGCGGGCATTGGCGGTGTTGAGGCAAAAGGGATTGTGCCGTTGGCAGTTTACATTGATTGGCGACGGCGAAGAATGGTCCAGCTTGAAAACGCTAACCCGGGACCTTGGTTTGGAGGATCAGATCCGCTTTCTGGGACGCCAGCCACGGAGTGTCGTGCGCAAGGAGTTGTCGCGGTCTCATATCTTTGTGATGGTGAGCTATCCAGAGACCTTCGGCCTCGCTTATCTCGAGGCGATGGCAACTGGAAATGTCGTGGTCGCTTCTCGAGGAGGGGGCATCGATGGCGTGATCCGTCATGCGCACAATGGATTCCTGGTTCCGCCCCGTGATGCCCATGCGCTGGAAGATGCGCTGCAAACTATCATGTGCCGGTTGGATGCCACAGATTTGGAAGAGATCCTGGTGCGGCAACATGAACTCATCAACCGGATGACGGACGAAGAAACAGCGGCCTTTTATCTGTCTCAATTGCGGCAGGTGGTGTCGGGCAGCTCTGTTTTGGCGAATCATTTTCTCTCTTAGGCTATGTGTGGAATCGCGGGTATTGTAAATCTCGGAGGCGAAGCCAGTCCTCTGGTCCCTCATATTCATAGTATGACCCGCTGTATGCGACACCGGGGACCGGATGACGAGGGGTATCTCCTCATCGACGGCCGCAAGAATTGGCTCAACGCTTATGGGGGGGACGACACTCCGGATGCCGCCGGCGCGAAGGACGGACCGCTACCTCATGTGCGGGAAGCCGCGAATCTGAGCATTGAAGCCTGTCTCGGGCATCGCCGTTTGCGGATCATCGATCTCTCCTTCCAGGGGCATCAACCGATGGCTGCCGGCGACGGTCGCTTCTGGATCGTATTCAATGGCGAGATCTACAACTTCCTGGAGATCCGCGAAGAATTGGAAGGTCTGGGCCATACCATGAAGAGCCGGTCGGATACCGAAGTGGTCTTGCGTTCTTACATTCAATGGGGAGAGCAAAGCCTCGCGAAATTCAACGGCATGTTCGCCTTCGCCATCTACGACCGTCAGCGGAGGGAATTGTTTCTGGCCCGCGACCGTATTGGAATAAAACCGCTATATTATAGTTTGCGGCCGGACCGTTTTATATTCGCCTCGGATATCAAAAGCATCCTGGCTTCGGGTCTTGTACCGGCGGATATCAATATGGAGGGGCTCTGGCACAACCTGAGCTTTTCGGTGGCTCCCCGGCCCATGACGGCATTCAAAGGTATTGTCGCCCTGGAACAAGCCCATTGGCTGAAGCTTCGCCTCCCGGATGGGACGCTGCGGAAAGGCCGTTATTGGTCCTTGCCGATTGGCACCGAGAATCGTTCGATGTCGGAAGCCGATGCCGTCGATTTGCTGGAGACGGAACTCACCCGGTCCATTCAATACCGGCTGACCGCCGATGTGGAGGTGGGGACATTCATGAGCGGAGGCATTGATTCAACGACTGTCTCCGCCATTGCCAGTAGACTGCATCCGGGCATCAACGCCTTCACTCTGGCCTATGATTCGTCTGTGGGCGAGTATGATGAATTGCAGGAAGCGAAGGATACAGCGGCGCTTCATTCGATGCGCCATATTGTAGAAACTGTGGACGCCGAATCTATTCTCGATAGTGTGGACCGAATGGTATCGGCTTACGAGGAGCCCTTCTGTACATTGGCCCCCAATTATGTTATTTCCCGGTTGGCGGCCAGGCATCCCATCACCGTCATCCTCAATGGTTTGGGGGGGGATGAATTGTTCGCCGGGTATTCCCATTACCGGGGTATTCCCGATTGGAAACGGAAACGGATGGCGGCCCGGTTGTGGATGACCCTGTTGCCGGTAAAAAAATGGGCGCCGGAATCTATCGTGCGCTACAATGATGTACGCACTATAGCGCAATACTATGCTTACCAGTTCTCCAATTTTAACGAAATTCAGAAGCGGCGGCTCTTTTCCCGCGATGAAGGCTTCGATTCTTTGAATGTGATGGGCGAGATGTATGAGCCTCCCGAAGGCGAGTTCAGTCATCCGATCGAGGCGTTGAGTTATTTTGATATCATGTCTTATATCGGCAACCACCATGTCTACCGTATCGATCAATTCACCATGCTCTTTTCGCTGGAGGGAAGGTTTCCCTTCCTGGATCATCGATTGGTGGAGGCGGCGTTCAGGATTCCGGCCAAATACAAACTCAAAGGGGATGTGCAAAAGTATGTGCTGCGCGAAGTGGCGCGAAAATACATCGCCCCCTCGTGTTTGCGGATGAAAAAGAAGGGATTTGGATTGCCGGTTGGGCGGTGGATGAACCACCAGCTCAATGAGCTGACCCTCGACTCGTTGGCGGGCCTCAAGAAGCGGGGGCTCTTTGTGCCGGAAGAGGTCGATGCTATCTACCATCAATTCAAACACACGGATTATAAAAAAGTCTGGCATCTGGTGATGACGGAGCTCTGGCTGAAGAGATTTATAGACGGAGGAGGGAGGTTTTTTGAAAAGAAATTATAAAATAGGCGCGATTCGCCGCCTGGCCCGGTTTGTCTCTCCTATGGCGGGTCCTTTGGAGAAACGAGGGATCCGGCGCTATGCCGGTGATGCGGATGCCGCTTCAATGGATTTGCAGCCGGTGTTTATCGTCGGCGCCCCCAGAAGCGGGTCCACCGCCTTGTACCAGGCGTTGACAGAATGTCTCGATCTCCTGTATATCGACAATCTGGCGGCGTTGTTTTACCGGAACCTTTATTTTGGAATGTGGCTGAGCCGGACAATCTTCGGTGACAGCGGCCATGGATGTTTTCGATCGGAGCAGGGGAGTACCGGTTTTTGCGGGCTTCACGCGCCGGCAGAATGCGGAGACTTTTGGTATCGCTGGCTTCCCCGCGAGCCCCATTATATCCCCAAAGGGCAATTGGGCGAGGCGGCGATTGAAGAGATCCGCCAAACCCTTTATGGAATAATTCATCGCTTTCGGCGCCCTTTATTGTTCAAAAATCTAAACGCCGGCCAACGGATGGGCATGCTCTCGCAAATCGTTCCAAACGCGAAATTTATATACATTTTCCGGGATCCTTTGTACAACGCCCAGTCCATCATGGAGGTCAAGCGGGAAAAAGGTCTGGATCCCAGGGCATGGTGGTCGATTATGCCGAAAAATTATAAAGAGTTACTGAAATTGGACGCTCCCGCCATGGCGATGGCGCAGGTCTTTTATCTGGAGCGGCAAATCATGGAGGATCGCGAATATTTTTCGCCGGAGCAATGCATCGATATTCGCTACGAAGACTTCTGCTGGAATGTGCCCGGCACCATCAGGTTGTTGCGCGATTTTATTTCCGCCGGGGCGCCTATGAAACGGGATCCGGCGGGTATCGATATTGACCTCCGGGAAGAACAAACCGTGGAGTCCGATGTATTCGACACATTAAAAGAGGAGTACATTGCGCGGAAGTGGGAACGTTATGATCCCAGCTAAAGAACGGTATCGGGAGTTTTGCCTCAGGGAGAAGGCGTTGCCTATCTTTCTGCAGGATTGGTGGCTCGACGCCGTGTGCGACGAGGGAAGCTGGGATGCCGCCATTGTGGGGGAAGGGGATGATATTCAGGGGGTGTTGCCCTATTATATGGTGACCGGAACATTGGGTCATCGCTTCATCACCATGCCCCGCCTCACCCAGGTGATGGGGCCCTGGTTGTGTTACCCGCCGGATCAAAAGAGCTGGTCGCGGCTGGCGTTCGAGAAAAAAGTGATGACAGCTCTCATTCAGCAGTTGCCGTCGTTCGACCAATTGAGCCAGAGCTTCCATTATTCGGTGGGCAATTGGCTGCCGTTTTTTTGGCGGGGATTTTCCCAGAGTAGCGGCTATACTTATGTGATCGACGATCTTTCGGATATCGACAGAGTCTATGATAACTTTCGCGGCAATATTCGCCGTGAGATCAAAAAAGCGGCGAAGAGCGTGACCATAACCCGGGAAGATGATATCGATGCCTTCTATCGGATCTTCGCCAAAACCTACCGGCGGCAGGGATTGAAGCTGTCTGTTTCATTTGAATTTTTACAACGCTTGGACCGGGCTTGCCGGGAGCGGGACCGGAGGTCGATCTTTTTTGCCAGGGACCAAGAGCGGCGGATTCACGCGGCCCTGTATGTGGTGTGGGATGATACCAGCGCCTACCATTTATTGAGCGGCGGCGATCCGCAACTGCGCAATAGCGGAGCCACCAGTCTCTTGATGTGGGAAGCGATCCAGTGGGCCGCCGCCAATGGCCTGAGCTTCGACTTCGAAGGGAGTATGAAGGAGCCGATCGAGCAATTCTTCCGGTCATTCGGGGCTATTCCCAGGAATTACTTCTTTGTTTCCAGGACCGATTCGCGGCTGTTGAAACTCAAGCGATTTATCAAGGAGATGAAATGATCGAGGTCTTGATTCCAGAGAGCTTCGCTCCGGAACGCCGCTATATTGTGAAGACCTTGCTGGAGGATTTCCTGGGATTGGAGGTAGCGGTCTTCGAGCGCCGGCTTCCCGATTATCGCCTGGTTCTGGACAACAAGCGGGAAATCGTAATCCGCGACCATTTTTTTTCACGGTTCGCTGAAGAGCCGGCTCCCGGTTATTTGAGCGCGGACAATATCCCGTCGCGCATTTCGTGGCTCGACAATCCCTTCGTTCTCGAAGCGCCGATTCCGGCGCTATTCGGGGATGATGAATGGCGGCGAAGCGATGACCGTTTGCTCTGCGGCATCGACATCTTCGCGTCCGCTTTTTTTATGTTGAGCCGCTGGGAAGAGTATGTGCTTCAAGGTAGGCGGGTAGCCTTCGATACCCATGGCCGTTTCCCCGCCACCTCGTCATTGGCTTTCAAGCAGGAATTCATCGACCGGCCCATTGTGAACGAGTATGTCGAAATGCTCTGGCGCATGCTGGAGGTTATGGGAGTTCGCCAAAAGAGAAAAGAACGGCGATTCTCTTTCGTATTGACCCATGATGTGGATGCCCTTGTGTTGTGGCGGGGTTGGGGACATGTGCTGCGTACCGCCGTAGCGGATGTGGTGAAGCGGTTGTCCCCCCGCAGCGCGGTTCGCCGATTGAGAGATTATTCGAGAATTGTACGAGGCCGGGATTCCGATCCTTATGATTCCTTTCAGCAGTTGATGGATATCGCGGACGCGATAAATCTGCCGGCGCATTTTTATTTCAAGGTTGGTGGTAACTCTCGGTACGATGTGGTTCATCCCTATGATATCAAAAGTCCGAAGGCGAGAGCGGTGGTGGAGTCGATTCGTTCCCGAAACCATATCGTGGGATTCCATCCCAGTTACCAATCCGCCGGAGATCCTACGGTTTGGAAGAAAGAGCTGGAATTGCTGCGCGATGTGGTTGGCGGCGAGGTCTCGGAAGGGCGTCAGCATTACCTCAATTTCAAGGTTCCCACCACCTGGCGGGTGTGGGAAGAGAACGGGATGAAGATCGATTCCACCCTCGGTTTTGCCGACCGCGAAGGATTCCGTTGCGGCACCGGCGATTCTTACCGGGTGTTCGATATTGTCCGGCGGCGAGCTCTCGATCTCAACGAGCGGCCGCTGGTGTTTATGGAGCGCAGGAATTACGCGTGCGGCGGGTTTGAAGGATCGCTGGAGGAGCACAGGATGGAAGCGATTATCGCTGCCGCACGCCGGGTAAACACTCACGCGACGTTGCTGTTTCATAATGACGCCATGGCCGAACCGCAGTTCCAACGGATGTATCGCCGGATTCTCTCGATGTAGGCCAATGAACGACATGGACAAAAAGAATATAGTGATGATCGCCTTTACCGATCTGGAGGGGGACCCGAGGGTTCGCCGGCATATCATGTTTTTGAAGGATTTATACCGGATCACCACCATCGGATTCACCTCTCCGGGAATCGAGGGGGTGGATTTCATCCCGGTGGAAAAAGTTCCCTACTCAAAAGGCGAACGAATACTGCGGGCAATGGATTACAAGTTCCGGCGTTTTGAGACGTTGTATTGGAACATGTACCGGTTCAGTCCTCTGTTGAAGCGTCTCGAAGAACACTCGTTCGATGTGGTGATCGCCAATGATGTGGAGACATTGCCTTTTGCCTTGCGTATCGCCGGCGAGGCGCCGGTTCTACTGGATACTCATGAGTATTCTCCCCGGCAATTCGAGGACCGGTTGCTCTGGAGGATTTTCTTCCAGCCGTTCAACCGCTACCTGTGCCGGAAATACATGACGCAATGCGATAAGATTATCACGGTCTCCCCTGGAGTGGCCCGCGCCTACAAAGAGGAGTTCGGCGTCGAGGTGGGGGTTCTGTCCAATGCGGCGCCCTATGTCGATACCGTGCCGTCCGACGTGGACCCCCGGCACATCCGCATCATCTCCCATGGGGTGAGCAATCCCAACCGGCGGCTGGAAACCATGATCGAGACCATGGATTTTGTGGACCGGCGCTTCAGTCTGGATTTAATGCTGTTGCCGACGGACCGTCGCTATTACCAGCGGTTGTGCGCTATGGCTGCGACGAGGGACAATGTGAATGTCATCCCACCGGTGACGGTTGATGAGATTGTTCCCTCGACGATCGGCTATGATCTGTCGAACCTTGTGTTTCCCCCCAGCACCATCAATTTCCGTTACGGCTTGTTCAACAAGTTTTTTGAGTCGCTCCAAGCCCGGTTGGGAATCTTATCGGGTCCCACGCCGGAATCCCATGTGCAGTACATCCGCGCCTTCGGTTGCGGTCTGGTGACCTCCAGCTATGAACCCGCCAAAGTGGCGCAAGAGATCAACCGCTTGAGCCTCGAAGACATCGAGCGATTCAAAACCAATGCCGGCGTGGGAGCCGGGGAGTTGACGGCGGAGAAAAACAGAGATACATTGATTGATATAGTGAAACAATTGACAGGAGAAACGTGATGATGGCTCAATGGTTGCCGGCGTCGTTATTGCGGGCGGCAAAAAAAATCGCGGCCCAGGCTCTGATAGCTTCCGGTCTGGATAGTTTCCGTTACAAGCGGAACTACAAGCGTATGAAGGTGGACGGGGAAGTTCCGGATGATCCGGCGGTCGTGGACGGATACAAGGATGAGGGCGGACAGGAACGGGTGGAACGTTTGGTTGAACTCATTATTTCCCAGGCGCCCAATCCACGGGCAGTGTTGGATGTAGGCTGCGGGACCGGCCGTTATTTACGGCAATTGCACGCGGTATCGCCGGATTCAATTTTAGCAGGCATCGATATATCTCCTGAAATTCTGGACAAGTACGCTCGCTCCATGGCGCCTACCGCAGAATTTTTCGCCCTGGATATCGAAAGGGATCAGCGGTTTTACCGCGAACATACCTCCACATACGATTTGGTCTGCATGATCGGTATCATCCAGGTGTTGGCGCGGCGAAAAGTGAGGGCCATCCTTCGAAAAATCCATCATATGTGTGTGGATGGAGGAACGGTCTATATCCAGTTCAATGTGGAAACCGGGCAAAAGAAGTCGTCCTGCGGTTATAAGCGCTATTCAATCGAGGAGTTGTCGCCAATTCTGAACGAGTGTGGGTTTGAAGTGATAAACAGCGGGCATACAGATATTCTCGCGGACTACGCGTATGTGTTCGCGAAAAAAGTTCGCTAGGGCGATAACCGGAGGTTCGATGGAGATCGAGCGAGACTTCCTGGAAGCGGTGGATGATTATTACTACCTGCTCAACCGCAGTTACCCGGAGCGGGCGGTGCTCAAGGTCATCGGCGACCGCTACCAATTGTCCCGTTCCCAGCGGCAAATTCTCTTCCGCGGTGTGGCCCCCCGCCACAAAGCCCTGGAGCGCAAAGCCCGGCTGACCGCGGATATTTCCCGGAAGGCCGTGTTTTTGGACGGCTACAATGTTTTTCTGACGGTGATGAACTATCTCTATGGAAAGATTCTATTCATCGGCAATGACGGGATGATGCGGGATGTGGGCGAGAATTACGGCAAAATCAAGGAAAAAGAGTTGTTCCAACGCTCGTGCCGGTTGGTGATGGATGTGCTCCAGCAGGACCGGCCGTCGGCCATCACAGTCTTCCTCGACAGTCCGGTGTCCCATAGCGCCATTCACAAGCAAGAGTTGATTCTTCTTTTGCAGGAGTATCATCTAAACGGCGAGATCATCCTCAGCCGCTCGCCGGATTATGAACTGAAGCATCTTGGCGATGATTGTATCGCCACCTCCGATTCCGTAATCATGGATGGAACGGTGGGAGACATTGTGGATCTGCCCCATCGCGCCCTTTCGGCGGCATTCGACTTGAAGCTTATAGATTTAGGGTGGTTGATTTGAATATATTGCTCATAGCTTATTATTTCCCCCCCATGAAGAGCGGGGGGACGTTAAGACCCTACAAGATGGCCCGCTTTCTGCGGCAAGAGGGGCATGAGGTGACGGTTCTCACCCACACCTACCGAAAAGACGAAGAACTGGCGGATGAAGACGGCGTTTTGCGGGTGTACGATCCCGGCCATAACAAGAATAGGCGAGGGAAGCGCCGGCTGCAATGGTTGATGATGCGGTTGTCGGTGGAGGTGTTGAACCGGTTGGGATTCGCCGTCTCCATCTATTCATGGTGGAAACGGAGGGTGTCGAGGCTTGGTCGTAGGATTGTGGATTTAGCGGCGCCGGATGTGATTCTGGCCACCTATCCACCGGCCGAAACTCTCGAGGTGGCCCTCTATCTTTCCAACACATATGATGTGCCGTTGGTGTCGGATTTCAGGGACGGCTTGATGTTCGAGCCCATCGAACGGGTGCGTATCGATCGTTATCCGTGTGTTCGCAGATCCTATCGCCGTTTGGAAGAACAAGTGGTGAAGCGCTCATCGGCCATTGTCACGATTGCCGGTCCCATTACCGATTATTTTGTCGATCATTATGGATTCCACAATGCCGTCACATTGAGTAGCGGCTTCGATCCCGGAGATTTCGCTCGTGTTCCGGCTCCGGTGCCGATGGACACTTCCACATTTAATATCCTGTTCACCGGACGGTTCGGTCTCTCTTGCAATTACAATCAGGTGGAATTCTTCTTCGACGCCATTCGCTTGTTGGTCCGTCAACAGCCTGGGATTGGAGAGAAACTGTGTGTGCATTTGTTGGGGGAATACAGCCGGAAAGAATTGGATCGGTTGAGGGACCTCATAGAGGTGGGGGCGGTAAAACATCATGGTTTTGTCCCTCGCGGTGTGTCGCTGTCCAGCCAGTTGGCGGCGGATTTACTTCTGATTATCACTCCGCCGGACCGAAAGAGCGCCACCTCGACAAAAATATTCGAATATCTTTTTTCAGGCCGTCCCATCCTGGCGTTGACCTATCGAACGGTTCTCGAAGAGATGATTCTCGAGACCCGCACCGGTTGGCTTGTCCACCCTCACCATACGGAAGAGATCCGGGATTTGCTGCTGCGCATATTGACGGACAGGGATTTCTATAATACAATAAAGCCCTCACAGGAAGCTGTGTCGCGGTATTCCACCCAACAACAGGTGAAAGAGCTACACCGGCTTCTCAAAGGAATTATTGAGAGTGATACAACCCAACGACACTAATCGCAGCGCCCGCCGGGTGGCAGCCATTCATCAACCGAATTTTCTACCCTGGTTGGGGTTCTTCTATAAATGGCGGCAGAGCGATATATTTGTGTTGTATGACGATGTGCAATTCGTGAGGCGGGGCTACACCAACCGGGTCAAAATAAAAACCCAACGAGGCGAGGCCTGGATAACAGTGCCGGTGAAGCAAAAAGGCAACTATCATCAGACCATTGGAGAGATCGAGATCGACCGGGAGGTCAATTGGAAGCGTAAGCTCCTGGGAACTCTCACCGCCAGCTATTCGCGGGCTCCGTATTTCAAGAGGTATATTCGCCGGTTGGAAGAGATCCTGGCCAATGATTATATCCTGCTGGCGCAATTGAATACCGCATTGTTATCATGGGCTTCGGCAGAGCTGAAGATCGAGGTTCCGGCTCTCGAAGCCTCTTCGCTACCGGGTATATCCGGCGCTTCGACAGAGCGCCTGGTATCCGTGTGCCGGGCGGTGGAGGCCGGTCATTATCTGTCGGGATTCGGCGGCCAAAATTACCAGGAAGAGGAACTCTTTGTCCAGCAGAACATTCAGTTGAAAGTCTATGATTTCAAGCATCCCGAATACCCTCAATTGTGGGGAGAGTTTATCCCCGGATTGTCGGTCCTCGATCTGCTGTTCAATTGCGGCCAGGAGAGTTCCCTAATACTAAATACTATGGACGGCTAGAGGAGTGAGTATGGATTATAATCAGGTGAAAGAGAAGAATCTGGAATATTTTTCCAATCTATTAGAGGAAGGGGTCGATGAACATTACGCTGTGGCCCAATCGAAGATTTCCCATCTCAAACGTTTCGACAAAATGTTTGAATTGGGGGACTTCAACGGCAAGAGATTGCTGGATGTCGGCTGCGGAGTGGCTGGTTATTACGGCTATTTGAAGGAACGGGGAATCGATGTCCAATACACCGGTATCGACATCAATCCCAAAATGATCGAGGCTGCCCGGGAAACCTATCCCCATCTTCATAAACGCCTGTTCGTCCACGATATTATCGAGCGACCGCTCGATGAATCGTTCGATTATATCATCTCCGTCGGGCCGTTGAATTTGAAATTCGCCGGTTCCCTCAATATGGACCTCACCGGAAGACTGGTTCGCGCCATGTATGAGGCCGCAACCGCGGGGATTGCCATCTCCATGACCTCCTCGCTGACCAAAAAGCCCCATCCCGGCACTTATTATTTCGATCCGGTGGAGGTGATGAAAGACGCGACGGGATTTTGCAGCAATGTGCGGTTGGATCACACATTCTTACCGCATGATTTTGTGCTGTTTTGTTATAAAAAGGATCTATACGATGAATAAAAATTGGCAAAAAGTGTTGGTGTTGGCTCCACATACCGACGATGGGGAGTTCGGATGCGGCGGAACCATCGCCCGGTTCCTGGAAGAGGGTAAGACCGTTTATTACGTGGCTTTTTCCACCGCCGAGAAGTCTGTCCCCGAGGGGCTGCCGAAAAACATTCTGGAGGTGGAGGTCCGGGAAGCCACCAAACGGTTGGGGATCCCGCCGGAAAACTTGATTATTTACAAATACGAAGTCCGTAAATTAAATTATATCCGCCAGGAGATACTGGAAGAGCTGGTAAAGATCCGCAACCGCTTGCAACCGGATTTGGTCTTTATCCCATCTCCTCATGATCTTCATCAAGATCATGAAACCGTCGCCGTCGAAGGCATCCGGGCCTTCAAGCAGGTAAGCATCGCGGGCTACGAGTTGCCCTGGAACAATATAACCTTTCACACCCAGATGTTCATCAAACTGAAAGAGGCCCATATCGAAACAAAATTATCGGCTCTCGAGGCCTATGAGTCGCAAAAGCACCGGCCTTACGCCACTGAAGATTTTATCCGGGGGTGGGCAAAAACCCGCGGAACACAGATCGGCGCTGATTATGCCGAAACGTTCGAAGTGATTAGCTGGGTGTTTGACTGATTGCTAAAAAAAAATTTATTTGATACAATAAAAACCATGAGATGTCAGAGTTGTGGGATAGATAATGCTGTTGATGCTGTGTTTTGCCAGTCGTGTGGAACCGCCCTGGACAATTCCGGGAGCCGGAACAAAGAGAATGACGCCACCATCATTACGACGGGTGATTCATTGGGTACCCTGATCGAAGGCCGCTTCAAGGTGAAGAAAGTGCTGGGCAAGGGAGGCATGGGTGAGATTTATCTAGCGGTGGACGAGCGTCTGAAGCGGGAAGTGGCGGTGAAGAGTATTTCCGATGACAGTATGCAGGACCAATCCGTGCGGGCTAGATTCCTGAGAGAGGCCCAAACAGCGTCGCAATTGACACATTCGAATATCTGTACCATCTACGAAATCTATGACGACCTGGAACGGGAATACATTGTGATGGAGTTTGTCAACGGTATTACCCTGAATCAGATCATCAAGATGAAAACCCTGGGGGTCGGCAAGGTGCTGGATATCGCGTCGCAGATTTGTTGCGGCATGGTGGAAGCCCATTCTAAAAATATCATCCACCGGGACATCAAGCCCACCAATATTATGGTGGACGGCAAAGGTACGGTCAAGATTCTGGACTTCGGTTTGGCTAAATTCCAGGACACGTCGTTTTTCAAGAACAATGGAGCCGTTGATTCCAATCTGACCCAGAAAGGCGTGGTCATGGGGACGGTGGCGTATATGTCGCCGGAACAGGCCAAAGGGCACGAATTGGATATGCGGGCCGATATCTTCTCGTTCGGCGTTGTTCTCTTCGAGATGCTGGAGGGTAGGAATCCCTTTCAGGGGGATGAACAAATCGAGACCCTGTACAATGTGCTGAACAGAGAGGTGGAATTCCAGCGCCGGCTACCGGAACCGCTCAAACAGATTGTTCGCAAGTTGTTGGCCAAAAACAAGAAAGACCGCTATGCGTCGTTTAGGGATGTGCAGAATGATCTGGAAACCTTCAGGAAGACGTTCGACCAAATAAAAGAGAGCAAAGGCAATGGCGATCACACTGAAATTCTAGATTTTTCCGAGCGCGACGTCATTGTAGAGGATCTGAACCGTAGCTCCGACAAAGAGGCGTTGGGTGAGCTGGTGTCCCGTCTGAAAAAGCTCAAGGCCCCCACCGATCAATGGGCCGCTCCCCGTAAAAAGAAGCTCTGGACCATAGGACTTCCTCTTGCGGTGATTCTGGTTGCGGTCATTTCGTTCTTTTTGTTGTTTCCCCCTGAAAACGCGCCCACTCTTGCCAATAAAGATAATTTTTACATTTATATCACCCCCTTCAAGAACGAGACCGGCGATAAAACTCTGACCGATAAGATGAATTACCTCCTCACTCAGTCTCTAAACCAGTACGATGAGTTTAAAATCATCGATACCAGCGTGATTTCCTCCATTGTCGGCAATCAGAGCGACGAAGAAAAGGTGACGCAAGTATTGAAGGAAAACAATATCGAATTTGAATTGGATGGAACAATCAGTCACTATAAAAACATATACAATCTGGAAGCTGAACTGATCCCGTTTAACAAGGCCAACCGTTCCTATTCCTTTACCAAGACTGGAGAAGGTAAGGATTCATTCCTGACCCATCAAGTCGATTCCCTGGCCCGGCAGATCTACAAGAGCGTTTTGCCGGACAAACACAAAAAACTGGCGGGCTTCCAAAAAATCTCCTCGATCGTCGGCTTAGATTGGATTAAGTATTCGAATTTTTACAAAGGTTATGATGATTATAAAAAGTTGAGCCTTGAAAGCGCCGCTTCGTTTCTCGAAAAAGCCGGCGATATACCGGTCGCGTTGTACGTGCTGGCGGATATCGATTTCTTCAACGGTAGGCGTAACCAGGCCTTGTCGCGCCTCGGGGCTTTATCTCCTATTGTCAACACTCTCCCTGAAGAGTTGAAACTCAAAACTCTGGCGTTGAACGCCCGGCTAAAGAACAACATTCCGGACGCGATAGAGTATCTGCAATTGTTGCAACAGCGCTTCCATTATTCCAAAGAGGCGTACTTTGAATTGGCGGAATTGTATTTTCACCAGGGTGATACAAACGAAGCGATTCCTCTGTATGTCCGCGCCGTCGAGTTGGATCGCACATTCTCCAAAGCCATCAACCACCTGGGCTATTGTTATTCTTACCAGGGCGATCATATAAAAGCGATTCAGTTGTTCGAAGAGTACCGCAATTTGGACCAATCGGCCAATTCCTTCGATTCCTTAGGCGATGGATATTTTTATTCCGGTGAATTGGAAGACGCCCTGGCTTTGAAAAACAGCGCTCTGGCAACCGATCAAAACAGTGTCGCCTGGGCATATCTTACTGTCGCCGACATTCATACTCTCAAGGCTGAATTTGGGAAAGCGTTGCGGGCGTTGAATGATTATCTGAAGATTCGAAGCGAACCGTCAGCTCGTGCCGAGGTTCTGGCCAAACGGGCGTTTATCTATTATTTGCAAGAGCAATACGATCGAGCCCTGACAACCATAGACCAATCGCTCACGGTTTTTGACTCCGGCGATATTAATGAGAACAGCGCCGAGGCCCACTGGCTAAGGGGGCTGATCTATTTTGCCCTCAAAAAGTACGATGGGATGAATCAAGAATTCGAGTGGCTGCGGCGGATGAAACTGGAATATAAATTGTCCGTTCGACACTTCAGCGTCCCGTACAAATACTTTCTCCATCTCAAGGCATTGATCCAGGAAAGGGAAGGATCTTTTGACAAGGCTGTGGAGACCTTCGAGCATTTATTGGAGATGAAACCGAGGTTATCTTATTGGGTGACTTATTACAATTACCAGTTTTTTTATACTGAACTGGCGCGGCTTTATTTTCGCCGGGGAAAATCCCAGGACGCTCTGGCTGAAATCGGGGAATGCTTGAAATTCAGTCCCCATTATTTGCCCGCCTTGTGGCTAAAGGCTGAGATACTGGATAAATTGAGGGATTCCACCGCCGGCGATGTTTACCGGCAAATCTCAGATCTAATCGGAGAATCGAAGGAGGAAAATCTGTTTCGGGACCGGTTGGCAAAACGGTAAGATATCCAGGGGAGGGGGATTTTAGTGATAATCCCCCGTGGAAATTAATTCCTATTAATTATTACATCATTTCGTCTAACTGCCGGCAAAAGCAATTGGACTGAATGGCGCAGGTACAGGTGGCTGTACACAGATTCGCCTCTGTTTTCGGCGGCGTTATGTTTTTGCCGCGAACTTCGTTCAAATCGTCGCGATTCAACAGCGCGATAGTTTTTTTGTTCAATAACAGTTTTTTAGTGAGATTTTTTTTCATTCTGGCTCCTTTTTGTGGAATATTTGTCACGACTTTTGATTATATTACACTGGGATTTTTTTTTAAATTATTCCAGAACTTTTTTTTATTTTTTTGTGTGGAACCGGCTACGATCGTTTAATCTTTATCCCTAACCGGTCTAAACGGTGAATACCATCCCCTTCTCGGAGCAAACGGGGAGGAGTCGAGGTTAAATCTAGAACAGTCGAACCTTTTGAGGGGGGAAGCTTACCTGCGTCAAGTAGTATGGCGGGCGAATCTTCGAATTCACGGATGATTTCCTGGGGGTCGTTCAGCGCCGGCAGGCCGCTACGGTTGATGGAAGTCGTCACCAATGGGATGCCGGTTTCATTGATTAAACGCAATAAAAGGGGGAGATTGGGAACCCGGAGCCCTATCGTTGAATAACCTTTCAATAATTGCTTTGGAATTGCATCCGCCGCTTCCAATAAAAACGTGAATTCCCCCGGCAAAAGTTTATTATATAAATCCTCGCATTGATTCGGTAGAACGGAAGCCATGGACTCCATCATACGTAAACTGCCGACACACATGGAGTAGGGCGTGTTGACGCGGCCTTTGATACCATCGATTGCTTTGTGGACCATAGGGTCCAGGTAATTCCCACCGATTCCGTATAAGGTGTCGGTGGGATAGATCAACAAACCCGATTGCTCCAGCCATTTTTTGATCCCCCTGAATATTTTCGGATCCAGGAGCGATTCAAACGCGATCATTTCCATGAATCAATAAATTGAGACCTTGTAGGGGAGTATGAGGGCCGGGAAGAATTTTTTGTATTTCTCCACCTGCGCGGCGATGTCGATTGCCATGGGGTTCTCGATTTTGGCTTGGACCACGCTCATCAAATATTCCAGGAAGGATTTTTCCTTTGGGTAAATGACGATTCCCGTCTTCTCGCCTTCAGTGATCTTAGCCATATTTCGCGCTTCGGCGATGGCGTCTGTAAGTCCGCCCATCTGGTCCACCAGGTTCAGTTCCAGCGCCCGCGAGCCTGCCCATACCCGCCCTCTGGCAATGGCATCCACCTCATCTACTTTCATCTTGCGGTTCTCGGCCACCAGGTGGATGAATTTGTCGTAAAATACCTTCATCATCGAGACTATTTTTTTCCGTTCCTCAGGGGTGAACTTTTTGTAATCGGAGAATATATCAGCGTATTTGCTTGTTTTCAGGATTTCTTTTTTTATTCCGATTTTTGAGTACATATCTTTCAGTACGAATTTTCCACCCACCACTCCGATAGAGCCGGTCAATGTTTGGGGAGAGGCGAAAATTTTGTGGGACGACATGGAAATCCAATATCCGCCGGACGCAGCCAGGTCGGCCATGGAGATGATCAGCGGTTTTTCCCTGGCCAATAATTCGGTCTCCCGGCGCATCATCTCAGATGCCAAAGCCGAGCCGCCGGGGGAGTCCACTCTCAGGACAACCGCCGCCACGGATTTGTTTTTTCGTACGGCCCGCAATTGACTGACCAGGGTATAAGAGCCGAGAATCTTGTCGTTAAACAGTGATTTTCCGCCGCTTTTGCCTGTCTGTATCTCGCCGGAGGCAAAGATGATCGCGATCTTTTTGGGGCCCACGAAAGGGATTGGCGCGGTGGTTTCTTTATAGGTACTGAAATCCACTGTGGTATCGGTGCCCTCCAGTTTTTCGAAGATTTCATCCTCGTAAATGGAGCCGTCGATCAATTTTGCGGCGATATAATCCTCGGTCAAGTAAGGAGAGCGCTCGAAGATAGCGGCGATATCTTCCCGTTCGATATTGCGGTTTTTAGCGATCTGGTCCAGTGTGGATTCGAATACATCGTCGAGAAGAGTCTGCAACGCCTTCCGATGATAGGGAGTCATCCGGTCCTCGGTGAACATATTGGCGGCGGTCTTGTATTCGCCGATATGGAGCATGTCAGCGCTGATCCCCAGTTTGGACAATGTATTTTTTAGGAAGATGGCTTCGCTGGCCAGGCCGCGCAAGAACAGATCGCCCCCTTTAAAAGTGTATACTTGATCGGCAAAGGACGCCAGGAAGTACTCCCGGATACCGCCGGCTTCGATGTAGGCCACCACAGGTTTACCACTTTCCGCGAAGTCTCTGAGCAAATTTCCGGTATCCGC
The DNA here is from genome assembly GCA_964491915.1 of uncultured Clostridia bacterium. Classification (GTDB taxonomy): domain Bacteria; phylum Acidobacteriota; class Aminicenantia; order UBA2199; family UBA2199; genus JAHELQ01. The sequence continues at coordinate 68,308 of CAZBHS010000013.1, forward strand.
GCACTTGGCCAGGCCGGTGTTCAAATAGGAAATTTTGACGATTACCCCTTTGATTCGCGGGTCGATCTTCGCTCTGTTGAGGTGATAATAGAGGTCCTTGATGGTGATGCCGCCGGTCATGAAAGAATCGTTAAAGTCCTCGATATTTCCCGTTAAATTTATCTTCAAGTAAGCATTTTCCGGAATAACCGGTTCCTGGGTGAATTGTAGGTATACAAAACCTGTCGCTAATATGATAAATACAATCAATATTACAATAACCAATAGGGCAATCAATACGCCTCGTTTCATTCGTACTCCTTATGTGTTCGCATCATTCACGCAAATTGCCGTTGAATAACAACTGTTATACTCATTTTTCTGAAAAAAGTTTCAACTTCCGGCGGCAATGCGGTAAAATTGTTCACCTGCCTAAAGCATAGTTCACATTGGCAAAATAGGTCAAGAATCCCGTTCAGCCAGAATCCCCCGTCAAAAAATATATTTATACAGAATACGCGAGGCTACCTTGAGTCGGGAATTATCGAGGTTCGGAAAAAGATAATGTGGGTGAGTGAGAAAGATATTAGAGGCGGGGAAGACGTTTATGTGAGTGTGAGAGAGAATAAAATCCAAAAAAATCTTGACAATAACTCATCCAGGATGTAGATTTATTTCTAAAACCCGATGACAAACTTAAGAATCGAACAAATAGAACGAAAAACACCTGTGACTATTAAAGTGAATGGAAAGTCGATTCCCGCCTTCGAGGGCGAAACAGTGCTTTCAGCTTTAATCGCGGCGGGATATAAAACTCTGAGGAAGAGCCCTGTGACCGGCGAGCCGCGGGGAGCTCTGTGCGGTATGGGAATTTGTTATGAATGCCTGGTGACAGTGAATGGTATTCCTAATGTCAGGGCCTGTATGGAAGAGGTCGAAGAGAATATGGAGATAATGCTCGATGACGATTGCAACTCTAAAAGATAAGTATGATGTCATAATTGTCGGTAGCGGTTTTTCCGGTATCGTGGCCGCGAATGTGTTGGCGGATGAAGATCTGGACATTTTGGTGGTGGATGAAAATCTTCACATCGGGGGACAATTGTTGCGGAAAATTCCCGTGAATTTGGGGGAAAACTCTGCTTACCATCCGGATTACACCAAAAAAATAGGCTTTCGATTCATAGAAGGTTGTAAGCAAAAGAAGATCGAAATTCTCAACCGGACCCGCGTATTGGGAATCTACCCCGACAACCGCGTCCTCCTGGAGATCGAGGAAAAAATTACCCGGCAATTGACTTTCGAAACGATTCTTCTGGCCACCGGCGCCCGCGAACGGTTTCTCCCTTTTAAAGGTTGGACGCTTCCGGGAGTGTATTCCACCGGTTTACTGCAGACGATGATGAAGAGCAACGGTGTATTGCCGGCCCAGAACATGGTTATCGGCGGTTCCGGTCTGTTTTTGTACGCCGCCGCCTATGAGTTCCTCAAAAACAAGGGCAAGCTTCTGGCGTTATTGGAACAAACGGGAATGATGGGCAAAATCAAGATGGTTCCCACCCTGCTTGGCCAGGTTCCCAAAATGGTTGAAGGGGCTCGCTATATGTCGAAGATCGTCCTCTCAGGAGTCCGGCCCCGCTTTCGCCGCCGCGTGGTGGAAGCCAGGGGGAATGGTTGTCTGGAAGAGGTCGTAGTGGCCCGCACCGACACATTCGGTCATCCTGTGGCCGGAACCGAGAAAATAATAAAAGCCGACGGACTGGCGGTCGGTTATGGTTTTGTTCCCAATATCGAATTGCCCCAATTGGCCGGTTGCGGCCTGGAATATCTCGACGAGCGCGGCGGTTGGGTTGTGCAGGTTGACGACCAGATGAGGGGCAACGGCGATAATGTATATTGCGCCGGAGAGCCCACCGGCATCGGCGGAGCGTTTAAATCCATCACCGAGGGAGAAATCGCGGCTTTAAGCATACTGAATCGCTTCGAAAAGATCGCTCCTGTTGTATTCCAGAAAAAATTGGAGAAGCTCACAACGGAGCGCAATCATCACCTTCAATTCGGAAAATATTTTAACCTATTGTATAAGGTGTCTCCGCGAATGCTGGAAGATATACCGGACGAGACGGTTGTCTGCCGGTGTGAAGATATAGACATGGGCGAGCTGAGAAAGGCGATAGGGGATGGTTACGCCACACCCAGCGCCCTCAAGGTGGCGGTCAGGGCCGGAATGGGCAATTGCCAGGGCAGGACCTGCGGTCCGGTGATTTATGATTTGATGTCTTTGCTTACCGGAAAGGGCCAGAATGAGATTGGCGCGTTTTCGGTCCGTCCTCCCGTCAAACCGGCGGCCATTGGGTCATTATCCCAATTCAAATAATTCAGGTTAATTTTCGATGTTGACAAATTTTTGACAAACATATCGTACCATGCGGTGTTGGCGACGGTTGACACCGCACCGTCATGTCTCCGCAATCCAAACAAATTATAAAAATAAAAATTTTTAGAATGGAAACTATTGACAGGTAAACTCGTATTAAATATAATTAACCGCCAGTTAAAAAAATTTACCGGAGGTTAAGTCGGTGAAAGAGGCAATCAGGAATTTTATTATTGAGAAGGCAGAGTCGATTTTTGAAGAGAAGGGATACAGTAACACCACCATTGAAGAGATTGCTTCTGCGGCGAAAATTTCTAAACCCACCCTGTACAATTATTTTTCCGGAAAAGACGATATTTTCCGGACTGTGGTGGACGCGGGAAACACAGAGTTGAACACTGTGTTGGAGCCGGTTTTTAATGATAAACGGCCTTTTCCCCAGAGGATGAAGATGCTGATCCGGGCATTGTTGGTTCATGTTAGAGACCATAAAGGCATCATGAAAATCGTGTTTTACGAGTCACGGATGTTTTTGGAAGCCATCGACAATGAAGCCCATGGGGGGTTGCAGCGGTTGATGGAGGAAAAAAACAAGCGGGCGAAATTTATTCTGGATTTCATCCATCAAGGGGTGGATACTGGGTATGTTAGAAAAGATATCCCGCCGAAACTATTGGGCTTGTTTTTCAATGGAATTGTGGGGGAGTATATTTTAGGTCATTTAATGACTGATGAAATGGAGAATGGGTACTCTCTAGAGTATCTGGCAGACAAAATTTTAGATATCTTAGCCGATGGGATGCTAAGAAAGGATTGTGAAGATGCTTCTGAGTAATATAATAATACCAATTGGGAGGCTTTAATGAGGAAGATGTTGATTATTCTCTTTCTTCTGGTTGCCAGTTGCGGTTTGTTCGCGCAGGAAACGATCGAATTGACCATCGACCGGGCGTTGGAATTGGCACAGGAAAACAATATTCAGTATTTGATCAGCAAAGAGGGGGTCAAGCAATACAAATACAAGTTGAGACAGAATCTTGGCTTTTTGCCGCAGGTCACCATCGACGGTTCCAAGAACCTGGACGAAAAATTGATGGTGCTCGAAATGCCCCCAATGTTTCCCGGCGGAGAATCGCAGGAAATTACCCTTGATTTCACGAGGGAATATGAATTTAATTTACAAATTGTCCAACCGGTTTTTACCGGCGGTAAAATATGGCACACCTACCAGAACGCCCGGTTGGATCTCAAAATTTCAAAAGAGCAGAGCCGCAATGCCTTGGCAGAGCTCAAGCTCAATGTCAAGAAGGTATTCAACAATGTACTGGTGATGAAGGAATTGCTGAAGGCCCACCAGGAAGGTCTGGGGTTGGCCGCGAGAAATTACGAAAATGTGAAACAGCAATTCGAGTTGGGAATGGCGTCGAAATATGATCTCTTGCGGGCTGAATTGAGTGTAACGTCGGCCAAACCGAATATCTTGAACGTGAAACAGTTGCTGGAAATGACTCTGATGAATTTGAAGGTAATGGTGGGAATTCCTGAAACCACAATTGTGGAAGTCAAAGGAACGTTGAACTATGACCGGCATCAACTGGATCTATCCCGGTTCATCCAGGCCGCCTTGATGAATCGTTCGGAAATCAAACAATTGCAGTTTGAATCCAAGAAGGTGGCCAACCTTTTAAAAATCATGTATGCGCAGTTTTTGCCCGATATATCCATCGTCGCCCGCTACAGTTACCAGTCGGATTTGTTCAAATTGAAAAGCGATAATTGGAATGATTTTTATACGATTAACCTGGGAATCAGCTTCCCGATCTTTACCGGTTTGAAACGGAGCGGGCAGGTAGGGGAGATGAAGGTGATGAAGAAGATGATGGCGTTGAGAACCCGCGAATTGAACGATGCCACCAGGCTTCAGGTCCGCAATTTGTATCTGACCATCGGCAAGGAATACGAGAATATCTTGACCGGAGAGAAGAGTGTTGAGACCGCTCGTGAAGGAGCGAGGATCGCTGAACTCAATTTCCATGAGGGTATGATTTCGATTTTGGAGTTGAATGCTTCGTACAATGAATTGACCCAGGCACAGGTTGTCTACCTACAGGCTGTGTATAATTACAATATTGCCATTGTGGAACTCGAGAAAATCTCGGGTGTCAAAATTAATGGAGGAATTTCATGAAAAAACTAGCGTTAATTGCAATTATATTGTCAATGTTCCTGGTTGGATGCGATAACAAGAACGGAAAGGAGTTGGTTCTGGAGAAAAAACCGATCCAGGTCAAAGTTGTTCAGGTGAAAAAAGGGACATTCACCAAATCATTAACTTATAAAGGAACGATTCATCCCTGGAAACGCGCCAATATCGGACCCGAAGTGTCCGGCAGGATCGAAAAGATATACAAGAAGCAGGGAGATGTGGTTCAAAAGGGCGACCTTCTGGCTGAGCTCGACGCCACCACTATGAAATTGCAGAAAAAACAGGCTGAAGCGGCTCTGGCAGTAGCCATGGCTTCCTTCAAAGATTCAGTGCTCAATTTTCAGAGGATCACAAGCCTATACGAGAAAAAAGCCGTGTCCAGGATGCAGTATGAAAAAGCGCAGTTGGCGTTGGAAGCCGCGGATACACAGAAAAAAAGCGCCGAAGCTTCTCTGAATGTGATTCGTCATACACTGGGAAATTCCTATATGAAGGCTCCGTTTGATGGTATCGTCACCTCTAAGAATTATGAAGAGGGCGATACGGTAAATCCGATGATGGGGATGTCCACCGGCGTGTTGACTCTGATGGATATGTCCCGCGTAAAAATCCTTCTGGATATTCCTTCGGAAGACATCGAAAAGATAGAGATTGGCCAGTCGTGCACGATTTCTTGCACCACCTTACCGGCGGAAAAATTCACTGGCGCTGTGTTTAGTAAGAATCTGGCCGCCGACCCTCTGTCGAAAACATTCAAAGTGGAAGTGGTCCTGGATAATCCCGGCACAAGGATAAAATCCGGAATTTTCGCCGATGCGGCTATCGAGATTCTTCGTAAGGAAAATGTCGTCGCGCTGCCTAATTCCGCGCTGATGGGTGAGAACCAGTTGGTGTTGTTCAATGACGGCAAAGCGAAATACATCGAGATCAAAATCTCGGACTCAAGTGAAGATGAGTTTGTGGTGAGCGAAGGTCTCATGGGCGGTGAATTGGTTGTGATCGAAGGTAATTACGATTTAAGGGAGGACTCTCTGATCACTTTGGAGGGGAATACTAAATGAAGATTGTCGAGTTTTCGTTAAAACGAAGGGTCACTGTCTCCATGATGGCGGTGGTCCTCATCATCATGGGATTCATATCTTATGGAAATCTGGGGCTCGATATGCTTCCGGATATGGATGCCCCATTCATTTCGGTGATCACCAACTATACCGGCGTCTCTTCCGAGGACATCGAGCAGAGTCTGACTCGCCCATTGGAGCAGTGGGTCGCCTCTGTTTCCAATGTCAAAGAGGTCAGCTCGATTTCCCAGGAAGGAATCTCCATGCTGATGGTGGAATTCGAAAGCGGTACGAATATGGACTTCGCCGCCCAGGATGTTCGCGATAAAATCGGATTTCTCGAGAAGTTCCTTCCGCAAGGGGCGGACACGCCTCTTGTTGTGAAGTTGGACATCACTGATATGCCCATCATAATGTATGGCGTGACCGGGGGAAAACGCGACTTGAAAAGGTTGAAGGAATATCTGGATGCCGAAGTCGCCACACGCCTGGAACGTATCGAGGGAGTAGCCTCCGCTATGGTGTTCTCTCCCGAAGAAGCTGAGATTTTGGTCAATGTGGATAAAGGCAAATTGAAGTCCCGCAACCTTTCCATTTCCCAGGTTGAAGGAGCGATTGCGGCTTCCAATATTAACTTGCCCTCGGGTTATCTTGAGGAAAGGCACAGCGAATATCTCATCCGTACCATCGGTGAGTTCACAAAGGTGGATGAGATCCGGCATGTCGTTGTAGGAGCAGGCCAGCGGGGCGTACCTATTTTTCTCCAGGATATCGCCGATGTATCGGAATCATCGAAAGAGGCGAGATCTCTCGCTCGTATCGATGGGTCCAAAGGCGTGATGATGATGATCACCAAAAGTTCCGGTTCCAATACGGTGCTGGTGGCCCGGGCTGTCAAAAAAGCTCTGGAAAACATCATTCCTACCCTTGACCCGGATCTGAAGTTCAGTATCGGCGTTGACTTTTCCCGGATTATTGAAATTATGGCCAGCAAGAGCGCCAACAACATTCTAATCGGTGGCTTTTTGGCCATGATACTTATCTTTTTGTTCCTGAGGAGTATTCGACCAACTCTAGCCATCGGCATCGCGATTCCTCTCTCGGTAATCACTACCTTTATCGCGTTGGATATCGTAGGCTACACTCTGAATCTTATCACTTTGGGCGGTCTCGCTCTAGGTGTCGGTATGTTGGTGGATAACGCAGTCGTTGTTATAGAAAATATCTTCCGTCACCTTCAGGAAGGGGAATCTCCGTTCGAATCAGCGAGACAGGGAGCATCGGAGGTTGGGACCGCCATTATCGCCTCTACCTTGACGACTATCGCTGTTTTTGTTCCCATGTTTTTCGCCGAAGGAACCGCTGGAGATATGTCGCGGGGATTGGCGGTGGCAGTATCGTTCTCATTGCTTTCATCGCTGTTTGTGGCGCTTACGATTATTCCCATGTTGGCGGCCTGGCTGTTCCGGTCGCGCAAAGGGAATAAAGAGGTTTCCATGGATTTGGGCAAGGACAAATTCAACCGGGTCCGGGAAGTTTACGAGAAATATCTCCGTGGTTCGTTGAAGAATCGGGGACTCGTACTGACAGGTGTTTTATTGTTGTTTGTGGTCTCGATTGTGTTGGCGGTTCTACTGGGAAGCGAGTTTGTTCCCAAACAGGATCAGTCCATGGTATTTTTAAAAGTCCGTATGCCTGTGGGGACCAAGTTGGCGGAAACCGACCGGGTAATCCGTTATGTGGAAGATCAGGCTCTGAAAGATGAAAATGTCATTTCCACGATGGTCACGGTAGGTATGAACGAGCAAAATTCCCAGGATTCGGCCTCCGGATTCAATCCAGCCGGTTCATACGAGGCCACGTTGTGGGCCTATCTTGAAACCAGTAGCAAGAGGGATATCTCGGATCAGCAGATAATTGAAAATTGGCGGCAGTATTTCCCAGACTTGAAAAAGGGGAAAATGCAGTTTATCGATATGTCTTCGGCCTTTATGGGAGGATCCACCTCCAATCCCATCGAATTCAGCTTCTATGGAAGGGAACTCGATACATTGGAGATGATCACCCAAAAGGTGAAGGAGAGGATGGTTCAGATCGAGGGGGTGAGGGACGTAGAGATCTCTCTGGATAAGAGTAAACCTGAATTTCAGTTGAAAATAAAAAAGGAGGAGGCTTCCAGGCTGGGGCTCACCCCTTATGATATTTCCAGACAGGTGCAAACCTTCACCATCGGTACAGTCGTGTCGAGAATGATTGTGGAAGGGGAGGAACGGGAAATTCGCGTTCGTCTCAAAAAAAAGGATCGCGATACTATCGAGGACTTAAAAAAATTGGTCATTGTAACTCCGTCCGGTCAGAACGTCTATTTATCGCAGATTGTTGACTTCAAGCCGTCACTGGGCGCCGTCCGGATCGATCGAGAGAATCAGGTACGGAAAGTCAGCGTTTCCGCGAACTTTGTCGGCGGAGATCTGGGTAGTGTTGTCCTAAAGATTCTGGAGCATTGTAAAGATATAACGGAAAATCTTCCTGAGGGCTATTTTTATGAAATGGGCGGTCAATATAAAGAGATGCTGGAATCATTCAGCACCATGCTGCTCGCTCTGCTGTTGGCCCTGGTTTTAGTGTATGCCGTCATGGCCTCCCAGTTCGAAAGCTTGAAGTATCCCTTCATCATCATGTTCACCATTCCTCTGGCTTTTATAGGTGTCTCGGGGTTGTTGGCCATAACAGGAAAACATGTCAGCTTGCCGGCCATCATGGGCTTCATCATGCTGGCGGGAATCGTTGTGAACAACGGTATCGTGATGGTGGACTATATCAACCAGTTGATCGCCAAAGGGACCGATAAATTCGACGCGCTGGTCAAAGGCGCGGTGGTTCGCCTCAGACCGATTATCATTACCGCTCTCTCCACCATGATGGGAATGTTGCCGATGGCGCTCGCCCGTTCGGAGGGCTCGGAGATGAGGTCCCCTATGGCCATTGCGTTGATCGGAGGATTGTTGGCTTCGACATTTTTGACACTGTTTATCGTTCCGATTCTCTACTCCTTTTTCTCGAAGGTAAAGATAAAAAAATAGAATTAATTAGAAGGACATTTTTTTGATAGATCGATTGGAGGGGTTGCCTGTTTTGGGCGCCCCTCTTTTTTTTAGGGGAATTATTGAATGGGAGATTGAAGTACCTCTGTTATGATGAGGTACGATAGAATCATCACTAAAAACACCAGAATACTGAGTATGATCCATAGATTTATTTCTTTGGTGAAGCGTCTTACCGTCGTTTGACTTCTAATAATTTCACGGCATTCGGGGCAACCCATATCAATGTCCTGATCCTGTTGCCCTGAAACCGTTATAATAGTGACGTTATCATTCGCTCCTTTGCAGAGCACCCTATTAAGAAGGGTTTGAGAGATCGCATTAGTGGATTTTATGTTTAATTCCCGTTTGATTTCATGGTCCGTAACCTGGTTTGTCAATCCGTCGCTGCACAGGAGAAATTTATCGTTTGGAGATATATCGATGGGGCCGAGCAACTGCACCTCCAGTTTCCCCCGCATCCCGAGTGATTGGTAGAGAATATTTCGCTGAGGGTGCGCCATGGCTTCCTGGGGCGAGATAAGACCGTCTTTGAGTAATTTTCCAACTGCCGAGTGGTCGTCGGTCAACTGCTCCAATTTGGCATTGTTGTACCGGTAAATACGGCTGTCGCCGACATGGGCGATATAGCCTAGCGAGTCTTTGATATAGAGAACGGAAAGCGTTGTTCCCATCCCGGCGGTATTGATCCAGCGGTTCCCTTTTTTGTTGATGTGGGTGTTCAGGGCTTGCACAATGTCATTTAATTGGTGTATGGAGACAGACCCTTCGATTTTTTTCAATTCTTTGACAAAGTTTGTCACCGCCATCCGGCTGGCCACTTCTCCGGCATTGTGCCCACCCATTCCATCGGCGACAATGAATAGATATTCCTGGGGGCCTATTTTTTTGGCGATAAAACTATCTTCGTTTTTTTCCCTAACTTTGCCAACGTCGGTAACACCAAAAAAAAATAATTCCATTGCCTACTTATTCGTTCTTACAGGAATAGATTTGCAAGCGATTGCCCTGATAAGACCGTAGAAAAACGAGTATGTCCGTTTCTTATCGAAACAAGCATCATTCTGATTGTACAATTTCATTTTTTTGTTGTCAATAGCGGGTTTTTTTATTCAGGGTTCTATTGACAGGAAATTCTTAAAATATTAAGATAGGATATTAAAACCAAATTGAGGACCTTTTAAAAATGAAACGTTTTTTCCTGGAATTAATCATTATTGTGGGTTTATCCCTGGTCATCGGGGTTAGTGTCAATCACCTGTCATCATCCGGACTTCCGCTTTTTGAATCGTACCAACCGCCGAAAAAAGAACAAAAAGAGGAAATTTATATACAGGAGATCGATGCGGAATTCTTGAAGACCATGCTTGATGGTGATATGGCTGTTTTGTTCGACGCCCGTAAGCGCTCTGAGTATGAAATGGGACATATCCCCGGAGCGGTCAGTTTTTCTCTTTATGAATTCAAGGATCGGTACAATCAGTTGCAGGATCTTTTGAATTCTGGGAAAACGATCGTTACCTATTGCGTCAATCCCAGTTGTCATGATTCGCACTTGCTGGCTACGAAATTGAACGGGAGAGGCCATAAGGATCTTCTGATTTATAAAGATGGAATAGAAGGATGGCTGGCTCTTGGTTATCCCACTGAAATCCCCGATGGAGGGAAAATTGGCGGAGGAGGTGAGTAAGATGAAGGAAAAACTGAAAACATTATTGAGTTCGTTACCTGTGCAATTGATCTGTCGCTTCATTTTAGGTGGAATATTCATCTATGCCAGCATCCATAAAATCGCCGATCCCGGAAGTTTTGCCGATACCCTGTACAATTATCAATTGTTTCCGCAAATGTTCATCCACTTCCTGGCGATTTTTGTCCCCTGGTTGGAAATGGTTGCTGGAGTGTTTCTCGTAGTGGGGATTTTTCCGAAGGGTTCTTCGTTTGTCCTTTCCGGTATGTTGGTGGCCTTTATCATCGCATTGTCCATCAACCTCGCCCGCGGCCTCGACATAGACTGCGGTTGTTTCGATCCCCAGGCGGCTGAACACGGAAGTCTTTGGGGAACGATTATCCGCGATATCGTCTATCTGATCCCGGGAGTCGTCATCCTCTTCTTCACCAAAGCCAAATCCCCGTCCAAAGCCCCTATCCAAAAGTAAAACAATTCGAAGCGAGGGAAACGTCCGGCGTTTCCCTCTGTGATTCCAATTCTGCTAACGACTCAAGCCGCGTCAGGGGCAAAGATACCATGAGCAATAAGTGTCTTGTGTGCAACTGCGACAGTCACTGGCGCAAACGGTTTCACAGGTGTTCTCGGATCCTCCACCGTTCAGTTTCACCATATCTGTCCCGTTCAAGGACGCGATCGTCAATTTGTTGATAGAAAGTTTTTTGGTTTTTTTGTGTTTCATCTTAGTTTTACCTCCTAAAGTAAATCTACCTTCACCATACCCACTTCCAAAACAAATGTCAACCCCTGTTTTGTGTTGACTTTTTTTCTCTTATTTGTTAAACGTTTATATTCATATCAATTTTTCGCTTATATTTTGGGATGGTGCAAAGAGTAGAGTTGATTGAACATACGGAGGTGTAACAATGAAGATCTTAACAGGTTTAAAGAAATTACTGGGAATGACTCTCGGTGTATTCCTGGGATTTATCTCTGTAATCATTGGAATTCTAACTATATTGCCTAAAATAACAGATTTCAACTCTTTATTATTGGTAATCAGCGGGGCCAGCATTTTTTTTCTTATTTATGCCTACGTGTTTGAGTTTAAGAAATCCTTTCGCAGGTTGGAAGCATGGGATCATATTATTACTGAATATTTTGGGTATGCGTGGCAGCAAAACAAATATTTCAAACGATCCCATCATTTTATTGAGGAAAAGAGTGATTTGGCCAATTCTGTAGTAAAAGAGCTGTTGCCCTGCGTTATCCAGAGAATCGACCAGGAGCATGGTCAAGCCAACAAAACAATCAGAATCATCCTCGACTCCGGTACTACCATTACTCCAATTTTCCCTTGTCTCGTTCGCTATGGAGTTTCAGGGAAAGCCAACGATTCGCATAATTTTGTCTTTTACACTAACAATCTTGCGGGAATCGATGAAATTCACCGCATTCCCCCCCGTAAAAAAGACAAATTTTCGGAAACCGATTTCAATCTGATTGGAGGTCAACCCCTCAATCAATACAGGGCTACAACGGGAGGTTTTACCGAGGGAATTTTAAAAGACCTATTCGATGAGCAAGATAAATCGAAGGGGAAAATCATAAGCATTGGTATCATCACCTCAAATTGGTTTTTATGTCATAGAAGCCTTGATAAACTACATATCTGCGCCCGGGGGCGAGGTCACCTGGCATTTAAGAAGATCCTGGTGGATTGCTGTGATTATATTATTTTTGTGACGCCGTTGGGGAAACTGTTGCCCATGGACAGTATCGATACCTTCAATTCCGTTCTAAAAAATGAACATAAGGATTCCGACAGTTCATACAGGGAATTCGTAATCCCTTTAGAAAAAAGAGACAAATGTTACCTGCACACATCATTCAGGAAGCCCTACTCGCCTTCACCGCTGAGACACGTCTCCGATCGACTAAAAGATATCAAAATTGAAAATAGCAGTGAGAACTATATTTTTAGCGGATTCTGCCCTGCGTTCGATCCCAAAGAAGATCAGTACCAAGCACGTCGAATGGATCTTCCCCACGATTACATCCAAACTAATTTTAAGAAAATCTACGGATACGAAATACCCTAACCTAATAAATATTGTAAATAAAATGATATCATCGCCGATTTATTTTGAAAAAATAGCTCCCGGTTTTGGGAAAAGGGCAGTAGCGGTGGACAGGTAACCCCAACCGAAACATTGGAATTATCGAGGTGTGGAAACTGTTCAGCGACATTCAAAACTCCCGGCTGACGACAATTAGAACTCCCGGATTTTGAGAAAATTCTTTATACTGTTTGGGTTCATTTTCAAGGAGACCCAAATAGTAAAGGATGCTCAATTCAAGAGGTCAATGATGTTGATCAAGAAAGCGAAAACGCTCTGAAACAATAGATGAAAGACATAAAACTAATGTTACTGCATCCCCTCAAATTCCATTTAAGAGAAAGTTACATTTTAGTTGATTTGCGAATTCCATGAGGGTATGATTTTTTCGTGAGGCAATATGGAGGGATAAAACAGTTGTCGTTGAACATAACGGCGATGCCGGTTGTATGGGGGATGGTTTGCCCCGCAATCGTGGCACGAAAGTTGGTATGTGTAACACGTACGCTGGTATCGGTAACACATCCCTGCGTATGGGTAACACATACGTCGGTATATGTTACAGATACGTTGGGCAATGGAGCATTGACCTGCGTATGAATAATATATACGTTGGTATGAGTAACATTTACGTCGGTATGGGTGACATATTCCGGCGTATCTGTAATATATTCGTAGGGATATGGAACCCATACGCCGGTATTTGTAACTCATACGCCGGTATATAAGACATTTACGTTGTCTTCGGAGACATATACAAGTGACACACAGTCATAGACTTCCTTTTGGGAGTCACAAGCGAGAAATTTGGGGGATTCGGTCAAAAGGGAAAAGATAGTTGTCGTTGAACATACAATCTCAAATTATGTAAGCGCCTAACCACCCCCTTCTTTTCCTCCACCTCATTTTGATATCTCCACCTGCTGTATCGTTAAATTATATTTTTATTTTGTTTCTCCCTCTGAATTTTTCCTCCGAAGCCGGTCATTTTTTTTGAATCTTTTGCATTTTCAAACTGGAAAGGAAGCACGCTCTATTTTTCTTTTTTTTACAAGGGAGATCTGGGGAAGCATCTTGTCTTAAGTTGAGATTGATATTATAATTAGACCAATATGAAGAATTTACCCATTGGGATTCAGACATTTAGTGAGTTGATACAGGAGGGTTATATCTATATAGATAAAACCCGTCAAATTCATAAGCTCTTTTCCGATGGCGGTAAATATTACTTTATTTCTAGACCCCGCAGGTTCGGTAAATCCCTTCTATTGTCCACATTGAAAGAAATATTTTCTGGAAACAAGGAACTCTTCGATGGACTCTGGATTTACGATAAAATCGATTGGGAACCTCATCCCGTGATTCACATCGACTTTCTCGGCTTGAATTATAAAACTCCGCAACGGCTGGAAGAGACGTTGGAACGTTTGATCGAAGACATCGCAACATCTTATGGCATCGATCTAGATCCAAAACGTTATTGCAATGAAAAATTCAAAGAGCTCATTGTGAAACTTTCAGATAGAGGTAGAGTGGTCGTCTTGATTGATGAATACGATAAACCCATTATCGATAAGGTCGAGGACCCCGAACTGGCATTGGCGAACCGTGATATTCTCAGGGAGTTTTACGGAGTTATCAAGACCGCGGATAAAAATATCAAATTCGCTTTGATTACAGGGGTATCCAAGTTCTCACGGGTATCTGTATTTTCGGGTCTCAATAACTTGAGGGATATCACTCTCTCTTCCCAATTTTCTACATTGTTGGGCTATACCGAAGAGGAGTTGCTTCATTATTTTGGCGATAGGATCCGTCTTATCGCCGGAGATGACGATAAAATCTCCGCGCCATTGGTTCAAAAAATCAAAGCATGGTATGATGGTTATTCTTGGGATGGTGAGCATTTTGTATTCAATCCTTTTTCTATCTTGAATTTTTTCATCGAGAATCAATTTGATAACTATTGGTTCTCCTCCGGTACTCCGACCTTTTTGACGCGTTTGATTCGCAAAAGCAACAGTGATATCAAAGAGTTCGACAATCTATCGGTTAGCGCTTATTTTTTCGATAGCTACGATATTGATCATATCGAGATAACCTCGCTTCTATTCCAGACCGGTTACCTCACGATTAAAAGCAAAGTCAACCAGGATGGCTCTCTGCGCTACAATCTCTCTTATCCAAACGAAGAGGTCCGCAATTCTTTCCTAAATTATTTATTTAGAGAATACATTCAAAAAGATTTTGCCGCTGGAATCAAGATCATTGATCAAATGACTTCCGCAATAAGAAATGATGAAATTGAACGATTTCTGGATTCTTTGAAGTGGTTATTTGCTTCGATTCCTTATAACATTTTTCCCGCGGACCGGGAATCCTGTTTCCATTCAATTATTTATTTGGTTTTGAAGTTAATCGGTATTTCCGTGAGCGTGGAGGTCGAGACCAATATTGGAAGAATAGATGCCGTCGTTGAATCCGCACATTCCTTTTTTATATTTGAATTTAAAATGGGGAAGCCGGAGGATGTGCTCGAGCAGATTAAGGATCGAAAATACTATGAGGGATTTCTGGGAAGTCAAAAAAACATAACATTGATCGGCATTGGATTTAGTACCGTAGAGAGAAATCTTAGCGGTTACAAAATTGAGACGATTCAACTTTCGGAATAGATTCTATTAAAAACTTCACCTTATTTCGCATTCAAATTTCGATAACGTTTGTCGGACAAAAAAACACTGGCGTTGTGGACAGGTGTGGGGTTTTGTTATAGAATGTAAACAATATGAATGGTGAAAGCAGGCGCTTTTCTCTTCCGTCCGAACTGGTGATCGAGCATGTGGCTGATTTACATCGTCAATTCAAGGAGATGCAGGTCGATCGTTTGTGCACAATGGTGATCGATTTCGAGAAGGTTCAAAAACTCGATTCCGCCGGTATCGCTTTTCTCAATTACCTGAGGGAACAATGCGCCGAAGTGCGGTTTGAGAATATCAAACCTGAATTCGATAAAATTTTCAAAACTTATGTGACGGAACGGAAGTCGGGACGACGGCGCCACATTGTCACCACCACATTCGAAAAAATCGAGAATGTCGGAGACATCTATTGGAACTTTCGCAAACGGGTGAAGCAATATCTCGTTCTTCTGGCGGATGAGATTTTTTACTCGATTCAGTATATGTTGAAACGGCGGGGCGTGTATCCCGGTGAGATTATCCATCAACTCTATTTTATGGCTTATGATTCCGCTCCCATTGTTTGTATGATGACATTTCTCGTCGGCATCACCATTTCGGTGACCTCGGCCCAGCAATTGAAATTGTTCGGAGCCGATATCTACCTGGCGGATCTGGTCGGCTTTGGAATGATCCGGGAATTGGTGCCGTTGATGGTGGGGATCATTTTGGCCGGTAAGATCGGCGCCTCCATTACCGCCGAGATTTCGTCGATGAAGGTGATGGAAGAGGTGGATGCTTTGAAAACCATGGGGCTCGTCCCCGAGAAGTTTTTGATGGTTCCCCGATTGGCTGGAATTACACTGGCGGTTCCCTTATTGGTGGCTCTCGCAGATTTTGTCGGAATCTTTGCCGGGATTCTGGTGGGCCGGTTTTTCTCCGGTATTATGCCGCGGGTGTTTTTGGATGAGATGTTTATGATCGTGGGATTGAAGGATGTTCTGATAGGATTGGGCAAAACCGTTTGCTTCGGTTGGATCGTAGTGGTGAGCGCCGGATTCAAGGGGTTTTCCGTTGACCGCGGAGCGCGGGGGGTAGGGATCGCCACCACTGAATCGGTGGTGCTGTCGATCTCGTTGATTATTTTTATGAATTGCATTTTTGCGTTGATATTGTATTAGAGGATGACTGGACCTGATAAAAAAATAGAGCTGTTGCGGGTCGAAAACCTGGATGTCGGATACGACCGGGTTCCGGTGGTCCAGGAGATGAATTTCACTATTCAGAAGGGCGAGATAACAGTTCTGTTGGGACGTTCAGGTTGTGGAAAATCCACAGTGCTGAAGACCGTAATCGGGCTGATCCCTCCGATGAACGGTGATATTTACTTTTGGGGCGAACCACTGGACATGCTGTCTGAGCATGCAATGCAGCGTGTATACGAAAAAATCGGCGTACTCTATCAGAATAGCGCGCTTCTCAATTCATTGACCTTATTTGAAAATGTCGCTCTTCCAATCAAGATGCAATTCCCTGAAATTCCGGATGAAATTGAACGGGAGATGGTGAGTTCGCGCCTGGCGCAGGTAGGGCTCGCCGGAAGTGGGGAGAAGTTCCCTTCGGAATTAAGCGGCGGTATGCGTAAACGAGCGGCATTAGCCAGAGCCATGATATTGGATCCGGACATAATTTTTTGTGATGAACCCTCCGCTGGATTGGATCCGATCACATCTGCGGATCTTGACAAGCTCATGTTGAATTTGCGGGATATGTTCGGTATCACGTTTGTTGTGGTCACCCACGAGCTTCGATCAATCGAGAACATCGCGGACCGCGCCATTGTTTTGAACAAAGGGGTCATCCATTTTAACGGCACGCTGAACGAATTGCACACATCTCGCGATTCGTTCATAAACACTTTTTTTATGAGGAAATAATATGCTGTTGACCAGGGAACAAAAACGCCGTTTAGGCATTTTTTTAATGGTATCTATCGGGGTACTGGTTTTTATTTTCGGATTGTTTATCATTCCCAAGCTGAAATCGCAGGGGGAAACTTATTACATCAATTTTAAAGAAATATCGGTATATGGTATTAGCAATGGCTCTTCTGTGAAATATCAGGGGGTGGATATCGGGAAAGTCATGGATATAGAAGTCAATCCGTATGATCTGAACTCCATCCTGGTGGAAGTGGAGATAAGGAGGGGCTTTCCGGTCAAGGATGATATGAGGTCAAAACTTTCTTATGCGGGAATCACCGGTTTGAAGTTCATTGAACTTTCCGGCGGTTCTTCAGAATCCAAAAACCTTTTACCTGGCGGAATTATTCCCATGGAGAGAGGATTGGGCGAAAAAGCCGAAGATATTGTCTCCAACATCGACAAGGCGGTCCAAAATATCAACAAACTTCTAAATGAAAAGCGGGGTGAAGAGCTTTCCAGGATCCTGGTTAACATAGAGGAGGGTACTGCCATGATGAAATCGTTTATCCAGGAACAACGTGGATTTGCGGCTCGATCGATGGAGAATATGGAGAAAATTTCCTCCAGAGTCAGCCACTTTACAGCTTCTCTGGAAAAGGTCGATATCGAAGGCATCTCAAAGCAAATACAGGTGCTGATCGGTGTTGCCAATGCCCGTTTCTCAAAAGAAGAGTTGGGCAAGACTATGGCGGATTTTGATGAATTGGTAAACACATCCACCGCATCTATCAGGAAAACCAGGGGAATTATTTTGGATATTCAGAGCGACATGAGCGCAACTCTCGAAGCGCTGCGGGACGCTCTGGAAAATCTTGCCACCTTCTCCAAGAACCTGACGGAAGATCCCACCATATTGATTAGAAAAAGAAAACAGAATAGGAGTCGGAAATGAAGCGTCCGGGATATATATTAAAGTTGTTGTTATTGGGTGTTATCGTGCTGTCGGTTTCCGGCTGTATGTCGTCGCCACTGAAACGTTATTTTCAATTGCGAATTCCCGGCGCCCGCATAGAGACAATCGCACCGGTACCTAAGGTTGTGATGATCAAAAAGGTGCAAGTGGCGAAGGTATACGATCAGTACCGGATGGTCTACCGGACCTCTCCGTATGAATTGAATTATTATTCCTATAATTTTTGGATAAAAAAGCCGGGAGAGCTTTTAGGGGATGCCATTGATGAATTTTTGGTACGCAATAGTGTTTTTTCTTCCGTGATTAACGAGTATTCTCAGGGCGAGGCGGATTGGGAGCTTCTGGTTTGGTTGACGCGCATGGAAGATGAGGGGTTGGGGCGACGCCGTTTTAGTCATCTGGCGATGACGTTTGAAATCCGTGATTACAAAACCGGCGACCTGGTAGTCGTTCATGAATTCGACCGGCGAAAACTTTTGTCGGAGAACAAAATCCACTCGGTTCCTGTGGAATTATCCAGAATGTTGGAAGAGGAATTGCTGGAATTGGTTAAAAAAATCCATAACAATAGTGTTTCGGTTCCTGGACGTTGATCCACTCTTGACGAAACGCGATTTTGTGTTATAATATGCCCCTCTGATTAGGAGCATAAGGGATACCTATTTCCATTTTTTTCCGACCCATTTCGAAATTATGAAATGTGGTGGATCATTCTCCATCAGAATTGAACATTGACGCAGGAAATAAGGAGTATAACGAATGAGTGAAAAAAGAATTCACAAGATCAGGAATATTGGTATTGTGGCCCATATAGATGCCGGGAAGACAACCACCACCGAGCGGATTTTATTTTTTTCCGGTGTGACTAGAAAGTTGGGCGAAGTCCATGATGGCCAGGCTGTCATGGATTTTATGAAACAAGAGCAAGAACGGGGGATTACCATTTCCTCGGCCGCCATCACGACAAATTGGAAAGACCATCAAGTCAATATCATCGACACGCCGGGACATATTGATTTCACTCTCGAAGTGGAGCGGTCATTGCGTGTCCTGGATGGGATCGTGATGGTTTTTTGCGCTGTCGGAGGAGTTGAACCCCAGAGTGAAACTGTTTGGCATCAAGCTGATCGCTATAAAGTTCCTAGAATAGCCTTTATCAATAAAATGGATCGAAACGGCGCCGATTTAAAGCAGACTGTGAGCATGATGAACGATATGCTGGGCGCAAATGCCGTTCTGTTCCAGATACCGATGGGAAGTGAAGCCGACTTTTATGGAATTATCGATTTGGTAGGTATGAAGGCCATCACCTATGATGGTTTGGATATCAACGAGGGGGACATCCCTTCTGAATATATGGAAGAGGCAACTGTATTGCGGGAACAGTTGGTGGAAAAATTGTCGGATTTCGACGATGATTTGATGGAAAAATTCCTTGGGGAAGAGGAAATCGGAGTCGAGGATATCAAACGGGCGGCCCGGAACGCCACATTGAACTTGCTGGTGACTCCTGTTTTTTGCGGTTCCTCCTTTAAGAACAAAGGTGTTCAATTATTACTCGACGCGTTAATCGACTACCTCCCATCGCCGCTGGACCGCGGTATCGTGTTGGGGACGGAGCCGGATGACCCGGATACTACAATTTCCCGGAAACCCTCCGATAAAAGGCCTTTTTCCGCTTTGGCATTCAAGATCATCAATGATAGTTATGTGGGGCAGCAGACATTTATCCGGGTCTACTCCGGTGAGTTGCATGCCGGGAGTTATGTATACAATATTACAAAAGATAAAAAAGAGAGGGTCGGCCGTATTCTCCGGGTCTCCGCCAAGGAACGGGAAGAGATATCGGTCTTGCAGGCGGGTGATATCGGCGCTTTGATCGGGATGAAATATACCACCACCGGAAATACTCTGTGTGATGAAGATCAACCGATTATCCTCGAGAATATCCACTATCCCGAGACAGTGTTGGATATGAAAATCGAGCCTATCTCCATTAAGGAACGGGACCGTCTCGGAATCGCTCTCAATAAGATGGCTTTGGAAGATCCTTCTTTTAAAGTACGGTATGATGACGAGACATCCGAGACTGTCATCTCCGGTATGGGGGAACTTCATCTGGAGGTCATTGTCGATCGTCTCAAAACAGAGCATAAAGTGGGAGTGACTGTTGGGGAGCCGGCGGTGGCATTTAGGGAAACCATTACCCGCGAAGTCCGGCACGACTATAAGTTCAAAAAGCAGACCGGCGGTCACGGCCAGTACGCCCATATCGTCTTCCGTATCGAACCGAATCCCGCCGGTGGATTGGAATTTGTGGATCTGGTGAAGGGTGGAAATATTCCCAGGGAATACATTCCGGCGGTCCAGAAAGGATTTGCCGAAACCATGAGTAAAGGTTTGTTGGCCGGTTATCCGATGCTGGATATCAAATTTGTGTTGATCGACGGTTCATTTCACCCGGTGGACTCCAGCGAAATGGCGTTCCGTTCGTGTACTGAGGCTGCCCTCAAAGAGGTGGTGAGAAAATCATCGCCACAGCTTCTAGAACCGGTCATGAAGATTGAAATCAACACTCCCGATGAATACATGGGGGACATCATGGGGGATGTTAACCGCAGGCGGGGCCGTATCGACAATATGAGACGGTTTCGCAAAGGTTCCCAGAAATTGTCCGGTATCGTTCCGTTGATGGAAATGTTCGGTTACGCGTCTGTCTTGCGAACCCTCTCCAGTGGTAGGGCCAATTATTCGATGGAGTTTCTCCGCTATGATCCATTGCCGAAAGCCATTGAAGAGAAAGTGGTGGAAGAGGCCAGGGAAAAACAGCGCGCCCGGGGAAAATGAAGACTCGAATTTTGATTGTAACGCTACCCCTTGCGGTTTTTCCGGTTGCAATCGCTATCTTTTTGTTTCCGGAAAGATCAATATTTTTTTCTTTACATCGAATTGTGAATCCTTTAAAATAAAAGAGATTGGATTTCGATTGTATTTTAACGATTGAATTTTGAGGCAAGGAGTGATATATGGTTAAAACTGAAGCACTAGACAATATTCTTGTACGGCTCCAGGCGAGTTCTACAGACTTTGAAGCCTGCGCGGTGGTGTCGGAAGACGGCTTAATGATCGCCAGTCTCCTCCCTTCGGGGATCGAGGAGGCTCAGGTCGCCGGGTTGAGCGCCGGAATGATGACAATGGGTGTCAAAACTGCCAGCGAGCTGAAAAAAGGAAATATGAAGCAACTTTTTGTAAAAGGCGATTATGGCTATGTTGTGATTTCCCAGGCGGGTCCCCATGCGGTATTGCTGGCTATATGCCGGGAAAGCGCCAAATTGGGGCTCATTTTCCTCAGCCTGTCAAAAGCCGGCGAAGAGATAAAAAATTTGTTGGCGTAACCCTGTACAACCCCTGCTTGTGAACTTTTATAAAAAAAATCCATTCACTGTGGACACTGAACGTCATTGAGGAGTATAATATCAGATGGAAAAAATTATAACAATTGCCAGTCAGAAAGGCGGGGTAGGAAAAACGACGATTGCCCTGAACCTTGCTTATAGCCTGGGACGATTGGGAAACCGTGTGTTGTTGATTGACGGTGACCCCCAGGGCGGTATCGCAATTGCCAGTAATCTTCGTGGTGAAACCAAATTGGGCCTGATTGATCTGATGAAGAATAACTGCAAACCTGAAGAAATTATGAAGGCGACCCGTGATAATTCTATGCGAATTGTGGGGATCGGTCAATTGGAACCTGAAGATGTCTTTATTCTGGAAGAGGAGGCCCGGAGCGGAAGCCTCGCGATGATGATCAAATCCCTGACAAATGGCTTTGATTACATTATCATTGACTCACCCGCCGGTGTTGGTGGAATCGTTTCCGCGATCATGAGTATTAGTCAAAGCGCCATGATGATCGTCAATTGCCGGAGTATTTCTTTGAAAACGATCCCTATATTTTTGAAATTAATGAAAGAAATCAAAGCGAAACAGAACCCAGGCCTCGAATTCGAGGGAGTGGTGATAAATATGCTGAATAAGGAAAACAACCTGGAAAATCAAATTCTGGAACAAATCAGACAATCATTGCCGGGCGATGCCATATTCAAAACGATTGTTCCTTTTGATGAATATTTTGAAAAGGCCAGTTTGCATGCGGTGCCAGTGGCTCTTATGCCGAATGGCCTGGTGGCGGCTAAGCCGTTTTTTGAATTAGCCCTTGAATTGAAGGTCAGGGAAAATAAAGTAGAAGCAGGAGAAGATAATGGCGAACAGATTATGGGACTCTTTTGATTTCCAGGAAATCTCTGCCCTGATCCAGGATTTGATATCCAAAACCGACGATCACCAGAAGCATCCAAGTATAGAAACGAAGCCTGTGGCGCCGCCGGAACCGCCTGTTACATCAACTCCGTCTGTGATTCCCACAGCGCCGCCTGAGGCAGCTCCTGTGCTGGAAGTTAAGATGAATGACCAGAGGATTCAACGGCCGGAAGCTCAAGAACCGGAAGGCGAGCGTCTGGATCCATTGGAGCATGCATTACTGAGGATGTGCAAACAAGGCGATTTCCATGGAGCTGTTCTCGCGGATTTTGGCGGATTACCGTTGGCGATTCACAATAGTCCCGTGGAGGGTGAACTTCTTGCGGCTTTCACCACAATTATGGGGGATTCGCTTGGCAAAGCGGCGACTCTTTTGAATCATACCAATGCGAATAATATCTCGATGGACATCAACTATGTTGACAAAATTGTCTTAAGGGAATTTTCTGTGGGAGAATACAAGTATTTCCTCATGATTATATGCCCCCAAACAGTAGATGAACGAGCAGAGGTTGAAGTCTCAATTGCTCATATTTCTGAGATCATCAGCCGGACCTAATTTTTTTGGCAAACGCTACGCTATTTTGAAGCCCCGAGACGATCGCGGAACGATGCGTGGGGGCGAAGCTCTACACTCGCGGAGGAAACCATAATGAAACCGGAATTGAATAGCAGCCATATGAATGACGGGCAATACCAACGGGTATTGAACAGGATCCCTTATGGAATTGTCGAAACCGGACCGGAAGGGGATATCCTATTATTCAATACGTTTTTCTGTACGATGTGCGCTGGAGGGAAAGAGACGATTCTGGGACGTTTTTTATGGGATGTAATCGAGCCCAGGGAAATAAAATCAATCATTAAAGACCATTTTTTTGCGGTGATTGCAGGGCCGCGCAATGCGCATCCACTGTTTTTCCGCGTTAGGTCCGGGGATAATGGAACAGAATTGAAAGTAAATTGGGATGTACAAATTGATCCGGCCGGAGACATCTTGAGCGTGGTAGCCTTGTTTAACGACGTAACCGGGCACAAGCAAATCGGCGGTGCGGCAGACACCCTGGCGAACGTTGTTCGCCAATCCAGCGAGAGCATCGTTTTAACTGATCTTGATGGAAATATCCAGTACGTGAATCCTATGTTTGAGCAATTGACCGGATATGATTTTGAAGAGATGGTCGGTAAAAATCCCCGGGTTTTGCGTTCTGAGAACAATTTATATCCTCCCGATTATTATAAAAATCTTTGGGAAACGATTGCCGAGGGAAATACATGGAAAGGGGAATTTCTCAATAAGAGGAAAGATGGCGACGAATTCATTGAAGAGGCTTCGATTTTTCCGGTCAGAGATCCCAAGAGCGGAAATATCACTGGATATGGAGCCGTTAAAACAGATATTACCCGTCGCCGGCATTTGGAAGAGGAGTTAAAACGCTCGTATGACGAAGTTCTATCACTAAAGCGACAAGCTGAATCAGCCAACCGGATGAAATCGTTTTTCCTGGCAAATATGTCGCATGATATCCGAACTCCGCTGAATGGAATTCTAGGCTTTGCGGATTTACTACTTAAGCAAAACCTTGAGTCAAAGGCGCTAGCGTTCGTCAAGAAAATTATTTCTTCGGGACAGGCTTTGATGGTGCTGTTAAGTGATATCCTCGATTTTTCTAAAATTGAAGCGGGGCAACTGGATATCAAGGCCGTAACGTTTGATTTGGAAACGTTTTTGTCTGATCTGGAATCGATGTTCGAATTGCAATTCAAGGAAAAGAAAATTGATTTTCACATACAGGTGGCTCCCGGATGTAGTAAAACCATTCATAATGATAAATGGCGGTTGCAACAGGTTCTGATGAATTTGCTCTCCAATGCTTTGAGATTTACGAAATCGGGTTCCGTCATCCTCGATGTAAAAATGGAAGGCGACGAGATACTTCTGTTCCGGATTTCCGATACCGGTCCTGGAATTCCTCCGGATTATATCCAGGAGGTGTTCAAGCCATTCAGCCAGTTGGAGTCGGACGTGGGGCAACAAAACAAAGGAACCGGATTGGGACTTGCCATATGCAAAAATCTCATTACCCTCATGAGAGGAAGTATATCTGTGGAGTCGGTGGTTGGACAAGGGAGCGCCTTCTCCGTTAAAATTCCGGTTACTGCGAGCGGGGGACCGCAGGTTGCGAACACCGAAGCCCAGGGCTTCTGCGCCGATAATTTGCTCGATAACATCGTTCCCTCGACCATATTGATCGCTGAGGATAATCCCGTCAATAAAGAACTGTTGGAGGAGCAATTAAGGGAGTACGGTTTTTCGTCACTCTTGTTTGCCTCCGATGGAAAAGAAGCAATGGAGGTGGCTCTGGAACTGCAGCCGGCTCTTGTGTTGATGGATATCCAGATGCCGCGTATGGATGGAAAAGAGGCGATCCGGCAATTGAGGAGCAGGAATTTCAAACAACCGATTTTGGTGATGTCTGCTTATGCTATGCAAGAGGATATTGATTCTGCGCTTCGAGCGGGAGCGGATGGGTATATCACTAAGCCTGTGGACTTCGACCGTTTTTTTTATGAAGTACGCAAGGTATTGATTGGTTCCGACATCCGTACCGGAGATATGCCGGAAGACATTCCCTCGTGTTGTCTGGAAAAAGAAAAGAGCCGTTGGTTACGCTTTAGCCCCGGAGTGTCGCCAAGATTACGCTCCATTTTTATAAAGGATGCCGGCCGGAAACTGAAGGTTCTGAACCGGGTAAAATCAGGCGATGACCTGCGGGAACTATGGGACGAGGTGAAAACCATTGCCCATGGCTACAAAGGAAGCGCCGCCCATTTTGGACTCTCCTGTCTTGAGAAGATTGCCCGGCAATTGGATGAGGGGATGCGTGACGGTTTCCCCGATAAGACAGTGATGGGATATCTAAGGCAACTCTATTACCTTCTGGAACAAATTCTCGAAGAAAACAAGTAATTTTTATCGGGAAACTTTTTTTACGTGTTTTTTTATAAAGTAGCGCAATTGGATTTGTCTCGAAAGGTACATTAATTTCTCCTCCGGAGGCATCTTGCGTACATCCATTATTAAATGGCCGTCAAAACAGGGATCAACTTTTTTATTTTTTGTGTCCGTCATTGTACAATTCCTCGAGGATTTGAATGTCGTAGATGTCGCCTCTACGTTTCGGCTCGATCATTTTTTTTACTCTCAGCAAATGGGATATTGAGGAGATGCTCGATCGGTTCGGGGACACGGGGGATCCAACGTTGTTCTTTGGCAACCTGAATTAGTTTGTTTAGGTTTTTATCGGTCAAGTCCACATATATATCAAGATCAAACGTATTGCGATCGCTTCCGTGGAGCACGCTTGCACCCCCCCCCGCAAACAACAAAATCGACCCCATGCTCCTTTAGCCGCGTGATCGCCTCAAACAGAAAGTTCTTCATGAGTTCATTATATTATGATTGCTTATTTTTATCAACTTCTCGAAATTAGTAGAACCTTGAATGAAGGCTGAACGTATTATGTAGCAATGGAGGACATAATGAAGTTTTTAAAATTGAGCAATGTTTCTTTAGCATTGTTTCTGATGTTATTGTCGATCATCCCGATGCATGCGCAGGATCAGCCCCTGGTTGCCGATACGGTTAAATATGATATCGCGGTGGAGCTGAACCATCAAGAGAGGATGCTGGCGGGGACAGAAATTATCGAATGGTACAATCACACCAATGATGAGATTTCGGATATATGGTTTCATTTATATTGGAACGCGTTTAAAAATGAACAGAGCGCGATGGCTCGCGAAGCGTACGAATCAAATGATACCGGCGTCCGTTTTAGCGGCGGATTCCGCCGCGGGAAATGGGGTTGGGTCAATGTCGATCGGATCCGGATAAAGGATGGCGCAGATTTGACGCCGACAATTGAATACATGACGGTTGACAAGCCGATTCGCCCACATGACCAGACTGTGATGCGGGTGTTGTTGCCTGAACCGCTAAAGCCCGGTGAAACGGTTGTATTGGAATTGGAATTCACGTCGAAGGTTCCCCGTACCATCGCCAGGTCCGGGTATTACGGTAACTCCTATTTTATGGGGCAATGGTTCCCCAAGCCCGGAGTCTATGAGGAGGGGAAAGGGTGGAATTGCCATCAGTATCATCAGAACACTGAATTCTACGCCGATTATGCTGAATTCTCCGTGGATATCACCGTGCCTGAGGAATTTGTCGTCGGCGCCACCGGTGTTGAAGAAAAAAGCAAGGAAAATCCCGAGAAAAATACTGTTACCTATACATACAAACAAAATCGTGTTCACGATTTTGCCTGGACCGCCGATCCTGATTATATAAAGGTAGAACGGATGTTTTTGGCGGATAAAGAGGTCAGCGCGGATGAATACGCCGAAGTGGCGCGGGCGTTGCAAGTTCCGGTGGCGGAGGTCAAGCTAAGCGATGTGAAGATGATTCTCCTCATCAATCCGGAACACCGCGATCAAATCGACCGCCACTTCAGGGCTTTGGCTAATTCCATCAAGTATTATGGCTTATGGTACGGTCCCTATCCATATGATACCGCGACCTTGCTGGACCCGCCGTTTGGAAATGATTGCGGAGGTATGGAATATCCCACCCTCAGTACAGCCGGTACGTCATTATTCCCATCTTCGTCTCCACTATCGCCGGAGTTTGTGACGATTCATGAGTTTGGACATAATTTTTGGTATGGATTGAGCGGCAACAATGAATTTGAGGAGGCGTGGCTTGATGAAGGTATTAATAGCTATTCAGACGGTAAGGTGATTGCCGCCGCCTATGGCGAGATTCAAGTTCCTTTGTTCTTCAATGGATTCCCCGTGGAGCGGTATACCCGCAACATCAAATTGGAGAAGACCTATATGAACCGTATGCAGGCCATCATCTCTTCCAAAATGGATCCCATCATGACGGAATCCTGGAAATTCACCAGTCCCATGAGTTATGGCTCCAATGTGTACGGCCGCGCCGCCACCTGCCTGGGTACATTGGAACGGATTGTGGGCAATGATATGATGTTGCGGATCCTGCGGCGGTTTCAAATGGATTACCGTTATAAACATCCTAAGACAGATGATTTCATAAATGTGGTAAATCAGGTGACCGGCCGCGATTTCCAATGGTTTTTCGACGAGTTGTTCTTCAAAGCCAATGCATTTGATTATGGGGTCGCTTCAGTGAAATCATGGCGGATAAAAACGCCGGTAGGTGTGTTTGATCAGGATGGGGAAAAAATCGAGACCAAACGCCGGCAAGCTGAAGAAAAAGACAAAGAGGTGGAAGAGCCCAAATATGAAAGCCTGGTAAAAGTTCGCCGTTTTGGAGAGGTAAAGCTCGGAGGCGATGTGTTTTTGCCCGTGAAGGTAGTCTTCGAAGATGGTAGCGAAGAGGTACGCCAATGGGACGGCAAGGCGCGTTGGACCTCGTTCCGGTTCATAAAAGATTCGAAGGTCAAGTATGCTGTTATCGATCCCGAAACAAAATTCCTGATAGATGTCAATATTTCCAATAATAGTCTAAAACGGAAAGCGGATCGTCATGGGGCGATGCGGGTAAGCAACAAGGTCTTTTTCTGGTTCCAGAACCTGCTTCAGGCCATTACGATGTTCAGTTAAGGAGGAGACGATGGGAATTTTAAACGCATTTAAAAAAGGGTTTGTAATAACCGGGAAGAAAAGTAAGCTGATTCTCTACCTGTGGGCGGTAAACATCGCGTTTGCCTTGCTGTTGACGATTCCGTTTTTCCAATTTGTTTCCCGCGGGTTGTCCAGCTCTGTGATGGGGGACGCAGTCTTTAAGAATGTGAGTTTTTTGTGGATTGGCGATGTGATTTACCAGGCAATGGAAAAGGGATATTTATTGAGCGCTGGCATCCTGATTCCAGCTCTGCTCTTTTTGGTCCTCTATATCTTTTTGAACGGAGGTATTGTCGGCCGTCTCGTTGAGAACGGCGAGCCGGTGATATTGAAGACTTTTTTCAGTGATTGCGGAGCTTATTTTTGGCGATTCTTCAAGCTATTCCTTATTTCAATTCCAGTGTATGCGCTGGTAATAGGAATTACAACCGGTATTACCGGGGCAATTCTGAATATTTTCACTGAGAACGCCGCGACCGCATGGCCCGGCCTTTTTGCTAAAAATATCAAAATGATCGTGTTTTTGTTGAGTTTCTCATTGGTAAATATGCTGATGGATTATACTAAAATCGGTATCGTTGTCCGGCAGGAGACTGCGGTGTTTAAGGAATGGTGGAACACTGTGAAATTTATCAAACGCCATTTCTGGAAAACATGGGGACTGTATCTCGTTCTTGGTATTTTATTCCTTATAGTCTCTCTTCTTTATCTAGAAATCGAACGCTTCATCCCCGGACATTCGACAATGTTGCTGCTTCTCTTATTTCTCTGGCATCAAGTGTATATGGTCGCCAAACTATGGTTTAAACTCAATTTTTTCGGTTCTCAAATTGAGATCTACCGATACTATGTGCAATGATGTAGAAATTATTTAAAACCAAATCTATTGGTAAAAGTCTTGATTTAATTCAATGCCGCCTCATATGGGGCGGCTTTTTTCTGTTTGGGCATTTGCCGCTGAATTAATTTTTAGTTTTAATTTTTTATTGACATACCGTTTGGAGTTAGTTATAGTAGAATTTAATGTTATTTTTTTTCAAATTAAAAGGGACTTAAAAAAATTCAAGGAGGAATAAATGTCAAAAAATCTTAATCTCAAAGATCTCAAAGTTCAGAGTTTTGTTACCGCTTTAGAAGATGAGCAGAAAGCGAAGGTGAAGGGTGGATTGCCCTGGACCTGCGTAACCTGCGAACCGGTGGATTGTTCCGGCTCTCGCTATGTAGTTTGTGACATCTAAAAAATTTCGACCTTTTTGTATATCAAGGAAAAAATTAAAAGGAGCGGGAGATGTCTAAAAAACTAAATCTAAAAGATCTTAAAATTCAGAGTTTTGTTACCAATTTGGAAGATGAGCAGGAAGCGAAGTTGAAAGGCGGATTGCCCAATACTTGTGTTACCTGCGATTTATGGGATTGTTCTGGATCGCGTTATGTGATTTGTCCTTAACGATTATTGCTATTTTAGTATGCCGCCTCTCTGGAGGCGGCATCTACACCACTTCAACAATAAGTCCGGCGACAAGTAGCTCCTTTATCTGTTCTAGAATTTTTTCTCTCAATCGTTGCGCTCCATTCTTATCTAATTCTTCAAATGAATCCATCACTTTCGCGATTACATGCTTGACCGGGGTGGGAGAGAGAAACGACTCAAGAATCATGAATGTGAATGGTGAGAGGAGATTTTCCACTATTCCGTATGCCGTCGGTTAAGGATAATGATGGGGGGATCTCAGAGCTTTCTAATGGCTTTACCTGCAATCCGGAGTTACTCACCACGGGCAATAATATTGTAAATACCGTCTTTTGGTTTTTGATCCAGAGCTGCGCCGGCGATGTGTTGCGCGTGAATGTAGTAGGCCTTGTCGGCGAATACTCTTGCGGCTTTTAATAATAGATCCACAACACCTCCGCCGCCTTCGGCAAGCACATACAATGAAGATATTCCACGGCCTTCCTCCAGCGTTTTAAGAGCGGCGTCAATGACCAGACGAGCTTCAGCGGCCGCAGTTTCATCGTTGGATAATTCAAAGAAGTTGAACGCTTCATTCCGGGACACTCGACAATGTTGTTGCTTTTCTTATTTCTTTGGCATCAAGTCTGTATGATTGCAAAACTTTGGTTTAAACTAAATTTTTTCGGATCTCAAATTCAGGTCTACCGATACTATGCGCAATGATGTAGAATTAAGTTTAAGTCCAATCCAGGAATAATGTCTTGATTTATTGCAATGCCGCCTCATATGGGGCGGTTTTTTCTGTTTGGGCATTTGCCGCTGAATTAATTTTTGTATTTAATTTTTTATTGACATTCCGTTTTGAGTTAGTTATAGTAGGATTGGATGCTATTTTTTTAAAATTAAAGGGACTAAAAAATTCAAGGAGGAATAAATGTCAAAAAATCTAAATCTCAAAGATCTCAAGGTTCAGAGTTTTGTTACCGCTTTAGAAGATGAGCAGAAAGCGAAGGTGAAGGGTGGATTGCCCTGGACCTGTATCACCTGCGATTTTAACTGCTCGGGATCGCGTTATGTGATTTGCGAGCCCGTCTTCGATTGATTGAATTTTAATACTTACAACTAAGGGTATTTGGTTGCCCCGAAAGAGGCGGCCTATTGTCGGCAAGGGACTCAGAAAAATTCAAGGAGGTACAGATGTCGAAAAATTTAAATCTCAAAGATCTCAAGGTTCAGAGTTTTGTGACCTCGCTAAAAGAGGAAGAAAAAGCTGAAGTCAAGGGGGGATTATATCCTACTTGCGCCACTTGTGAACCGTTCTGTTCTGATTCCATGTACATCATCTGTAAATGGTAACTACGCCATATGTGATTTGTCCTTAACGATTTATTTTTATAGCATGCCGCCTCTCTGGAGGCGGCATCTACTCAACATCGAGGATAAGTCCGGCAAGAAGCGCCGCTTTTATCTGTTCTAAAATTTTTTCTCTTAGTAATGCCGCTCCATTCTCATCTAATTCTTCAAATAGCCCCATCATAGTCGTGATAACCTGTTTCGCCGAGGTAGGGGAGAGAAATGATTGAAGAATAGTATAGGTGAAGGGTGAGAGGGGATTTTCCACTATTCCGTATGCTGTCGGTTTCAATAAAAATGCTCCCCTTTCCCGGGCGCTTTCATAGAATTCGAGATCGCCATCGAGGACGAAGGCTCCCTCTTCAATAACGTACAAATCTATTTGATTCCATTTTTCCGCTTTTTGTTTTTTCACCAATTCTTTCACATGGAGCATGACATGGCTCGAGTGTGTTATATCCATGCGTCTCTTATTTTGTTCTAGATTCAATAGATCCCGCAAGTCTCTGTTGTTATCCGGTGAAACGCTCGATATTTCCTGTCCCAAGAATTCAAAGAAATCTATCTCTCCCTTCTCGAAAAAATAGTCCATACGTGAAGGGAGCGCTTGGTCGGCCAATTTGAGGCTGCGGGAATAGTGGCGACCCAGAATTCTTCGTTTAATATCTGGAAGAGTCAAGGATAATGATTGGGGGATCTCAGAGCTTTCCAATGGCTTTGCCTGCAAGCCGGTACCATTCACCTCGGGCAATAATACAGATGGAACATTGTTGGGAGCTATGAGCCGTAGATACATGTAGCCGATTCCCGGGGAGCCTGCAAAGAGGCTGTTATCACCTGCCGGCCCCTTATACAAAAGAGATGAATTGTAAATACCGTCTGTTTGTTTTTGATCCAGAGCCGCGTCGGCGATGTGTTGCGCGTGAATGTAGTAGTCCTGGTCGGCGAATACTCTTGCGGCTTTTAATAATAGATCCACAACACCTCCGCCACCTTCGGCAAGCACATACAACGAAGATATTCCACGGCCTTCCTCCAGCGTTTTAAGAGCAGCGTCAATGGCCAGACGAGCTTCGGCGGCCACAGTTTCATCGTTGGATAATTCAAATGCCCGCAAACGAGCCATTCCAATGCCGGCGGCGCCAGAGGACCATGAATGTCCGTATGTGCCATTCGTGAAGAAGTCGATATTGCCGTTTTTCCAGTGAGCGATATGCTCTTTGAAATCTTCAAATTTTCGAAAGACTTTCCGCAAGTCCTGCCAATTTTTTAGCGAGGGGTTATAGTATTGGGACTCATATAAAAAAGCCTGGTTTGCCAACCAGAAATACGCGTCATTGCCAAGGTACCTGCTTAACTCGAGAAATGCGAACGCGACTCCCGAAGCCCCGCCGGCGAATCCACACAACCCACTGATATTTTGATGGGAACGGTCCCAGTACAACCCCTTTCTTCCCATCAGGGCCTCATCTATTAGGTAAGACGCGAATAGGCCTGCTTTTTCCAGGAGCCATGCTTCTCCGGTTTTTTTGTGGAGGTGGAGTAGCGCCACGAGAGTACCTGAAGCTCCATTGTTCCATGTCGAGACTAACCGGGAATCATTGAAAAAATCATCGCATGAGGCGGCGATTTTAAGGGCTTCCGCCAGAAAAGCCGAATCTCCACAGATCTTCGATACTTTCTGTAGAGTTAGGGCGACACCCATTCGACCGGTGTTGAAACTGTAGAAATCCGATGGGTTTTCGTTGCAGTAGTATACAAGCCATCGGGCTGCGGCGATTGCGGCTTCGAGGTATTTCCGATCGTTAGTTTGTTTGAATAGTTCGATAAAAAAGAGCGTTGGCCCCGAGGTTCCGAGTACGATATTTTCCAGGAAGTTTTTGGTTACCGTATTGTTTTTTTCCACTCCATATGTATACCACCAGATCCCCCTGTCGCTTTTCTCGGAATTTTCCAGTAATTGGTCGCCGATATATAGGGCCTCTTCAAGGAAACGCCCTTTTTTCTCTGAATCAAGCATGGTTCACCTATAAAAAAAGAAAGAGAACGGAGGTTCAGACCCTTATACGTCGGAACCGTCGAAATATTTTTTCTGTAGTTGCTCTTGCACTTCTTTGCCGAGATCACGCGAAATAACTGTTTTTTGGTTATCGGGAACGATTTGTTGGTCGGAGTATTGGATATTATAGTATCCTTCCACTTTGAACGGTAAATAGTACGTGTCTTTCGTATGCAAACGGTAATACCCGCTTCCGGGAAGTTCCGATTTATGTTTCCAGGGCCTTACATTGCCTACCACCGGTATTTTGACCTCATCGAATTCCATCTCCAGGTTCTTTTGTTCTTTTAGAAATATTTTTAATTGCTGCAATTCCTCAAAGGTGAATAGTTCTTTGACGAAAAATTCCGCTTCGGTGCGTTGGATCGTAGGCATAGTCCAGTATTCGACAATTGCGTACTCATATGGAATCGCCGGTTCAATTCTATCCACCACGAACCAATTGATTTTCACATTCTCGAAAATCTCGTCTTTCTTCCTTAACGCAGGGGCGACTGAATAGACAGTATATAACGTTTCCATGGATTACCTCATATTTTTTATTTCAGTGTTAAGTATACCATAATTGAATGAATGATTTCCACTTTTGCTTTACTGACCCGTATAGTATTGTAGAATTGGTTACGGAGGCTTGAATGATTCGTTTAAGTAAATTGAATTGTATGTATTTTATCTGGGCCAGAATTGCTGTGTCTGTCTTGTTTGTATGTATCTTCATACTTTCCCCCCTATATTCCCAGAGTGGGCGGGGAAAATTACGGCTTGCCGGAGATGTAAAGGATGAAAATAATCAGCCGGTTGCCGGCGCAACGGTGAAAATTCGCTTTCTCGGCGGCTTTACCGGTGGTCAAATGGTAAAATTTCGAAAATTGGATTACCAAAAATCCACTGGAGATAATGCCAATGTAACGTTTTCCACCAAGACCGATAAGAATGGAGAGTGGATTTTAATTAATATCGGACATGGTAGGTGGGAATTTACCATCTCACATAATGATTATGCTACCCAAAAAAAAGAGCTGGATGTCCGTTTGCTTGAGCAAAATCCAAAGATTCCATTTGTACTGCAAAAAGGAGAGTTACTTCTCAGCGATAAAGTGACAAAAGATGTATTGAAAAAGAACGCGCATCTCGTAAAGGACGGACTCCAAATGATGGCGGAAAAAGAGTATCATCTTCTGTCTGTCAAAATGGGGGAATTCTGCCTGGAGAAGGGAGAATTGTCTGAAGCTATCAGTTATTTTGCCCTGGCTGCGGAGCTAAAACCAAAGTGGGGAGAGCCACATTTGCGGTTGGGTTATTCATTTATGGATTTAGGGGATAATAAAAAAGCCCTCAAACATTTCGAGACATTTTTGAAATTGGATCCTCAATCGGGAGAGGCTGAGACAGTACAGGTTCTCGTAGAAACATTAAAAGAGATGTAAAATAGCGAGCCTCCTCAGTCCCAAATTCCGAGGTTACGCAATTGGCCGGCGACCTTTCCGGCCCAATCTTGATTGGCCATAGGGCTGGCGGGGCTGGGGTGGAGGATTTGGCCGACTTTAATGGTTGAATCTGAAAATGCGCGTTCCGCCGCTTTTGCGGCGAACCCTCCGATGCCGACAATCCATTCCGCACCAAATATACCGGCAATTTGTTTCAAATGCCGGTCGCAACATTCAAATAGAGGAATACGTTCCTCTTTTTTCAATTTGTCGGGGGTGCGATTGCGGCCACCCTCTTCCATAAAAACCAATGGGCAATAATTGGCGACATAATGATGAGCGAAGAAGTTTTCCGCTGTTTTGAACCGTTCCCGAAAAAGCCCCCAAAGCCTGCGGCCCGAGACCTCGGATCTCCGGCATAAAAAACCGGTAACCGGGCGTTTGGGATGCTCTTTTTTGGGTTTGCCGATAGAGGCGGTGACCTTCAGCCAATCGCGAACCGATTCGATCTCTCCAAAAGGTATTCCGGTTTGAGCCATTCCCCAGGGACCGGGATTCATGCCTAGAAAAATTATTTTTTTTCTTGAGCCGCCATATCGATTGATATATAGTTGATGGTTTTCCCGCGCGTACACCAAAGGATTGTATACGAATGCCACCGGTTGTGAAAAATTCAGGTTCGACACCCCGTCTATCAATTCCTTCGTTGCGTCTATCAATTGTCTTTCCTTTGTCATCATGATCTCCTTTGGGTCAGATTTACAATTTTAGCACATTTTAGCCGTCATAGGGGACGGGAAAAACGGTAATAAAATGTAAAAAAAGTTTGGAAACTCTGAAAAAATGCCGATACTATTGCATTTTTTTTCTTCCTTAGATACAATAGTTATGCCATGGAGTATTCTGATGTTTCCAGGCCATTTGGAATGGCTATTGTATAATGATTTTCATTTCAATGGTCCCATTGATTGGGGAAGAAATTATCATATTCAAAATTTTGAGAAAGGAGACTATAGTATGACAAAAAAGAAAGGAAGCATGGCAACAGTCGTTGCAGTTATTTTTATGATCTTATGTTTCAGTATGGCAAGTTTTGCCTCCACTATCGCTGATGTGGTGATTGGTTCACAGACCATCCATTTTCAGCCGAAAGTAGCATATAGTAAACTTGTTTTGCGGGTATCCTCACCCGACGGCACTGTGTACGAAAAAATCTTCCGCTCCGGCGCGGACCCGATGATGGGACTGCCGGGAGATGCTGTCGATGGTTCATACACTTATGAATTACGCATGCAGGCCCTGACAGAGCAGGTCCGCCCCGAAGGCTCCGATGCCCAGAGCTCCAAATTGATCAGTCGCGAATCCACCGCCAAAGCCCCGGTCCAGAGTGGCAATTTCCTGGTGCAGGGCGGCAGCATTGTCATTCCCGACGCCGCCAACGAACAGGTGAACACACCGTTGGATGTATTGCATTACGACGATGTGATCGTCACCGGCAGTATTTGTGTCGGTTTTGATTGCGTCGACGGAGAATCCTTCGGTTACGATACTCTCAAACTGAAAGAAAACAACCTCCGTCTTTACTTTGAAGACACCAGTACCACCACATTTCCGAGCGGCGATTGGAGGATCATGATCAATGACACCACCTCCGGCGGCGCCAGTTATTTCGCCGTTCAGGACGCCACCAATGCCCGGACTGTGTTCAAAATTGAAAGCGGCGCCCCCGCCAATTCATTATATGTTGAAGATTACGGCCGTATCGGCCTCGGCACATCGGTACCGTATGTCGAACTCCACATCGTGGACGGCGATTCTCCGACAGTTAGATTGGACCAGGATGGCTCATCAGGTTGGGCCGCCCAGTCATGGGATCTCTGCGGCAACGAAACCAACTTCTTTCTCCGCGATGTGACCAACGGCTCCAAGCTTTGTTTCCGTGTCCAGCCGAACACCCCCTCCAATACATTGTGCCTCAAGGCGGACGGTAATGTTGGAATCGGAACCTGGTCGCCGGAACAGGCGCTGGAAGTGGAACGGACCGGTGAAGATGTCCAGTTTGTCCTGGAACGGACCGACGGCGCCACCGCCCAGATGACCGCCAAGGAAAATGTCGTCAACATCGGTTCCCAGACCAACCATCCGGTGAAATTTATGGTGAACCAGTTGATGGCCCTCAACTTGAAAACCGACGGCAGTCTCCTGCTGGGCAACGGCGCATCCTGTACTATTGGCGGAGTCTGGACCAATGCCTCCAGTATCGAGCTCAAGGAAAACGTGCGGGAATTGACCACCAACGATGCTGTCGATACCTTGAAGAAGCTCAACCCCGTCAGATATAACTATAAAGCGGAAAAAGACGAGGAGTATCTCGGCTTTATCGCCGAGGAGGTTCCTGACATGGTGGCCACCAGCGACCGTAAAGGTATGAGCGCCATGGATGTGGTGGCTGTGCTTACCAAAGTGGTTCAGCAACAGCAGGAAACCATCGAGGAGCTCAAAAAACTCATAACAGAAGCTGACAAATAATAGATTTTCAGTGGGATAGTTAAATCTGGAGGCATCCCACGGATCTCCATGGTGATTTCTACAATTTGCTTCTTTTTTGTTTGATATTGGGGAAATGTTGATATAAATTTGCAAGGCTCTTGATTTATCCCTTGATATTGTTTACTATTTACTTGCTAAATGTTTCTCTAAGAAAAAATTAGTGGATGGAATATTTTGGGTATTTTAGTTGATTTTTCGTATGAGTATGTTTTTTCAAAATATATCTTTCAAAAAAGGAGAGAATTACATGATGAACAAAAAGGCGAAAAGTGCAACATTTGTTGCCGTTTTATTCTTTGCAGTCACTTTTTGTATGGCGATTTACGCCTCGGATGTGGCAGAAGTGGTCGTTGGCTCCCAGGCCATCCATTTTCAGCCCAATGTATCTTATAGCAAGCTGATCGTCCGGGTATCCTCACCCGACGGTACAGTATACGAGAAAGTATTCAAGTCAGGAGCGGATCCGGTTCTCACGCTCCCGGGCAACGCCATTGACGGCTCTTACAATTATGAATTGCGAGTTGTTCCCGTAGGCCCCTCGATGGTTCGTCCCGATGGCGCCGATGGCACCAGTTCAAAATTGATCAGCCGCGAGAATGGCTTCGAATCCCTGACCCAGGGGGGAAGCTTCATGGTTCAGGGCGGTAGTATCGTGCTTCCCGAAGCCGGTGAAGCGGTGAACACGCCTCTGGATGTGCTGCATTACGATGATGTCATCATCACCGGTAGCCTGTGTATCGGTTTTGATTGTATCAATGGTGAATCCTTCGGTTACGATACCCTCAAGTTGAAAGAAAACAACCTGCGTCTATATTTTGAAGACACCAGTATCGGTACATTCCCCACCGGCGATTGGCGTATCGTCATTAACGACACAACCTCCGGCGGCGCCAGCTATTTCGCCGTTCAGGACGCCACTGCCGGCCGTACAGTTTTCAAAATTGAAGCCGGCGCTCCTTCCAATTCGTTGTACGTTGAAGATTATGGCCGCGTCGGCCTCGGAACATCGATACCCTACGTCGAACTCCACATCGTGGACGGCGATTCTCCGACAGTTAGATTGGACCAGGATG
>CAZBHS010000013.1:106410-123813 GCA_964491915.1 uncultured Clostridia bacterium
CCAGCGACCGTAAAGGTATGAGCGCCATGGATGTGGTGGCTGTGCTTACCAAAGTTGTCCAGCAGCAGCAGCAGACTATCGAAGAGCTCAAAGAAATGGTGGAAAAAAATAGTAAAAAGTAAACTCACTCTATTTTGAGTTGTAATAGTTATAGTGCCTTTGTCCGGTTTTTTCGGGCAAAGGTACATTTTTGCTTGATAATTGCCTTGCATTCTTTGTGTAATTTAGTTACAATTTTTATGTTTAACGATTGAAAGACTGTTTAGTATTTATTGAGTCGGGATCCTGTATCGTTTATGAAATATATGAAAAATAGATTTCTTTTATTAAGGAGAAAGGCTCATGATTAAAAAAAAAGGAAGAGTTACAACATTTGTTGTGGCAATTTTTATGGTTTTAACTTTCAGTGCGGCAATGGACGCAGCCAATGTCGCTGATGTCGTGATTGGCTCCCAGGCCGTTCATTTCCAACCTAAAGTGTCCTACAACAAATTATTGGTCCGGGTATCGGCGCCGGATGGAATCGTATACGACAAAGAGTTCCGTTCAGGAACAGACGCGGTTCTCCAGCTCCCGGGCGACGCGATTGACGGCGCATACACCTACGAGCTGACAGTTGTTCAGGCAATCGCTTCGCAGGTCCGGCCCGAAGGCGCTGACGCGGCAACCCAGAAACTCATCAGCCGAGAGTCTCCCGCTTCCCTCATCCAGAGCGGCACATTCATGGTGCAGGGCGGAGCCATCGTCATTCCGTCCGATGCCGGTGAAGCGGTCAACACCGTCGATGATGTTCTCCATTACGATGATGTCATTGTTACCGGCAGCCTTTGTGTCGGCTTTGATTGTGCGGACGGAGAGGCATTCGGATTCGACACCATCCGCTTGAAAGAACACAACTTGCGCATTCATTTTGACGATACCAGTTATACAGGCGATTATCCCACCAATTCATGGCGTATCACCGTCAATGACTCCACCAGCGGCGGCGCCAGCTATTTCGCGGTCGATGACGTGGATGGCGGAACAACTCCGTTTAAAATTGAAGCCGGCGCTCCGGCCAACTCGCTCTACGTGGAAGATTACGGACGCGTCGGATTTGGTACTTCAACCCCGGTTGTGGAGCTTCATGTCAAGGATAGCGATACACCGACCTTGCGTCTCGAACAGGATAGTTCCGGCGGTTGGACCGCCCAGACCTGGGATGTGGCGGGTAATGAATCCAACTTTTTTATCCGCGACGCCACCAATGGTTCCAAATTACCTTTCCGCATCCAGCCAAACACACCTTCCAGCACATTGTGCCTCAAATCCGACGGAAGAGTCGGAATTGGAACCTGGTCGCCGGAACAAGCCCTGGAAATTGAAGGCACCGGCATGGATATGCAGATGATCATCCAACGGACCGACGGCGCCACTGCCCAGTTATCCGCCAAAGCCAATGTGGTGAACATCGGCTCCCAGACCAACCATCCGGTGAAGTTTATGGTGAACCAGGCGATGGCCCTCAACCTGAAAACCGACGGCAGTATCCTGCTTGGCAACGGCGCATCTTGCACCGCGGTCGGTGTGTGGACCAACGCCTCCAGTATCGCACTGAAAGAAAATGTACAGACCCTCTCGTCCGACGAAGCAATCGATACTCTGAAAAAACTCAACCCGGTAAAATACAACTACAAAAAAGAGAAAGACGATAGATACGTAGGATTCATCGCCGAAGAGGTGCCTGAATTGGTGGCCATGAAAGACCGTAAAACCACCAGTTCAATGGATATCGTCGCCGTTCTTACCAAAGTTCTCCAAAAACAGCAGGACACCATCGAAAAATTGGAAAAAAGAATCGAAGAGCTGGAAGAGAAGTAGTTAGCTATATACATAAGAGAGTCAAAATAGACAAACGATCCGGCCGGTCAACGGCCGGATCTTTTAGAAAGCCCCACCACCAAAACTGAATGATCAGTGGATATTCAAATCCAATTAAAGATTAGCACCCACCTTCTTCGCTCATCGCGCCTGAAGCGTGATTGGCGGAGCAATTGACAGAGGTGGAGGAACCACCGCATTCCGCATAGTTGCACAAACAACCGCAATTGGGAGTTATGCATACTTCTGGAATTTCATAACCAGCTTTGGTATTCTTCATTTCTGAACTTGTAAGATTATTAAGATTGATTTTTTTTCTCATATTTAGTCTCCTTTTTATTTAAACAGAACGAATGGCGATGCCTGGTGATGGGGCTCCAAATGATCCACCGATGGTTGCCTCACCTTTCGAATCTTTAACATTCTATTCTAAATCTGCGCCTTGAAGCACAAGTCGTTTCTGCCGATAGCGTAGGTGTAGTTGTTGATAGGAGGGCATAGGGCGGCGAAGGCGCAGCTCTTGCACGGCGAGGCATGGGCGCGGATCTTGCGCCAACTTTTTCCGCTTTCCAGCTCCTTGCCCGCCATGGTAAACACCGAATCCTTTCCCAATCTGCCGAGGCGCGGCGCATTCACATTGGCGTATACGCTTCCATCAGCCGTCACAGTAAGGCTACCGAATTGGATGCGGTTGATCTTTTGATTTCCGAAAATTTCTCGCGATTGAGGGCGCGATTCGAGGATTTCCTCTTTTAGGGAGAAAATATTCTCTTTGAAAAAGTCCAGATTCGAACCATTGAAGACTGGATGATACCCGGCCTCTGTTATTCCGAAGCTCTCGATAACCGCTTCCGCTTGCTCGAATTCCTCCTCCGATTGGATGACGAAGCTCACTTCGAAGGGGATCCCCACCCCGGTAACCGTCTCGATAACCGACGCCAACTTCGCCTGATCCAATGGAAAAGTCGCCAACAGTTTTAAGCGGCTGGTAGGAGAAACTAACGAACGCAGCTTCGACTCTTGATTCGTCTCTGTCAAATTCGCGATATTCATAAAATGGCTATGAAAGATTTTTACCGGCGATGCGCTCTGGATTGTCTCCATCATGGCCTCGTATTGGGAATGGCTGAAGATATCCCCACCCAGAATATCCAACTTGCGAATGGAACAGCCCGATATTTCCTCGAGCAAGCGAGAGAGGGATGCGACGCTCAACTCATGCCGGGATTTTGTGCAGCAGACGAACTGTTTGTATCCGTTGCCGCAAATCCCGCAATTTTGGGAACAGGCGCCGTTCACATGAATGGCAAAATGGTTGAGAAACTTCATCGCCTCCTCCGAAACGGAGCGATCCGGATCCTTTTTCATTTTTCCCATATCTTTCTTGATTGCCAATACCGGCATCATTTGCACCGGTTTGCCCGAAGAGAAGGATGTCTCGATCAACTCTGCCATAAACAGACGACGGCAGTCGGCGATGAATCCTTCGATGAGGGGATTCTCCAGATCCCGTTTGCTCAAAGCCGCCACCTGGAGATTTTTAGGCGACCGCAGTCGCTTGATCAGGCGAAAAATCGCCGGGTGGTCCTGTTTGGTGTATTCCAGGAGCCCTCCGTTCAAGGGATTGTAGAGGAGCAGCTCCTCTTTCTTGAGGGCGATGTGGATGTAGGTCTCGATGGAAAACCAATACTGTTGCCGATCGTTTTGTCTATTCAAAATTCACCTCTTTCAATAACCGGGTATAGAGGGCCGGATCTTTTTCGAAGCTGGAGATAAGCCGGCTGACGGCCTGGGCGTAGTGTCTTTCGCTCATAATTCCGGTGCATACGGGATTTTCGTCATCCAGAGTGTCCAATTGGAAGATGCACTGCTTGCAACGGTCGATTTGGTGACACACTGTGCAGAGCCGTTTCATTTTATCGAAATAGCGGTTGTACCGATTGGCGATATCCTCGCAGTCCAATTCCACGCCGGTGGGGGAGAGCTGCCCCAACGCGTGCTGATGCCCGCAGGTTTCACACGGCAATATCTTTCCGTGGGCGGTGACAAAGACTTTTTTCGAGAAGGGGATGCAGGTGCCGGTGGGAATCCAGATGTTGTCGTTTTTGGGGAATAACATGTCGTTGTAGTCTTCGAAGGTAAATTGATTGTTTTCAAATAAAAAGACCGCCAATTCCGTGACATTGGGAAGCTTGATGAACATATCTTTCTCGATGGCGGACCGGTCGCCGCTCTGTTGCAGGCTGGAGCCGAAGTCCCGGTAGGTGGCCCAGAATTCCTCTTCGCGATCCTTTCTGATTCCCGTATTGTTCAACGGTCCGATATTGGGAATCTTACCGAAACAGGATTTGATGAATCCATAGATGTCTTCCACCGAGTTTTTGTTATGCAACACCGCGTTAAAATTGACGTATCGCTCAAAATACTCCGGGTACTTTTCCCGCAACGCCTCGATGTTCTCCATGATCAATGGGAATGCCGGCCTCCCGTCCTGCGTCACCCGGTAGCCGTTGTTCTCTTCATCGCCGTCCAGGCTGATCAAGATCTTGAAGCGGTGCTCCACCAAAAAATCCATGTGCTTTTTCAAGAGCAGGGCGTTGGTGGTCATGTTAAAAGTAAAGGGGTTGTATTTGAGGCCCAGATGGTTCACATAATCCACTATTTCCCGGAGGAAGGCCATGTTCATCAACGGCTCGCCGCCGTAAAAGCTGAAAAAGATGTTGCGCTGATGGGATTGATTCAACGGAGAGTTCCAGTATTTCAGCAGATGGTCCAATAGCCGTTTGGCCGACTCCACCGGCAAATCCTCGCCTTCCCGCTGGTCGTAATCATCGTAAAATTCCCCATACCCGCAATATTTGCACCGCAAATTGCAGCGGTCCGTCACTTCGAAGGTCACCTGCGTCACATTGGCCAACGTGCGCTCGATAAGGTCCGTGGTGATACGCCCGGAGAGACGCCGCTCCAGATCAATGTCGCCGAAGTATCCATTCTCTTTCAACAGCGAAAACTTCCGCACATAATACTCGATCTGTTCCTTCGAAAACCGCCCCAAATCCTCGATCTCAACCGTGTCGCCTTCTAGTCCGGCTACCCAATGGGCGGGTTCGGCGCCCTCTTTGTACAATTGGAGTATATGGTGGAGGAGCAAGCGGTTGGGGACAGACACCCTCGATCTACTCTCGCATCCGCCGCTGGCTGTTATCCCCGGCTTCCTGTTTCCGCTTCTGATCTGGCTCTTCTTGCGCCAACTCCTGGGTCACGCCCGGGAATTGGAGATGCACGAACGGGAACTGGTGAAGTTGAGACGCAATCCCTCCGTCATCGAGTCGCTCCTCGGCGGCGACCGCCAGGTTGATATGAAGCCCGTCCTACCGGAGATTTCCATTGGTCCCAAAGAGGCGCCGGTGACATTGACGGTGATTCTCACGTTCGATTGCGGCTATTGCCGCACCATCTACCAGGAGGTGCGCCGCTTGTTGGACCGCTATCCCAATCTCAACGCCCGGGTTCGCCTGCTGCTCAGCACCAAATTGCTGGAAAGTGAAGACAGAAACACCAATCAAAACTACCGCATCGCCGCCGCTATGACGGCCCTCATGCTGCAAGGGCGCCACGACGAAGCGGTGCGCGCCCTCGACGATTGGTTCCTCCAGCCCCGGATCCGGTCCAAAAAAGAGATCCTGAAATGGCTCCACCCATACGAAAGCCCCATCGCCACCGGCTGGGACAACGCCCACAACCTCCTGCGCCACTACAACGACTGGACCAAACAAAACGACATCACCGACACCCCCACAACCCTATTGAACGGCAACAAGCTCCCCATCGAAATCCGCCTCTCAGACCTCGAATACTTCCTTATGCGCCGGGAGTGATAATCGTAGCGGGAGCTCTTATTTTTTTACGAAAGGTTGAAACATGCTGATATTAATAATATAATGGATTTATGCAAGAGGATCAAATTTCCAAAACAGTCGA
The DNA here is from genome assembly GCA_964491915.1 of uncultured Clostridia bacterium. Classification (GTDB taxonomy): domain Bacteria; phylum Acidobacteriota; class Aminicenantia; order UBA2199; family UBA2199; genus JAHELQ01. Next base: position 112,252 of record CAZBHS010000013.1, read on the forward strand.
ATACTGGTTGAGCTCTGCAAATTATGATCTTGAAGTTGCTGATTCGTTATTTTCCAAAAAAAATATCATTATGCTCTATTTTTTGGTCATCTTGCTCTAGAAAAGATTCTCATAGATGTGGCTCTGATTAGTAATGATCCATATGACGACGCCATCGAGCAGGGTATGAAATTGTGGCGGCTGGCTGTCCGCGTCGATACGAGACTGGCGCCGATCTTTCTGACTCCCGTCGATTTTGAAAAGGACTATGTTCCGATTGTGCCGGAAATCAAAAATGGTCTGGATATGACGGATATCGCCACCTGAGAAAATTACTGTTTATTCTCTATGAGGGTCATGATGAAGACGGCCGTTCCGGCAGGGTCTTGGCGAAGTAGTATTTGGAGTTGAGGCAATAATGTTTTGTTTTTGGTATAATAGGGGGGAGAGGTATGAGCATGAGAAAAAACAGCTTTTTTGGATTGATTGTGTTGATGGCCGCGATTGTGGTATTGCCGTATTGTTCCGGGGATTCCGGGGTGTCGTTGGACAATGAGTGGGCCGGGCTGAACGACGCCTATGATACCACTATGAAAGCCGCCGTCACCGCCGAAGAGAAGTCGCAGTTGGAAGATGAGTATATGAAAAATGTAGGCGTGTTGTTGCAAAAATACGACGGTAAGAAATTGACTGCCGCCGGTGAATTGGCCCGGGCCCAGATGCTGGGTAAACTGGCTAAGTTCGACAAAGCGGACGCTATTTTTGTCGCACTGGTCAAGGATGGCGACGAGGCAATCAAAGTGGACGCCACCATTGGATTGGCCGCTTCGTTGATCCGGCAGAACAAGCTGGCTGACGCCAATAATGTGTTGCGGGACGTGAAGGAAAAATATAAAGATAATCTGGCGCCGTTTGCCGGTTTGTTTTTGCGGGCCGGGGTGAATCAGCGGAATAGCGACCTAAAAACAGCCCTGGAGTTTATTGATGTGGGGCTCGGGTTTCCCTTTGGAGAGGATGATGCTCGCGATCTTTATTACGCCATTCATATCAAGTTTGTCGATGGCGGGATGGATAACCGTCAATCGGCTGATTTTTTGTTGAAGATGAAGGAGCTCTATGGGGCCAACCAGCGGATCGATGAACAGATCGCCAAGAAAGAACGGTTTCTGGCGTTTATAGGAACTGATGCTCCGGAATTCATCGAGGGCGGCGCCTGGGTGAATGTTAAGAAGCCGGTGTCGATTAAAAAGAGACATGGGAAATATATACTTTTGGATTTTTACGCGCCGTGGTGCCCTGATTGCCGCAACGGCCTTCCCAGGTTTTTGGCGCTGGGAGACAAACTGAAAGGGAAGCTGGAGACAGTGATGGTCACCCGTTTATATGGCTTTTACGCCGACGAAAATACTAAAGCCAAACGGGGAATAAAACCGGAAGAAGAGCTCGTGCTGCTGAAGGAATATCTCAAGATGAAAGAGATTGAGCTTCCGGTATTCATCGCCGATAATGGAGAGATGCACGATAACTTCGCCGCGTCCGCCATTCCCCATTATGTGTTGATTTCCCCCGCAGGCAAAGTCGAAAAACTCTGCATGGAACGCACCCATGACTTCTTTACCCAGGTAGAAGAGATCGTAGGTAAATAAGTTTTAATTGAATAGGGGATAGCGAAACGAATTAACTGGGAGCCAGGTTAAATTTTTGTTTTAATATTTTCCAGGTATTTTAAGTCAATAATATCCTGGTTTCTCCCGGTTACTTTTTTGTTTTGGATCAGATCTTCAATTGATATGAAATATACCTTTACTTTTCCGTAACGTCCCTGTATTTTATTTTCCCACGCAGTTTCGAATGTAACTCCTGTAAGAGTGGTTAGTAAATCAATTCTAATCGGAGGGTAGCCTAGTTGGATGATATTGTTTTCCTTTGTATAACGAGGCTCTGCGTAAAAAGAATAAGCAAAACCTCCTACGATCATGTACAGGACATTATTTTTGTTCAATAATTCGAAGAACTCTTTGAAATCCTTTTCGATTCTCATTTTTTAGATCATAGACCATTTCTCTTAAATATTGGAGGGTGTCTAGTCTTTCTTCCGGTGTTTTACTTCTCCAATACTCAAAGTCTTCCACGCTTTCCTTGTCAAACGTTGTGATGTGAATGTTTTTTTCCATCCTTCTCTAATATTATCAGTGTTCCAGGTTATTGTCAATTAGCCGTGTGAATTGAATTCCCCGGCGCCTACGGGTTACGGGCGCCGGATGACCACGCTTCCGGTGTGGATTTTTACTCCGTCTTCGTTGGCGACGCAGATTTGGGCCGGTTCGTTTCTGATGAGGTAGGCGCAGCCGTATTCGCCTTTTTTATTGAGGGCGATGAACTTTTCAGAGGGGAAGAAGTTGGGGTTGACTTTTTTGTATTTATTGATGATCATGTGCATCGCGTCTTCGCACGCCTGTTGGGGCGATCTACCCTGGCTCATGCGCATGACAATGTAGTATGAGGCGCAGGATTTGATGACATCTTCGCCCCGTCCGGTGGCGCCCGCGGCTCCCACTTCGTTGTCCACATACAGACCGGCTCCGATAATGGGGGAATCTCCCACCCGTCCGGGAATCTTGTAACTGAGTCCGCTGGTGGAGGTGATGCCGGCGATATCGCCGTTTTTGTCCACAGCCAGATGGTTGGTGGTGCCGTAGGTGAAGGCCAGCTCTTCAAACCGTTTGGCGGTGCGTTTGTCAAGGTCTCTCAGGTGGTCCGGCGCTCCCCAGTCGTCATATTTGCTGAGGCTCTGTTTCCATTCCAGCCAGATCTTCCTCGCTTTTTCCGTCAGCAGGTTCTCCTCTTTGAAGCCCCATTGTTTGGCGAATTCCAACGCTCCTTTGCCCACCAGCAGCACATGGTCGGTTTTCTCCATGACAATGCGGGCGACGGAGGCGGGGTGCTTGATATTTTCGATACAGGCGACGGCTCCGGCGTTGTAGGTTTTACCGTCCATGATGGAGGCGTCCAATTGCACGATGCCGTGTTCGTTCGGCAATCCGCCGTAGCCAACGGATGTATCTTCCGGATCAACCTCGACGATATTGGTGGATTTTTCCACCGCGTCGAGGGCGGTGCCGCCATTGGCCAGAATGTCCCAACCGGCCTTCATGGCGTTGTGTCCGGTTTCGTTGGTGTGGTCGGTGATGATTACCGGGGTTTTCCCAACCTTGCCGCCACTGGAGTATAGCTTAAAATTTTTGAAAAAAAGCAGTCCGGCGCCGACGCCGAGACTCTTACCGAAAAATCCTCTACGACTGATAGAATTGGCCATTGATATCTCCTTGTTCATATAGTGGATTGTAGACTAATGGCATCGGTTTTTCAATAGGGAGGCCATTAAACTTTTTTGAAAAGTTCTTCCAAAACGTTTGATTTTTTATTTTAATCTGTTGTAAACTTGTTTTTAAGTAAGATAATGTACAGGAATGCTATCTATGGAAACTTAATTTCAAAGGAGGAATATAAACATGAAAAAACCGAAAATTCAGAGTCGTTTTTCTTTGAACAAACAAACCGTAGCCCACCTCACAGAGAAGGAACAGATGGCGGTCCGCGGTGGATGTGAATTGGTTCAGTGCGTATCCGGTTCCGCCGCTTACCAGTCATCGTCCGCTGTGATTTATACCACAGTGGTTTATCCGTACCCCCATCCCTATCCTTGCAAGGAAGAACCTGGAACCACTGTTATTACGGATCCCACCTGAGCATTGTAATTCTAGTAAGACTATCTGAATAGCGATTCGAGGCGCCTGGTACTTTTCCAGGCGCCTTTTAAGAGTGAATATTGATCTAAAAAAGCTGGATATTAATGATGAAAAAAGAATGGACCGGAATTGTGAATAATACGTGCGCCAACCGTCTTGGCGAAAAATTGGAAGAGATCGTCGCCGCTATGCTCGAGGGTAAGCGTCGATTTACCGGCGGCAATGGAGTGGGGGACGAAGAATTTGGAGCCGCGTTGTTTTTCTTTTACTATTCGCGCTTCAAGCAATCGGAGGAAGCCCTCGATGCCGGAGTCGAGTTGATTACCGGAATTTTCGACCGGGTGAACCGGGAATTGGAAGAGGGGCGACTGTCCATCTCCTCATCCTATTTCAACACTGTGGGCTGGTTGTTCGAGCACCTGGAGCAGAACGGTTTCCTGGAAATCGACACCAATGAAATTCTCGATGTTCTCGATGACTTCGTTTTTCAGGGAATGATGGCGGATATCAAAGAGGAAAACTATGATCTGGTCTCAGGCGCTTTGGGTAAAGCTCTCTATTTTATGCGCCGGTTGCCGAAGAAACCTCGGCTTGCCGGTTGCCTGGAGGCGCTGGTTTTGGAATTGAAACGCATTTCTCAAGCGGTTCCCGGTCGCGGGATTTCCTGGCGGCACAAAATCCAGAGCGAAGAGGGCGATGATGTGTTTGTCGCCAATATGGGATTGGCCCATGGTATTCCCGGCATTGTCTTTTTCCTGGTCCGTTGCGCCGCTATGGGAATTGGCGCCGAGGTGGCGGGGCCGGTTATCGAAGGGGCGGTCGATTATATTTTTTCCCACCAACAAGATAGAGGGAAATTTTTATCCCATTTTCCCCAGTGGATCGCGGGGGACTCGTATGCCAGCGAGAGCCGGTTGGCCTGGTGTTACGGCGACCTTGGGGTCGGAACCGCGTTGCTTCACACCGGACGGTTGATGGGGCAATCCCAATGGCGGGAGCGGGCGACTGTCATTTTGACCGATACCGCCAAACGGTTCAATTTGGAGCAAAACGCTGTGAGGGACGCCGGGTTGTGTCACGGCACCGCCGGTATCGGCCATATGTTCAACCGCTTGTATCAGTTGGAGGGGCTGGAGCCGTATAAATCCGCCGCTGAATTCTGGTTTGACAAAACACTCGACATGGCGTCGTTCTCAGACGGCATCGCCGGCTTCAAAGCCTTTAAAGGAGAAGGGGAGTGGGAGGCGAAATGGGATTTGCATATCGGTGCCGGCGGTATCGGTTTGGCCATCATGTCCGCCATTGGCGATCTCGAGCCCGCCTGGGACGAGATTATGCTCCTCAGTTGATTACTTTTTCTGTAAATTGCGTTCACTGAACGTTCCTTCGGGGATTTGGATATCGAATTCTATGGCGGTGACCTTCATCTCGGTTTTGGAGTTTTTCCGCAGCTTGTCCTCCATGGTGATGACCGTGGGGTAGAAGCGGTTCTTGAAGGTCTTGATGTCGCTGGCGATCAGCACTTTCAATAATTTTCCACTTTTTGCGTAGAGTTCCTCTTTGAGTCCCAGGAATTTTTTTTTGTCCACCCAGATCTTCCTGGTGAAGTAGGTCTGCTTCTCGATTTTAGAGGTCAAGGTCATGACGTAGCAGAGCCTGTCCCCAACCATTTCTTCGCCGTTGACGATTCCGGTGTATTCCTCTTTGAGTTTTTTGGAGCGTTCCGTCATGTCTTCATATGAAAAATCCGAACCCATCATACTGTGGCGCAGCATGTGTCCCGATAGGCGCATGACCCGCTCGGCGGAGGGGTAATAGATTTTGATGACATCATCGAGTTTCAGCATTTTGGTGCCTTTGTCCCGGGCGGGGGTGAGGAACTCGATAAACGAACGGGTGTTGCCCTCTGAGAAGCTAATCATTTTTTTTGTAATAGTACGGTTCTTGATGGTGATGATCATATCGATCTCGGTGCGGGCTGTGTCAAAGACCATGTTTTGGTCGATTTTCTCGAGTATGTCGAAGGCGTCCGGTGTTTGACCGACGCATAGCGATACCATCACGACCATCATTGCCGCGAAAATAATTCTTTGTCTCATCTGTTTCTCCTACTTTTCAGACTTTTAATTGTGACCGGAATGCCTCTACCGGTTTCATTCTTGCGGATTTTATCGCCGGATAGATCACCGCCAGCAATGAGATGATAATTCCGAAGGCGATGCTGCCAAACAGGATATTCCAGGTGAAATCCGGATATAGGACTTGTCCGAAAAACGGTATGGGGATATCCATTTCGTTCCATATTTTTTCGCCCATCATAGCGATCATATTGAGACCGGTTTTTTCAGTGTAAGCGGCCAGCGCCCCTCCGATAGCTCCGCCCACCAACGATCCGATGGCGCCGATGTAAAACGCTTCGGTCAGTATCATGACTGAGATTTCCCGGTCTTTCATGCCCAGCGCTTTGATCACGCCGATTTCATGATAGCGCTCCATCACCGTCATTAACATCGTATTTAATATCACCAGCGCCACGATCAGCATGATCAAGCCGTAGATTTTTCCGTAAATTTGTCTGTACAGAGGGATGGAGCCTTTGACAAAATCATTTTCTTCCCAAGGCTGAATGAACAAGGTGTTTCCGGGATTCTGCTTGTTCAGGATATCCTGGATTTGCGCTGCCGTAGGTCTAGAATTGTATGGGGTATCGATAAACAGGATCACTTCATGGGCGGAGTCGGGGCAATCCAGCATCTCTTGAGCCTTTGACAGGGAAATATATAGTTGGTGCCTGTCCATATATCTGAAGCCTGTCTCGAATATACCGACGATTTTGAAGGGGAGAGCGTAGGTGGAATAATTTATATCCGTTGTGACTAACAGCAGCTCGTCGTTAACGGTTACGTCGAGTTCTTCCGCCAGGCCTTTTCCGATGATTAACTCGAGGCCCGACTCCGAATAGTATTCTCCCTTTACAATTGCTTTGGAGAGAGCAAAGGTTTGATTGGCGTCGTCCGGGTGGATGCCGATGGCGAGCCCCGGTTCATTGACAGTCCCGTGGCTTAGCAGGACATTCATTTTTAGCTTTTCCACCACATAGGCGATCCCTTCTACTTGTGAGATGGATTTCAATAAGGTTGGTATGCCGGTGACCAAATGCTCCTTCGGCATAATCCGTTCCAGTCGCACGTACTCCTTGTCCGCGATCTTTATATGCCCCAATTCCGTCTTTACCATAGACTCCATGGCGTTATCCATGATCCCATTGAAGTAGGCTTTGGCAAAGACGATGGAGGTGACTCCAAACGCGATGGCGGTGGCTGTCAGTATTGTTCGCCTTTTGTTTCTCCAAATATTTCTCCAACCGAATTTTAATATATTGGCGATCATTGTTCTCTTCCTCCATTAGATATGCTTGAGAGCTTTAACCGGACTCATTTCGGCCGCTCTTTTGGCTGGATAATAACTGGCGATAATTGATACCACAGTTCCAAGGATGAAGGTGAGGGCCAGTACGCCGAAGGTCAGATCCGCATAGAAAACATCTTTAACCGGATAGACGGCGCTTGTCAGTTTTTGCATTGTTTCTCCCATCATGGAAAAATCCATTCCATTTACTTCAAGATACCAACCGCCGAGCCCTCCCAGGATGCAGGCCAATATGGAACCCATGATGCCGATCAACGCGCCTTCCATGATGAATAATGCTTTGATTTCTCTTTTCTTCATTCCCATCGCGCTCAACATGCCGATTTCCCGTGTCCGTTCGAAGACCGCCATGAGCATGGTGTTCACAATTCCCATGGAGGCGATGAATAGCATGATCATGATGATCATCGAGCTGTTCTTGGTTTTCATTTTACTGATGGCGAGAAAGGTGCCTGCCAGGTCTTTCCAGGAATAGGCTTCGATATCCGGTCGTTTGGCCTGCAACATGCTGCCGAGTCTGGCTAATTCTTTATCCAGTCCTTTTATGTCTGTGGAATCCAATGTGAGGCGCACCGCGATTTCAGTGACTGCGTTTCCCATACTGAGGCCTTCTTGGGCCGCTTTCAATGGGATAAGCAAGTAACCGCTGTCTATATTTGGATTACCGGTTTCGTAAATCCCCTTGACTTCCACATCGATGGCATTCCAACTAAAGTTTTCCTCAGCGGATGAGACAATCAGGCGAATGGTCAGGATATCGCCGACCGAGATTCCAATGTCTTCCGCCAGGTTTTTCCCTAACAATACTTTGTTGTCGTCCGGTTCCAACCACTCTCCTTCCACAAGGGATTGTTTGATGTTGAACAATCTGGGATTGCGTAGGGGTTGAATGGCAATGCCGATGCATGGAAGTTCGTCCATCCCTTTGATGAGGCCGGCTGCGAATTGGATGCGGCTTTCGGATTCTTTGACCAATGGGGATTGCGTTAATAGCTGTTGGATGACAGCGGGCTCCTGGATGGTGATATCCATGGGCAGATCGTCCCTTTTGTCGTAATACCCTTTGCTAAATAGTTTTAAGTGGGAAATCTGGCTGTTGACGATGTTATTGATGGACTGTTTATCGATTCCATTCATGAGACTCAATGAGATGATCAAGATCGCCAATCCAAGCGAGACCGCCGAAAAGGTGATGAAGGTCCTCCGCTTAAATCGAAAAACATTGCGAAATGCGAGTTTTAAGAGTGTTTTCATGGCTATCCCCTTGTTTTGTCACCTGCGATTTGGCCGTCATGCAGGCTGATGATCCGCCGAGCGTAATCCATCACCATCCTGTCGTGGGTTGAAAAAACAAATGTGGCGCCGGTTTTTTCATTCAGGTTTTTCATTAATTCCAGCACCTCCTGTCCGGTCTTTGAATCAAGGTTCGCTGTGGGTTCGTCCGCCAGGATCAATTTCGGCTTTTTTACCAGCGCTCTGGCGATTGCCACCCTTTGTTGTTGGCCGCCGCTCAATTCATTCGGTTTCCGGTTCATAAAATCTTGCAATCCCACATCCTTGAGAATGTCTTCCACTATTTGTCTGCGGTCCGCTTCCTTGAGATTTCCTTTCAATATTAAAGGAAATTCGACATTCTCGAAGGCCGAAAGAATCGGAATCAAATTGAATGTCTGAAAAATAAAGCCAAGGTTGTAACGGCGAATGTCAGCCAATTCATTACTGCTTTTTTTACTGATATCGCTGCCGTCCAGAAGAACGGTGCCGGAAGTGGGGCTGTCCAGACAACCGATGATATTTAATATAGTCGTTTTCCCCGAACCGGAGGGGCCGGCAATGGAGAGAAATTCAGCATTGTCGATAGAAAAAGAAACTTTTTCTAAGGCGGGGAATTCCACCGCGTTGGTGTGATAAATTTTGGATACATTTTCTAGTTTAACCAGAGACATCATGTCCTCCTTAAAAATTAACCTTGATCCAAATAAAAAAAACATTGGATTTATTCGAATTAAATTCTCCTGTGTCTTTGCCAAGAGGCACATAGACACCGGATGTTAATCCAATATTTTGAGTGATATCGTATTTGACCGATGGGCTGACGTAGTAGCTTCCATCGCCCCAATTGGCAATATAACTGAATGATGCGGATAAAAAATCACTAAAACCATAGGAGAGGGTTGAAAAAAAATACTGTTGCCCCAGAGTGAAACGGTCGCCTTTCAGCAACAGGTTGTAATCATATCGCGCCGGATCTTTTTCCCCGCTGGAGTCGTAAAAATATTCGTTTAACCAATAGAGCCCATTGCCAACCGGGAATGTGTAATCGAATCCAAACACGATTTTTTTATCTTTTTTCCAGGGATACACAAAATATCCCCCTTCCACCCACCAACCAATTAGATTTTCACCCCGCAAATCAATGCCGTAGACTGATAGGTCCCGCTCGCCCCAACGGATGTAGGTGAGCCCTAGATCGATCCCCAGAAATTGGGTTTGCCCCCTGACTCCCGATCTAGAGCTACCGAAATCCTCTTCCGGCGAAAAGATCACTGTCAACGCGGAGGAAACCCCGAGTGGGACATACAATTTCAAAGCGTTGGCGCCGGGCTTTTCCTCTTTCGGTTCCAGGATGTTCACCCGGTTGAAAATATCCAGCGGCGCCCAAACATACGACACCCCCAACGCTATCCTCTGCTTGCCGATGGATAGATCGAAATGTTTGAAATAGAGATCTATGTAGGCGCGGTCCAGATTTATTTCTACTGGACCGGTAGACGTATCGCCGCTACTGTCATATGTCCCCAAAGGGGAGGTCATGATACCGTGGAAGGAGTAAAAATCAAGCGCTACATTCACTACGACCTTTTCTGAAGGAGAGGCTTTCAGTTTTAGCCTCAGCCTATTGTAGTCTCCGAGTTTGGTATCTTCTCGCGGGGTTTGTTGCGTTAGCGGCTGAACCAAAAAGAATCTGTTTTCAAAATATCCGAAAATATCGGTATCCGCTATCGCAGTTTGCATACTGGAGAGAATCAGGCAGCCTGCGAGCATCAATTTAGTTGCCACGCTGAAACGGTTATTCACCTTTGTCCTCCGCCGCGTCCATTTTGAAGGCTGAAAAGTCTCTGCCTGTGGCAAATGTCAGGGAATCCTCTTTGGCCCCCAATATTCGTTCGATACCCTTCTGGTAAGCCGTCCATTTTTGTTCAATTTTGAAGGCGTTTTCCGGTTTTTCTTCCAGATCCCTCATTAATTCCACTATACTTTCGCTTACGTAAGTTCCCATGGAAAAAATCATCAATGGAGTATCCTCGCCGCCTACAGGGTCGAGAAGTCCTTCGGCCTTGCCTTGAGCGATGATTTTATTCAATTCGGGCTTGATCAGTTGGGCGTTTGTCTTGAACATTTTATATCTATAGCGGAGATTTTCTTCTGAATACATCACCGTCATGAATAGAACCATGAGCTCGCGGTTTTCCATTTTCAGGTCCCATACTTCCATAAAGTATTTGTTTAATTTTTCGATAGCGTTGAGGTTATCCATCTGAATCACGTAGCGGATTTTTTGCAGTGTTTGGTTCGCAAATTGTTCCGCCAATTTTTCAAGTAATTCTTCCTTGGACTTGAAATAATGGTAGAATGTGCCTTTGGCCACTCCCATCTTGTCGATAATATCGTTGACCGATGTCTGCTCGTAACCTTTGGTCATGAAAAATTGTTGAGCCGTACTGAGAAATTCGGCGAGCCTTTCATCAAATCCCTTACTCACCCTTGCCATCTAATACCTCCGTGACCGACCGTCGGTCAAATGATAGTGTGTTTTTATTCTGTTGTCAAGTAGTTTTTTTCACTAATTTCGGCCCACTCTTCCTCGGTCATCTTGTAAGTACCGTCCAATTCCTGGATCAGATCGCCGATGAGCCGGTCGAATTCATTGCTTGCCAGGTTTTCGTGGAATTCCAGGTAATCGAGGGACGCGTCGCGGAATTCATCGTTGCCTCTGAAGCCTTCCATCTGCGATACATTATCCGCCGATTGGGTGATTTGTTCTTTGTAATTTTCCAATAATTTAAAAGTAATTAATAATCGCTTTAAGTCAAACCGTCCAACAAATATCATTCATCCGGAAAATAATTGTTCCTGAAGTAATCGAGTAGGGTGGGATTGGGCTTGAAATATTTCCTGAATTCATCACGCTGGTCAATTGTTTGATAAGTGGATTGCAGTTGTTTGAATAAAGTACGCCTCGCTTTCACCAGTTTCGCCGAATTGAGATTCAATATCTCGATTGTTTTTTTCCCTTTGGGATTTGATTCGATTGGGATTATCTTTCCATCGGGGCGATATGTCAAATATTAAAGTGGCCCCCATTGTCTAGACAAAAATCGACAAAAAATAAGGTGGATAGATT
>CAZBHS010000014.1:0-117560 GCA_964491915.1 uncultured Clostridia bacterium
ATCTATCCACCTTATTTTTTGTCGATTTTTGTCTAGACAATGGGGGCCACTTTAGAATTCGATGATGGGGGTTTGCCTTTTATTCGATATTTATCGAAGTTTTGCTGGTTGGGGGTGGGTGGAGAGGAAGGTTTGGATGGATTGCTGGATTACGGCTTGCGGGTTTATTGAAGCGGGAGCTTTATCTTCCGATTCCGAGGGAGGAATCGGGGGATGGGGGGGAAAGGAGGGAACGAGACGATGCTTCGGGGGGGGATCAATGACACAAAGATGATTTGGTTGGGGAAAAAATTATTCAGAGAATCATACAATTTTTTCAACCGGAGAGAGTGAAGCATCGTCTCGTTTTTCTCCTATTTAGCCTTCTGCCTGGTGGCGGTTAGCGTTTGACGGCGATGCCGAATTCTAGCCAGCCGACGTAGGGGAAGGTCATTTTGACCAATTTTCTGGTTCTGGAATTTAGTTTCATCAACTTTTTCATTTCCTTCCGCTTGTTGTCGGAGGTTGTTTTCAGTTCGGCTTTGAGGCGCTCCTGGTCGGCGTCGATTTGCTCGACCAATTGTTTTTGCTCAACTACATTCTGGATGTAGGCGTCGTCAACTCCTACCACAGTTAACATTTCCTTGTGTTTGGAAATACCTTCCAGCAATAATCTGACGTCATCGAGACGTTCCGCGTAAGATTTGTAACTTTTAGACATTTTAATTCTCCTTAGATTTGGTTTATTTTGTAAGAAGTGAACGTCGCGCAACATACTTAAGTCCTACACAGGCATTCTAAAATATAATAACTACATAGTCAACCCCCTGGTCTATTTTTTTTTATTTTTTTGCCTCTTCTTTCTAATTTGAATCAACTCCTCTATCTGTAGAAGGTTGAGCGTCAACGCAATCTTACGATTGTCAAGGGGAAGAAACAAAATAAAAATATAATTTTAACGATACAATAGGTGGAGAAATCAATTCTAGAGGTGATTTTTCTCATTCTGATAGTGCAGAATCTCATTCTCGACGTTGAGATTTGGATTCTGGAGATGATTTTTCACTTTCTCGATTTTTAGAATTCAAATAATCAGATGACTTTTTGAATTATCGAGGAGGAGAAGCGGAAAAATGATGTCATTTTTTAATTTCTGCATCTCTTTTTTTTCGTTGGGAATCGGGCGTAGATGCTTGTCGTGTATGCCCGAACACTTGCTTGAGAATTTTTAGTAGGGATTGGAGGGTCGTGGTTTGGGGGGTGGTTAGGGGGAGGGTGTGGAGTTGCCAGGTTTCGGTGTTGGGGTTGTCGTGGAGGTAGTAGTAGTTGCCGTTGTGGAAATGGCCGTCCTGGAATTTTATCCTATAGGCGGCGTTGTCGTTGGTGAAGGATTGTTTGGATTTGAGGTTGCCGTGGAGGTCGAGGGTGAGGAGGTCGAAATTGGGGCCGATTGGGTAGGTGAAGACGTAGAGATTGTCGTTTTCGATGAAGAAGTCGGCGTAGGCTGGAAAATAGTTGGGGAAGGTGATTGTGGTCCTCCGTTTTATCGCTTGCCACCAGACAGTGGTGGCCCGTTTTACGATGTCGTCGATGTATTGTTGTTGGCGTTGGGGGGTGATTTTTATTTTTTGGAAGGGACGGTCGATTTCGTAGAGTTTGTCGCCTTTTGGGTCGAAGACGGCGAAGAAGAAGCGTTTTTCGGGGGAGCCGATGAAGAGTTTGTCTTTGTAGGCCACCGGTTTCACATGGGGTCTGGCCCATAGGGTCTCCATTTTGGGGCGTTTGCGGATCATATAGCTCCTGTGCTCCACCTCGAAAAAGTCCCGTATTTCGTCCAGTTGGGAATCATAGAGAGTGAAAATCTGCCGGGATTTGCGTTTGTCTTTTAGCGGGGGTGGGTTCTTTTTTCCGATGTAATAGTCGCCGAAGGGCAAAAGCTGAAAGGCGTCTGTGGGGCCTTTAATGGTTTTTTTTAGTTTTCCGGTTTTGGTGAAAATCGAGAGTCTGGGGTAATTGCAGACGTGGATGTTTTCCTCAAAGAGAGTCACATGCCCAAGGTGTTGCAACTCTCCGGGGCCTCCGCCGGGGCCGCCCACCACCTTCACCAATTTCGCGTCGTAGCGGGAGTAGATATAGATTTTCTTTAAATTATTATCCCAAATATAGATTTGTTTCTGGTCCATTAACAGGCGGGGGTTCTTGAACACTTCGTCGAAGGACATGACCAAATCCGCATACGCCGCACTCCCCCATCCCAGTACGATTGCCAATATTAGCGCGATCTTCACTTTCATCTTGATTCACCTCAGTTTTCTCGATAGTGAATGCCAATCTCGTACGTTCCATCATAACAACCTGGGAAAAAAAATCAAGGTTTTCTAGCTCAAGGGGGTGAGGGATTGATAAATGTTGGTGGTGGTAATAGAATAGATGGATGGATAGATTGCCGGTGGGGTTGCAAGGGGTTTGGGAAGTTGTTGAACAGATAATGGGGCAACCGCCGCGAGTTGTACAATTTATAATAGGTCGAGATATTTATCTACTGAGTCCATAGCAACGGACTCTTGCCGTTTTTCATCATCTCTTTCCAGGGAAGCAATAAACCTTGCCATGCTTTTTTTAGAGCCCTCTGTCTGGTCAAAACAAGCCTTAGTTGATAGTTTAACTCCTTCGGAAGTGGCGCAATTGGCGAAGCATTGGTTGCAAATCCACCAGGGATCACACTCCCAGCATTTTCTACTTAATTTTTCAGCTCTCCAGCTTTCCAATATTTTTTGAATTGCATGAAAATCAAAACCGTCGAAAACATTTCCAATCGGCAAATAAGGGTTCAATTTTTCGCAAATATGCATACACCCGCCGGTATCCACAAAAATTCTGGATTCAGCCGGACGGCAAGAAGCAGCAAAACTGGATTGAGTAGCAATACTCCTGGTCGGCTGTTCCAATATATCTTCGAACCTCGCTCTAATGATTTTTTTATAAAACCATTGATCTTTATCGAGTGTTTGCTCAATGTGATTAAACTGTTTTACAAAACTTTTTTTTACAGAATCATAGACTTTTGGATCCAGCCCTTTCATATTCACTCTAAAAACACTTACATTGTTCTCATTAAAAAATTTGTGATTCTCGATGAAAAATTTTTCTACCGCCAGCAAATCATGTGCCGGGTGAAGAGTCACATAAAACTTAATTTTTTGGGCAAAATATACCGGAAACTTATCCTGAATTTTTTTGATATTTTTTGCGATGTCATCAAAACTGCCGTTTCCATTTCTCTTTTTCCTAAATAGATCGTGTTGTTCCTTTGGCCCATCCAGGCTTATATCAATATCAAAATCACGCTCCAACAGTTTTTGAGCAATATCTACATTTAAACGGACTCCATTCGTGGTCAAGCCAAAACTTATTCCTGTTTGATAGGATAAACTCGAATATAATTCCATGGCATAATTTTCCGCTTTTAAAATATTCTCAATCTCAAGCAAAGGCTCCCCACCGTAAAAGTTGATCCTGACTGGTTTTCTACTCACTCTTAAAGGGGAACGATAAATTTCAAACAAAAAATCAATCGCCTGTTTATATATTTCATACTTCATGGAAGTAGCGCTATGCACACGCATATAATCATACTCTCCACCGTAAACACAATAGCCGCAACGCAAATTGCAATCATTCGTTACCCCCAGCGACATGGTGTCTAAATTGCTCACATAGTGCTTGATAGAAGAAATAGAATATTGTTCTTGAGTCAGTAATTCTTCTTTTTCCTTGAAATATTTCTCTAACGGAAAAAAAACCTGATAGTCTCCTTTCAGACTGGTGGGAATTATCAAGGAGATAGCCCTATGCCATAGATATTCCTCTTTTTCAGTTTTTATAATCACCCGATGACCTCCAGGGATCGCATAAAGCCATGCATCACCGCTATCATTTCAATTACATTTCCAGTCACCCGTTTCCGGGTTATAATGACAATAGGAAGTTTTGGAAAGGAGCGAACCTGTCGTCATCTTTGTGGCAACTCTACAATCTGAACATGAATAACGATACTCACAATCCCGGCATACTTCAAATTTTTCTTTTGTCAGTTCCCAATAAAAATCAAACCTTCCAGAAAAAATCAACTCCCTGATATTGTGTTCGTGGATGTTTCCCACTATAGTGGCCGCCCAAAGACAGGGTTTGATATCACCATTTAAATCAATTGCAATTTTATGCCCCCAACAAGGGTTGAAGTCCTGATTATAAAAAAATTTTGAAACATCCAACTCCATATGATCTTCCGATATTTTTGGTGGCTCGCACACTCGGTCGATAATCGCTATTTCTTTGTTTTTGAGCTCTAACACTTTATCGTCCAATAAATCTGCATTCTTCAAAAATACCTTCACACTGGTGGCTTTTATTTTTTCTTTCACAATATTTATCACGTCCATCCTGAGTAATGGATTGCCGCCGACCAACACAACTGTTTCAATGGGAACGTGTTCCAATTGCCGGACAATCTCTTCGAGAGTTTTCAACGACATATCCTCATCTTCTTTATAACACTCGCCAATACGTCCACAGGATTCGCACTGCCGATCACATCTACCCGTGATTCTAATTTGCAACTCTCGTATTATCACAGAGCTCTTGAACACCGTCACATCAGGAGTAAATTTTATCGGGATTACCCCGTCTGTTTCGATGACCAGATCATTTTCCAATAATTCTTTTTTCAATTCCTCAATGGTTCCTTCCGGTACAATAGAATAGATGGCTCCCTTAAGAGCGTCAAACAATAGATAATTCTTCTTCCCTTTGACTTTATACACAAAGGGTGATAATTTGACATTCATTCAGTCACACCCCATCTTTCAATGTAACAGACTTCATCCTTCTCTTGTAACAAATACAATTTTTTCGCATCATACCTGTAGGTATTTATCAACCATGCCGCTTTCATATCTCCAATCTTATAAAAACAGGGCATGGTTACTTTTCCCATAGAATCCAAATCATAAGTAAAATAATCTCCCTCTATGTCACCGCTGCAATTCATATGGTAGTCTTTTCGTCTGGTAACGACGAATCCTTTATCAAGTGGAATCGTGCAACTGACCGGAGGAATTTTTTCATGACATTTAAAATCAATATCATCCACTTTATGCTCTTTAAGAAGTTCACGCTCATTCTCTCCATCAAAATATTGGGGCTCGAAATCCACAAGAATATTTTTCTCAATGTGACCTTCTAAACTTACTTTTAGCAACTGGTAATGGTCACAGAGCAAGATATATACAAAACCGTTTCTATAAAAAAATGACTGATCCGTATTTTTCCCAATGACAAAGCGAGGCCGTCTGGAAGTCATGACCCCCTCTTCCCTTACCGTAAACCAGTCTGTTTTGTATAAAACGTGTCCACGTTTCATTTCAGGAAAATAAATGACTCGGTAAGCGTATCGTTCCATTCTCCTGTTGTTGACATCTCGCATTCGATGGCTATCGATAAAAAAGCGGCCATTTTCCTCAAGCTCGAATACACCCCCCATATCCAGTCGATACTTTTCCAGACGTAAAAAATTTAGATCTTTGTCATATATATTCCAGGCTTCATTGGTATTCACCGACAAATAAATGTTTTCTTTGCCCACACTCAGAATATTCGTCGCTCCTGCTTCGCCCGGCCCCTGTCCGTATAAAAAAACCTTTTCTCCAACAGCTTCTAGATCTTTAGTGAATATCAATATAAGAAACTCAAGTGTCCGGCTGCGCAACGACCGCCCATATACAAATACACGATCATCATAGGGTGATACCGCAATTCGAGGATCGGCAATATCCAGGACCTGGATTTTCTTTTCCAGAGAAAAGGCTACAGGACCTTTTTTTTCGCATAGAGATACTTTTTTTGCTGCTACATTCTCTTTTGATACCTCATCCTCAGAAAAAGAGCCTCCTTTTTTACAATGCGTCAATATAACTAATGAGATTAGAAAACTTACGATTATTTTCAGCTTCATCCGTTGCCTCCAAAAGTTTCAGTAATTGATAACTGTAGTCTTTCGTCCGTTTAATTGAATCCTGACAATAGTCTTTTTGAATGCGGATCCCCTCAGCGGTGGTAGAGTTTGCATAACATTTCTTGCAAATCCACCACACATCGCATTCATGGCAGTGATTCTTCTCTATTTCCCTATTCCAGGCTAAAATCATGCGCTTAATTTTTCCTAAATCAAATCCAGCCGAAACATGGCCGATCGGATAGGTATGAAGAATTCGTTCACAAATATGAAGACCTCCATTCACATCGACAAAGACCTTGTGTTCCCCTGGGATGCAGTTTCCAGTAAATTGGGTTTTCGTTACGAGATTTTGAGTGGGAATATTAAATAAAGCATCAAAATATGAGTTTATAATGTTCTGGTAAAACCATTTGTCTTTGTCTAAATCATTCGCCAATTGTTTTTTTTGAAGCACATTCGCATCCAACCATTTTTTTTCAATACCGCTCTTCAAACTGTTCATATTGATCCAATGAGATAGAACGTTTTCCCCTGAAAATAGGTCCTTTCGTGAATACAAAAAATTTTCAATTTCTTTTAGGTTGTGAAAAGGGTGAATCGTAATGCAAATCCGAATCCATTTTTCATAATAATCCGGGAATTTATCTTTTATTTTTTCAATATTCGAGAAAACATCGTCAAAACTTCCAGAACCATCTTTTTTTACTCTAAATTTATTATGCTCTGTTTTAGGTCCATCAAAACTCAAGTCAACCCTAATTTGAAGTTCTTCTAATGTTTTGACAACATCCTCAGTCAGCAAAAGCCCATTTGTATTGAGCGAAAAAATTATTGGGAACAAGTTGCCTCTCGATACATTAATGTCATGAGCATATTTAGTTGCCGCGACAATATTTTCAAATTCCAGTAAGGTTTCACCTCCATAAAAAGCTATGATAATCGGATGTCTGGTGGTGCGTGAAGGAGAATACACATGATTGAAAAATAAATCGATCGCCTTTTTATAGGTATCAATATGCATTTTTAAATGACTGTGAATTCTCTTGCGTTTATAATAACCTCCGTATGCACAATACTTACACCTAAAATTACATTCCTGAGTAACACCCAACGTCAAAACCCTTAGGTTAGACATATTCTTTTCTATCTCAAACTCTGAAATTTCTTTTATAGTATAATCTTGAGGGCGATTCTCAAAGTTCTTTTTATTTTTGAGTTCGCTGTCAAATTTCTTTTCATATTTTTCCGGGACAAACAATGACAAAATATTCTGTATGCAATAATTCTCTTTGTTCGTTTTAATAATCATATTTTTAAATTTTTGTATGGAATCTAGAAAAAATTCATTCCAGAAAAAATACCAACCAACAAAAAATATCAAGTATCGTGGAACTTACCCCCCCGCTTTATCATCTGAATCATTGTGAGCCAAATACGCTCCGCACATACTGCACCTGCACGCGATAGCACAGTCGCCAGCCAAAACTGCGGATTTTTCCTGATTTGTCAATAGGTCCGATTTTCCCATTTTGATTTTTCGTAACATATTTTCTCCCTTTTTATTTGTCACACTTTAAAGTCAATTTTACTCCATCACAGCACACCTGAATAAGAACAAAATTTACTATGCATCAAAGTCGCTTCACCTCAAAACATCCAGTTCTCTTAAAGATTCACTACACATACAATTTGATTTTTGAGTTAAAACACAACATACCGAAATATTTGTCTTTTGTCAAATTAAAATATTTTTTTCTTATCTGCATGTTCACCAATTATTAAAAACTTCTGGAGTACATCCTCTTGCCTGTCCCTTCCTCCTTTTATTAGGGATTGGAGGGTTGAGGGTTGGGGCGGTGGTGGCCCGTTTCACGATGTCGTCGATGTATTGTTGTTGGCGTTGGGGGGTAATTTTTATTTTTTGGAAGCGGCGGTGGATTCTTTTTCCCGACGTACTCGTCGCCGAAGGGCAAAAGCTGAAAGGCGTCTGTGGGGCCTTTGATGGTTTTCTTTAGTTTCCCGGTTTTGGTGAAAATCGAGAGTCTGGGGTAATTGCAGACGTGGATGTTTTCCTCAAAGAGAGTCACATGCCCAAGGTGTTGCAACTCTCCGGGGCCTCCGCCGTGGCCTCCGATCACCTTCACCAATTTTGAATTGGAGCGGGAATAGATATAGATCTTTTTCAAATGTTTGTCCGATATGTAGATTTGTCTCTCATCCAACACGATACGGGGAGTCTTGAACACGTCGTCGAAAGACATGACCCAATCCGCATGCGCCATACATCCCCATCCCAGAACGATTGCCAATATTAGCGCGATTCTCGTTTTCATCCAGATTCACCTCAAATAATATCGATATTGAATTCCAATCTCGTGTTATCTCATCATAACAATCTGA
Source organism: uncultured Clostridia bacterium (assembly GCA_964491915.1). Taxonomy (GTDB): domain Bacteria; phylum Acidobacteriota; class Aminicenantia; order UBA2199; family UBA2199; genus JAHELQ01. Next base: position 8,396 of record CAZBHS010000014.1, read on the forward strand.
AGAAAAAAATCAAGGTTTGCCGGCTCAAGGGGGACGGGGGATTGATAAATGTTCGTGGTGGTATTAGAATAGACGGATGGATAGATTGCCGGTGGGGTTGCAGACGTTTCGGGAGTTGGTCGAGGGGAAGTATCTCTATGTGGATAAGACGGAAGGGATCTACCGGTTGGTGAATCACGACGCCAAATGCTGTTTGCTGACCCGCCCCCGGCGGTTTGGGAAGTCGGTGTTGGTGAGTACGTTGGGGGAATTGTTTGGGGGGAAAAAGGAGCTCTTTGAGGGGCTCTGGATTTGGGACAAGATCGAGTGGAACGAGTATCCGGTGATTGGGATTGATTTTACGAAGGTCAGTTATAAGACGCCGGAGATATTTGAAGAATCGTTGCGGCGGTATATCGAGGATTTGGCGCGGGGTTTTGGCGAATCTCTGGACCGGGAGAAGGATTATAAAGAGGCGTTTTTGGAGTTGATCGGGATTTTGTCCCGGAGAGAGAGGGTGGTTATTCTGGTGGATGAATACGACAAGCCCATCATCGATCATGTGGAAGAACCGGATATCGCGAGACAAAACCGTGATATTTTGCGCGAGTTTTACTCGGTGATCAAGGCGGCGGACCGGCAGATAAAATTCGCGTTTCTCACCGGGGTGTCGAAATTTTCTCGGGTGTCTGTGTTTTCGGGGCTCAACAATCTGGACGACATTACCCTCGACCGGAACTTCGCCACTCTGTTGGGTTATACGGACGAGGAGATGCAGAGATACTTCGGAGCGAGATTGGCTTCGTTGGAGCGGGCGCTGGGCATTCGGGCGGACGTGTTGCTGCAAAAGGTCAAGGCCTGGTATAACGGGTATTCGTGGGACGGGGAGCTACCTGGCGCTCATAATGCTGGGGGCGCATCGATTGTGTTCTGGAAACCGGCGAAAAGATCTTCATCATCGAGTTCAAGATGGGAAACGCCGAGGAAGCTCTGGCTCAAATCCACCAAAAAAAGTACTACGAGCCCTACGTGCGCCAAAACAAGGAGATCATCCTAATTGGCGTCGGTTTCGACATGGACTCGCGCAACATCGGCGACTTCAAACTGGAGAGTTTGTCGCTGTAATTTTCCAGTCAAATTCCAAAATAGAAAAAATCAAGGTAACCAAAGAAATTCCCTTTTGGATTATACTTCTACCCTTGTTTTTTTTGGCGGGTGGGGGTGCGGTGGGCGACGGCGCCTTCGCAGATGTTGTCGTTGAGAACCCGTTGGATTTTTACTTTGATTTTGCGGCGTTTGTAGCCTTTGAGGGGCGGGATGCGGACGGTGAGGAAATTTGAGGTGATGACCAGGGAGTAGTTCTCGTTTTCTTCGATGAGGATGCCTTCCACTGTTTTGCCGATGAAGGTTTCGCGGTAAGCCGTGCGGATATGGCGGTTGACCTCTTTGAGCTCGTCGAGGCGTTTTTTGACGATGTTTTGAGGGATGGGTTCGGTTTCCATGAGGGCGGCTTTGGTGCCTTCGCGGGGGGAATAGGGGAAGATGTGCATGTAGGTGAGGATGCTCTCTTTGACGAATTCGACGGTTTCCTGGAACTCTTTGTCGGTCTCGTCCGGGAAGGCGACGATAAAGTCTGCGCCGTAATTGGCGTTGGGGAAGTAATGCTGGAAGATTTCCATGATTCTCTGGTAATCGTAGACTTTACTGCCTCGTTTCATGCGCTTGAGCACCGGGTTGGAGCCGCTCTGGAAGGAGAAGTGAAAACTGTCGGCTATTTTATCGAGGTAGCTCAATTCTTTGATGAATTTATAGTCGATGTAGCGGGGGTCGAGGGAGGAGAGGCGGATGAATTCGACGTTTTTGATGTCGTGGATCCCTTTGATGACATTGAGGAGATTCTCGCGGGGGAAGAGGTCGTAGCCGTAGGACGAGAGGTTGATGCCGGAGAGGACAATCTCTTTGTAGCCGAGGTCGGCGTAGTATTGCGCGCGTTTGACCACTTCGTCCGCCGGAACGCTGATAGCCTTGCCCCTCAGGAAGGGGACGATGCAATAGGAACAACGGAAATTGCAGCCGTCCTGGATCTTGAGAAAGATGCGGGAGCGGAAGGCTGAGTGGTAGATGATGTTTTCTTCCACCGGGAAGGCCTGTTTGACGGTCTCCACCAGGTTGTTTTTTTCGGAGTTGGGGATGAAGGTGTAGTTTTTGTATTTCTCCCGCAATTGACCTTTGTCGTTGGAGACGGAGCAGCCGGTCACCACCCAGGGGGTGTCGGTGCGGCGGAAGGTCTTGCCGATGAAGCGCAGGACTTCCTTTTCCGCTCGCTCGGTGACGCTGCAGGTGTTGAGAATGCCGAAGTCCGCTTCCTCTTGGTGGGAAGTCAATTGATAGCCGGCATTCTCCAGGTCGATGATCCATTCCTGAATCTCCGCCTGATTTGCCCGGCAGCCAAAGTAGCTGACAAAAAATTTCATAGAGATTCTATTTTTTCTTTGAGACGCTGGCTTTTTTCGATCACTGTGGCCCGTTGATCCTGGCGGAACGTCTGAAGCTTTTTCTTGATGGCTTCATCTTTGAGAGCCAGAATCTCGAGGGCGAACAACACGGAGTTCACGCCGCCGGCGCTGCCGATGCCCAATGTGGCCACCGGGATGCCGCCGGGCATCTGCACGATGGAGTAGAGGGAGTCGATACCGGAAAGGGCCGACTGGATAGGGACACCCAGGACCGGAAGCAATGTGTGGGCCGCGATGACGCCGGGCAGATGAGCTGCGCCGCCGGCTGCCGCGATAATCACTTCAATTCCTTGCCGTTCAAACGTCTTGACTAATTCGATGGTCCGTTCCGGTGTACGGTGAGCGGAACTGACCTCTATCTCGAACGGTATATTAAATGTTTTTAATAATTTCAAACCTTTTTCCACTGAGGGAAAATCCGAATCGCTTCCTAAAATAATAGCAATTTTTTTATCCACTTTTCAACCTACCTATATCGCGACGGAAACTGATACCGTCAAAGGTAATAAACGAAATTCCGTCATATATTTTTTTCATGGCGTCTTTCAGGGTCGAGGCTTTGGCGCAGACATTCAACACTCTGCCGCCGGCGGTGAGGTAATCGTTGCCTTGCGTCGCGGTGCCGGCGTGGAACACTTCGACTCCCATGGCCTTGGCACGTTTGACACCTTCGATTTTTTTGCCTTTTTCGTAACTGCCGGGATAGCCTTGCGACGTCAATACGACACAGGCGGATACATCGTCTTCCCATTCCACATGGATGTCGTAGAGATTCCTGTCGGCGGCCCCTTCGATGAGGTCGATGATATCGCTCTTCATCCGCAACATGATGGCCTGGGTCTCGGGATCGCCGAACCGGCAATTGTATTCCAAAACTTTGGGTCCGTCTTTCGTCACCATGAGACCGGCGTACAGGACACCGGTAAAGACTTTGCCTTCCAGGCGCAAGCCTTCGATGGTGGGGTAGATGATTGATTTCATGACAGTATCGAACAATTCTTTATCGATCCAGGGGGAGGGGGAAATCGAACCCATGCCGCCGGTGTTGGGGCCGGTGTCTTTTTCTCCGGCTTTTTTATAGTCCATGGCGGACACAAGGGGAATGGCCCGTTTGCCGTCGGATATCACCATGAACGAGATCTCGTTGCCCTGGAGAAACTCCTCCACCACCACACGGGAGCCTGATTTGCCGAATTTCATATCCATCATGATGGCGCGAACGGCGTTCTCCGCTTCTTGAACGTTCCGGCAAATAAACACGCCTTTCCCGCCGGCCAGGCCGTCGGCCTTGACGACTATGGGATAACTACTGCCGCGAAGAAAATCCACCGCTTCGGATGGGGAATTGAATACCGCGAAGCCGGCGGTGGGAATTTTATTCTTCTTCATGAATTCTTTGGCAAAGGATTTTGATGTTTCGATGAATGCCGCTTTTTGAGAGGGTCCGAATATTTTGAGATTGCGCATGGCGAATTCATCGACGATCCCCAATGAGAGTGGCAACTCAGGTCCGACAACAGTGATGTCGATGCCCTCTCTCTGGGCAAAATCCGCGATTTCGATAATATTGGAGGGGTTGAGGGCCACACAGTCAGCCAATTCCGCGATCCCGGCATTGCCTGGGATGGCGTATATTTTTTTTACTCTGTGGGACTGGGATATCTTCCACACCAACGCGTGTTCCCTGCCGCCGCCGCCGATCACCAATACTTTCATTGTTTCTCCTTCATTGCAACCAATAATTGTTTTTATGTGATGAATTCAAGTTCTACATTATACGATATCTAAAGGTAGAGGTAAAGGGGGGAGCGCGATTGAAGAATGAGGCGGTTTTCGCTAAAATGTTTAAAAAATGTTACAATAGATGGCGCGTTCGTGTGCGCCATTAAATTCCAGGAGGAATAAGCGATGAAGGTTGTTGCTGTCAAGAGTGTCGGCCTAATTCTATGTATTGTGCTGCTGGGGCCGGGTCTCTGGTCGCAGACCCAGGGGATCGGGCGGGCCAGGGAGCTATCGCAAAAGATGGAAGCCCTCAGTCGCAGCGCGCCGCAACAGGTTGTGGAGCATGGCAAGGAGGCGTTGGAGATTCTTGACGAAGAAAAAGACCTTGAGCTTCAAGCCACTGTGCTGGACCAGGTTTGCGCCGCTTATCTGAATTTGGGGCAATATGAAGAGGCGTTGAAATACGCGGACCAATGCTTTGATGTGGCGGCCAGGATTCCAAGTCCGGAGCGGCAGGCCAGCGCCATGAATATCACCGGCATCGTCTGGGTGCGTAAAGGTGAATTCAAAAAAGCGAGAACGTATTCGCTGCAGGCGTTGCAATTATTCGAGAAATCCGGGGACAAGCGGAGAATCGCCGCCACATTGAACAATATCGGTATCAGTTACGACATGCAGGGGAATTACGAAAATGCGCTGGAATATTATTTGAAATCCCTGGAAATAAAAGAGGAGTTGGGCGATGAGCACTGGATCGCCAGTTCCCTCAACAACATCGGGGTGATGCACAAACTCCTGGGCAACAACGAGCAAGCATTGCTATATTACCAAAAAGCCCTCGCGATTCGAGAAAAGCTCGGGGAGCAACGAGGGCTGGCGTCGCTTTATATCAATATCGGCAACATCTACTGGGATATGAAGGACTATAAAAAAACCCTGACCCACTATCTCAAATCATTGGACATAGACCGGGAAATGGGAAACCAGCCGGGAATCGCCAGTACATTGTATAACCTCGGTTTGTTTTACATGGAATTGAAAGATTATCCCAGGGCGCTCAATTACTACACCCAGGCGCTGGATATCCGCAAAAAATTGGGGGAAAAGGGAAGTATTTCAAAAAACCTCGTTAGTATCGGCTCTGTGTATCAAAAAATGGGTCGCCCCAACACGGCCATTAGGACAATCTCCCAGGGATTGGAACTGGCTCGGGAGATCGAAGCGTTGGATCAGCAACAGAGCGGCTACGAAGCTCTGGCTACCACTTACGAGGGGCTGGGAAATTACCGCAAGGCTCTGCAGCATTTCAAGACCTTCAAGGCTATCGGCGACAAAATTTTAAATAATGAAAACCGGAAAAAAATCGCCGAGATCCAGGCAAAATACGAAAACGACAAAAAAGAGAAAGAGATCGAATTATTGAAGAAGAACAACAAAATCCAGGAGTTGATGCTCTACCGCCAGAAAATGATCCGCAATGTTTTGATTCTCGGATTTTTGCTGGTCATTATCGTGGTGGTCCAACTGGTGCGCAAGTATAGATACGTATTCACCTTCTGGAAAAAGAAGCATTATATCGGTCACTACAAAATCCTGGAACAGGTGGCGGTCGGCGGTATGGGGGCTGTTTACAAAGCGGCGGACGTAATGAATGACAAAAGCGTCATCGCCCTTAAAATCATGAGGGAAGAATATTTCGCCGACGAAACCCAGAAAAAACGGTTCAAGCAAGAGGCGTCGATCATCGACCAGGTGGAGCACTCCAACATCGTTGAGGTGATCGAACGGGGCGAATCGGACGGCAAGCTCTATATCGCGATGGAATTGTTGGAGGGCCCCACATTGGCGGAATTTATCCAGAGCGACCGGCGAAGGGAAAAATCCACCCGCCGGTTGATCATGCTGCAAATCGCCGACGCCTTGCTCACCATCCATATGAAAAACATCATCCACCGCGACCTCAAACCGGAGAACATCATTTTAATCCATAAAGGACAAAATCCCTTTTTTGTAAAATTATTGGACTTTGGACTGGCCACCACTCAGTCGTTGAGCCGTTTCACCGAAACCGGATTGGTGGTGGGCACTATTTTTTACCTGTCCCCCGAGCAGGTGACCGGCGGACAATTATCGGTGTCAAGCGACGTGTACGCGCTGGGGATTATATTTTACGAACTGCTGACCGGTCGCAAGCCGTTTGTAGGCGAAACCACCATCGATATCATGAAACAAATTTTGGAAAAGGAACCAATCGCGCCGGAAACCTTCGAACCGCGAATCAACCGCTCTTTATCCGATCTGGTGATGCACATGCTCAAAAAAAATCCGAATCTCCGCCCGGACATCGGCCAGGTGCACAACGTCTTGCAAGCGATGGTGCAAAGCGGCGAGACCCTGGAGTATCCTATTTGAAAACACCATAAAACTCTAAGCTTGAACAAATTGCAAAAATAACTTATGATTGCTTTATGCGACGCAATGTACGTAGAGTTCTTCTGTTTTGTCCGGTTATTGTAATCACACTTTTCTCGATACTGGCTGCCCCTCTACCGGCGCAGGACACTGCCGAGGCCTGGCTGCAACAGGCCCGGGAATATAGAAAAGAGGGATTCGCCGGCCTGGCCGCCAGAGCCTATTCCAATGTCATCGAGCTGGATCCTAAAAACATCGAAGCCTATTACTCGAGGGGACGGGCTTTTTTGCGTCTCGATCTCCGGGACCGGGCGGCGGCGGATTTCGACAAGACCATCCAATTGGATGACACGTTCGCGGACGGATATTACTGGCGGGGAATCATGTACGACGAAGCGGGAAAAACCAACAAAGCCATCGCTCAGTTCTCCCAGGCTATCCGCGTGAATGACCGCAATGTCGAGGCATATCTGGCCAGGGGAAATAGTTATAGGAAAAAAGGGAAATTGGAAAGGGCCATTGGGGATTTTGACAGAGTGGTCGCTCTGGCGCCTGAATTTCACCTGGGTTATATTTTGCGGGGGCACGTGTTTCATAGCCGGAAAAATTACACCAAAGCGGTGGAAGACTACTTGAAAGCTCTTAGAATAAGGCCGAAGCATCTGCGGACATTGAACAACATCGCAGATGCCTATTTGAAATCCGGGAAGCCCGAAACAGGGCTCCACTATTTGGCTACAGCCTTTAAAGTATCTCCAGAACTCCCAACTCTTTACATGACTCTGGGTGAGATTTTCGAAACGCAGCAACGCTTCGCAGACGCGTTGGAAGCCTATCGACGGTGCCGGGAATTGGCGTTGGAGAAAAAAGGCAACAAAGCGTTGATTAAAAAGGCTGAGAAAAAGATAGATCTGATGGAAGCGCGCCTGGCGAGAAACTGATTATTGCACTACCGGTCCAACTGTAAATGTTCCGTTTTTAAAGATATAATCCATCTTGAAATCTTCCGGCGCTCGAGCGCTATAGTCTCCCGCCTGCTGATCCCAACCGTCGAACCGCTGATCGCTACCGCCGGAGGCAATGGAGTAGGAGCTACCGTCGCAGGTAAAAAACAAACCATTTCCCCATCCGTCTTTTTCCGGGAGCTCATACTCACGATTTGCAAATATAGCCGGAACCGCTGTTTTTAGTTCTTGCAACGACCGGCAAGGGGGCAAAAAAGAATGGCTGAGTAAATAGACCTCCAACGCGTCGGCGACTATTTTTATATTGTCCATTGTCACGGCGGCTTTGTCGGTATCCCATCGCATGTGCAATTCCTTAGCGATGATTTTTTCGAACACCGGAATCGTTCGGTCCGTGGGAAAGCTCAGGGTCAACTGGGACGGAGAGGATTCGATATCAAGCAAGTCGCTTAATTCAAAGAGAATTTTTTCCCGGTCGTCTTTTGGGTTCATCGCCGATAACATAATCTTGAGGCCTTTCCAATAGGATGCGATTCTGGTATTTTCCACCGGATCGGGAATCAAGAGCCGCAAGGCAAGAGACTGTGGGTCAAGAGTTAAGGATATGGCGGTGGCGCCGCCGAGATCCAGCGGCAACTCCATTTCTTTGAGGCTGGAGAGCATTCCGTCCGACACCAAAATCACACCCTGGAAAATTGGCGCTGTGTTTGATGGCCGAGCCAAAAACACGAGATCTTTTCGCGCCAGAAGATTGGATCGCTCTCCCCTATATATAGCCAATATTTTTTTGACTTCGTGTTTGTAGCCGAAGACGATGCGCCCATGCCCGGGAAATGCCAGATACACCGGAGGGTCGTCTATTTCAGGATCGGTTTGCAACAGGGGGATATCTTCGTAGGCTGTAAATGCCGGGATGCGCTCGATAGTATCCAGGGACGCGATCGATTTTATCAGATCTTCCCGCTCCCCGGGCAGCTTGAATATCGCGGCGAATTCGTCGGGCCTCGAGTCCATACTCTCAAAAAACACAAATGTCACCGTTTCAATCGTCTGGATGAAGTCGATACCGCCAATATCCGCCAGTTCCCGAGTCGAGAAATCTTTGGTAAATTCATTGAATAGTTCGCTCCACACAGTGGAGGCCTGCCCCACAGTCTTCATTTTCAAGAACCGCTGGATATCGAATGTGAAAAACCCGCCGATGTCGCTGGGGACAAAAGCATAGGGAGATATTTGTTCGAACGATTCCTCTTGCCCCAGGAGGGGGACGCATACCACAGTGACAACCAACCAGACACTCAACCACCATTTATAGTTCGCCATAATAAAGAATTTTATAAAAAAACCGCCGTTATTGCAACCGGCGGTAACGCAGCATGGCTTCCAGAAGAGCGTCCGTCCCGAATTGTAGCGATTCCACCGGGATGCGCTCGTCGGCCGAATGGATGGTGCGGCTAAAGTTCATGTCCGGCGGCAGTTGCATCGGGGTGAAGCCGTAGGTCTGGATCCCCAGCTTCGAGAAAAAGCGGGCGTCCGACGAGGCGGTGAGGAGTAGGGGAATGGGAATGCCGCCGGGATCCGCCTCTTTCAATATCTCCGCCAGAGTATTGTAGAGCCCCATATCCGGCTCAGCCGGACCGGCGTCGTAGAGCAGCGACTCCAGCTCGACATCCTCCGCCAATAGACCGCGTAATTCAGCCAGGACATCGTTGTCTGTGCAGCCGGGGAGAAGCCTGGCGTCCATCCGCACCTCCACGTCGCCGGGGATGACGTTGATCTTGTCGCCGCCGGCGACGACGGTAGCGTTGACCGTGTTGTGGAACATCGGGACAAACACCTCCCCTTTGGCTCCCAATAACTTCAATATAAAGTCGGTCCGTTTGGGGTTCAATAATTGCCGCATGATCCAATTGGTGGGAAACGGCAGGGCGTCGGCCATCGCCGCAAACATCATCCTGACGGCGGGTGTGATATGCACCGGGCATTGGGACGAATCAAGGGTTTGCAACAGCTCGCCCAATTTAGCCATGGCTCCGCCTTTCACAAGCGACGAGCCATGACCGGTTTTGCCTCTAACAACGGCTTTGACGGCGCATTTTTGCTTCTGCGCCACCTCGATGGGGTAAAACTTCTTGCCGCCGACATATAAAGTGAATCCACCGAATTCGCTGATGGCGTAACGGATATTTTTAAATTGATCCGCGTGCTCCTCCACCAAATACGACGCTCCGAATTCTCCGAATTCCTCTTCGTCGCTGAGCACGCACAGTATTACATCGGAGGGAAGATCGAGCTCCTGGGTCCTGGCGGTAATGAGGGCCGACACCATCATGGCCACAGCCCCTTTCATATCCAGGGCTCCCCTGCCCCATACAAACCCCTCGGCGATCTCGCCGGAAAACGGCGGGTATGTCCAATCGTCTTCTTCCGCCGGCACCACATCCACATGCCCGTAAAGAAGCAGGGGGGCTTCGCTACTCCGCCCCTGCAAACGGGCCAGAAGGTTGGGACGTTCCGTTTTTTTAGCCAGGATGGTGGTCTCGATTCCGGCGGAGTTCAACAAACCGGCGATATATTCGACGCATTCCCTCTCGTTTCCCGGCGGATTGGAGGTATTGAAGCGGATGAGTTTCTGTAATAATTCTTCAGGCCGCATGGTTCATTCTCCCTTGTTATCTTTATTAACGCCCAATACTAAATCCGCGTATTGGTTCAGCAGATTTTCATCTTTATGTTTCAGTGCTTCCAGCGGCTGAATGCGCAAACGATCGTTCCCATCCACAGATTCTTCCGTTTGAACCACCGGAAAAACAGCGGCCTCTTCCACCAGCGCGCACTCTTTTTCGCCGGCCGTCCCTTTGGCGATGGTCACATTCAATACCCCGCTCAACACCAAATGGGGGGCGGAGAATGAAGATGTCAGGTTGCCGAGGGAGTAGGCGATGGGCACGACTCTGGATGTACCGCGGCGTGGCCGATAGTATTCCAATGGTTGGATCACATGGGGATGATGGGAGACAATGAGATCGACGCCCTCTTCCGCCAATTGATGGGCAATCTCCTGTTGATGCAGGCGGGGAAAGAACTCGTATTCGTAGCCCCAATGGAGAGAGGCGATGATAAAATCACAGTTTTTTTGCCGGCAATCGGCCATCTGCTGTTGGAGAAGATCTAATTCCGCGGATTCGCTTCGTTCCCCCCCCGGATGGAATTTCACCACATTGACGGCAAACTCACGCCCCCTGGGCAGCGGTTTCCCATTGAGACCATATGTGGCGGAAATAAAGCCAAGCTTGATTCCGTTTTTTTCAAACACCCGGCATTGCGCTTGTTCAGCCGGTGTACGGTTGGTCCCCACATCCAGAATCCCATCCGCCGCCAATTGCTCGAGCGTGGTGTCGAATCCTTCCTCCCCCATGTCCATGGTATGGTTGGTGGCGGTGTGAAACACATCGAAGCTGCGGCCGTTGTGCCGGCGCAGAGCCTGGTATTGGTCCATGGAGCAACACAAAGGCGGGGCCTCTTTATCGCTAAACGTATAGGACGACAATTCTTGCCGGGTGAGCTGGGACTCGAGGTTGCCGTAGATGACATCCTTCGAAAAAATCAACGCCTCGATATCTTTGTACAGCAGGTCTTGAGAATGTTCCAGACCTTCCACTTTTATGAGATCGCCGACAGCGGCGAGTGTCAGGGCGCGCTGTTTTACGAAATTTTCAGGAAGAATGATCTCGCGGGTGTTTTCCCGGCTCATAGAGTTCTTGTTCAGATTTCTACCGGAACGGCGAACCGGTTTTTTGCTTTTGTATCCCCAGTATATTTTGTCCAATAAACTCATATCTTCAAAATCCGCCGCCGCTTTTTCCGGCGGCGAGTTCCAAAAACCGAATATATCGGCAAACACATGAATCGTTTTCACCACCGCGGCCAAAACAGGCGAAATATTCAACGCGTCCAGGGGTGTAGCGGGCAATCGAGTACTCATTGGGAGACCTCCTATAGGGCACATCCACTCGTTTCCAAAAAAATCATTTTAAAGTCAATCAAACAAAATTGCAACCAATAAGGTCCTTGTCATTTTCTCTTTTATATGGTATCCAACTATATTAGTTTTAAATTGATTATCACGCAAGACCCAAAGGAAACTCGACAGGAACCTGTTTTTTTCTAAAAAAAGGAGGCACGTTATGGCCCAGCAAAAATTTTATGGTTGGAAACTGGTAGGAATTTTATTTCTCCTCTATTTAGCCGCAGCCATCACCTTATACGGAGGCAATATCGCCAACACATTCATGGCCAAAACCACAGGCATGTCGCGCACTATTTTCGGCGCCGGCTTCGGGACGGCGTATTTATTGGTGGGGTTGAGCTCTGCCCTGGCCGCGGTGTTGGTGGGTAAAAAAGGCGAACGGTTCACCTTGTCGTTGGGCATGGGGGCCATCACCTTAGGATCCCTCATGATGGCGTTTGCGGGAGAACGACCGCTATTTTATATCATCTCGTTCGGCCTGGTCATCGGCACTGGATTCGCCTTTGCCACAGTTCTTCCGATTCAGTCCATCATTACCCGCTGGTTTGTCAAAAAACGGGCCATGGCCACAGCTCTGGTCCTGACCGCCGGAGGATTCGGCGGCATTTTGGCGGCGCCGTTGGTCAACAAATTGATCGAATCCACAAACGGGAAATGGCAACTGGCCTATTTCGCGATGGCGGGGATTTCCGCCGTCGTCACTGTCATCGCCGCCCGATTTGTCCGCAACAACCCCAAAGACCTTGGACAATTGCCGGATGGAAATTCCGCAACCGCAGATTCAGACCCCGCCCAGGACAAAACTAAAAAACGCGTCTACCAAACGACAGAAACCTGGACGTTGAAAGAGGCGATCCGCACCGCTCCCCTTTGGTTATTGCTGGCCGCCGCATGCGGTCAATTTATCGCGTTTTATCTGTGCATCGGCCACGGCGTGTTGCATTTGACCGACATGGGAATCGACGAGGCGCTGGCGGCGTTATCCCTGGGCATCCTGGCGTTCGCCAGTATCGGGGGCCGTTTGCTGTCCGGCGTGTTGGGCGATAGGATCGAACCGCGCTTCGTGATTATGGGGGGCCTGGCCATGACAATCGCCGGATGCCTGTTTATAACCAACCCATCGTCGCCATTGCTGATTTACCTGTACGCTATCTTTATTGGAACCGGTTTCGGATTGGTGTATGTCTGCTTGTTCGCGATGCTGGGCAATTATTATGGAGCCGGCAATATCCAGAACTTCCTGGGTTTTCTCATCCCCATCGTCACTCTGTTCGGGGCCGGAGCTCCGTTTGTGGGGGGAATCATCAAGGACCAATTGGGGAGCTACAATCCGGCGTTTATCGGCACCGCCGTCATCGCGGCAATCACGGCTCTTTTACAACTGTTCGCAGTGCCGCCTCAAAAAAGATGAGCGTTATTTCCAACAAAAAGTCACAAAAATGTTGCAAAATTCTTGTTTTTTTCTTACAATGAACTTCAGGAACTATTAAATGGTATCCAGAGATTTACTACACCAGAGGACAATTCATCATATTGTACAAAGTAGAGCCGAAGAGTGTGGGGATAGAGAATTCCTCCGCTTTCACGACCGGGCCTACACCTATGCGGACATGCACACAGAATCGAATAAAACCGCCGCGGGCCTGCAGAAGATCGGCCTGGTAAAAGACGATAAAGTGGCCATCATGATGAGCAACCGGCCGGAATATATCTTTCTCTGGTTTGGCCTGTGCAAATTGGGAGCCGTCGAAGTGCCCATCAATGTGTCTCACCGGGGCGACCTTTTGGGTTATATGCTCAGGAAAGCCGATTGCCGTATGCTGGTGGTGGAATATCAATATATGGATAGAATCGTTCCGATTTTACGGCAATTGCCCAAGATGCGAACGCTGGTGGTACTGGATGCGCCCGAAGACAGCCTGGGAGAGTTAAAATTACAGCCGCATGATTATCACACGCTGATGAACAACGACGGGAACTACGAACACGTCGAGGTCACCAGCGCGGATCCATTTTCCATCATGTTTACCTCCGGCACCACCGGCCCGTCCAAAGGAGCGCTTCTGCCACATGGATACGGCATACACATGGGGGAAATCATCACAGGCGCCACAGGCTACACCGAGGAGGATTGCCTCTATACAGTGTTACCGCTGTATCACGGAAACGCGCAACTTTTGTCCGTGATTCCCGCATTGATGAGCGGAGCCCGGATCATACTCAGGGAACGCTTTAGCGCCAGTCAATTCTGGAATGATGTACGAAAATACGGATGCACGGAATTCAACTATATCGGGGCCATTCTCCCCATCTTGTACAAAGCGGATCCCAAACCTGACGATGCAGACAATCCACTCAGGATATTTTTTGGCGGCGGCGCGCCGATGGACCTCTTCGAGTCCATTGAAAAACGTTTCGGCGTCACCATTATCGAAGGTTATGGTATGAGTGAAATCGGCTTGCCCCTTATGAATTCCCTGATAGAACGGGAGCCCAGTACCTGCGGCAAGCCACACCCCGAGTATGAAGTCTCTCTTGTTGACGACTACGGTAATCAAGTCACAGCAGACACCCCGGGCGAATTGCTGGTTCGCCCCAAAAGTCATAATTGCATGCTCATCGAATACTACAATATGCCGCAAAAAACAGTCGAATCCTGGCGCAATTTGTGGTTTCACACCGGAGATTACCTTTATTACGATACCGACGGATATTATCATTTTGTAGACCGAAAGAAAGACGCCTTAAGGCGTAGAGGTGAAAATATATCTTCCTATGAAGTGGAAAAAGCCATCAACGCCCTCGACGCGGTTATGCAATGCGCCGCCATCGGCGTGAAGAGCGACATGGGCGAAGACGAAGTTATGGTGTGCGTCTGCCTCAAACCGGACCACACGCTTTCCCCAGTCGAATTGATGAAACACTGCGAAAGTAAGATGGCGTATTTCATGATCCCCCGCTACATACGCTTCATGGATCAATTACCCAAAACCCCGACCCAACGGGTGGAGAAGTACCGTCTCCGGGAAGAGGGTGTGACACCCGACACCTGGGACCGGGAAACTGCCGGCTATATTCTCAAACGTTAATAAAAACAGGATTTAAAATGAATGCAACAACCTTGAAGGGGATACCCCCTATATTACCCGGATTATTTAGATTTGCCGGAGACAATGAAGACTCTCCGGAATTATTGGGGAGCTTCTGCCCCCATTGCAAAAAGCATTTCTACCCCCAACCCCAGAGGTGCCATTATTGCCTGGGGCCGCTGGACCAGGTGGGACTCGGTGATTCAGGCACGATCTATAGCTACACCATTGTCAGAAAAAAGGCTCCATTCGGATTACCCATCCCCTACGGTGTCGGTTTTGTCGATCTGGACGGTTCGGGGCTCAGAATCTTCGGCTTGTTTGATCCAGCCAGATTGGACAACCTCGCCGTCGGCCTCGAAGTGAAGCTGGCCGTTGCCGTGCTGGGAGATGATGGATACGGGACGCCGTGCCTCAGACCTTACTTTGTACCGGCGCATGGAGGAAAATAATATGGCACAAGTAGCGATTATCGGAACCGGCCTGATACCCTGCGGCAAACATATAGACCGCACAATTGTAGATATGGGCGCGGAAGTCTCCCTTTTGGCGCTGCAAGACGCCGGCATAAAGCCATCCATGGTGGAAGCTGGTTTTTTTGGAAACATCCTTGGCGGCCGCCTGTTCAGCGATTTTACCATCGGGCAACATGTCTTCTGGGAGGTGGGTATTCACAAAGTGCCGATCCTGAATATCGAAAATGCCTGCACTTCTGGTTCATCGGGCATTTATCTGGCCTATAACATGATCGCCGCCGGACAAATCGAAATGGCGATTGTCACAGGCGTCGAAAAAATGATCGTGCCGGAAATGGGCCTGGTGGATTCCGGACGCTCCGAACCGGACACATTGATGGGACTGGTGGCGCCGGCCACCTTCGGCATTCGCGCCCGCCGCCATATGGAGGAATTCGGGACTACCGCCGAACAACTGGCAATGGTATCGGTAAAAAACCGTAAAAACGCGGTCCATAATCCCTATGCCCAATTCCAGAAACCCATCACCATAGAAGAGGTACTCGAGTCTCCGATGGTGGCGGACCCACTCACCCGGTATCAATGCTCCCCCCTAGCCGATGGCGCGGCGTCGGTGATCTTGTGTTCCGCTCAATTGGCCAAAAAAATAGGACGGGGCGTGAATATCGAGTCCATCATCTTGAATAGCGGTAGTTACGAAAATCCCCAGGATCTTCTGCGCTGGGAAACCGTGCAACGAACTGCCCGGTTGGCGTATGAAAAAGCCGGAATCGGACCGGAATCACTCGATGTGGCCGAATGCCACGATGCCTTCAGCATCACTGAAATTCTCGAATACGAAGGGCTCGGTTTTTGCAAGCCCGGCGAAGGAGGACGGTTCGTCGAAGACGGCCATTCCTCCATGGGCGGCAAGCTGCCGGTCAATCCTTCCGGCGGATTGCTGAGTCGAGGACACCCGGTCGGCGCATCCGGCGTTTTGCAAGTGGTGGAAATTGTCGCCCAATTGCGCGGCGAAGCCGGCAAGCGGCAGGTCGAGGGCGCGAAGATAGGACTTACCCAAAATATGGGCGGCGACAAAGCCGGCGACGTGCGAGCCTGTCTCGTTTCGATCCTATCGGTGTAAATTCCCCATTGTTCTTTTCGGAAAAATCGGTTACAATTGACTTTATACTAAAAGCGATTTTTCGAGGAGTCGAGTCCAATGAAAAAAGAGAAATTTAACCCGGTTGAATACGAGCAAAAATGGCGTGACCTCTGGGAAGAGCAGGGTTACGATCATTGTGACACTTCAAAAACCGAAAACAAATACTATTGTCTGGACATGTTCCCCTACCCCAGCGGCAGCGGTCTGCATGTGGGACACCCACGGGGCTATGTGTTGAGCGATGTATGGAGCCGGTATAAAAAAATGCATGGCTTTAACGTCCTGCACCCAATGGGATGGGACGCCTTCGGACTTCCGGCTGAAAACGACGCCATCAAAAAGAAGATTCATCCACGGGTCAACACCCAAAAAAATATAGAGAATTTCACCCGCCAATTGCGGAAGTTCGGCTGCATGATCGATTGGGACCGCGAGGTCAACACATCGGATCCCGACTATTACCACTGGACCCAATGGATTTTTGTGCAAATGTACAAACAGGGGTTGGCGTACCGCAAAATGGTGCCCATCAATTGGTGCGACAGTTGCAAAACCGGAATCTCCAACGAAGAGGTGGTCAACGGCTCGTGCGAGCGGTGCGGCAATCCGGTGATCAAGCGCAACTTGATGCAATGGATGCTGAAAATCACAAAATACGCCGAGCGCCTACTCAAGGATCTGGACAAACTTGATTGGCCGGAAAATGTAAAAATCCTGCAGCGCAATTGGATCGGCAGAAGCGAAGGCGCGGAGGTCACATTCACCGTCATCTCCGCCCAGGACCAATCGGAAGAGAAGCTGCCGATCTTTACCACCCGGCCGGACACATTGTTCGGCGCCACCTACATGGTATTGGCGCCGGAACATCCGCTGGTGGCAAAGATTACAGCGCCGGCTCAAAAAGACGCCGTGGCCACATACATCGACGACGCGCTGCACAAATCGGACTTACAGCGCACCTCTCTCGAAAAAGAGAAAACCGGAGTCTTTACCGGCGCCTACGCGGTGAATCCGGTGAATGGCAAGAAGATTCCCGTCTGGATTTCCGATTACGTACTCATCACTTATGGCACAGGCGCGATCATGTCTGTACCGGCGCATGACGAGAGGGACTTCGAATTCGCCACCAAATTCGGCATCGATATCGTCGAAGTGATCTCGAATCCGGATGCCAAAAAAGACGAGGCCGGCAAGCTGACCGAAGCCTTCATCGGCGAAGGTCTTATGGTGAACAGCGGCGAATACAACGGCATGAAGAGTCTCGACGGCAAGAAAAAAATCACCGCCGACCTGGAAGCAAAAGGTATCGGCGCATTCCAGGTGAATTATAAATTACGGGACTGGGTATTCTCGCGCCAGCGTTATTGGGGCGAACCGATCCCCATCATCCACTGCGACAAGTGCGGCGAAGTGCCGGTTCCAGAAGACCAATTGCCTGTCACACTCCCGGATGTGAAACATTACGAACCCACAGGAACAGGCGAATCCCCTCTGGCGGGAATCGAAGATTGGGTCAATGTCGAATGCCCCAAATGCGGCGGCCCCGCCCAAAGAGAAACCAACACCATGCCCCAATGGGCGGGTTCCTGTTGGTATTTTCTGAGATACCTCTCCCCTGAGTTTAAAGACGGGCTATTCGACCCCGCGATCGGCAATACATGGATGCCGGTCGATCAATATGTCGGCGGCATCGAGCACGCCATCCTACATCTACTCTATTCCAGATTTTATATCAAGTTCCTCTATGATATCAAAGCCGTCACCTTTGACGAGCCCTTCAAGAAATTATTCTGTATCGGCATGGTCACCCGCATAAGCGAAAAAACCGGGAAGATCGAAAAAATGTCCAAATCCAAAGGCAATGTGGTCAACCCCGATATTATCATCGATAAATACGGCACCGACAGCTTGAGGTTATACGAGCTGTTCATCGGCCCTCCGGACCTGGACAGCGAATGGTCCGATTCCGGCATCATCGGTATTTTCCGCTTTCTGAAAAAAGGCTGGGACTTTGTCTTGCGTAACCAGGAAAACAAATCCTTCAGCAAAGACGAGAGTATCGACGTAACGCGCGCCCGCCACCGATTGATCCACGATGTCACCGAACGGGTCGAACAATTCAAATTCAACACCGCGGTGTCCGCGTTCATGGAATTCATCAACGCTGTGTCCAGCGAAAAATCCGGCGTTTCGCATCGAACCGTCAAAGACTTCTTACAGCTCATGTCCCCCTTCGCCCCCCACTTCGCTTCAGAATTGTGGCAACGGATGGAATTCAAAGGCATGCCGTTCGACGCCGGCTGGCCCACTCACGATCCCCAGTACTTGGTGGCGGACGAGATCGAAATCGGCGTTCAGGTGAAAGGCAAATTACGCGGCAGCATCAAGATGCCGCCGGACGCGGGCCAGGAAGAGGCGCTTAAAATCGCCCTCTCCTTCGACAGCATCAAGAAATACACCGGCGAAGGCCCATTCAGAAAAGTCATCTACGTCAAAGGCCGCATCCTGAACATCATCACCTAATCCAGAAGTACTAGCTCATCCGCCACCGGTAGACAGAGTAACGGCGACGTCCCGCAGGGCGTCGCCAGAATCATGACGTATAAATGTTCATCCGCGTACATAGGATGTGCGTTAAGCGTACAGAGCTTTGGGTTGGTGGAGTGAGAACGGCTCCACCACAAGCTGCTTCTAATTTGGCATCTATTTTGCTCTGTAATGTGCATGACCAGAAATAATGGAACCGGAGGAACTCATGATCAGAAACTACATCAAAATTGGAGTTCGCAATATCATTCGCCAACCTGGATACTCCTTCATCAACATCAGCGGCGGCGCACCGCCCTACCGGGAACAAATAGTCCAGGAAGACCGGCTGCACTCTGTAGATCTTGATTATATCAAGATGTTCTCCTTGTTGGCCTTTTTTATCTTGCTGTTGACCGGCATCAACTTCATGAACCTCACCACCGCCCTCTCCGCTAACCGCGCCCGTGAAATCGGCATCAGAAAAATTTCCGGCGGGAAACGACCGGACCTCATCCTCCAATTCCTCGGCGAATCCATCTTCCTCTCCTTATTGGCCCTCGTACTGGTGGAGTTAATGCTCCCCCTATTCAACATCCTGGCAGAAAAACAATTGAGTCTGCTCCTGTTCTCCCGGCACTTCAACCTACAAATACTCGGGATCACCCTTTTGACAGGACTATTATCAGGTTGCTATCCGGCAATGTATCTCTCCTCGTTTCAGCCGGTTCGAGTGCTGAATGGACCGTTCAAATCCGGGTCCACCGGCGCTACACTTAGAAAAACCCTCACCGTCGTTCAATTCGCCATCTCATCCGCCCTCATCATCTGCACCATCATCGTCTACAACCAACTGCAACTGATCCAGAACAAGAATCTCGGCTTCGACACCGACCAACTCATCTACACACGCCTGAACTCAAAGCTCCGCGAAAATTACAAATCGTATAAAACCGAACTTCAACAAGAAACCGGAATCGCCTCAATCTCAAACGCGTCGCACATACTCACCGATGTCACTCATATGATGTCCAATATCGATTGGCAAGGTAATCAATCACACACCAAAGCGGAAATGAATTTCCTACTGGTGGACCCGGATTTTATCCCTACCATGAACATGGAACTCCTACAAGGGAGAAACTTCTCTGTCGAACATAGAGCCGACGGCGAGCGATCCTTCATCATCAACGAAGAGGCCGCCAGCCAAATGGGCCTCACGAATCCAATCGGCAAAACGATTACCACGACAATGCTCTCAGGCCCCATTACCGGAGTCGTTAAAAACTTCAACTTCAAACCGCTGCGCAACGAAGTGGAGCCAATGCTCATGATTTATTCGAACCGCGAGCAAGTCGTCAACTATATCCGCTTAAAACCCGGCGATATCCCCCAGGCAATCGGCAGAATCAAGAAAGTCTGGGAAAAATGGTCGCCGGAAACTCCATTCCAATACCATTTCATGAATGACTCCATCAATAGTATGTACCAGGGCGAGAAACGACAAGGAGACCTGTTCCGCTATTTCACCATCCTGGCCTTGCTTATTTCCGCGTTGGGCTTGTTCGGGCAGGCCTCCTATGTCACGGAGCAGCGGAAGAAAGAGATGGGGATCCGCAAAGTGATCGGCGCCACAGTCCCCGGCATCTTCAAAATGCTATACCGTGATTTCTGGAACTGGGTGGCCATCGCCAACCTCATCGCCTGGCCCATCGCCTATTTATCAATGAAAAAGTGGCTGTCGGGCTTCGTCGTCAGAACCGATATCAGCCTCTGGCTCTTTGTAGGCACAGCCCTCGCCACCTCGCTGGTGGCCCTGGCGACAGTGGCCTATCACACTCTCACAACCGCCACAGCCAACCCATTGCAATCCATCAAGCATGAATAATATCTCCCTTCTCAGCCCTGGAGCTCTTTACAAAACCCTATCTTTCCTATAGAATGCAAACAAATAGGGAAAGAGAGGATTGGGCAAATGAACGAAAGAACCAATGAGTCTTTTCACTGGGAAAGGTTTAAGGAAGCGCACGAATTTATTGCCCACGGATTGGAGACATTCGCGGCTCTTCATCCGGGGCTAAGGGACCTTTCAAGAAAAATCACCCAAAACGGCGGCGCACGGCTCCTGGATGTGGCGGATCATTTGATTCTTCCGGCCAATGAATGGCAGTCGCGGCTCACGGACGCGGGCTTCTCGGAAAAAGAAGGCGTGTATTCCGTTCTCAACTCCAACCTGCCGCCGGTTATACTGAATCCAAAACCCGGCTCAACTATCGCTGTGGCAATACAAGTGGAATCAATCGCCAACTTCCTGATGCAGCATCAACTTTCCCGCGCCATCGAAGGAAGTCCATTCAGCCCGTTTCGCCGATCGTTGCTGTCTCGACAAAATGGGATCGAACTATGGCTGGTGGAGAGACGGATACAGGGAATCTTCCAACCGGAAGAATTACCGGACCGGATAATTTCCCGGCGCCACACCGTATTGGAATCCTGGAAATGCAGAAAACGAAATGGCGATAACGACGATGCGGCGATGGACGCCAATATCCAATTGGCAAAAGCTCAGGTCGAAGAGGTAGGAACCGCTCCGGCGACAGATCTCTTTTTTCAGAGCGAACGCGATTATTGGCAATTTCGCAACCGGGCGGCGTCACTGCAAAAAATGTTACTCGACAAAGTGGGAATCGGGTGGGCCAACCACGACCATCACACTTATCGCAGTTCCCGCAGACAATTCCCCCGGCTATTGGAGTTTTTCAGCATCCTGGGGTTCGAACCGCGGGAACGTTTTTACGCGGGGGTGGAGGCCGGCTGGGGCGCGCAGGTAATGGAGCATCCGCAGACGGGAATTGTCCTGTTCCTGGATACAGATTTGGCGGCCGATGAGCTGGACGTCGATTTTTTCAAAGATGGTTTACCGGAACAAGAGGACTTAGGGACCGTGGGCTTGTGGTGCGGGTTGCACGGAGAATCGCTGTTGCAAGCAGGACTCCATCATCTGGCAATCAAATCCGATTTCTGGCAATTGCGGGAGAATCTAAACAAGCAAGGGGTGGGGATGATGGCCCCATTCAGCAATTTCCCTTACCTCAAGCAGGCGTTTACAATGGGTGAGCGCTGGAATGTGAGCCGCAGGCGGTTGCAGGCGTTGCGTCTCTACAACCGGATAAATCCCGCTGAAGCGGTGTTTTTCTCAGACAAAGGCGCCATCGGCAGCCATGTGGAAAATATTCAGAGAACCGAAGGATACAAGGGATTCAGTAGCCGGGAGGTCTCGTCCATTATCCGCGATACCGATCCCCGCCGCCGCTAAGGTGGTCATAACCGTTCTGTTTCAATGTCAGCGGAGCTCCATTGTGAAGAATCGCAAGCCCCGGGTCCGCCGTCACCTCGCCAATAATATGGACATCAAAATCAAGAGCCCCGAAAGACTCTCGAAGCCTCGCCTCAGCCTCCGGCGGAATTGTAAACATCAGCACATAATCCTCGCCGCCGGTGAGCGCCAACTCCAGAGGATCCAATCCATGGCGAACGCATGTATCCCGCATCCGGCCGCCCAACGGAATGTTCTCAGCGTATAATGTCCCGCCCACTGAAGAGGCTTCCAGGATCCGCTTCAGATCGATGACAATCCCATCGGACACATCGATCATGGCGCTAACCTCGCCGGCCAGAAGTTTTCCCTTTTCCACTTCCGGCTTGACCTGAATATGGCGCTCCCTAAAATAGGGATCCGGGATCTTTTTTCCAAGCAAATTTAAACCCAACGCCGATTCGCCGGTGTGTCCCGTGATTCCGATCAAGTCACCGGCCCTCGCCCCGTTTCTAAACACCGGCTGTTTGGCGAAGCCCACAAGGGTGATGGAAATAAACAATTGAGGAGCCGATGAATAATCGCCCCCCGCCAATTCCACACTCCATTTCTCGCAACCTATCGCAAGCCCCTTGTAAAATTCCCGCAGACCGGCTTCTCCCACATAGGACGGGCAGCCGACGCCGATATAAAAATACTGCGGCTCCCCTCCCATGGCGGCGATATCGCTCACATTGACGGCCAATGACTTGAGCGCCAGCTCTTCCAACGAAAAATAGCCGAGGGAGAAATGCACCCCCTCAACCAAAATATCCTTGGTGATCAATTGAAAGCCGTCGCCAAACGGGACAGCCGAGGCATCGTCGCCAATTCCGAAGCCCCGGCTAAACTCAAAGTTCGTCCGCAGAAAATTTACAAAATCGAGCTCGTCCATTAAAAGACTTTCTTCAGCATCGCGATATTGACGGCATCCTGAATATTGTTAACAAATTCGAAGTCCACCCCTTTCAAGTCTTTTTCTTTTAATTCCAACAAGTCTTTCTTGTTCTTTTCCGGGAGGATGATTTTTTTGATACCAGCCCTACGAGCGGCCAGCACTTTCTCTTTGACACCGCCCACCGGCAACACCGTACCCCGCAAAGTAATCTCCCCGGTCATGGAGATTTCCCGGTTTACCGGTATCTTCAAAAACGCCGAGCACAATGCGGTGGTCAATGTGATACCCGCCGACGGTCCGTCTTTGGGGATTCCACCTTCGGGAATATGGATATGTATATCAAATGAATCAAATTGTTCTTGCTTGATGCCCAACTTCTCCGAGTTGGATTTCAAAAAACTCACCGCCGCGCTGGCCGACTCTTTCATCACATCGCCCAAAGAACCGGTGAGAATCAATTTACCTTTACCGGGAATCAGTTTGACCTCGATGAAGAGGATATCACCGCCATACGGCGTCCACGCCATACCGGTGGCCACCCCCACAAAGCTCTGGTCCAGCAATTGGTCTTTAAACAGCTTGGGCGGACCCGCGTATTTCTCCAAATTGCGGATGGTGATCTTGCAGATCTTCGTCTCACCCAGCGCCACTTTATGGGCTACCTTCCGGCAGATGTTTCCGATCTCCCGCTCCAGGTTCCTGACCCCCGCCTCGCGGGTATACAACCCAATCAACGCCTGGATGGCGCCGTTTGTGAAGTTGATCATCTTATTTGTCAAACCGTTTTGATCCACCTGACGGGGAATGAGATGGCGGCGGGCAATCTCGATTTTTTCCTCTTCCGTGTAACCATGGATCTCGATCACCTCCATCCTGTCCCTGAAGGCCGGCTGGATCGGTTCCAGCATATTGGCGGTGGTGATGAACAGAACTTTCGACAAATCGAACGGAACCCCCAGATAGTGATCGGCGAATGTATCGTTTTGCTCCGGATCCAGCACTTCCAACAACGCCGACGACGGATCGCCCCGGAAATCAGCGCCGATCTTGTCAACCTCATCCATCATGAACACCGGATTGTTGGACTCCGCCTTTTTGATCTCCTGGATAATCTTACCGGGCAACGCCCCCACATAGGTCCGGCGATGGCCGCGGATTTCCGCCTCGTCGCGCACGCCGCCAAGCGACACCCGCACAAACTTTTTGTTCAACGCACGGGCGATCGATTTACCCAGCGATGTTTTTCCCACTCCCGGAGGGCCCACAAAACACAAAATAGGGCCGTGCGCCTTGCTGGTCAACTTCCGCACGCTCAAATATTCCAATATCCGGTCCTTCACCTTATCGAGACCATAGTGATCCTGATTTAAAATGGACTTGGCCCGGCGAATATTGAGATTGTCCTTTGTAGACATATCCCAGGGCAACTCCAGCATCCAATCCAGATAATTGCGGATAACGCCGCTCTCCGCCGAATCAGGATGCATCTTCGTCAACCGGTCGATATTCTTCTTGACCTCTTTTTTAGCCAACTCCGGTAGATGGACCTCTTCCACTTTTTTCAAATAATTCTTGATCTCTTCAGCATTCTCGCTATCTTCGCCCAATTCCTTCTGAATGGCCTTCAACTGCTGACGCAAGAAATACTCCCGCTGGTTCTTGTCCATCTCCCCCTGGGCCTTCAAGTTGATCTGGTTCTGAACATTCAACATCTCCAGCTCATAGGTCAAATAATCATAGACTCTCGCCAGCCGTTTCATGGAATTTTGTTCCTGCAATATCTTTTGGGAATCCTCTATTTTCAAATCCAAATTGGCGGCGATAATATCGCCAAGTTTGCCGGGTTCTTCGATATTTTCTGTAATTACAAAGATCTCGTTGGGAATCTGCTTGCCCAACTTCGAGGTCTGCTCGAATTTTTCCCTTACATTCTTGATCAACGCTTTGTTTTTCATAGTAAAGGTCTTGGGCTCTTTGTCTTTCATCTCAGTGGTTTTGGCCAGGATGATTTTCCCATTGTCCTGCAACCCTTTGATCTTGACTCTGGAAATCCCCTGCACCAACACCCGCATGCGGCCGTCCGGCAATTTCAACATCCGCACAATCAGGGCCACAGTGCCCACCATGTACAACTCGTCTTCCTGGGGGTCTTCCACATGAGGCTCTTTTTGGGTCAACAACAATATCAGGCGGTCCGAATTCAACGCCCGGTCCACCGCTTTCTTGGACTTAGAGCGGCCTACGTACAAGGGTACGATCATATACGGGAATACTACGATATCCCTGAGCACCAGGACTGGCAACGATTCGGGAATATTGATCTTTTCATCGTCCGCTTCTTTCGACTTTTTCTTCTTATTTTCATGTTTTTCGCTTGCCATTTCTCACCTCTCTAAGTATTATTCAACCTCAACCGCGATCTTTTTCGCCTTTTTTTTGGGAATCTGGATAGTGAGAACGCCGGTCTCCATCGACGAAGATATCCGGTCGAAATCCAGATCGAAATCGATCACGATTCGTTTATAAAATTGCCCATATTCCCGCTCAAATAAATAATAGGTGACACGGGATTCCGCCATCGGAGGTTTGTTTTTAACCCCGCGGACAATGAGCTCCCGGTTATCCTGGAGCAATATGGACACATTTTCTTTATCCACTCCCGGCAATTCCATTTCCACCACCAACTTGTCACCGCATTCGATGATGTTGGTGCTGGGCTCCCAGTCTACCTGGGTGCTGATGCCGGAGGAAAAATTTTTACTAATCTCGACTTCAAACGATGGGTAATTTTTCTTCCCCATTATTCCTCCTTCTTCAACAGGCTCTGCAGCTCCGTCAGAAACTCCTCCAGGCACTTGAACTCCAGGTACACCGACGCGAACCTGACATAAGCGACCTTATCGAGGTGCTTCAGTTTATCCATGATATACTCGCCCACTTTCCTGGTGGATACCTCTTTTTCGGAACTGGAGACCATTTCTTCGATTTGCTCGGCGATTTGCTCGATTTGCTTCGACGAAATCGGTCTCTTCTCCACAGCTCTGTACAATCCTTTCCTTATTTTATCCAAATCGAATACCTCGCGCCGGCCGTCTTTCTTCACCACCAACAATGGGATATCCTCTATTTTTTCATAGGTCGTAAATCGTTTGTTACACTCGATGCATTCCCGCCTACGCCGGATGTAGCGATTGTCCTTGCTCTCCCGGGTCTCGATCACCCGGTCCTCTGTATTGCCGCACTCAGGACATCTCATCGGTTTCCTCTCCAATTTTCTTCAATGACCTCACACTCAACCCCTCCATACTCACAGCCCACAACCCAGCCACAACAGTCACCAAAATAATGGCGAAATGAAACAACAACGTATAGGCCACAGCCGTTGCCGCCGGCACATTAAAAATCTGAGTCAACGCCAGTTTCGACCCCGCGTCCAAACTCCCGGCCATACCCGGAGTGGGAATCGCCGCCGACGCCGCCACAATCCCAAAATATATCGTCGCCTCAAGCAAGTTCATGGAAATGGCGAACCCCTTCATCAAAATCCAATAAAACGGCACCACCACCAACCATACCGCCAAAGACGACACCACCAATTTCAAATAATCCACCAGCCCCAGCTCCAGCTTCAAACCCTTCATAAAATTCAAGGCGAATTCAACCACACCCTCCCTGAACCGTTTGGGAATCACGCGGGAAAAAAAGCGGATAATCCGGGCCACAACATCAAACACCCGGCTGGAATTTATAAAATAAAACAATACGAACAACAACACGATAAACGGCAATATAAACAGGGACGCCATCTTGAGCTTCGCCAAAAACGGCGACGTATTGCCCTCGAGCATCGCCAGCGACAGCAAGAACACCACCAACAACGTCAACGAGTCGATCAACCGCTCCAGGACAACAGAGGCCAATCCATAACTCTTTTTGAAATTCTGCGACCGGGCCAACAAGATCCCCCGCGCCGCTTCCCCCACCCGACCGGGAAGAATATTCAAGAAGAACCCGATGGCCGTGTATTTGTACAACGTCGTCAATGGAATATTCTCTTTATGCGGCTTCAAGATAATGCCCCAGCGATAACTGCGCAAGAAAAATTGCAACAGCAATCCGGCGATAAACGCCAATGGATACCATATCGAGACCTGCCCGGTTATTTTCATCACTTCAGAAACATTCACATTTTTGAAGAAGAAAAAGAGCAACAAGACTATCAACAGGAGTATAGAAACATATTTTATAACCTTCATTTCACACTATATTAGTATTTTTTACCCTACCTGTCAACAAAATACCCCCTCAAAATTACAGTTTAACGCCAAAAAAACACCACTTAACACAAAAATCACCCCTTTAACCTCCAAAAAATCACAACAAAAACCAAATAAATCTTTATTTACCACCTCCTCCCCCCGGCATACCTCCTTCCACTCCCACCGCCTTTCCTTTTCTCAACTTCCCCCCTCCCATTGCCTTGTAAAAAGAACAAAAGTTATAAATGGAGGGCGCAACTATGGAACGAACCATCGATGAGCACTTGCTAAAGTGGAAAAACGCCCCATCGCGAAAGGTCCTTCTGGTCAGAGGCGCCCGCCAGATCGGCAAGACCTACTCGATCCGCCAATTGGGCGCGCAATTCAAACACTTCATCGAAGTCAATTTCGAAGAACACCCGGAGATCGCGTCCTTCTTCGAGAGGTCCCTCTCCCCCGCCCCTCTATGCGAGAAGCTATCCATCTACTTCGACACCCCCATCATCCCCGGCGAAACCCTCCTTTTCTTCGACGAAATCCAGGCCAACCCCAACGCCATCAAATCCCTCCGATTTTTCTACGAAAAGATGCCCAACCTCCACCTCATCGCCGCCGGTTCCCTCCTGGAATTCACCCTCGAAGACATCCCCTCATTCGGCGTCGGCCGCATCCAAAATCTATTCATGTACCCCATGACCTTCTCAGAATACCTCATCGCCCGCGGCGACCACAGCCTGGCAACCCTCATCCGCGCCTCATCCCCCGCCAACCCCATCGATCCCGTCATCCATCAAAAAATTCTAGATCTCCTGAAACTATTCCAATTAACCGGCGGCATGCCCGAGGTGGTCAATACCTACATCAAAACCTCCGACCTCAACCAATGCCAGATCCTCCTCGACACCATCATCACCTCCCTCATCGACGATTTCGCCAAATACAAAAAACGAGCCCCAGTGGCCCGCCTCCGCGAAGTGTTCAATTCCATCGTCCACCAAACCGGCAAAAAGTTCAAATACTCCAACATAGCCGAAGGAAGCTCCAAACCCTTTCGCGAAGCACTCGACCTCCTCATCAAAGCCGGCCTGGCCTATAAAATCCACCACACCTCCGCCCGCGGACTCCCCTTAGCCGCCCAAATCAACCCCAAAAAATTCAAAGTCCTCCTCTTCGACACCGGCATCTACCAACGCATGCTAGGCCTCGACCTCTCCGACTACATCGTCAGCGACTTCAAAACCCTCATCAACAAAGGCAACCACGCCGAACTATTCGCCGGCCTCGAGCTCATCGCCAACAACTCCCCCCACACCCGACCCGAGCTCTACTACTGGCACCGCGAAGCCAAATCCAGCAACGCCAAACTCACCTACCTCATCGCCCACAAAGGCCACATCATCCCCATCGAAGTAAAATCCGGCACCCGCGGCCAAATGCAATCCCTCCACATCTTCCTAACCGACCGCAACCTCCCCACCGGCATCCGCCTCTCCCACCAACCCCACGCCACCCATCCCCCCATAACAACCCTCCCCCTCTACGCCACAGCCAGTCTCTATAATTGACAAAAAACGAACCTGTCCCCAAACATCTTGAAATAAAGCCCACGCATGAGGTATGATAAAACCATGAAGGAAATGGACGAGGTGAAAAAGGTAGTATTTCTATTATCTCAATGGGTAGCGGCCGTCAGAATTTTCAATGCCAGAGGATATACGGATATCAACCGCGTATCGGAAGACCTGACTCTCCGCTTGTTGAACGCATTGTATGATTACGATCTCACAAATCTAAATTGGACCAAATCAAACTATCCAGGCATCGACCTAGCTTGCGAAAAATCGGGAATAGCTTTCCAGGTCACATCGGAAAACACTCTCTCAAAAATAAAAGAGGGCGTCAAGACTTTTTTTGGCAGCCAAGAATCGAAGAGTTATGCAAATGGGCTTCGATTCCTCCTTCTGGCTGACCGGAAGCTGACAATCACAAAAAAACAAAAGCAGGCGGCCTTCTGGAAAAAATATCCCGATTTCGACCTGGACCATCATATTATTGCCATTCCTGAGTTGATGGCTGAGATCGAGAGATGCTACTCTGAAGACCGAGATCGCTTCGATATGATTAAGACTCTATTGGAAGACGAATTCGGCTTCGGTGAGAAAAAAATCAAACGCCGGGAATTGCTGGAGAAGATTTTTAATGGCTCGCGACACTACCATGACGACCTGCGGGGCAGTGGCGGTCGATTCCGGCATCTTGACATCTCCGAGATTATTCTCTCGCCGGCCCAACAGCAAAAAAGGCAGGGCTTCATCGATACTCCAGTTCAACTGAATGAAGAATCGGATGATTCCGGCGATACAAACTCGATGAACGTTCTCGAAGCAATCCCTCGCATCTGGAAGGAAGACTGCGTGCACGCCATGTTGGTGGGCGAAGGGGGCATGGGAAAAACAGTCTCCCTGATTCGCCTCTGGGAGAACCTTCTCGACGATAAAAACTTCAACGCGATGGTGCCTGTCCCCATCTTTATCCCATTAAACGAATTCAACGAAACAATCTCGGACGAAGACCGCAAAGATTTCATCAAAAATATGATCCGCAAGCATTACCTTGAAGGAAAAGATAAAGACCTCGAGCTGTCAGATATCCTAAAACGTCCTTTAAGAGAGGAATCCAGCGACACTCCGTCCTTGATTCTCCTCCTCGACGGCTTCAACGAAGTAACCATCGACAACAGACTACTTGACATTGAACTAAGAAATATCATAGAACACTGGAAAGGTGTCCAGATCATAATTTCCAGTCGCCTCGACATGCGGGACGAGCCGCCCTTTACCGACGCCCACATTATCAAACTATTGGGTCTCGAAGAAGCGGCAATCCTTCAATATCTCGACAAACACGACATTTCCCTCTCAAATAATGAACTAACCAACAACCATCAACGCCTACTCGGTCTCCTGAAGAATCCCATGATGCTGACAATCTATGCTTCCACCTGCGAAGCGCAGGATGCGTACAAGAACAACAGCAATTATGAATTCAAAACAAATGTAGAATCCCCCGGCGAGTTACTCTGGAATTTCATCGAGACCCAAGTAATCAAATACTTCTCTCAGCAAGGTCTTGCAGATAAAGACAAATGGCTTCATCGATTTCTTCTGAAGCATCTTCTCCCGGCCATCGGCTATAAAATGGAGTCCGAAGGGAGATTCGAGTTCGATTACCAATCACTAGCATCATCCATCGATTCCTTCCTGGCCAACCTCTCAAAAAACGATTTTTTCTGTACATTCCCATCTTACGCAATACAAGAGGATCATCTCCCCCTTCAGGAATCAGGAATTCAGATTTCCCATAAGCAGAAAGCAGAACTTATCGATAAACTAACAGAAAAACTTCTCATGCTTGTCAAAGAGGGAACAACCTATCGCTTCCTTCACCAAAACTTCCGAGACTTCTTCGCAGCGATCCACATTCTTAATGAAGCCAAAATCGCGCTTACCAAAAACAAACTCCCAGCTCTCCTCACCGACCAAACAATCTCATTCTATCCCCGACAATACATCGGAGAAATCGAAGGCGAGCACCATTGCAAACCCTACCTCGAACCCGACATCGGCTGGAAAATCAAAGACAATAGCCACACAATACTGGCCCAATGCCTCGAACAATGCCGAAATATCTTCGATGGCTCAACCCAACTGGCAATCTGGAACATCCTTGAAATCTGGAAACAGGTGCGAGGAGAATGGACAGGGCTTGATCTTTCTAGGCTTGATCTAACAAAAGTAACAATAAACAGCGTTGCTTGCAGCCGTTTTTTTAAAACCAAATACTTTAGTGCATGCTTTAACGATTCGCTCATCCATTCCAAAAATATCCTTTACCAAGGGCATAATGATATCGTCAGAGATGCCACATACAGCCCGAAAGGAGATTATATATTATCAGCATCAGGCGACGAAACCATAAAAAAGTGGTCCGTAGAAACTGGAGAAGTTCTTAAAACATTTAACGTTAACCCATTCCACCTAGCCTCCGCTTGCTATAGCCCAGATGGTTCTAAAATTTTTTCTGCTTCTTTCGAGGGAGGGATAGTAAGGGAATTTGATGAATCTAGAAATATATTGAGTGAATTTAGAGTATGCCCCTATAAAATAACAAGCGCGATCTATAACTCAGACGGAAGAAAAATACTTATCACATGTGACGAATATAAGATCATAGAATTAGAAACATCTGGAGGAAAAAACGTAAGCAAAATATTATATGAATGTAGCCATGTAACTTGGGCAACTTATAGTCCCAATGACCAAAAAATACTCTTTATAGAAGATGACAACATAATAAAAGAAATGAAGGAAAATGAAGAGCCCGTTACCCTGGAGTTGAAGGGGCACACAGACAAAATTATTAGTGCGGTCTATAGCACCGATGGCAAAAGAATCCTTACGGCCTCCTTCGATAATACAGTTAAAGAATGGGATTTAGAAAACGCTACATGCATCAGAACATTTGACATGCATAAATCATGGGTTCGAAGGGCGGCCTATAGCCCCTGCGGAAAAAAAATCCTATGTGTTTACCAAGACAGAGTTATCAAAGAATGGGACATTGAGACAGGCGCACTCATAAGAACTTACAATGGGCATACACTTGGTTATAATAGCGCTGACATAAGTCCAGACAAAAGTAAGATCGCATTAGGCTCAACAGACCACACTATGCAAGAATGGTCTCTTCAAAACACAACTTGTTTACACTTTTATATCGGGCACTCTTTTCAAATCTATAATGTAATATATAGTAGAAATGGGAAAAAAATTCTCTCTCATACTCGTCAAGAAGAAAATAGAGAATGGAGCACGGAGACTGGAGAGTGTCTCAGTGAATTCGGGCAAGATAAATATTCAGAGATTATGCAACGAGAATATCTAGGAGGAGGTCGGCGTCCGCTCAATTATAATGTTGGGGACCAATCGATTAAATACAAAAATCCTATTAGTGGAGAAGACGATACAATTAAGTGCCACCCGGGCCTGTGGATTCAGGGCTGTTCCTTCGCAAATCTTCATCCTGGTAGTGATCTTTCGGAAAAGGATAAGGAGATTTTACGGATGTATGGGGCCAAGGGGATTTAAGATTAGAGATATGCGGATATAAGAGGAGGAGTGCCAAATGCTATATTTTACTCATCGGTTTTCGGGGGTGATGGCGTTGAAGGGGGTTTATAATGGGAGGTTTTCTTTTATTGCGGGGGTGTTGAAGGAGGAGTTGGAGGCGGTTTTTGAGCGGATTGTTCGAGGTGGCGAGACAGGCGGGGGTGATGACGATGTGGCGGTGGCTGCGGTTCGGGAGGAGTTTGAGCATAAGAAATTGTATAATTTTTGTTTGACCGGATTGTTGCTGAATGGGCTTCGTTGGGTGGCGCGGGTGTTTTGGTCGGTGCTCAAGGGCCGGAGGATGGCTGAGTATTATTATGAAATGCGGACGTTGTTTTTTGCTGTGATGTATCCGGTCCATGAGTCGATGGTCGATCCGGCCTGCACGTTGACGCTCAAGGAGAAGAGGAAGGTCATCCGGCGGGCCGATTGGGTGGTGTTGCGGTTGTGGTTTCGGAGGCCGTTGACATGGGCGTTGGTTCCGGTTGCGTGGGTGATTTGGGGGATTGGGCGATTGTTTGCCGGGAGTTTTACGATTATTCATGTCCATTATGTGGACGGCCGGCTGGTGGAGCGGAATTACGCGGAGAAAGGGATTGTGAATCAGGTAGGGAATGTCGGCGAAGTTGACCATTTGTGGATTGCCCGTTTCATAGCGAAGTTGCGCATCGAGAAATTGTTCCGGGTCAAGGACCAGAGGGATTGGGAGTGGATGCTCATGAAGTTTGGTGTTGAAGGGCGGATATGGCAGACTGCGCTCGATGAGCAAAAACTGGCGATTCGGAAGATTGGGCTCACGGATATCAAATACAAAGACTGGACTAAGTTTGAAGATTATTTGCAGGAAATTCTGAGTTTCGTTTCGGAGTGGGTGACGATTGATTCTGCGGTTCAAATTGCCGTCATTACGCAGGCGATTCTGAAAGGGACAGGCACGCATTCAGTTCCGCGACCGACCGGCAAAAGATGGAAGAGCCCTGAGTATAAAAAGTTTGTGAATTACTTCTACCTGCATGGTAATTGAGAAGAAGCGAATTTAGGAGACATGCGATGCATTTTACAAAATTTATAGAATTGACCAAAAAAGACGAATTTGACTGGAATTTACTGGGGAAATACCAATTACTTGTGATTACGGACCTATCGCCGCTACTGCCACAGATAACCGACACGGCGTTCAAGGCATTCAAGAACAGGGCTCACGCATATGAAGACATATTGTTTGTATTCTCGGAAAAAAAAGAGATCAATGAAGAATTACTCTTGCACTTCAATTTGTTGGACAAATACTTCGAAGATCTCGATACCAGCCGGCCATATTTCCTGGTTCTCAAAACCAAAGACATACTGTCAAGCGGAAATGAATTTATAAAATCCTACATCATTTACCTGGACGATCATCTCGAAGATGAGCCGGAAGAGGATCTTCAAGAGCTCTCAAACGCCGACTACGCGCTGTTGGATTCCTTCAAATTTCTCCGCGATTACATCGAACATCGACAATCTCGGTTAAAGCTGGAGAAAATCCTCCCCTGGCTTGGGGTCGCGTCCAATTTTATGTAATGTGGACTAATTAGGAGAAGGGCCTAACGATCTTGGTTGCGTTTGTTGGGGTCTGTTGTAAATTGGGGGGAATCATAATAGAATGTGGCCATGAAGAGATTCCCGATTGGTATCCAGACATTCAGAAAAATTGTGGCTGGGGAATTTATCTATGTGGACAAAACCCAGGACATTTACCGGCTCATGACCGAAGGCGGCGGTTATTACCTTATGTCGCGGCCCCGGCGGTTTGGGAAGTCGTTGCTGATTTCGACGCTGGCTGAGATTTTTAAGGGGCGGAAGGAATTGTTCGAAGGGTTGTGGATACATGACAAAATCGAGTGGCGCGAGCATCCGGTTATCACCATTGATTTTATGAGTATCAGCTCTGAGACGCCGGAGGCGCTACGGACATCCCTGAAGCAATGTGTGCTGGATATCGCGGGGGAATTCGATTTGAGTCTGGATGAGGAGCGGGATTACAAGCAGGCGTTTTTGGAATTGCTCAAGAAACTTTCTTCGCACGGCAAGACTGTGATTTTGATCGATGAGTACGACAAACCCATCATCGACCATATCCAGCGCCCGGATATTGCCGCCGAAAACCGCGAAATTTTACGCACGTTTTATGAAGTGATCAAAAGCTCGGACAATTTTCTCGAATTCGTGTTCATCACCGGGGTGTCGAAATTCTCGAAGGTCTCGATATTTTCCGGATTGAACAACCTGGACGACATAACACTCGACGAGCGGTTCTCTACCATGATGGGATACACGCCGGCGGAAATGACCCGCTACTTCGGCACATATCTGGAAGGTTGGGATGTGTCTCTGGAGGATGTCAGGAAATGGTATAACGGCTACTCGTGGGACGGTCGGCGCTTTGTGTACAATCCGCTGTCGTTGATGCTGTTTCTCAGTAAAAAGAAATTCGGCAATTATTGGTTTTCCACCGGCACACCGTCGTTTTTGCTCAAACTGATCCGGGAAAACAAAGTGGATGTGCAACGATTCGAGAATTACGAGACCAACATCCTGTTATTCGATTCCTTCGATGTTGACAGAATAAATCTCTTTTCGCTTCTATTCCAGACCGGCTATCTGACTATCAAGGAAATCCGCCAGGTCTCCCCCACCCGCGCCGTCTACCGCCTCTCCTACCCCAACGCGGAGGTCAAAGAGTCCTTCCTGGAATACATCGCGGCGGATTATACCGGCATGTTTCCCAACGAGATGGGGAGTTTGGTGTATGCTTTGATGGAAAAGATAGAAAGGGACGATATCGAAGGCTTCATCGAAGTCTTCAAATCATTGTTCGCGTCGGTGCCCTACGATATTTTCATCCGCGAACGGGAAGCTTACTATCACACGGTGATTTATTTGGTGCTGAAATTATTGGGAATCAACATATCTGTGGAAGTCGAAACCAACCAGGGACGCATCGACGCGGTTCTGGAGACAGGGCACCACATCTACGTTATCGAGTTCAAAATCGGCTCCGCCTCAGAGGCGATGGCGCAAATCGAAGCAAGACAATACCACCAAAGATTCAAGACTTCCGGTAAAGCTATCACTCTAGTTGGCATTGGAATTGATTCTGAGCTTCGCAACCTGGCGGATTTCGAAACGAAATCCCTTTGAATTGCTGGATAAATTCAATTAATCGTCCGCAAAATCCCAGTCGTGCCTGTCCCTTATTTTTTTTATTCCTAATTTCTAGACTTAGCAATAGCACTCAGTAGGATAATAATCGCATGAGCATTCAGGATTATCTAATGGCCCAGGTCCAATAACTCCAGAAGTTTTGCCGATTGAAGCTTTGGTCGGGACACACATTAACGACAACAACAAAACCACAAGAGCTAGAATCAATGTTACTTTCGTTTTTACATTCATTAATATCTCCTCAATAATTCACTTTTTTTTAATTTCTGGTTTTGCAATAACACTCGACAGGATAACTATCACACCAACAGGCCGGTAATTGATAGGGCCCCGGCTCGATCTCGCCGGGGGCATAACCGACCGCGGCGGAAGTCGGGGCGCTGGATAACGAAAACAACAAGATCATGAGCGCAACAATCATTATTAATTTTACTTTAAGCTTCATCATTCCTCCTTGATAGCTCATTTTTTCATTCAGTTTATTTAACCATGCAATTTCCAAGTCAGCATTCGCCAGACAGATATTAGCCTTATAGAAGCACTATGGCTTGATGTATCTATAGCCTGAAACTTCACATTTTTTGAATTTCACCATTACCGGCGTCAATGCGCATTGGAACTTCTCATAAAAAGTAACTTTAGAAAGTTTCATAAGTTGTTCTACTTCGTTCACTGAAGCAAATGAGCGGGCTTCCGCCAACGATCCATGAATCATCAACGCAATGGCTTCCCGGCCTTCTTTTTTTAGGTGTTTCAAATCCTCTAGCCCCAGATAAATACAAGAGGGACAGTCATTTGAATCGAATACTAACACATGCGTCAGTCCATCTTTACTTAATATATCGGATAGCTTCATCAATGAGCCATTCATGTCCTGGACTTCTATCGCCGATACATCCTCTATTCTAAAGGATTCGACATTCTCCTCGCCGAGCTTGATGAAGCCAAAGCGAATCATAACCACTACGAACAAAGCTATGGCCAATACAATCAGAAAGCCGTTTACAATTCGATTTTTCATGCGACTTATTCTTGAACAACCTGATAGGTTACAAACGCGGTATCTTCCACATCGTCATATGTCGGGTGGCCGCCTTTGAAAAAGTACAGTTTATCGCCTCTGGAGGCCATCAAGAAATCGTCGGTGGGGATCGTCTGCTTCAATTTGAAGGTTGCGGCATCGTAGAACAATAACACATAATGTTTCATATCTTTCCGGCAGGTCCTGAGTTGAACGATTAGATAATCATCGACTACCGCTGCTGCCGTGATTCTAGAGTATCCGCTTCTAAATTTTGCCATTTCGGCACGCCATTCCTTGACATCGATGGGGCCCACCTTGGGATTCTTTTTATAACGAAAAAAATCATCCGGCATGGGTTTGTAAAACTCAGGCGATTCAAGGGGGACGCGTTTTTCATGTTCTAATTTTGTTGGATCGATGACATCGACTGCCATTCTATGCTCAATCAGGAAATAGATCTTCCCTTTGTATTGGCAAACCTTTGATTGTAGGAGATGAAATCGTCTCGGTTCAGGCAACACCTCAGGCAGGATGCGCTTTAAAAACTTTCCCTCATCGCTATATACTCTCATATGATAGAATTTATGTTCCTTGTCGCCTCGACGATAAACCGATTCTGTATCGGTAAGAAACCACTTTTTGTCGTACAAAAGTCCGTCTTTGGATTTGTGGCCCCGTTTCCACCGCT
Organism: uncultured Clostridia bacterium; assembly: GCA_964491915.1. Classification (GTDB taxonomy): domain Bacteria; phylum Acidobacteriota; class Aminicenantia; order UBA2199; family UBA2199; genus JAHELQ01. The sequence goes on from CAZBHS010000014.1 coordinate 45,854, forward strand.
GTTTCCAAAGGGTTTTCTTCCATTTATAGGTTCCATCTTTTTTTTCGAAGACTTTTAGCTTGCCGGCTGCGCCTTCAACCACCAACTCGCCGGAATCAAGGACGTACAGCATATACCAGCCATCGAGATCGCCGGGTCCCTGGCCGAAAGGGAACAGATCCTTCATACCGTTTTTATTCACCATTACGACGCCGGGAATGGCGAAGCCGGAGATCAGATCGCCATCTAGATCGACGACGGAATCGAAGTGTTCCCCTCCAAAAACGACGTCCCCTTCAAACTGCTGTATCTGTTTTAACTTGACCCCTGGGAATACAAAGCTTGTTAAAACAAAAACGACAAGGCAAATACCTATCAAATGAGATTTCTTCATGCTAATTCCTATACGCGCACCAGCAATCATTGGGATAATAATCGCAGGCGCAAGCAGGCTTCCAATTCGGACCGAGTTCGGTTTTCCCGGGAACATAACCTTCGGACGCATCCATTTCCGTGCTTACTAGAATTCCTAACAGCGCTAGAATGAATACGATCAAGACAATCTTCACTTTGGTTTTCATTATAACTCCTTTTTTTCAAGTATAATTTGAGCTGTCCGTTCCTTTAATTCAGACACCACAGTATGTTTCCTTAGATAGGCATGATCATCCATTGTGGATAATGTAATTTACTGGAATACCAAACTTAACATAATTGATATTATTTTTCAAGGGGCGTATGGGTGAAATATTTTTTCCTGCATGGAAAATTTAATAGGAAAAAATTGAGGAGAAAAGGCCGTGCCTGTCCCTTTTTCGGTTGGAATAGGTTCTTGCCAAATGGGGGGAATTCTGGTAGAGTTATGGGCATTATGTATGGGAGGTTTGCAGATGAGTGATAGTTTGCAGGTTGGACATCCGGCTCCGGCGTTTTGTTTGCCGGATCAAGACGGGAAGGAAGTGTGCTTGAATGATTTTAAGGGGAAATGGGTGGTGTTGTATTTTTATCCGAAGGACAATACTCCGGGGTGCACAATTGAAGCGGTGGATTTTTCCTGTATCAAGGATCGATTCGAGGCGTTGGGGGCGATGATCTTGGGGGTGAGTCCCGACTCGGAGCAAAGCCACTTGACGTTTATCGCCAAGAAGGATTTGACGTTGACGTTGTTGAGCGATCCGGAGAAAGAGATTATCGAGATCTTCGGCGCCTGGCAATTGAAGAAGATGTTCGGCAAGGAATCGTATGGGGTGGTGCGGTCAACGTTTATCATCGACCCGGAAGGAAGGATCGCCGCTGTTTGGCCGAAAGTGAAGGCCAGGGGGCACGCCGAAGAGGTTTTGCAAAAACTCAAGGAATTAGTGAAATAAGATCGAATTGTCAGGTCTCGCATTTAACAAAAAATATGATATAATGTAAGTCTATTGTCTAAGACTCCTTAACATTCGGATGATGAGGATCTTGATGTACTTTAACACTCAGAGGAGGAAATTGTGACAGAGGAACAGAAAAACGCACAGGATATTCACCCGGTGGTCTTGAAGAACGGGATTTTTGTGGCGGGTCATCCGCGCAGCGGAACCTCCCTCGCCTGCAAATTGATCGAAACAGCGGGCGTTACCTTCCCGTCGGACCTGGGTGCCGACGAATATAACAAAGACGGCTATTTTGAATTATCATACGCCAAGGAATTGGAGAAAAAACTCATCGATCACGCCATGACCGAAGAGAACATCGCCGAGCTCAACAAAGTGACCCGCACGTTGAACGGAACCAAAGGATTGGCCGGTCTGAAGATCGTTCACATCCCCTCGCTGTTTTTTTACAAACACATCGCCAAGAACATGAGGATTCTCTTCATCTTCAGAAATCCGGCTGATGTGCAGGCCAGTATGTTGCGTCGCGGCATCTCCCAATTCAAACACAGTTGGTTCGAGAACAACAACGCGTTGGTGGCGGCCCACGAAAACATGCCCAAGAGCATTGTTTTGAGCTACGAGACGTTGATGTCCGGCAAGGAATCCATCAAGAAGGCGTTCAACAAATTGGGATTTTCCATTGACCTTAGCATTGTCAAAAAAGGGTATCGCACCCAGTCCAATTCCCAGATCGTTTTGAAACCGGAAGAGGAAAAATTATACAAAGTTCTTAAAAAACAGGAACGCAAAAGCCTGAGCTAAGAGGAGTCATCATGAAAGAAAAAGAACAATTGGAAATAATGGACGAAGAGGCCGGACACATTTTTTCGAACCTGATCTCGTTCAATATCAATCCCGAAGAGGTATGCCTGGGGTTGGGGATCCGCGATGTCAGGAATCCCAATATGGTCAATATCCAGGATTACCTGCACCTCACCATCCCCCATTTCCTGAGATTCGCCGATGCGGTGAATCAGCAGGTGAGCATGTTGGTGGAAAAAGGTGTGATTACTCGCGAACCGGAACAATAAACTGAAAATATAACTAAAAATTGGCTATATGCCTGGCATTTGGTTTTTTTTTAGTTGAATTTTTAATAAAAATGGTATATATTAAAACTGTTAACGTCGAAGGAGGCTCAAAAACCCTATTTCGAGTGTTTTCTGCGTTTTTTTCGCTACATAACGAGCTACGATGTCATTGAAGAAGATTTTATTTTGTTCGGTAAATAAATCCACGAAAGGGTGATATATACAATGAAAGAAAAGTTAAGAAAAGATATTGGTGTTAGGATGCGCAAGATACGCAAAAAGTTAGGGTTTACCCAGGATAAGATGGCCTCGTATTTCGACGTTGGCAGAGCTAATTATTCACGGATCGAGAAAGGGGAAATCTTTCCGAATCCCACATTGCTGAGAACCCTGAAAAATGAATTTAATATTTCCCTGGACTGGCTCATCACGGACAAGGGCGAGATGTTCATGATGGATAAAGTTGGAGCCGCCAGCACTATTGATTTTGGCGAGCATGCCGAAGAGATCAAGGACCTCCTCTTCCACATGGAACGTATCCCCATGGTGCGCCACACTGTTCTGGGATTTTTCTTCGATTATAAAGAAAAAAATAAAAAGATCATCAAGGAATACCTCGAGGAAATCGAAGAGGAAAAACAGGTAGCCATACAGTAGTTTTAGATAAAAAAGGGGGTTTCGATGACCAGTAGGATCGATATGGAGGAGCTTTCCGAGCTCGTCAATATTCCGGAATTCGAACGAATCGTCTACCATAAGGTAGAAGAGCTGAAATTCGTCCTGGCCGACAAGATCAACATGTACCGAAACCTGAAACACAATTTCAAGAAAACCGCCTATGGCCACATGCACATTTACGAGAATGAAACGCCCCAACCGATCCAGGTTTACCGCTTCGAAATTCATGAGATCGAGGGCAGCGGGTGGCACCTTTCAAAAATAGAACCGACGCCGACGGAAGGCACAGATATAGAGGATGTGCTACCGCGACGGATTATCAAGCATATCATTGGCTATGAAACCAACCACGAAAAGATCTATCGCTATGTGGGGCGAGGTGAAGCCAAATCCGACGCCGATACGGCGGACAATGGCAATGAAAATGGCAACGCGTTCACAGTTGAGTTCAGTAAATTTTCCAGCAACCATATCCTGGGGACCATTCGCCGGGCAGATCCGCAGGAAGAAAAAGGGTCGGCAGTCAAAGACCTAAAAATCATCAAAGCCGATTGGCACTACGAAAAGAATGGCGACGAGGAGAACTTCAGGGAATTGTTTCACTATATGCAAAAATACCCGGAGATCAAGAATCAGATCTTCTCGGAATTTTTTCACCGCACCAAGCCCAGGATCGACAATCAGATATTGAATGTTACCTTAAGCTGACTTTCGACGGCTCAATTTGATAGATTTCGAATCCCCCGCTGTTTTTTAATTCTTCCTCGATGGTGGATGCCGACATATACATCTCGTCGCTCAGATAGACAATCACCCTGGTTTCCCCAAACACCTCGATGAATTTCAGGAATTGGAGCTCGAATGTGCGTGTCTCTTTTTTGATAAAATCATCCAGCGCTATGATTGGCTGTTTCCTTGAAAACTGAAGCGCCAGATAGGCCTTATTGAATACCTCTTCGCCGAGGATTTTGATCTTTTTGTTGAGATCGAAGGGCGAAATGTCCATTAATTCGAGTTTTTCGATCACATCATCCACTTCGATGCCCAGGATTCGGCATTGATAATCGAGCCAGAAGCGCAGGCTGACGCCGGGGTCGTATTGAACGAGTTCCAATTTCCGGACAATCACGGCGCCTTTGGATTGCATGAAGTTGACGATCTCATCTTTTTTTACGGCGCCGGCGCAATGGAAAAAATATGTCTCTCCCGCTTGCATGAGATCCAGATCGAAATGAAACGAGGGCTTTTGGCGGCGGTGTATTTTCCTGTGCAGGGCAAAGGCGGTCAGAGCGAACAGGCCTAACACGTAGAGGAGGTTGATGAATATACCGATGAAGAAATTTGAGGGCAATGTACTATCGGCCTTGAATAAATTTTCGTTGTTTTTGACAAACGACTCCACAGTCAGGTCGTTCGATTCATATCGCTTTTTCAGGTAGAACTTTACGAATTCGTGCCTAAGATTCAGGATATAATCGGTAAAATCCAGGTAGCCGTAATACCCTTTGCCCGATAACTCCCCGCTCAGGTATTGATAATACATTGTGGGGTAGATGAGGGAGGTGGAACCGAAAACTTGTACAATTTGACGAATACCCCGGCTGATATCATTCTCGATCTCGCGATTGTCCTTGTAGCCGGTTTCGAAAAATTCGCCGGCTTTTTCCTTGAACAATTGTTGGATTTTGTTCCGGTCCTTGACCCCATCGATGGCCTTTCTCATTTGCTTTTCCGACTCCATGAGCCGGTCCAATTTGGTGATATTGTATTTTTCGTTGGCCGACAGGCGTTGGGATTGATTCTGCATATAGAAGGCCTGGAGTTCGGGAATCCCCGAGACCGACACAAACCAGAAGATGATGGCGAAGATATACAGGTAGGTCCTGCTGCGGACGCACACCCTCATCAACAGGCCGACGGCGAAGAAGAAGCTGAGAAAGAGTAGAATGTAGAGGGAAAAATAAAAAAAGTTGCCGGTATCTATCGGCGTGAGTGGAGAGCCGATTAGTTTGCTAATGAGGTAGAGCCCCCAGGTGATCGAGTAGAATGTGGTCAATAGGATCAGGAACCTGATTACAATATGGCGGAACCCATGATAGAGTTTTTTGCCTTTGTAACTGCCGATCCCCATCATCAGCATAAACAGGCTGCCGAATAGGAACACCAGGCCGGAAAAATCTTTGAAGATTCCCGGCTTCTGAAATAGGTTTTTACCTTTATAGGAATTATTGAGCTTGACCAATTCAGTGAGATCGACATTCGAGTACAGGTTTTGAAAAACCATACTGTTATTGAAGAACAGGCTTAACGGCGGAGGTTCGTATAGAACTCTGAACCCGTAGCCGCCATATTGTGAGTAGGTAACGTATTGTTTTACCTTGCTTTTTTCGTACTCCTGGAAGAATCTTTTTTCTTCCTGAAAGCTTTTATAGTTATAGATACCGGAAGCGATAAATGTCAACGCAAACAAAATAAAAACGATGAAAAAAATCCGGTTCAACCGCGAACCGAAAATCTTTCCCGCTTCAAATTTTATTTGCGTCAACATCATTCTATCGGATTATTTTCTTATTTCGGCAAATACCAGGCTGGCATAATATCCGAACTGCATGAGATCCGAGTATTGTTGGTAAACTTTTTGCAATTTCTCCAGCTTCGGCGACACTCCCATCCTGATATCCTGCAATATTGGGTAAAGAGTGGAAATCATCTTTCCAATATCCCGGTAAGCGGCTTCGTAGGTTCCCACCACATCTCCATGGGACAGGTAATATGCCACACGGTACATGGTTTCCGACTGCAATTCATTCAAGGCTCTATAATCCTCATAGTCGAAATCCAACAACTGCGTGATCAACCCTTCGTCAAAGTTCCTGCCGGACAAGATGGTAACCGAATTATAGTAATTATAGTGAGCAATTTCAAGTTTTTCCAGCGCGGTCCTGGCAAATGTTTCGGCCCGGACTAAATCGAAATCTTTGAGGGCGGACAGTTCGGATTCATTGAGAAGCAGCAGAAAATCGGAATAAGATTGGAGCAAACTAGCGGCACCCTGGACGAGGGCATCGTCGTTCCGGTATGCTGTGTTTTCGCAACCGGCACAACTACCCGGAGGGGGATCGTTGAGGACCCAATATGCGTCTGCATGGAAGAAAAACACCATGAGCATCACAACAATGAGACATATTTTTATCCATTTTGTCATTTCTTAACTCCTTAATATACGCGACCAAGTTTATGACATTTAGCATTTTAATAGTACAGGAAAATATTATTTTTTGCAACTCTCTGTGCAGGCTTCATACCATCTGCTCCGGATCGAGGATTTTTTCCAATTCCTCGGGGCTGAAATCAAGGCTTTTTTTCGCTATGTCCCGGACGGTTTTGCCGGATTCATATGCCTGTTTGGCGATATCCGCCGCCCGGTCATAACCGATATGGGGAGCCAGTGATGTAGCCAACGCTAAATTGCGCTCCAATGATTGCCGGCACACGCCTTCGTTTACCTTGAGGCCGGCGCAGCATTTATTCGCGAACATGCGCACGCCGTTGGACAAAATCCGAATCGATTGCAAAAGGTTGTAGCCCATCACCGGCATCATGGCGTTCAATTCGAATTGCCCCCACTGCCCCCCGAGGGTGATGGTCAGATCGTTGCCCATTACCTGGGCGCACACCTGGATGAGGGACTCGGGAATGACGGGATTCAGCTTTCCGGGCATAATGGAAGAACCGGGCTGGACTGCCGGAAGCTCGAGCTCCCCCAATCCATTGCGGGGGCCGGAGCCCAGCCAGCGAATATCGTCGGCAATTTTCATCAAACTGACGGCTGTGGTTTTGAGAGCTCCGGATACTTCGACCCACGCGTCCCTGGCGCCCTGGGCTTCGAAATGATTGTTCGCCTCTGTTAGCGTGAGGCCTGTCAAACGGTTGATGATAGCGATGGTTTTTCGCGCGAATTCAGGGTGCGTGTTGATACCGGTTCCGACTGCCGTTCCTCCTAGCGGAAGCTCTTGTAGATGTTCAAAGGTATGCTCGATTCTTTTTATGCTCCGGCGTACCATGTTGGCGTACCCTCCCACCTCTTGCCCCAAGCGGATTGGAGTCGCGTCTTGAAGATGAGTGCGCCCGCTTTTAATGATGTGATGAAATTCCCGAGCCTTCTCCTCCAACATTGAAGCCAACGAATCCAGGCCGGGACATAAGTCCCGCTCAAGCGACATGAAAGCTGCGATGTGGATTGCCGACGGGATGACGTCGTTGCTGGACTGACCTTTGTTCACATGATCGTTGGGGTGTACCGGTTTGTTGCCGCCCATAGGATATCCCAGCATTTCATTGGCCCGGTTGGCAATCACTTCATTTGCGTTCATGTTGGTGGAGGTACCCGATCCGGTCTGAAAGATGTCAACCGGCATATACCGGTCTAGATCGCCGGAGGCCAACTCCGCCGCCGCCTCGATGACGGCGCTCGCGAATTCATCCGGCAGAAGATCTAGCTGCCGGTTCACCGTTGCCGCACTTTGTTTGATAATTGCCAGGGCGTAAATCAAATTCCTGGGAAACAACAGGCCGCTGACATTAAAATTCTCCAACGCCCTCTGGGTTTGAGCGCCCCAATAGGCGCCGGCCGGCACGTTCACCTCCCCCAGCGAATCGGATTCGCTGCGGAACTGTTCCTGTCCCATTTTCGTTCCCTCCCCATACTATCTTTTTTATTATTATATTTTAGGAGCGCTGCGTATGCAAATTATAGCTATATTTATTGTTCATTCGGCCGGTTTTATAATCCAGCTCTGAACCCATGGCGGAGTGGGGGATCAGGTAAACGGCGATCATTAATATCGCTGCAGCCAGCACCCACCATTTACTCCGTTTCTTGAGAAAGTAAGCCGCCACCCAAAATATCACTGCCAGCAGGGTTTTATTGTCTGTCAGATCCGTCCCAAAAGGGAACCCCGTCCAAAAATCGCTGAACGCGAACTTTTGAACGACGGGGCCAAGAATCATTCCGCCGATGAACACAGCGCTCAACGTCCAGTTCACCAGTTTGTCGTATTTGGGATTTTTACGTAACGCTTCCAGGCCTGTACGGATGGCCAGCCAGATACTTGCAAACATAAACAGGATATGAATGATCAAAACAAACGCGGGCACCGCCCCTTTGAACCTCAACACCAACGAGCGGCCCTTGTTCAGCGTCAATGTTTCGTTGCCGCGGGTTAACTGGATAGAATATTCAACCTTTCCCGCCCTGGGTTGCCCGGGGATTTGCCCCTCCAACAGATCTCCGTTGCGTTTCATGTCGGCGGCGGTCCAGGGATCGTCGGCTTTGTAACGACGAAACAATAATTGCGCAGTCACTTGCCGGTCCGGCGCTGATATTGCCACCGGAACGTGTTGAAACTCAGTAAAACTCCGTAAGAGGCGATAGTTTACCACAGCCTCTCCAACCGTCTCCGTCCCCTTGGCCGGATGAGTCGGTCCGGTCAATCGCTGATACACAGCAATAGTGAGGGTCATAATCAATGACAAAATCCATAAAAATATCGTTGTCTTTTTATTCACTTTCAACCTCGCTCCAAGAATTATAATTATTTTTTAACTTATACGCAAGACATAGATGAGCAAAAGAAATAGAATTTGAAAATTTTTTTTTTGATATTGACTTATCTGACCGAATCGTTAAAATATAAATATAATGACTGATTTGGGCGAATATTTAAGAAAAGAGCGGGAGCGAAAAAATCTTTCCATCAAAGATGTGACAAAAGCGACCCACATTAACCCAAAGCTGCTTCAGGCGATGGAAAAGGGTGATTTTAGCGATATTCCCGGAGTGTTTTACGCGAAAAATTTTTTGAAGACGTTTCTGGATGCAGTGGGAGCCGACAAAACTGAATTTTTCAAAACCTACCAGGCGGAGATCGACCGGATATTGGAAGAGAAGCGTGATGATCCGGCGCGATACTATTCCAAATTGAGATATTCAAGTTTTAAGAGACGCAATCTTTATCTCACCGCCTCGCTGATTTTGCTTCTCTTTGTATCCGCGTTTTGTTTTTTTTACCAATCCAACAACAATCTGTTTCACGTTGTTAAATTGAACAATGCACAACCGACCTACCTGGATGTGAATCTCCTGGCCGCTGCAACCGCGGACAATAAAAGCCCCGATTATTCACCCGTCAATGTGAAGATTGAATTTCAAGAAAAGTGCTGGATCCAGGTGTTACGCGGAGGAGAAAAAGTTGTATCCAGTGTGTTTGAGCCCGGAGACATCCAGGAGTTCCACGGGTACAATTTGGATCTGACGTTAGGCAATCCATCGGGCCTGCGTCTATTTGTCAACGGGTCAGAGTTGACACGGTTCAGCGCCCTAAACCGTTCAATCAGGATTCAATTAAATCTTTTAAAATTGGAAAAACTCATAAAAAATGAATAAATTAATAACAAGAAATCCCCTCGTCCTAAAAATCGTTGAAGGTAATTCCTCACCGGACGTGCTCGACATGTTATTCGCCAGACAACTTCCATTCACTGAGGAAGAATATCTTGAATGCCTGGTATCTTTCCTTAACAACCAGGAACATAGAGCCAATGCCATGTCGCTACTCAGGCAAATCCCCGACACCACGAAATCGTCATATGTCGAAAAATTCGCCGCGAACTTCCGGGCCGCGTATTATGTATTGTTGGAAGCATTGAATTTCAAAAACGAGACGATCGTCGGTAAGATCATTCGCAACCAGGCGTTCCCGCCTGAGTTTTTGTACAAAATCGCAGAAGCCGGAACCTTTTCGATGCTGGAGAGATTGTTGGAGAACCAGATAAAACTTATCGCTTATCCAGAAATTCTGGACAAAATGGACAACAATCCGGCAGCGGATAATTTTATAAAGGGAAAAACGAAGGAAATTCGAGATTACTACCTGGCCGACCAATCCAAGCCGGACATCAAAAAAGACGACGTCATCGATGATTTGAAGGAATTAGCCGAAAAATCACAAAAGAACCCGGCATCTAAAGCAGATTCAGATCATGCGGGCGAGCCGCTCGAGGTCGAAGAAGCAAAGACAATGACTTCATTGCAACGCATCAATGAGATGAATGTCTCGGAAAGAATCAAACTGGCCCTGACCGGGGCGAGGGCGGACCGGATGATTCTGATTCGCGATCCCAACAAAATGGTATCGATGGCTGTTATCCATAGCCCAAAGATCACACAGGATGAAATTACACTGGTGGTGAAAAACCGAAGTTTATCTTTGGAATTGATAACTGCAATCACAAAAAACAGGGAATGGACAAAAAATTATTCTATCATTCTTGAGCTGGCCCAAAATCCCAAAACCCCCATTAAAAATGTCCTGGGCTATCTGAACCGTTTGCATACCATGGATCTCAAAACCCTAACCCGCGACAAAAATATCAGCCCAGTCGTCCGCAAAATGGCGGTGAAACTCCACCAGGAAAAAGAAAGCGGGAAAAAATAAAAAAAAACGGCTGGGAGAGTGTCCCAACCGTCTTTGATATTTTTTTTATCTTATTTACTTCAATTCCAGCATGAGCTGGCACAAGAAATCCCATACCATACCGATAGTTCCAACATGAATCTTCTCATCTGGAGAATGGGGATATTTCAAGGTCGGGCCGATGGAGAGCATATCCATTCCAGGATTCTTGTCTCCGATAATGCCGCATTCCAGACCGGCGTGGATAACCTCTACAACTGGATCTTTATCGAACTGTTTTTTATAGACCTCTTTTGCCCTGGCCAAAAGCTTGGATTCCATATTCGGCTGCCAGGGGGGATAACCATCGCCGCTCACCGCGTCGCCGCCGGCGATTCTAGCCGCGGCTTCGATTCTTGCGGTCAGAGCGTTGAGGCGGGATACAACCGAGCTTCTCTGGCTGGTGAGTACTTTGACGACATGTTCTTCAATCTTGATATTGGCGAAGTTATTGGATGTTTCAACCAATCCGGCAATATCGGTGGACATGGCATCGACACCATGAGGGATAACAGCGATAAAATCGATCGCTTTTTTTGTCTCTTCAGTTGTGGCCGCCTGATTGACGGCATCGCCGGAGTACTGTTCCAAATCGATATGGAGATCCGGGTCGGTATTGGCAAATTCTGTTTTCAGAGTCTGTTCCATCTTAGCAACGATATCTTTCGCCTGCTGCCATGACGCCTCGGGGAAAACCACAACCGCTTCGCTATCCCGCGGGATCGCATTGTGAGCGCTTCCACCCGTCATATCCACAATCCGCAGATCCAGATTGAGAGCGAGTTCATTCAACACCCGGCCCATCGCTTTAATGGCGCTGGCTTTTTCCAGAGCGATATCGATTCCGGAGTGACCGCCTTTCATACCGCCGGCAATAATTTTATGAGGTTTGTAACCGGCGGGAATCTCTTCATAGCTAAGAGGAAGCGTCAGGTTGGTGTTGATGCCGCCGGCACAACCGACAGTAAACACACCTTCGTCTTCGGAATCGACATTGATCAAGATTTTACCTTCGATGAAGCCCGGCTGCAGGGCATTGGCCCCAGTCAATCCGGTTTCTTCATCCACAGTGAACAGAAGCTCGAGCGCCGGATGAGGCGTATCATCAGACACGGCCATTGCCAGGGCCATTGCCAGGGCGATACCATTGTCGGCTCCGAGAGTGGTTTCATCAGCCGTCAGCCATTCGCCCTCATAGACAAACTTGATCGGATCTTTGGAAAAATCGTGATTGGATTTTTTGGACTTTTCACACACCATGTCCATATGTCCCTGAATTACCACGATGGGGGAATTCTCAAATCCCGGTGTGGCGGGTACTTTTATCAAGATGTTTCCTACGTCGTCCATGTCTTTCTCAAAATTATGTTCAGCCGCCCAATCGACAAGCCACTGACCGATCAGTTCTTCGTGCTTGGAACATCTGGGTATTTTACTAAGTTCTTCAAACCACTTTAAAATGACGTTCGTTTTTTCGTGTTCAAACTTCATATCACTCTCCTTAATGTTAGTAAATTTAGACTATATGAAATAATGACTGAAAAGTCAAGGAATTAAGTGCCATGCGGGAGACAAAGGTAATTTGTGAAAAATTAATTCGCGCATATTGAAAAAACATTTTATTTTGATTATAATCCTAAATTAAGCTTGTACAAATTTGAAAATACAAATGATCATTATAGATTTGTAGTACAAAGCTAGCAACTGAATATACGGAGAGTCAAAAAAACTTGATGTGGAAACAGAAACACGAGGAGGTATAATGAATAAACTTATCAAATCTTTTTTAGTCCTGGCCTTAGGGCTATTTCTTACCGGTAGCCTGGTAGCCAACGGTTTGAATCTGAATGGAGTGGGTTCCAAGTCCATCGCGATGGGCGGCGCCTTTGTTGGCTTAGCCAATGACTTCAGTGCAGTATACTACAATCCCGCTGGTCTATCTCAGATGGAAGCTCCCAATCTCGCTGTATTCGGAAGCTTTATTCTGCCGAAAGGAACCTACCAGTTCGATTTGCTGGGGATCGACACCGAAACAAACAGCCGTGTCTATCCCACTGGGGCTTTGGGCTATTTTAAGCCTTTGTCCGACAAAATCACCGTCGGCGTATTGGCTTACATGCCCTGCGGCGCGGGTGCAGATTGGAACGGTAACGATCTCCTCCTGCTGTCGGATGGCGTGCCCTTCACATGGGAAAGCCAGGTCGGCGTCATGACAGTGGCCCCGTCAATTTCTTACAAAATGAGCGAGCAGTTCAGCGTTGGCTTGTCATTGAACATGAACTATGGAATGCTCAAGGTGAGTAAACCGGGCATCGGTCAGTATAATGAAGACCTGAGCGGTATGGCCTTCAACGCCACCATCGGCGCCATGTTCAAGCCCTCCGATAAGTTCAGCATCGGTGTCTCTTTCAAGACCCCTTACAAGGTCAAACTGAAGGGCGACGCCACCATGGCTAACATCGATATCTTAGGGCTGCCCAACACGAGCGAAATGGAACGGGAAGCGACCTTCCCCCTTTGGTTAGGCGCAGGTATCGCTGTAAAGCCCATGGACAATCTGACCATTACGGCTGATGTCCATTTTACCAACTGGAAAAAACTGGACAAAATCCCCGCAACTCTGGATAACGTTCTTTGGCAGTTGGTATTGGGTAACGCACTCGACCTGGATCTCCGTTGGGAAGACACAGTGCAGCTCAGATTCGGTTTAGAGTATATGTTCTCCGAAGCGTTTGCTCTCAGAGCCGGATTCTACACCGATCCAGGCCCATCTCCGCTTTCAACTCAGAACTTCCTGTTACCTAGCATCGATTACAATGTAGCGGCACTGGGTTTCAGTTTCAACACCGGCAAAATCAACATCGATTTCGCGGTTGAGTATCTGATGGGTGACGAACGGGTTGTCGGCTTATTGGAAGCAGATCCCGATGCAGGAATTCCGGGAACCCACAATTTCAACATCTTGGTCCCGAATATTTCCATCACATTTATGTTGTAAACACTTTTTGTTACGATATGGGCAAGGGAGGACCCTCTGTTCTCCCTTCCCATTTCTAAAATCCGATTTAGTATTGAAATTAAGCTAAATTTGATATATCCTATGCATTTAAGCTTGCAAAAACATGACTTTTAGTTTACTATTCATTTTTAGGAGGTAAATAATATGGAAGAGCATTTTAATATCCCCGCAGATATCCCAAATGGTATGATAAATGAGTATTTGAACAATGTTGATGATATAACTTTAGGTTCCGGCCGCTTAATGCTTTTTGCCGGAGACCAGAAGGTCGAGCACCTGAATGCTGATTTTTTCGGAGAAGGGATTGCCGAAGACGATAACAATCCAGAACATCTTTTCAAAATTGCCGACACAGCCGAGATTGGCGTTTTCGCCACACAGATGGGTTTGGTTTCCCATTATGGAATGGACTATCCGGACGTTCCTTATTTGGTAAAAATGAATTCCAAAACCAATTTAGTCAAAACGGCCCAACGGGATCCTATTTCCCTGCAATTGGTCGATGTGGAGCAGGTGGTGGAATTCAAGAAAAACTCAGGATTGAATATACTTGGTATCGGCTATACAGTGTATCTGGGAAGTGAATTCGAACACCTGATGCTAAGAGAAGCAGCGCAGGCAATCTATAAAGCTCATCAGCATGGCCTCATCGCAGTGCTATGGATCTACCCCAGAGGACAGGCGGTAAAAGATGAGAAAGATCCGAACTTAATCGCCGGAGCAACGGGTGTGGCGGCGACCCTGGGTGCGGATTTCGTCAAAGTGAATTATCCCAAAAAGGCGAACGAATCAAGGCCGGAAATTTTAAAACAGGCAATCAAGGCCGCCGGCAGAACAAAAGTGTTATGCGCCGGTGGATCTAGTATTGACCCAAAAGCATTTCTTCAAGGTCTTCATGATCAGATTTTCATTTCTGGGGCCGCCGGTAACGCTACCGGTAGAAATATCCACCAGAAGTCATTCCAGGAAGCGGTCAATATGACAAACGCCATTACCGCTATCACTGTGTATGGAAAATCTGTGGATGAGGCTTTTGAAATTTATCAGGGGAAATAGACGTTTCAATTTTCCGAGAGATTCACTTTCGAATGTTAACGACTGAATCTAAAAAGGATTCGATGTAAAATATACAATTTGGAAATACATAGGTCTCCAGGTAGGATAGATTTGAAGGTGTGGTAAAAAAAACCAGTCGAGCAAGTATTGAATTAGGCTGGACGGTCAATTGGGTGTGCCGTTCAGGCGAGACGATATGTTCGATTTACGTTGGAGGTTATTATGATTAAAGGAACTTACCTATTTACTTCTGAATCCGTTACAGAAGGACACCCCGACAAGGTGTGCGATCAGATTTCGGATGCGGTATTGGATGCCTGCCTGGAACAGGATCCTAATTCCCGTGTTGCTGTTGAAAGCTTGACAAAAACCGGTGTTGTGATTGTCGCTGGAGAATTAACCACTAAAGGATATGTCAATATCCCGGTAATCGTCCGCAATACCTTGAAAAAAATCGGTTACACAAAAAGCTCATATGGAATCGACAGTGAAACGTGTGCTGTATTGGTTCATCTCGAAGAGCAGTCCCCTGATATTTCCCAGGGAGTCTCCGAAGGCGCAGGCCAGTACCAGGAGCAGGGTGCGGGCGACCAGGGTATGATGTTCGGCTATGCTACAAATGAAACAAAAAACCTGATGCCGCTACCTATTGATTTGGCCCACAAGCTGACCAGCAAACTGGCCGAAGTTCGCAAGAACGGTGATCTCGACTATTTAGGCCCCGATGGAAAATCCCAGGTTACAGTAGAATACAAAGGGGGTAAACCCACAAAAGTTACCACCATCGTCATTTCCAATCAGCATGAAGAAGGCGTCGAGCATGCTCAGATCGAGAAAGATATAGTCGAAAAAGTTATCAAACCTATCTGCAAAGAATGGATCAACGGCGATACAAAATTCTACGTCAACCCCACCGGAAAATTCGTCCTTGGCGGTCCTCACGCCGACGCAGGTCTTACCGGCCGTAAAATCATCGTAGACACATATGGCGGTATGGGAAGACACGGCGGCGGCGCATTTTCCGGTAAAGATCCGTCCAAGGTGGATAGATCCGCAGCCTATGCCGCAAGATACATTGCTAAAAATATCGTAGCCGCAGGTCTTGCCGATGTCTGCGAAGTTCAGCTCGCCTACGCCATCGGCGTCGCAGAACCGGTTTCAGTCAATGTCAATATGTTCGGCACCGGGAAATTACCGGAAGAAAAGATTGTGGCGGAAGTCAGAAATTTATTCCCCCTCAAACCGGCTGACATTTTGAATGAATTGGGACTTCGCAAACCGATCTACAGCGAAACTGCTGCATATGGTCATTTCGGCAGAGACTCTTTCCCCTGGGAAAAACTCGATAAAGTCGAAGAATTGAAAAAATTATTATCCTAATATAAAATAGTGTATAAATGCGGGGTTATCACAGCCCCGCATTCGTACTATAAATTCATTTCAGACAATAGGGAAATACTTAAGGTGAAGCTTTACTCTCTTTATTTTTTA
Source organism: uncultured Clostridia bacterium (assembly GCA_964491915.1). Classification (GTDB taxonomy): domain Bacteria; phylum Acidobacteriota; class Aminicenantia; order UBA2199; family UBA2199; genus JAHELQ01. The sequence continues at coordinate 62,037 of CAZBHS010000014.1, forward strand.
TGTTATTAATTACTAATGAGTAAGGGAACAATTTTAATTGCAGATGATGAACAGGACATTCGTGATCTCCTATGCGACTTTTTAGGGGGAGAAGGGTACCAATGCCTTTCGGCTTTCGACGCATTCGACGCACTGGAAAAATTTAGGATTTCATCAGGAATCGACCTTGTGATGTCCGATATTCGCATGCCGGGAAAGTCCGGTCTGGAATTGCTGGAGGAAGTAAAAAAAATTGACGAAGATGTTATTGTTATCATGATATCTGCCGTCAAAGACATAGAATCCGCAATTTCGGCAATGTCAAAAGGGGCATACGACTATGTTTCCAAGCCGTTCAAATTGAACGAAGTGGCTGTGGTAGCCAACAAAGCGCTGGAAAAGCGCCGTTTGATTTTGGAAAACAAAGAATACCAACGGGAATTGGAGCGCAAAGTAGAAGCCAGGACAATTGAACTGAGAAAAGCCCTGGATGAATTGGATCGCACCTACAAATTCACGCTGAGCGCCCTGGTTACCGCCCTTGACACACGCGATACCGAAACTCAAGGGCATTCCTTAAGAGTTGTCAGATACACTCTTGAATTAGCCAATATTTTAGGAATTAAAGATACGCAAGCGTAGAAAGTGCTCGAATACGGAGCATTGCTTCACGATATCGGGAAAATCGGAATCCCGGACGCCATCTTGAGAAAAGCCGGAGAACTGACCGTTGAAGAGTGGGCGATCATGAAAACTCATCCGATCATTGGTTACGATATCCTTAAAAAAATTAAATTTCTCGAAGAATCAGCTCAAATTGTGCTTCACCATCATGAAAAATTTGACGGCACCGGGTATCCCGACGGATTAAAAGGAAACGAAATCCCTCTGGGTCCAAGAATATTCGCGGTGGCGGACGCGTTCGACGCAATGACCTCCAAGAGACCCTACCGAAGCCCTCTTCAGATCGACAAGGTGGCTGAGGAATTGCAAAAAATATCCGGTTCACAATTCGATCCTGCAATCGTCTCCGCCTTCTTTAACGCGGGATTGAAATTTTGGGAAGAGGTTGGAGAAGCGATAAACAAACAAATTGGGGAGAATCCCGAATTTTATCTCAAATGAAGTTGTACTTGTACAAAATCGCATCCTCACGTGGTTTTGAGTAATAATTTTTTCTCACTCCAATAGAGACAAATCCAAATGTCTCATAGAGGGACATCGCAGGTTCGTTCGAAGCGCGTACTTCGAGGAATAGTTCGCGGACCCCGCATTCGGTTGCGATTTGCATCATTAACTCCATTAAAGATCTGGCGACGCCTGTGCGTTGAGCTTCTTTGGAGACCGCGATATTGTGCAATTCCATTTGATCGTCAATCAACCAAAACACAATGAAGCCAGCGATAGTTCCCGATGCTTCATTCTCTGCCACATAAAAAAAAGAGAGGGGATTTTTTATCTCATCCCCAAAGTAGCTCTCTTTCCATGGGTTTGGAGTGACCTCGGTTTCAATTTCGAAAACCCGGGGAATATCCCCGGCGAAAGCTTTACGAACAGATATCACTTTTTTTCTTGGAAATTGGTTTCCGCATCGGGTTTACGAACATAAAGGGGATTCAGTTCCTGCAAATCTGAAACAAACAATCCGTTCCGGAAGCGGATCAACGCCAATTTGCAAACCTCTGAAGCAAGAAAATTAGAACGCTGTAGTATTTTCACATTACCAAAATGTTCCTTGAGAAAGGTCTTATATAAAATGGCGCCACTACCAACAAAGCAATAGCTTTGGGATGTTCCGACATAATTCTTAATTTCGGAGAAATGAATCAATTGAGGTTGAATGAATGATTCAAACGAATCGCCGGAAAACCCATAACCGCCAAGATAGACTTCCTCCCGCCGCGCATCAATCAAAGATATGATTTTTCCCGAATAGTTGTGGTATTTATAAGCCATCGCCTCAAGGGTCACCACAGGAACCACAGGCTTGTTTTCATTGAATAACAAACCTTTTAGAGTGGCGAGTCCCACTCGAATTCCAGTAAACAAACCGGGCCCGATTGCGATACCAAACAGATTGATATCACCAAGCTCAAGCTCCACGCTTTTCAACAAAAATTCCAGCGCCGGTATCAAATTCGCCGACAATTCACCTTTAGGTACAAAATTATACTCTATGAGAATATCCCCGTTACGGGAAATCGATATGGAACAATACTTCGACGTGGTATCAAGAGCTAGTATGAGAGGTTCTTCATATGGTTCCATTATATGTCTTTTTCCATGATCACTTCCGTGCCGTCTGCGGATGAGCGAAACTCAACCTTATCCATATAATTTTTCATAATTGTAATGCCGCGGCCATTCGTCGAAAGTAAATCATTCGTTTTTACTTTCCGTTTTATTTTCTCGAAATCTATAATTTCTTCATTTTGATCTTTGATTCTAATCTGCAAGTGAGGCTTCTTCCACTTAAACGTGACGCGAACCATCTTGTTTTTATCTGATTTGTTTCCGTGGACAATAGCATTGTTAATAACCTCACGCAAGGCAAGCTCCAACTTGAAATGAGTATCTTCATCTATCTTAAGAAAACTCTTGACATACCCAAGGACGAGAACAGAAAATTCGGTGAACATCAGATTGCTGACAAATTCAAGCGAAATGGTATCCTCTTCATTTTTCATAAGTAAATAGTATAGCAGAAATTCAACAATGCTTCAACCCGGCCCGCCGCATTCAGAAGATGTACGATATGGTGGGATGCCAAACCGTTCCCCTGGCGCCTCTATATTTGATGATAGCGCCGTCCCCATTCCGATATCATAAGGTTGTACAGCAAATACCGCTATCTCGGGAAGTTGCATATCCATGAACCCTAAATGATGAAACGAGAGTTTTGCCTGACGGGCATATTTAGAAATTCATCGAGGAGAAAGCTTAAATAAGGTCCCTTCGCCTCTAAAATCATTCAAAATTTAATTTATTTTTATGACTTTAACCACTTGACATTAATTGTAGTCAAGCCTACAATTTATAGTAATTACAAAAACAAGGAGGCAATTATGCCATTTGGAAATCAGAAAGGACCGTTCGGCATGGGGCCGCGGACAGGTAGAGGATTTGGATTTTGTAATGGGAACTCTCAACCAGGTTATATCAATACACCGGGACTACAACGAGGCGTTGGTTATGGATTTGGCCGCCGTGGAATGAGAGGGGTAATAAACGAAAAAGAGTATCTCGCCGAGCAGATCAATGCGATGGAGCAGGCGATTCAGCAAATGAAAAACCGCTTGAAAGACGTTGAAGACAACAAATAGACAATTACCGGTGGAATTGGTAGACGAGCGCCCCGCGGCAATTCAGAGTTCACCGTCGGAGCTTGGTTATATCCTGGGAAGGCTTGCAGGGAGGGCCGGCGTTGTCGCCCTCGCCTCATTTTTTTACGCCGTTTCCCGGAGAAAATCGGTTAACGAACAAAACCCCGGAAGTGAAAGACTACGCAAAAAGAGATACAGAAGAAGGAGAATGACATGAAGATTTTTTTCCCCGTGGAAAGCCTGAATGGAATTGATTCCATACTAGACGACCGTTTTGGCAGAGCGCCCTTTATAATGATTTACGAAACAACAAATGAAGAATTGGTATTGACGAAAGAAAATCCTTTCGCGCATCAAGATCATGGAGTTGGGGTGTCTATTGCGAATTTTATTATCCAACAAAAATGCCATGCCGCAGTTGGTACTCGATTCGGTCCTAAGGCAGAAGGTATTCTGAAAACCGCAGGTATTCAGACGGTCAAGGCAAATGCCACCGGCAAGGAAACCGTGAAAGATGTAATCCAGCGCCTTGCGGAACAAGGCTGATTGCAGTCGTAACAGATCTTTGGAATCATGGTTATAGCTATCGCTTCAGGAAAAGGCGGCACAGGGAAGACCATACTCTCCACCTCTCTGGCTTTGAGCGCCGGGGATTGTTTATACGCGGATCTCGATGTGGAGGAGCCGAATGGAGTTATCTTCCTCTCCCCGAACATTACCGAAGACCGGGCATTCGCTGTACCTGTTCCCCATATCGACACCCAATTTTGTACATTTTGCGGGAAATGCGCGGACGCCTGTGTTTTTAATGCCATCGCCATCATCCCGGCTGTTCGATCGGCAAAAGTCTTCGACGATTTATGCCATGGGTGCGGTGTATGCGCTTATGTATGCCCGATCAAGGATGCCATTCAGGAAAACCGGCGGGAAATTGGACGGGTGCGCGCCGGAATTCGCGGAACGACAGGCTTTATCGAAGGGCGGTTGAGAATTGGAATCCCATCCGCTGTACCTCTCATTTCCCACGTTACAGATAGAGCGATACAAATGTCGAACCTTGTCATCCTTGATTCTTCGCCCGGTACATCATGCAACATGGTGGAAAGCGTCAGAAAGAGCGATTACATCATTCTAGTCACCGAACCCACTCCGTTTGGACTTCATGATCTTAAACTGGCGGTGCAGGTGGCTCAGGAATTAGGAAAACCATGCGGCATCATCATCAACAAAAGCCTCAACCAGGACCGGATCATCGAAGATTTCTGCGCGGAGCAAACGATCGAGGTATTACTAAAAATCCCCTACAGCCTCGATATACAGCGGGCCTACGCCGACGGGATTCCCATGGTAGAAGCGCTACCGGAGATGAAGTCGATCTTGCGGAACATGGTGGGAAAAATCGTAGAGAACCAATGAAAAAATTCAAGGAAATCGTTATTGTCAGCGGAAAAGGAGGGACAGGCAAAACCACCCTCACAGCGACATTGGCAGCCGTCATACCCCATAAGGTCATTGCCGACACTGATGTGGACGCCGCCAACCTACACCTCTTATTGAACCCCAAAAACTCGAAACATACGGAATTTCAAGGCCTCGATATCGCGCGAATCGATCCGGCCCAGTGCGCAGGTTGCGGTTTGTGTCGCGATAAATGCACGTTCAACGCCATCATCGAGACCTCGAACAAAGGCTTCAAAGTAGACGAATCCGCTTGCGAAGGATGTACGCTTTGCAGCCTGGTATGCCCGGTTAAGGCAATCGCCATGAAGCCAAGAATCGTCGGTCGCTGGATGATCAGCGATACGGCTTACGGACGCCTGGTTCACGCCCGCCTAAAACCCGGAGGCGAGAATTCAGGACACCTGGTGACAATGGTGCGTTTGCAAGCCAAGCACCAGGCATTGGAGAATAATATCGACACCATCATCATCGACGGTCCGCCGGGAATCGGTTGCCCGGTTAATGCCGCCATCTCCGGTACCGATTATGCCGTACTCGTAACAGAACCCACTCAATCGGGTATCAGCGACCTTGAGCGTATCATGCAGTTGCTCAGCCATTTCGACATTCCTTGCGGCGTTGTCATCAACCGCTTCGACATCCACCCGGAAAATTCACACCAAATCGAACGCTTTTGCCGGGAATCGGGCGCTACTATTCTGGGCAAGATCCCACATAGCTATAAAATCATCGAAGCGATTACGTCGGCGAAAATCCCGCTCAACCAATGTGACGAGTTGGATCACACCGCAACTATAATCGGCGAAGTCATCGCGAACCTTTAATCGCGTACCAAATTAAAAGATATAATGTCTATCTCTTGAATTGCTCCCGCCATTCCATTACAATTTTCTTTTAGACATCATTAAACGAATTCAATAATTCGTATCGAGGAAAAAGTAATGACCAAAACGGACGATTCACAATGGGAAAGCACACCACAGCTAGCCATCAACCGCCGGAGTTTCTTGAAATGGAGCGCGTTTCTCGGTGGGACGGCAGCCGTCGGCGGAGTGGGACGGCACTTGCAGGCTGTCGAAAAAGCCTCTCCTAAAGAGACACTTCGCCAGGAACCAATAGAGACAATGATTCGCACCGGTTGCCCCGCTCATAATTGCGGCGGACGGTGCTTGCTGAAGGTTTATATCAAAGAGGGCGTGATTACCCGCATCGAATCGGATGACCGCGCCGGTGATTCTGTAGCGGATCCTCAATTGAGGGCGTGCGTCAGAGGCCGCTCATACCGCCGCCGCCAATACCACCCCGACCGTTTGAAATACCCCATGAAACGAATCGGCAAACGGGGCGAAGGAAAATTCGCGCGCGTCTCCTGGGACGAAGCGCTTGATACGGTTGCGTCCCAGTTGAAGCGGGTCAAGCAAAAATACGGCAATTCCGCGATATATGTGCCCTACGGCACCGGAAGTTACAACCAGGTGAACGGCCGCCAAACCGCCGCCCGCCTCCTCAACCTATTCGGCGGAAGTTTAGGCTTTTACAACAGTTATAGCTGGGCCTGCATCAGCAAAGCGACCCCCTATGTCTACGGCACCAATATGACGGGGAATCAGCGGCAAGATTGGTTGAATTCAAAATACATCATCATGTGGGGCTGGAACCCGGCGGAGATGCGGGACGGCACCAACAGCGACTATTTCATTAAAAAGGCCAGACAAAATGGAGCTCGCGTCGTCTGCATCGACCCACGAATGACCCTGAGCGCCGTCTCGTTGGCGGACGAATGGATCCCCATCCGTCCAGGGACAGACACCGCCATGATGAGCGCCATGGCCTATGTCATGATTACAGAAGGCCTCTTCGACGCGGACTTCGTAAAGAAATATTGCCTTGGCTTCGACGAATCGCAAATGCCGGAGGGAGCCGAAGATGCTGAAAACTACAAAGACTATATTCTAGGGGTACGGGACGGCATACCCAAAACTCCCAAATGGGCGGAAGCCATCACTGGCATCCCCTATCGCACGACGATACGCATTGCCCGCGAATACGCAAGCATCAAACCCGCGGTTCTCTACCAGGGCTACGGCATGCAGCGTCGCGCTTATGGGGAGCAACCGGTTCGCGGCGGCTGCGTCTTGGCCGCCATCACCGGCAATGTCGGTATCCCCGGCGGTTGGGCCAGCGGTATCGCCTTGCAAGCGCCGGATTCCGGCCCGTTCTGGAACGTGTTCCCCACAGGTCCCAATCCAATCAAAACGAAGATTCCCACCTTCCTCTGGACAGAGGCGGTTCTGAGGGGAAAAGAGATGGGACCCGAGGAGGGTGTCACCGGTGCGGAGCGGTTGGACAATGACATCAAGCTCATCTACGGCGTTGCCACCAACGCTCTCATTAACCAGCACGCCAACATCAACCGCAGCGCCAAAATCCTTCAAGATGAAAGCCTGGTGGAATTCATCGCCATTCAGGACCATTTCCTCACCCCCACCGGACGCTTCGCCGACATTCTACTTCCTGCGTGCACACAATTCGAAACCTATGGCCTTGAAGACGGCTGGAAATACGGCGACGAAGTGATTCTCATGCCCCAGGTGGTGGAACCGCCGTTCGAGACCAAAAGCGACTACCAGATTTGCCGCGACATCGCCCGCCGTCTGGGCCTCGAACAAGCCTTCACCGAAGGCCGCGACGAGCGGGGCTGGATCGATTGGATCATCGGCCGGTACAAAGAGACCCGCTTCCCCGACATTCCCAGCCTCGATACATTCGAGTCATCCAATATGGGTGTCTATTCCGTGCCTATTACAAAACCGGCGGTGGCGTTCGCCGATTTCCGCGAAGATCCGGAGAAGCATCCGCTGCCGACCCCATCGGGGAAAATCGAAATCTTCTCCAAACGGCTATACGATATGCAAAAACCTGACGAGATTCCCGCCATCCCTAAATATATCCAGGAATGGGAGAGCCCCTTTGGGCCGGAGGCAAAAAAATACCCGCTCCAGGCCATGGGCCATCACTACATGCAGCGGGTCCATTCCACCCACGACAATGTGGATTGGCTCCAGGAGGCCTTTCCCCAAAGGGTGTTCATGAATCCGCGGGACGCTGAAAGCAGGGGAATTCAGGATGGCGATCTGGTGAAAGTGTACAATGACCGCGGCGCCATGAAGATTCCCTGCCGCCTGACCAAACGGATTTTACCCGGAGTGGTGGATATTCCGGAGGGAGGTTGGTGGTCGCCGGACAAAGATGGAGTGGATCGTAGGGGGTCGGTCAATATCCTCACCTCCGAACGCTGGACGCCGCTGGCGTTCGGCAACGCCCAACACACCATTATGGTCCAGGTGGAGAAAGCCTGATGACACAGAAAAAAATCAAACAATACGCGTTCTTTATCGATACAGCCAATTGCTCCGGTTGCAAAACCTGCCAGGTGGCGTGCAAAGATAAAAACAACCTGGAAGTAGGAGTTTTGTGGCGCCGCGTTTACGAAATCTCCGGCGGCGATTGGGTCAAAGACCGGGACACATGGCAATCCGGAGTGTACGCCTACCACCTCTCTATTTCATGCAACCATTGCCGCGAAGCCGTTTGTCTCGACGCCTGTCCCACCGGCGCCATTTCCCGGCGGGAAGACGGGATCGTCACCATCGACAGCAAAAAATGCGTTGGTTGCCGCTATTGCGAATGGGCCTGTCCCTATGGAGCGCCTCAGTACGACCAGGCTTCGGGTGTGATGACAAAATGCGATTTTTGCCTCGATTATATCGATGAAGGGAAAGCTCCAGCCTGCGTCGCCGCATGCCCGCTTCGGGTATTGGAATTCGGAGAATTGGAAGAGCTGGTGGCCAAACATGGAGATCAATCCCACATCTACCCGCTTCCTTCCCCATCGGTCACCAAACCCGCCATGGTGTTGAAACCCCACAAAGACGCGAAACGGGCTGAGAATGAAGACGCTGATGTCGTGAACAAAGAGGAGGTCTAACATGCACGGGAACCATTGGTCGTTAATCCTGTTCACTTTGTTGGCGCAAACAGCCGCCGGCACCATGATTATCCGCGCAATACTTCGATATTTCTTCGCGGATTCCGGCGAGACGCCTTCGATCCAACCCGCTTTCCGCATAAGCCTCATCATCTCCTCAACCGCCATGATCATGGCGGCGCTTGTCTCCTTCTTTCATCTCGGTTCTCCTCTTCACGCCATTTATGTGTTGAACAACCTGGCCGCCTCATGGCTGTCGCGGGAAATCCTAAGCGTCATACTGTTCACCGGAAGTCTCTGCTTGTTGACACTGCTTCATATCATTGACTTCCGGCGCAAGAAGCTAATGCTTGCCCTTGAAATAACAACAATTATTTTAGGCCTGGTATTGGTTTTTACCATGTCCCGCATTTACATGCTGGCGACGGTTCCTGTTTGGAATCATATTTTCACGCCTCTCGCCTTTTTCGGATCGACGTTTTTATTGGGAACAGCGGTCTGGACGCTGATGATGGCCTATGAGCGGGAACTCGCAAAAAACACGGCGCAAGTTATCGGGTATTTTTGCGTCGCTTTCGGAGCAATTCAGCTTTCTCTCTCGATGTTTCATTTTTTGCATCTTACCGAGCTGGGAATATATCCCTCAGGGAACTGGATGATAGGGATCAGGCTTTTGTCACTGCTGGCAGGTACGGTCATGGCTACCCAGGTAAATGCTAAAACCTCCCGCCGCCGGCTCGTCCTGATATTTTTGTTATTTGTCTTTGCAGAATTGTTAGGCCGTTACCTGTTTTACGCCGGGTATGCGAGAATTGGGATTTAGAACCATGATTTCGAAGGAGCAGCTCCAGGCGTTTTCAATAAGTTTAGATTACCTGGGACGTGTGTACCTGGAACCGCCGCAAACGTCATTTATCGCCGGTATCGTGACGGACGATCTTTTCTCGCACTGGCCGCTTCCGGTGACTGACAAAAGCGATTCACACCGGGGGCTTGCGCTCCTGGCGCGGTTCAGCCGGCAATGGCAGCCGTCGCTCATCGACGACCTATCGCAAGACTACACAAGATTGTTCATTGGATTGGAGCGAACGCTGGCTCCGCCATATGAATCAGTCTACCTCAGCCGCGACCATATAATATTTGAGCGGCAAACCCTGGAAGTCAGGGATTTTTATAAACAGGCGGACCTCGAGATTCCCCGTCTCCACAAAGAACCGGACGACCATATCGGCTATGAACTAAATTTCGCTTCATTCTTATGCCGGCAAGAAAGCGATTCCCACCTCGAAACATTATCGCTCTTTCTAGAGAGTCACCTCCTGAAATGGGCGCACCTATTTTGCCGTCGGGTGTGGGACCATGCGGCTTACGATTATTTCAAAGGAAACGCGCTATTGACAACCGGAACTCTTGAAAGCCTGGCCCGGCTATTGGGAGTGGATGAATATCTGCCAGACGATGGAAACCTCTCTGTATAACATTCACATTCAGGCGGAAAAATGCCTGAGATTCAGAGGCGCGGCATGTAGCCGCTGCATCGACGCATGCCCGGTCGAGGCATTGAGCTTCGATTCCACCATCGTACTCTCTAAGGAAAAATGCCTCCAATGTGGGCTGTGTTTGCATCGTTGCCCCACCGGTGTCTTTTCCGCCAAAGATGAGTGGGATTTTTTAATAAAATCGGTCTCCGGTTTTTTATCTAAAACCTCGCTGGAATTAATCTGCGGCTTCCACCCTGAGCCGGAGACCGGGATAAGCGGCTGCGAAAACGCCGTCAAAACCGCCAACTGCCTCGCCGCACTCAGTCCCTCTCTCTACATCGCGCTGCAAGCCATTGGTATGGAACGAATTTTCCTGCGTCTCGACGCCTGCGCCGAATGTCCGGCGGGACTTCAGAAAGCGAAGCCTGCAATCCAAACCATCGCGGCCTCACACGCAGCCATCCTTCGGTTGGTGGAGAGCCCGCTAGCGGAGATGGTCCGGCGCCCCGTCCAGACATACAAAGACACGGCGATCAGCCGGAGAGGATTGTTCCGTTCGTTAGTGGGGCAAGGCGGCGAGCATCCGTTCGGCTGCCAGGCGGCATCTTCCGAGCGAACGCGATTGTTGCGCTCTTTGGAAATATTTTTTCAGTCAAACGAAAAAGACGGCAAATCTATTGAAGGCCTACCGTTTTTCGAGATGTCACTCACGGATAATTGCAATGCCTGTATGGCCTGCGCCAGATGTTGCCCCAGCGGCGCTATCAAAGCGTCCATCACCAACAAGAATCTCTTCAAATTGGAATTCGCCCCGGGTTTGTGTCTCGATTGCAAACTCTGCGTCGCCGCGTGCCGGTTGGACGCGATTCTCAGAACCCCTCTCAAAACTCTCGCCAATGTCGAGGCGTCACTCCATCGAGTGATTCTGGAGGATGAAGTTCAGACATGCTCTCGCTGCAAAACACCGTTTCGCGCCGAAGAGAAAGACCAGACCCTCTGCCCGGCGTGCGCGTTCCGCCGCGACAACCCGTTTGGCGCCATTGGAATCACGAAAACAAAAGGACGCTAGCATGAAAAAAATTCCCACTATATATACATTGGTGCGACAACATTATCCCGGTTTGATTTTCAACATCGAAGCCATCATCCGTGAGTCGGAGCAAGAGTATTGTAAACATCAACAGGAAGATGCCGACAGTTTTTTATGGGAACATACCACTCAAGTAGCGGCAATGGCCGCGAAGCTGGCTGTGGAGGAAGGTACACATCCCCTACATCCTGTTATTGCAGCGTTGTTCCACGATTGCGGAAAATTCGATTGCGGGTGCTACCATGAGGACGATACCCCCGAAGAGGAGCATTCCGCCCGCCGGGCCGAACAATTGCTGGCCGAAGCGGGGATGCCGGACAAAGATATACGGGACATACTCGGCAGCCTCATCGCCCTCTACAATGAAGATCTCCAGGACAACGACCTGACCAATATTGTACACGATGCAGACTTCCTGGTGAAATCCGGGCCGATGGGAATCGCCGGTTTTTTTACAAAAGCGGCGTTGAGGGGCAAATCCATGCAGCGCGCCATCCTCGAAGGCCTGAGTAAAGAGTTGACCTATGCATACCATTTACCCGGCAATATGAGAACGAAAGCCGGCAAAACGCTGGCGATCCGGAAACAATCGCATACGTTTGCCTATTTCGAAGCGCTCGTCGATGATCTGCGTGAATCGAACATCGCTGATTACAGGATTCAAAAACATGAAGTCCAGGCTTGCTCGAGCGAAAAATCAACCATCGAGATCTACCTCGTGTTACCAAATTCATGCCCTATGTGTTCAGGAGCATTCAATCCGGAATTTTCCACAAAAAAAGATATCAAGTGCACGAAGCTTTTTGCCGAATTAATCTGCGACGATTGTGGGGATCGGAAGGAAATTTCGTTCTGCCTGCCGGAGATCGCGGGTGGAGGTTAAAAATATGGGGCCAAAGGAGCCTCGGCTAATCGAGTCACTCCTCTGGTCCCTGGGTCCAATTGAATAAATTAAGACGTTTTTAACTATTACACATCCAGGAAGGCCATGATATCAAATAAAGGCGTAGTAATATCGCAAGCTGTATACTTGCAATTGTCGTAACATTTGTGGATTTCCGCGGTCCGTTCCCAAACCGCCCGCTTGGCTTTCCCTTTTTGTGTCAATTTTTTTAACATGTCAACCTCCTTTTTTTTGTTTACCGGACATAAAATCCTTCTGTAAGCTATTTTCCCATCTATATTTCCACAAAAGTTTCACCATTTTTAAAATTTCATCCATCTCCATTGTAAAAAAAATTGAAATATAAATCAATTGATTTTATCTTTTTTTAAAAACTAAATGATATGCTAAAATGTAAACGAGGCAGCGAATGACAAATAACTGGGAAATGAAACGGTTGGATGAGATCGCGATCCTCAATCCCCCCAAACCCAAAGGGATTGACGCGCATCTGGCCGTCTCCTTTATCGGCATGGCTGATGTTTCGACTACCGGTAAAATTATCGAAACCTCCATCCGTGAGTTCCGCGATACGGAAAAGGGCTACACCGCGTTCCAGGAAGGCGACGTACTCCTGGCAAAAATCACGCCATGCTTTGAAAACGGAAAATGCGCACTCGCCGCCGGACTGAACCATGGACTGGGGATCGGTAGCACCGAATTTCATGTCCTACGAATGAAGGACGGGATGGATCCGCGCTTTTTGCTGTACCACACCCGGAGCTCCGCCTTCAGAATCAGGGGAGAGGCAAACATGACCGGAACCTCCGGCCAAAAAAGAGTCCCCGCGGACTTTATAAAGGCCTTTCGCATCCCTGTCCCCCCATTGGTCACGCAGCAGACCATCATCCGCATCCTGGAAGCCTGGGATACCGCCCTGCACTTAACCGAAATACTAATCCAGAAAAAAAAGTCACTTATCCGGGCGATTTTGAGCGCAGCCATCGCCACAAGCAATGGCTCCTGGCAAAAAGCCTCCCTCGGCAACCTGGCTTCCGTCATTATGGGCCAGGCGCCGGCCTCGCGGTTTTACAACAAAAAAAAAGAAGGCCTCCCATTGATCCAGGGAAAGGCTGATTTAAACGGCAATAGCACGAACGCTAACATCTGGACCTCCCAGATAACCAAAACCTGCGAAGCCGGGGATATTTTGATGACAGTGCGAGCTCCGGTCGGGGCTGTAGCAAGAAGCTCAGGTCGCGCGTGCCTCGGCAGAGGCGTCTGCGCTATCAAGCCCCATGCCGTGGACAGGGACTTTCTATTTTTTATACTGCGCCATTTGGAGACTGGATGGGGGAAATATATTCAAGGTAGTATTTTCGCCGCCGTGAGCAGCATTGATGTCAAACGTATGGTGGTTCCATTTCCCAAAAGCGGAGACGAGCAAGCAGTCATCGCCGCGGCGCTGAAAGCTGTGGACGCGGAAATCTCCCTGTTGGAACAACAAACAGATTATTTGCAAAAGCAGCGAAACGGTTTGCTGAACCGGCTGCTCTATCCCGGACTCAGCCCCCATGGGCCAGGTGAAAGATTGTGACATTGGCGTCGTCAGGCACTTCGAATTCATCGTAATCGTCCCGGGACACCAATTGGTCGTTCACAGTCACAGTGATCAGCGAGTAGCTGTAATTCATGGCGTCCAGAACGTCCTGAACGGTCATCCCGTCGCGCCATTCGATTTTATCTCTATCGTTAACCAGGATCATGATGATTCCTTGCTGGTATCCACAAAAAAAGCGATGGCTTCATTGGCCTGCATATGGGCCACAATGGCCACCCGCGTCGAGACCAAACCAATGCTCGTGTCCGTTGTTTCATCGCCACAGACAATGATCCGGCCGGCCCGCCTGACCTTCAACGCTTCAGTATTCCCATAACCGGAAATACCGCTGGCGCAAATGACCGGTTTGCGAGGAAAATTCCGGCCCCAGGTCTCGACCAGCAAAACTTTGTTTTCCGCCCTATCAAAGGCTTCAATCATCAAGTCCGCCGCACCGAACAAATCCACGATATTATCCGCCGTTACTTCGGTAGAATGAAGGATCAGCTCGACATTGGGGTGGATCGCTTTGAGGTGGGTTGCCAGCGCTTCTGTTTTTAGTTTACCGGCATCGCGGAGAAAATAAAATTGCCGGTTCAGATTGGAAAGCTCAACCCTGTCGAAATCAGCCAGAATGAGCGTCCCAATCCCGGCTCGAGTCAGGGCCACCGCCACGTTGGAGCCAATGCCCCCACACCCGGCAACAGCCACTGTCTTTTTTGAGAGAATGTCCCGGAGCCCCGGGACATTCCGCTCGAATATTTTATCGTATTGTTCTATATTTCTACCCCTGGTGATTTTTTACAATCTCAACCAATTCCGGCAGATCGATGCCCAATTCCTTCAACCGTTCGAGTGTCGGCACACCGTCTTTGGACCAGCCGCGACGTTCATAAGCCGCGTCCATGACATTGTTGTACATCTCATAACGGTATTCCCGCAAGATTTTCATCTTCTCTTCGGTGCTCTTGCCTTCGGGATCAACTCCGATCTGTTCCTTCAACTGCTTGTCGTAACGTTCCACCCTGGATTCGTATTCTTTTTTGGTTACCGGGCCAACAGCGCGATACGGCGGCATGTCGTCGTTCCGTTTGCCGTAGCCCAACATCAGGATCAAGAGTCTCTGCAAGTTATGAACCCTGGCGCTCTGATTCAGCATCTCATCTTCATCTATTTTTTTGCCGGTCATGCCCTCGAAGAATTTGAAGAAATCTTCCACATGACCCGGAACTTTGGCCGCGTCCTGCGGTTTGTATTTACTGTTATCCGCCGGTACAACGTCGTTCCAGATCAATTTGCACAGACCCAACAATCCGAACCAGGTCCGCCACAGCGGGAAGTAATACAGAGCTTCCGCCTTGTCTTCAAACGTCGGGAGCTGGTTGTTGACCATATCCATGAAGATCAGCCAGGCTTCGTCGTGCTGGGGGCCTTTGACCGCCATGGCGTAGCCCGCCTGCTGAGCCAATGATTCTTTGCAAACATATTCCGAATATTCGAGGCCCTTGACCTCCATGCCGATATCCTGCATGAAGTCGGGATCGGCGCCCAAGTCGGCGGCCCATTTCTCTTTCAACCAGCGGATTCCCTGGCCGACATCCACACCGAAGCCTTCGCCCCGCGCCATTTCGTGCAAGCACTCCAGCACTTCATCGGTGGCTCCGAATTTCAGTTCTTTGCCGCCGGTATGCTCTTTGGTGATGATGCCGTTTTCGTAACATTCCATCACAAACGCCATGCAAGTGGCAACCGAAATGGTGTCCACCCCATAGGTGTCGCAATAGAAATTGAACTCCACCAAAAAATCAGCGTCAAAACAACCCATGTTGGCGGATCCGGCCGTGGTCTCGTACTCTGGTCCGTCAACGCAGACCTTTTGGCCTTTATAAGGACCGGTCTTCAATTCAAACCCGTCCACCGTCTTGGCGCAGGCCATGGAGCAACCCTTCCAGCAACCGTCGGACACACCCTGGGTGAAATATTTCTTTTTCAGGGTAACAGTGCTGATATTTTTGAAATCAGGATGGCTGCCGTACTGGTAGTTCATGACGGGCAACAGGTCGTAGGCCTGCATGACATCCACGATATTGGCGGTTCCCACAGCGCGCATGGCGCACTGTTTGGGGTCCAATGTGGCCATTTCGGCGTTGATTCTCATACCGTAGTTGCGAATCAGCATCGGATCCACCGGTTTGTTCAAATCGTCGATGATCTCGATGGCGCCGGTGGGACACACATAAGCGCACGAGGTACAGCCCACGCAATGGGGATCCACTTCGCCGAAGGGCATGGTAAGGTGACGCTTGATACCCCGTCCGGCAAAATCGAGGATCCGTTCCTGGATGAACTCGGCGCAAGCCCTGACGCAATGTCCGCAAAGAATACACGCTTTGGGATTCTCATCCGTCAATTCGCTCTTGAATTTTTCCGTGTCGGTGGCGCCGCATTTGGCGGCGATCTCCTTGATGATCGGCACATTGGGCCATCTGCCGAGATACATTTCGGCAAGCATTTTCCGGTGCTTTTTCACCCGTTCGGAATCGGTCTCCACAGAGATCTCGTCCCGCACCGGATAATTGCAGGAGGTCACCAGTTTTTTCTTGCCTCTGACCTCTATTTCACATACACACAGCCGGCAGGTGCCGTTGGGGGTGAGATCCTTGTGGTGGCACAACGTGGGAACCTTGATTCCCGCTTCGTTGACAGCCGCCAGGAGGTAAGAACCTTTTACCACGCTGACCTTTTTGCCGTTAATTGTAATCTCTATTTTATTGGTTTTGGTTGCTTTGCTTACGCTTCCCATGATTATTTTACCTCCACTGCGTTAAAATTACACACTTCGTAGCAGATACCGCACTTGATACATTTGTCAAGGTCGATTACGTGGAGTTCTTTCTTCTGGCCGCTGATGGCTCCGACAGGGCACTGCCGGGCGCACAAGGTGCAGCCGGTGCAATTGGCGGTGATGTTGTACTGGATGAGCGGCTTACAAATGCCGGCCCGGCATTTTTTGTCCTTGATGTGCTCGATATACTCTTCCTTGAAATAACGAAGGGTGCTGAGAACCGGATTCGGGGCCGAACCTCCCAACTGGCAGAGACTGGCGTCGATGATTGTCTCGGACACCTCTTCCAGGAATTCGATGTCGCCGTCTTTTCCTTCGCCGTTGCAAATACGGTTCAGGCAATTTTTCAACGCGAACAAACCTTCGCGGCACGGCGTGCATTTGCCGCAGGATTCGTCCACTAAAAAGTCAACGAAATACCGCGCCACATCCACCATGCAGGTCCGGTCGTCCATCACGATCATACCGCCGGAACCCATCATCGAGCCGGCTTCGGTCAGAGAGTCGAAATCCACCTTCATATCCAGTAAGCTGGCGGGGATACAACCGCCGGACGGTCCGCCGGTCTGGACAGCTTTGAATTCCCGTCCATTGGGAATGCCGCCGCCCACATCTTCGATGATCTCTCTCAAGGTGATTCCCATCGGGACCTCCACCAAACCGGTGTTGCGAATATCGCCCACCAACGAAAACACCTTGGTACCGGACGAACCGTTCCAGGGATTTTCGCTTACATCGCCGGTGCCGATAGACGCGAACCAGTCGCTGCCCCTTTCGATAATAACCGGGATGTTGGCCCAGGTTTCCACATTGTTCAGGACCGTGGGTTTATCACGGAAGCCGTATTCGACGTTGTGGACATATTTTGCCCGCGGTTCGCCGGCCCGTCCGGACATAGAGGTCATCAAGGCTGTTGATTCGCCGCACACGAATGCCCCGGCTCCCCGGTGCACGTGAATGTCGAACGAAAAACCGCTGCCCAAAATATTCTCACCCAGAAGACCATACTCTCTGGCGGCTTCGATGGCAATGGCCAAACGGTCGGTTGCCAGTGGATATTCCTTACGTATATAGACAAACCCCTCTTTGGCTCCAACGGCGAAGGCGCCGATAATCATGCCTTCCAATACTGTGTGGGGATCGGTTTCAATAATACTACGGTCCATATAAGCGCCGGGATCGCCTTCATCGGCATTGCACACGACGAATATTTCTTCGTCCCGCTCTTTCCGGGCTTTCAAACCGGATTCCCATTTTACGCCGGCGGGAAAACCGCCGCCGCCGCGACCGCGAATGCCGGATTTTTTCACCTGGTCGATGATGCTTTCGGGATCGTTTTCATCCAATACTTTTTTCAGAGCTTCGTAGCCGCCTCTGGCGATATAGTGGTCGATTTTTTCAGGATCCAGCAGCCCTTTGTTCCGCAGGGCGATCAATTGCTGTTTGGAGAAAAAACCAATCTCGCTCATGGTCTTGTTGACGGCGCCGCTCACCGGATCGGTGTGAAGCAACCGCTCCACCGGCTTTCCGTTCAGCAAATGGGATTCGACGATCTCATCGATATCCGACGCTTTCACCTTCTGGTAAAAAATCCCTTCCGGCTGGACCACCACGATGGGGCCCGCGGCGCAAAAACCATTACAACCGGTGCCCACAGCGATGAAGTCCTTTTCGATGCCTTTGGCTTTGATCACTTCATTCATTTTATTCAGAATATCGAAGCCTTTGGCGGACACACAACCGGTGCCGGTGCAGACCATCAACATGGCTTTATAACCGGAAAATTCTTTATTCTGTTTTTCCGCTATTTTTTTTAGATCTTCTTTGGTTATTCTACTCATGACCATCACCTCATTCCTACCCTTTGGCTCCAGCCTGCTTCAGAAGCTTGGCCACATCTTTGGCCTGTACATTGCCGTGAACCTCGTCGCCCACCTTGACCACCGGGGCGATACTGCAAGCGCCCAAACAAGCCACAGCTTCCAGACTGAACTTTTTGTCGTCCGTGGTTTGACCGGTCTCGATACCCAGCTCCCGTTCGAACGAATCAAGAATCTTGGCAGCGCCTTTCACATGGCACGCTGTCCCCATACACACCTGGATGATGGTATCGCCTTTCTTTTCTAAGCTGAAGGATTTGTAGAAGGTGGCGATGTGGTAGAGATAGGCAGTGGGAACGCCGGTTTTATCCAGAATTCTGTCGATGGCGGTTTTTGAAATATGTCGGAACCGTTCCTGAATGTCCTGCATCATTTCGATAACATACTCGGGATCGCAATTCCATTTCTCGATAATACCATCCAACTCTTCCAGCTCGTGCCGGCAAGAAGTGGTGGAAATCGTTTTGGGAGTCACCATTTTGGCCACTTTGTTTTCAGCCACTCTCCACGCCGGAGAGATATCGCGGTTTTTTACCACCACCGCTTTGAGTTTTTTGTCCCGAAGCACAGTGCCGACGCCTCCGCGACCAGCCTGTTTCAGGCGGGCGACTTTCCGGCGCCAATCCCAAAACGAGAAATTCAGCACTCCCATCCGGGTGTGACCCGCGCCCCGTCCGGCGGACACCACAGCGATATTACGCTTGTCCAATTCGTTTTTGGCGTACATTTCCGTCAACTCTTCGGCCAAAACATGCGAATCAATACTTTCCAGCGGCGCCGTTTCAATGGTGATCCGTTCTTCAACCGCGTCAATATAAACAATTTCCTCGTCGCTACCTTTGCCGACAATCACCAATGCGTCGAAGCCCGCGAATTTCAGGTAAGGACCGAAAAATCCGCCCACGTTACAGTCGATGATGGAACTGGTCAACGGCGAAACCGTTGTAACCAATGTTTTACCGGAACCGGGGAACGACGTCGTTCCACCCAATGGGCCGGAAGAAAAACAAATTGGATTTTCATTGCTATCCCATTTGGTGTCCTTGTCGATCTCCTGAAACATGTACCAGAGATCGAAACCTTTGCCCCCGATCCACAGGTCTTTCATCTGCTGGGTGACCGGAATGATGGTGACCTCGTTTTTATCCAGATCGATTCTCAACGCCCTGTCGGCGTAACCCCGGTTCAATTCTTTAACCTCGAATTTGAATTCGCAAAGGACTTCATGGGCATTCTTCATTTGTTCTAGTTTATTTTCTGCCATTCATTTATCCTCCAGAAAAAAATTAATAGATTCTATAGTCTATTTTATCTTGATGGCATATCATCATGGTCTGAAATATTAGCTTAAATGATAAAGATTTATGGACTATTTGTCAAGGAAAACTGAATAAAATTCAACGTTTCGGGGGGATTGAGACTCCCCTAAAAACCAAATATTTTAAAGAATACCGTCAAAAATTTCGAGTGGCAAAAACATATAGGCATAAGTATTCGCTTTTATGTAACGGATGGTGCGGGGGATGTATTTTTTGTAAGCCAGGTGTTTTCTCTCCACCACCTGGAATCCGAAAGTACCCAACGCCTTGACGGCGCGCTGCAGCGCCGTCAATTTAAAAGGCTCCCACTCGATGAAGGTGTCCATCTTCCTGAATTCGGTGAAAAACCAGTCCCGGTCCCTTCCCAAATCCTGATAGGCGTCGAACGCGAACGACGCCAAATCATAATAAGGCGCCGCCTTCATCGAATCCTGAAAATCCACCAGATAGATACGGTCGCCGCACACCTGCATATTGCGGGAATGGAAATCACGGTGCGCGAACACCGAGATGCCCTCGATCCTCTCCACCAACCGATACAATCCCATCCGTAGACTTTCAATATCAAATCTTTCAGCCACAAAATTCCTCACAAAATGCTCGATGAAAAAATCCATCTCTTTCTTCATCCGCTTATGCCCCAATACAAAAGAGGTGTTGAAAACTGGAATTTTCTTCAGAGTTACCAATATCCGGCACACCTCCTTCAACTTCTCCCGCTTTTGACTGACATTGGATTCACGGAAAAAACGCTGCAACGACACATCCCCCAAATCCCGCAACAAAAGAATCCGCTCGTTTACCACCCGCTCGATCTCCGGCGCCAAAATCCCATGCTTCAAATACACATCCGTCAAGCGGACGATGCGCTCGATCTCCTCTTTATTCGGCTCCGGGTAAACCATGGCCACCAGAGTCCCATCCCCCACCTCCACACGGTAAAAATGGCGCACAGACGCCTCCGCCTGGATTTTCACCACCCGTTTCACACCCGGCACATTCGCTTCCAAATACTGTCTCATCCCCAAATTGTACAAAATTCTTTGGGGACAGGCAACAAAATTCGACAATTGCCAGTGGGTGATTTTTTTGGTAATATCCAATTATGTATATATTGGGAATTGAATCGTCGTGTGATGAAACCGCCGCGTCAGTCATCGAGCGGGGCGAGCGGAATCGCGTGCTCTCGGCAGTCATTAAATCGCAAATCCCCCTGCACGCCAAATATGGCGGCGTAGTACCGGAGATCGCTTCGCGGAGCCATTATGAATCGATTGATAAACTGGTGGACAACGCCCTCAGGACCGCCCGCTTGACAATCAATGACCTCGATCTCATGGCGGTGACCCAGGGGCCGGGCCTGATCGGTTCACTCCTGATTGGACTCTCGTTCGCCAAAGGATTGGCGTTCAGGTACAACATCCCTATCGTGCCGGTGGATCATATCGAAGCGCACCTGGAGTCGCCTTTCATCACCAATCAGGACATCCAATATCCCTTACTGGCCCTGGTTGTCTCCGGCGGACACACCACATTGTTTTACCGGGAGAACAAATTCAAAGGCCATATTCTAGCCAAGACCAGGGACGACGCCGCCGGCGAAGTAATGGACAAAATCGCGAAATACTTTGAATTGGGCTACCCCGGCGGACCGATATTGGACAAATTGTATTCCAAAGGCGATCCCAAAGCCTTTCCCTTCACCATTCCCAAAATGAGCGACGGCTCCGACGATTTTTCCTTCTCCGGTTACAAGACAGCGGTCATCAGGCACGCCCAGGCGCATGGCATCCAAAAAGAGACCCAGCCGTTCTACGATTTGCTCTCCTCCTTCCAGAACGCGGTGGTGAGTTATTTACTGAAAAAAACAAAGTCGTATGCCGAAGAGTTGAAGCCCAAGTCGATTCTCATTGCCGGCGGAGTGAGCCGCAATACCCAATTGAGACAAACGTTCAGCGAGACCTTCGCCTCCGGGGATACAAAATTTTATATGGCGGAGCCGGATTTTTGCACCGACAACGCCACTATGATCGCCTGGTTGGGGTATGAGAAATTTATGACATTCAAGGACAAAAGCTACTTTGATCCATACCTCAATTCATATTCCAGGGCTCAATTCAAAAAGCCGAAGCGCCACCGTTAACGAGTGGCTTCCCAGGTGCCGGAAAAAGTGCCGTACCCTTCGATAAAAATCGTGAAATTCCCCTGCATAAAATCGCGGCCCTCGAAGTAACCGCTGTAGGTCTCGATGGTGTAGTCGTTGTCTTCATCGTAATAGGTAAGGGTAAAATTCACATTGTCGCCGGCAACGGTATAGGTACCCAGAGATTGGCCGTAATAGAGAACATCGCCGTTATTTCGCGAACCCACAAAGGTGTATTGTTCAGCGAACGAATCGCCATTTATAAAAATAGAAAAAAACCAGGTCCCGCTAATATCGTAGCTCTTTTTTTTGCAACCGGTGTTCACCGAAACCAGAGCTACCATGATAAGGACCATCATCACCGTAGTTATTTTTTTCATCATAAACTCCTCATGCCGTGTAACATATTTATATCACACGGCAAGACAATGAGGCAAAAAAGTTAATTTTTATTTATTTACCCGGGCAACAAGACTGGATTGCCGGATCGATATTTTTATTGCCGTAGGCTTTGTCAAAATAGTTACTGAAATCAGTAGCTAACTGACGGGCCCGTTTCTCGAATTCCTGAGGATCGTTCCAGGTGTTCTTCGGAAACAAAAGCTTTGAATCGACGCCGGGGAAGGATTGGGGAACCATGATATGGAAGAGTTCGTCCTCGATGAAATTTATAGATTCGAGGTCGGCTTCCAACACAGCATTGACAATGGCGCGGGTGACATTGATGTCCATTCTCTTGCCTACGCCATACGGGCCGCCGCTCCATCCGGTATTCACCAGATAGACTTCAGTGCCGTGTTTTTTCATCATGTCGCCAAGCATCGACGCGTACACTTCGGGGTTTCGGGGCATAAAGGGCGAACCAAAGAAACGGGAGAAGGTCGATACCGGTTCGGTGATTCCGGTTTCGGTGCCCGCCAATTTGCTGGTATAGCCCATCAAGAACCACAGCATCGCCTGAGGCTCGGTCAATTTCGCCACCGGAGGCAACACGCCGTTGGCGTCTGCGGTCAAAAAGAGGATCCGCGTAGGATGCGGTCCAACCGAAGACTCTTTAATATTGCTTAAAAAAGAGAGCGGATAGGAGCCACGGGAGTTTTCCGTTAAGCGGCGGTCATACAGATCGAAGCTACCGTCGGGATACATCATGGCGTTCTCCACCAACGCCCCGTGCTTCAGATAGTCGTCTTTATGCATGATGGCATTGTAGATTTCCGGCTCTTTCTCGGGATTCAAGTCGATCAACTTGGCATAACAGCCGTTCTCGAAGTTGGCGATGCCGTGATCGCTCCAGCCGTGCTCGTCGTCGCCCAACAGCGCGCGGTTAGGATCGGCGGACAAAGTGGTTTTACCTGTGCCCGAAAGGCCCAGGAATAGAGCCAGATTATTGTCTTTGCCTTCATTGGCGGAAGCGTGAAGCGGCAGAATTCCTTCGGCCGGAAGCATATAATTCATCACTGTGAACATCAGTTTTTTGATGCTGCCTAAATAGGCGGAACCATACACAACGCCGATCCGTCGTTCCACATCGATGGCAACGATCAAATCCGAAGCCGAACCATCGCCAAGCTTTCTGACGCGGCCCTCATATCTCTTTTTATCCAATTTTTCATAGGGAAGGGCGACGAAAGTGAATTCGCGGTCAACAAACACACTCTCTTTAATGTCTTCCGGCACAGGGCGGAACATATTGTCCGAAAACAGAGCGGACGCCGCCTTATCCGTAATGGTTTTAACCGGCAACGCGTAACGGGAATCCGCGCCGATGACCCGGTTCGTGACATACACTTTTTCTTTACCTTCAATTACTTTCAAGGCATCTTCCAGCACCATGTCGAATGTGTCTGCCGCCAGGGGAATGTTGTTGGGAGAGTCCCAATCGATCTCTTTCTCGATGGCTTCGGTTTTGACAATATAGGTGTCCTTGGGGCTCCGACCGGTGGATTCGCACGGCGTCCAGGAAGCCAGAGCTCCGTTTTTACTGATGAACACCTCCCGGTTTTCCACGGAGTGACGAATCATATCCTCGCGGGACATGTCGGTGTACACCTCGTTGTGCTTGCTCAAAATCTGGGTTATTTTCGATACAAAAGTCATGTTTTACCTCGTTTGATCCTTAAGATAATTGCGTTTAAGAGACATTATAGTAAAAACCCTTCCGTAAATCAATTCAAAATATTTTTATTTCCAATCCCCCGAAAATAATCCCCCTCCCCATCATGGCCAATTTCAATTCGACACAGAAAAAAATCCAACCAACTGAAAAAAGTTTTATGGGAGTGGTAGTTGCCTGTCCCCAATTGCACCTTGCTTGATAAGGCATTCACGCCGCCCTATATAGCGTCCCTCGCACGCAATGTGGCGGGAGACGCACGCTTTGTTGCAAAGATGCAACGATTTGAGGCGGAAAACGAAGGATTTGTGGTTCCGGCGGAATGGTTTGTGGCCCGAAAGAACGACTTGTGGTACAAGGCGAACGATCTGTGGCGACGGAAGAACATTTTGTGGCGTGAAAGATGTGGTTGGAGGCGTGAATTTAACGTGGCGGGTATAAAAGGGAGAGATCCTGGCTTCCCCATCAAAAAATAAACCATTGTCCTTGTAAAAACAAGGTGAATATTTTATGGCGCAAGCAAAAACATACCTGTAGTCATTCTCAGTCGTGCGTCGAAGCGTTACCAAAAGCTCGGGGATGGAAATTTCGAAAAGAAGTTATTGCGGCCGACAAAATTCCAACAAGAAAGGAAACGAGAAACGAGCCACGTGCGATCAAACGAAGGTTCAACTCCACTTACCAATTGCTAACCAGCCCAAGGAAGGGGAACAATACCTTAAGTCAGCGGCATTCGGGACAGGCGAGTCGTTTCCCCGCGTCCACAAGGTCCACCGAGTCCACCGAGTCCACCGAGTCCACCGAGTCCACATTGTCCACAACCGCCAATGTCAAGCAAAAACGCAATATCAACATGAGTAACTTGTTTGTCTTTTGTATTTATAGTAAAATTTTATTAGGGATGGTGAAACATGAAAGAAATTCTAAGATTTTTCAGTCTTGGTGTCATCAATTTACTGGGCATTATTTTCCCCGGCTTGATGTTTATCATGTTATTGGTTGTGACAGTCGTTTGGCCCGGCGCAACGTTGCTGCATAAAGTCATCCATATTGGCCCCGGTAGTGAAATTCTATTGGGATGGACAACGCTCAATGAGTTTCCTAAAGGAAACAGCACCCTGATTATCATCGTTGGCTTCATGCTGTCATATGTTCTGGGCTATATTATCAGGCTGACGACGGTTGATAAATTAGACAAAATCAGCGCCAAAAAAGTCATCAAACAAATGGGCAAGGACTACAAAAAAAATTGTCCATCCGCAATTGCAGGTATAGAAGATCCGGAGGCTGCGGCAATCCGGGAAGAATGCTGGCCATACCATGGCGGCCCCTCCGATAAATTCCCCTACCTTCATCTCAAAAGCTATCTAGAAAAAAGAGGTTTGACCGACATCAGTGAATTGGTCACCTGGTCGAGTCTTCCCTCTCCAAAGGATGGCGAAGGCTTTCTACGGTCCAAAAAAATCATAAACAACTACAAAATTGAAATATTTTACAAATCCCCTCAACTCTCAACCATCATTGAGTCCAACGAGGCGCACATCCGCCTGACGTACGGGACATGGAGGGTATCGAAACTGTTCTTCTGGGTCGCACTCGCCGCCCTTGCCGTTCTATTGATCGCCCTGGGTCTGTTTCGCCTTCCGCTCCTCCAATTTTCGCTCATTATATTTGTTGAACTTATCCTGGCAGCTCTATTATTCTACTCTAAAAGAAAAATCGAATTCCAATTCCACTATCAGCGAATAAAAGAACTCGTCCAAATCCTCGTCTGTACCAAGCTGGCACGGGAAAGCCATGAAAAATCAAATCCCAATGAAACATAAAATTGAAGAAGTAGAAAATTTCGATGTTACCTGTTCTCAATTTTTCCCCAATTTTTAGTTTCAATTGCCTGGGGTGTGGCGTTTGAACTGGATTACGAAGTGGTTGCCGAAGAAGTCGAAATAGGCGAAATCGATGCGGTCGCAATCGATCCAGGGGACATCGGTGCGCCCCAAAATATGCTCGCCTTCGTTGCCGACTAAGTTTTCACCGTCCCATTCGTACAATCCGCCGGGCCCATTGCTGTTATATATTCGGACATAGGTCTCCTGGGCGTCGTTTATCTGGATGATCAACCGTTTGATGAGAAACGAGGAGTCTTCGCCGGCTCCATAGAGATTGTTCTGGAAATTCCAACTCCAGGTGATCTTCTCCAGCATGCCGCTTTCCACATGGTAAGAGGGAATGGGGATGAGCGCCTGGTTTAGCAATGTATCCTGGGAATCCACAGGGAAAGCGATTTGTCCATCGCCCGTAATGGTTACGGTGTAGATTCCGTCGGTGGGATAGTGAGTTTGTCTGTCGGAGCCGTAAATATTTCGAGTAAACGACGCGGCGGTATAAAGCCCTCTAGGCCACGCTTTATCCCAGGTGTCGGGGAATTCGACGGGATAGACGGCGTTCCACCAATCGGCATCGTTTCCTTTGAAGATACCGCCATGAGTGTAAAAACCGTAAAGAGCGCTTTGGCTGTACATGAAGGCCGGATAGACTTTATCTTCCGGGGAATACTCAGGCACCCTTCCGGCGTCGATATGATATTGAAAGGCGAAACGATAGATTTTATTCTCCAAAAAATCGATGATCCCATTGCCATTGGCGTCGGGATTGGCCATAGTGTTGCCCATTATACCGGAAGACAGGGCCAACGAGCCTTTTTCGGACTCCGACATATCAATCGTTTTGCCCGGCCCGATTGGGTCGAATTCTGGATCGGCGAAATCGACACCATCGTCGTTATTTACAAAGGTAATATTCCCCAAACCGATTTCTCCCTTCTCGACATTAAAAAGAGGTAGAACAAACATATCGCCGTTGGAAGTGGAAAAGCGCAGAACTCCGACCGCCTGGTTATCCTCCCCGACAAAAATGACCCCAAGGATCATTCCTTTTTTTTGTGTTACATCTATTTCCAATTGGACATCAGAGATCTCCACCAATTGATGGCTATTTTCAGAAGCCAGGATCACTCCGGTAACCTGTCCCCCGCCAGGAACACTGGCCGGCAATGTGGCTGTGACAAACAACCGGTTTTCGTTGTTATTCCCTTGCTGATCATCGTCATCATCCACTGCATTCTGATTGGGAGAACATGCAAGGCAAAGAAGGATGCCTGCGCTGATCAAAATTTTTTGCAATAGCCAAAGTTTTTGTTTCAAATTTCACCTCCACGAAATGTTTTGCCGTCTCGATGTGGATGGCCCCATATCGAGGCCATCGTCACGATCCACCTTAGTTCATTGGCGGTACTAGAAGCATTCAGCGGACGGACGCGCGCATGGATCGCAAGGAACACCGGTCAATGGCGCGGTCAAGCAGGGATATAATAGGGTTTTACCGCCTTTCACGTTTCCGAGAATCGCTTTCTCGAGATGAGAAACGGTCGTTTTGCTTAATGAGAGTTTTTTGTCGAATTTTTTGGTCTTCATGTATGTCTCCTTTTTTAATTAAAAATAATAGCATTTTGCGAAAAAAAATTCCATGTCCGGAAACCGCTAGAATTTAGATTTTGGTGTGCTATGATAATGAAGACAATGATGAGGAGTTCTGGATGCAATTGGATAGTGATAGTTGTTCGAGGGCCCGGTTGGCGCGGGATTGGCGGTTCGACGGTTTGTTCTTTTTTGGAGTGAAAAGCACCGGAATATTTTGCCGGCCGGTGTGCCCGGCCAAAACTCCGAAAGAGGAGAATGTGGTTTATTTCCCCTCGGCGGCGGCGGCTGCTGAAGCAGGCTTTCGGCCTTGTTTAAGATGCAGGCCTGAATCGGCGCCGGCAATACGCAAAGGAGCGCAAGCTCGCGACCTCTACCTCTCCTATCGACCGGATTTCGATTGGCGCTATATGTTGGAATTTATGCAGCCCCGCATCATTCCGGGAGTGGAAGAGATCGATAATACCGGGTATAGGCGCACATTCAGAATTAAAAGCGGAAGCGAAGGATGGTTCGAAGTGCTTGATTGCCCGGAGCGGCATGCGTTGAGACTGTCTGTCCACACAGAAGCCCTCGATGATTTGATGCGGATTCAGCAACGCGTTCGAGTGATGTTCGATCTGGAGGCCAACCTCGAACCGGTGCGGAAGCATCTCGAGCAAGATGAGTTGCTGCGGGAGATTGTCGGCGAGTATCCATCGGTTCGCTTGCCCGGAGCCTGGGATCCATTTGAGTTCGCGACGCGGGCAATTCTGGGGCAACAGATCAGCGTCAAGGCGGCCACCACATTGGCGGGGCGAATTGCGTCCTCGTGCGGCAAAGAATGCGGCGATAGCTTCCCCGAAGGTCTGTCTCACTTTTTCCCGACAGCGGAAGAGATGGCTCTAGCGGATATTTCAGGACTTGGTATCACCGGCAAGCGGCAGGAAACCATCCGCAATTTGGTGGACGCGGTGCTCGGCGGAGCAATCTCTCTTGACAGGGGACAGGCACTGGAATCGTTTGTCGAGAGATTCACCTCGATGAAGGGGATCGGCCCCTGGACCGCCCATTATCTGGGGATGCGAGCCCTTGGTCTGACCGACGCCTTCCCGGCCAGTGATTTGGGCGTTCGCAAAGCTCTGGCAATCGACTCGAAGCTTCCATCGGAGCGGGAGGTCAACCGGCGGGCGGAACAATGGCGCCCCTGGCGGGCATACGCCGCCCTTTACCTCTGGAAATTGGCGGCGAAAAAAGAAAATAAAAAGGAGGGAAACAAATGATCTACGGAATTTTTGAGTCACCACTCGGTCCGATACTGGCTGCCCGCGACGAAGGAGGCATCCGGTTGGTGAACTTCAAAATAAAAGGCGGGGAGTTCGACATTCCAGCGGATTGGAAGAAAGATTCGCAGTCTATGAGCGATGTGTTCACTCAACTGGAAGAGTACTTCGTTGGGGACAGGCACGAGTTCGAGCTCCCACTCGCCCCCCAAGGAACCCCATTCATGAAGCGTTGCTGGGACAAATTGCTCGCCATCCCCTACGGCCAAACCACAACCTACCAAACCATCGCCCGCGCCCTGGGCAATCCGAACGCCAGTCGCGCGGTGGGCCTCGCCAATGCCCGCAATCCCATCCCCATCATCATCCCCTGCCATCGCGTCATCGGCGCCAACGGTAACCTCACCGGCTACGCCGGCGGCCTCCCTATCAAACAAAAACTCCTGGAATTGGAGGGGGTGGTTGATTTCAATGCTTAAATAAATTAAAATTAAATAAAAAAAGGTGAATAAGTGTCATGAAATTTACTAAAGACTATCCCGCACTCGTATTGGTCGGCAGTTGGAATCACGCGATTTTTCAAAAAGAATGGGTATCGAAATTTTTACTTCCCCAAAAAGAATTGAAGGTGGAGTTCCCTCTCAATGAACGGGCCTCACAGCGCATCACCTCCAATGAGTTACGCATATACACCATGGGAGATAAATTATGCTTTGCCCCGTTAAACGACGACACCCAAACATTCGGGTTGATCGAAGATTCGGCGTTGAAGGTGGCAGACCTCCTTCCGCACACTCCAGTTAAGGCTTTTGGCATTAATTTTAAATATGAGGAAACGGGAAACAGCACATTACTGGATTCGCTGCGGACCAATGACGCGACCCAAATTGCGGAAACATACGCCGCTTTAATAAGCAGCAATATTCGCCATACGTTCAAGATAAACGGCAAAATAATTAACATTGATATTTCCACCCATAGCGAGCATGTCGCCTTCAATGTCAATTTCCACTTCGATATCAAGAACCTCGTGGAGTTCAAAGAAAAATATAACGAAAACGAGATTCTGGAATTAAAAAAACTTTCGGAAGAGATTCTGCGGGATATCTACAATTTAGATAAAGAATAGCGATGACACATGATAATAAAGATTATGACTGCACCCGTTGCGAGGATTCGCTAAATTACTCGGAAATCGAGGAATGCCCGCCGGCTTACAGTGGCGATGACCGGACGTTATGCGCTGAAATAGCTCCGGCTGATATAATTCCTGAGACCGGCTGGTCCAATCGAAAAGAAAGCGAAACATACAAATACACAGAATCGGTTAGCGTTTTCGACGTAGCCGCCTACATTCTCAAAAAGTTAGGCGAAATGTCCGCAATGAAACTTCAGAAATTAGCCTATTATTGCCAGGCCTGGTCGCTTGTCTGGGACGAACAGCCTCTCTTTCGCGAAAACGTCGAGGCCTGGGCGAATGGTCCGGTCATTCGCGAATTGTTCAATTTTCACCGGGGACGCTTTAGAATTTCCGCCGTTGAAATTGGGAACCCCGATGTTCTGAATGAGGTTCAAACAGAAACAATCGACGCTGTATTGGACTATTATGGTGATAAATCGGCGCAATGGTTGATTGATCTGACACACCTGGAAAAACCATGGAAAGAGGCCCGGCAAGGTATGTCTTGCAGCGAGAGGGGCAACCGGGTGATTCCTCATGACGCTATAGCCGAGTATTATAGTTCATTGCCGGCCGAAGAATGAGATGTGCCCCAAAAAGATAAAATCCATCTCCAAATCAGGTACCAAAAAAAACCCACGCATGGACTCTTCGTTGCGAGGCCCCCTGGATAGATACCCCGCCTGGCATTTGGACCTTATCGACCTGGAAGGGCCATGGGGGTGGGAAAACATCACTAAAGAGATATTTTTGTCACAGATACTACCAAAGATAAAAAATTTCGAGAGCATGTTTTGGAAAGAGATTCTGAACAAACAGAATCACGAGGTTCGAGTAGAGCAAATTTGCCAGGAGGCGCAAAAGCGTTTGAAACATATCGATTGCGACGACATCGAAAACCTGGTTTCGTTGCGCTTGACCGGCACTCAGCGGATTTGGGGTTTCCGCGAAGACAATATTTTCAAGATCCTATGGTGGGACCCCGACCATAACGTTTATCCCAGCCCGAAAAAACATACGTGATTGACTGACGGCGATTTATAGTTTATGATTTGACTATGAGACTGTTTACATTTGTCGGGTGGTCTGGAAGTGGCAAAACGACCTTGATTGCGCGGTTGGTGGAACACTTCAAGGATCGCGGACTGAAGGTAGGCGCTGTCAAGCGGGTTCATCATTATTCACTGCAACCGCAGGGCAAGGACTCGGAAGTTTTTTTGCAAGCCGGCGCCGAAAAAGTCTGCGTGGTGGCGCCGGGAGAATTTCTGGCGATGGAAAAGATTGCCGAAGGGGACGATATGCTGCAGCGGGTGACATGTCAATTTGAAGACTATGATATCGTCTTGTTGGAAGGGCTCAGTTTCCCCGGGATCCCGGTCATCGAAATAGTCTCGCCGGTCAAAGAGCCGGCCCTCAAATGGGACCCTGCCCGCCTGGCGGCTGTGATCACAGATGAGACGCTGGAGCTCGACATCACCCGCTTCGGACGAAACGACATCGAGGCAATCACCCGTTTTTTGGAGGACTATGATGGGACGTACCATTGTGTTAAAGTTAAATGAGAAAGAGATACCGATCAATTATTTTGTGCAACAGATTTTTATCAATGTCATCGACGGGATGGTGGAATCTCTGGATAAAATTCCGGACGACATAAAAACCATCGAGATCAAAATCGAAGAATAAGCCGTTTTTTATTTCACTCTTTTGAACAGCCTCCGCCAAAAAGATGCTTCCCGGCTCTTTTCAGGCGTTGCCGACCCTTTTTTCCCGGAATGAATTTCTTTCAGCCGGTAAGCCACCTCGGTGCGGGAGGGATTTAGTTGCTTGACGCGATTAAAAGCTTCAATGGCTTTGTCGAAATTCCCCGCTTTTTGGAAGCTGACTCCTAAAAAATAGAGCGCGTCTTCGTTTTGAGGATCTTTACTCAATACTTTGTTGAAATATTTTTCCGCGGCATAATAACGTTTCCGCTTCAATAGTAGTACCCCAAGGTATAACGACACGACCGAATCATCGCCATGCAAATCAAGGGCCGCTTGAAACTTCTCCCCCGCTTTGATGTATTCGCCGTTGATAAAACAATAGAGCCCCTGGTTGAACAAAAATTTATATGCCTGCCCAGAGGGATAGAAGCTCGGATCATTGTGGGGATCGTCTGCCCAGGACCTGGAATTTAGAAGTCTCGCGTACGCTTTGTAAAATCTCAGAAACTCTTCCCGTAGAGCTTCGTCTTCCATGAAATAATCACGAAATTTCAGTTGAAATGTTTTTTCCAGGTACTTCTCCTGGATCTCTTTTAACATCGCGCCATCTTTCAGACCGAGAATATTCAGATATTCTATCTCTACCTCTCCCATGCCAATCTCCTCACAAAAAAATATATAGTATAATTATTCTTTTATATCAAGATCTTTGAGCATTAAATGAAAGGTTTCGAGAGTTTGAGCTTCGGCGTTTTGGAACGAGCCGGAGGTATCGATAGTATAATTGGCCACTTTCAGCTTTTCGCTCAAGGGGAATTGCGATTTGATTTTACTTTCCGCCTCTTTTTCATCGATTTTATCCCGATCCATCAAACGCTTCAACTGGTCGCCGGGACTGGCGTAAACCACGATGATTTTGTCAAAACCTTTATAGGTACCGGCTTCCACCAAAAGGGCGGACTCGTAGACAAATAGACGGTACACGCCGGTTTCTTCGATACCCTTGAGCAATTCATCCCGCCTGGCGATCACCAATGGGTGAACAATATTGTTGATGAAGTCTCTCTTTTCGGCGTCTTCGAACAGGATCCGGGAAAATTCCTCTTTGTTGATTCCCTGCTTCTCGTCATAAATAGTATCACCGAAGGTTTCGATGATTTTTGGCATGATTTCGGAATTTTTAGAAAATATAATGCCTTTCGCAATTTCATCCGCCCGGACAGTAAAGCAGCCCAGTTTATTGAGGATCTCGAGAACAAACGATTTGCCGGTGCATATCCCCCCGGTTAAGCCAATTTTATACATTGTGGTCCTGCCCTGTTTTAAATAATAACGTTTTTTTCAAAAAAGTCAATAATCCTGCCTGCCCCTTTCCCGTCCAGTAAATTTTTACCGTTGACGCCGAATCCCAACCGGGTATCAAACGACAACCCTGCCAATTGTTCTTTGAAACGCCCTCTGGTAAGGGAAGCGGCAGTTCCAAGATTTAATCCCAATTGGTGTTTTTCAAATTCCCCGGCGATTTTAACCCCATCGGTATCCACTGGTAAATAGAGCGCCGGAGTGCCAACCGCCGCCGCCTGATACGCTTCTATTCCAGGAGGGACAAGGGCCACATCTGCTTCAAAATAGGCGCGGGCGTAACTCTCGGCTTGCCCGGCGATACGAATATTTTGATAAATTCGCTTCAAAGTTTTTTTGTTCCCTTTTTTCAAACAATACCCCGCCACAATTTTTATATTCTTCGCGAAACGGGACACAATATCCACTACTTCCCGGAAGGTTCTATAATCAAGCGTTTCTCCCAGGTCAATCAGAATATTGCGGGGTGTCGAACGGTATTTCCGCTGAATTTTATTGAAATGGCGATATCTGTGATGCAACACGGCAAACGCCGGGCCGGTTAGTCGAATTCCGTCATCCGGGTAAGGAGTGAAGAGAGAGATAGCGGAGTCGATCACCACATCCACCTCTTGCCGCTCCAGTCCCCATTCGGCAAGTTGAATGGTCCTGACACTTTTGGCAGCCGCCCAGTTCAGGAGCTCCGTGTCGCCTTGTGAAAACCGCGGCACATCGAAAACGACGGCCACAGGGTTTTCTTTTTTGATGGAATCGCATGTGTCGGCCAGACAAACCCTGAATTTCTTTTCTTTCAACAATTCCAGGGCTTGCTTGTCCTTGTCCACACAAAATAGGATATCGACATCCTTGCGCAGCGCCGTACCCAAATAGATACAGCGCTGTAAGCGGCGGTATCCCGCCTCACTTGACGCGAATGCGCGGAATACTATCATATAGAGGTAACTCCCTCCAATTAAACCAAAACTTCCTTAATGCGCTCCAGCGACCAGTCCAAATCTTCTTTGGTGATGGTTAGCGGGGGAGCGAACCGGATAATCCAGTCGTGAGTCTCTTTTGCCAGGACGCCTTTCTCTTTCAAAGCGGTGGTATAGATGCGGGCTTTGCCGGCCTCTTTTTTCAACACAACCGCGTTCAAAAGGCCTTTACCCCGGATTACGTCCACTTTGTCGGAATTCATGGCAACCAGTCGATCGCGGAAATATTGTCCCAATTCTTCGGAACGATCGGCCAATTTTTCATCCACCAATACGTCGATAGCGGCGATAGCCACTGCGCAACCTAGAGGATTGCCGCCGAAGGTGGAACCATGGGTTCCGGGCTTGAACACACCCAGGACCTTTGTGTCGGCAGCCACTGCGCTAACGGGGAACACACCGCCGCCGAGGGCTTTACCCATGATGATGATATCGGGATTGATGCCTTCGTGCTGGAAGCAAAACATTTTCCCGGTACGGCCGAATCCAGTCTGGATTTCGTCGGCGGCCAACAGGATGTTATTTTCCTTGCAAATAGTTTCCAGACCTTTGAGGAAGCCGTCACTCGGCACAACGACGCCGGCTTCACCCTGAATGGGTTCCACCAGGATACCGACGGTATTCTCATTGATAGCCTTCTTTACCGCTTCCAGATCGTTATAAGGAACAATCTTGAAGCCGGGGGTAAAAGGACCGTAGTTTTCATATGCATCGGGATCGGTGGAGAAGGAAACGATGGTGGTAGTACGACCGTGGAAGTTTTCTTCGAACACGATAATCTCCGCCTTGTCCTTGGCGACTCCTTTCTCCATATATCCCCATTTTCTCATGGTCTTAATGGCGGTTTCGACAGCTTCGGCGCCGGTGTTCATGGGTAACACCATTTCTTTGCCTGTCAATTCAGACATCTTTTTGGCAAAGACGGGCCATCTGTCGTTGAAGAATGCCCTGGAAGTGAGCGTCAATACATCGGCCTGGTCTTTCAACGCCTGGATGATTCGGGGATGGCGGTGGCCCTGATTGACCGCGGAATAAGCGGATAGGCAATCCATAAATTTTTTGCCTTCCGGGTTCCAAACCCAAACGCCTTCGGCTTTTGAAATTACCACTTCGAGTGGGTGGTAGTTGTGGGCTCCGTATGTGTGCTCCATTTCCATGAGCTGATCGGAAGTATAGTTTGTCATCATTCACCTCTTCGCAAATTTATTATGTTTAATTTTAATTTCATTCACTTGCCGTCCGGGAATACACTCAAGTGTTTTTATATTCCTCGTTTTGTGAGTTGAATCCAGGTTTATGCCGCGATTCATAGCATATTTTATCAGTTTAAAATATTACGTCAACCCATTAAATCGTTCTAGGGAAAAACAAGGTGAACTTCGGCGTTCATAATCAAGGTTTTCAGATAATACCTGAACCAGATAAATCCCTGGAAAACAAGAAAGATCACCAACACATGCAAGAGGCCGCCCACTTGACTCATGAATACAGACAACAGCAAATGGGAAAAAACCGTCACAACGGCAAACACGATAAATAGAACCAGCACGTTTAATTTGTTGTCGAACATCGCGATCATTCCCTTTTTGTAAGAATAAACGAAATTCCTCTCGTCCCGGAGGCGGATGATCCGGGAGAAGTCATAAGCCGCGATGGCGTAGACAACAAGAAGCGCGGTAACGATTCCCCAAATATAGATAAACGGCCAAACCAGGGACTCATTGTACGTGGACTCCACGGTTTTAAAAAAAACAAATGCCAGCAAGCCGGAAATAATCGCCACCACCAGCCAGTTGACCAAATTGATAAAAAAGACTTTCATCATTTTAAAGAAATTCTCGGCGGAAAGATGAAGGAGATTGCGATAAGAACTCCCCTCTTCGCTAACCAAAATGCCATAAATCCCACCGGAGACAAATATCGAGACCAGGATGAAAAGCAGCCCCAATATCAGCAAGAGAGAAATCATCAAAGGCGCGGCGGGCCCCAGGGCGCGCAAGACTTCTGTAATGACTGTCCACTCTCCATACGTCGCGGCTTCATGGGAGATAAACGAATCGCCCACAACCTTGCCCAACATCCGGTAAAAGATAAAATAGAAAACAATACTAAACCAAAAATTAAAAAACATTGGGTACAGGGATATTTTTATATTGTGAAATCTAAAACTTTTTCCTAACGCCACAAATACATTCATCTTTCGCTCCTATAACACTAACAAACTCAGCAAGTTCTGGAAAACGAAACCGAGCCGCACCGCCCAACCGGATACAGCTATACCGGTGTTGTTGTAGATCCGGGAGTTATTCACCAGATCGCGATCCAGCGTCACTTTCAATTGGGGATCAATGACAACGTAATCGACCGGGAATTCGTGCTGGAAACTCAGCTTTTTCCATTTTTCACGCTCTTGCCAATAGTATTTTATTTCCTCGCCGTTTTTCAATTTCACCAACAAATCAACGGGAAAATATCCCTCTTTGCGGACGAAAACCACTTCATTCCGGTATTCGTCGGGATTTGTTCCGATCTTATAACATCTCACCGACCGGACCGCGTTGTCGATCCCCTCCTCGCCGTTGATGAACTGGTCGAACGCCCAGGTAAAATCATCTTCCATATACTTGTTGAAGGTCCGGATAAAATCATCTGTGGTGGGATGCTTGTATTTGAATTGCCGCGCATAATATTTGAAAAACCCGTACATCTTGTTCTTGCCCGTTAAATTCTTGAGACTGTCCAGTACCAACGCGGCTTTGTCGTACACATAAGGGGAATAGTATCCGTCCATAAATTTCCAGGAATACTGGTTCACCTTGTCTACCGGCAACAGCGACGAGATATTCCGCCGCTTTGTTTCGATATTATTGATTTTCAATAAAGAAGAATCAAAAAACGATCCGTCGTTTTCAAAATAGTCGGCCATCATCTCCAGTTCAAAAAAAGAATTGACCCCTTCATCCAGCCAGGCTTCGCGGAATTCATCGCTACCGATAATCCCGTACCAGTATTCATGCCCGAATTCATGCATGGTCACCAACTCCATCATCCTCATCCCTTTGGGCATAAAATCCATGTAACCGGCGTTAATGAGGGTGGGATACTCCATACCCGTGGATGCCATGCCCGCGAGCGGAGGGTCCACCACTGTAATATTTTTGTACGGATAGGGGAACAAATGCTCTGCAAAAAACTCCAACGAGTATTTAATGGCTTTGAGGTACCTATCCCTGGCATCTTCATGGTAGGGGGACAGGAGAAGAATGATCGTGGTTTCATCAGGATTGCCTTCCAGTTTTATTTTTTCCACCACCCGGGTAAAATGGGGATACGCGACCCAGGCGAAGTCGTGGATATTTTTTTCTTCAAAGAAATAAGTATAAATTCCGCCGGAATCCTTCTTTTTGTTTACCAGATTCCCGGTGGCCCCGATGACGAACTTTTCCGGCACCGACAATGAAACTTTGTATTCGCCGTAATCGGCGAAAAATTCGGAGGTCCGGTGGAATTGGTGGCAATTCCATTCGCCGTTTTCCTGAAACACGCCGATTTTTGGAAACCATTGACCGAAGAAAAAATAATCGCCCTCCCGACCGGTGCGGGCGAAAATTTCCGGGATCTGCAATTGAAATTCGATCTTGAGGGATAGCGATTGACCGGGTTCCACCGGTTGATCGAGGGCCACCTCGATAACGGTTTTGTCATGCTTGTTATTATCGTCTGGCGTGATAAATGTAATCTTGTCCGTCAACTCCTCCCCGCCGACGACACGCATTTCATCGATGGTGACGCCGCCGAATCTGAGTTCCTGCAACTCTTCTTTTGATTTGGCAAAGAACTTTGCATCCGTCATAAACGTGGATTTTTCGTCCTTAAACGCATTGTAATAAAGATGAAACCGCACACTTGAGGCGGGTTTGCCGGTAGAATTTATCCATGTCAGGGTCTCTTCGCCTTTGAGTTTGGATTCGTCCGGGTAAAGCCGAGCGTCGATATAGTATTTGACAAGAAGCTCCGCCTCGTCGAGGGGTTTGTCTTCTTCCAATGCTTGCAATTTTTTCTGATCCGGATCTTTTGAGGACGACTCTTCTTGCGGAGGCAGTGTTTCCTGGGCCACAATCAATTGGCCCGCCACGCTCACTAACAGTATCAGTATTATGCTAAAAATCCGTTTTGCCAACGTTTCGTTCATGCGCCTTTCTCCCTTATCAAAGTATTCTCCCATTCCCACGCGTTGCGAATGATCACGTCAAGATCGTTGAAACGGGGTTGCCAATCCATTGTGCGGCGGATGAGAGCTGAATCGGCGATCAACGCCGGCGGGTCGCCGGGTCTTCTGTCGGTATATTCAACCGGGAAATCTTTCCCGGTCACCCGCTTGACACTGTCCACCACCTGAGCCACCGAATAACCTGTCCCATACCCGCAATTAAAAATTCCATTTTTCCTCTGCTCCTTCAAATATCGAAGCGCCAGCAAATGAGCGCCCGCCAGATCATCGATGTGGATATAATCTCTGACAGCCGTGCCGTCCGCTGTGTCGTAATCTGTACCGAATACACATAATTTGTCATACTCGCCCAATGCCGTCTTTAACGCCCGGGTGATCAAATGGGTTGGTTGTTTGTATTTCTGGCCGATACGGCCGCCGCGATCCGCCCCCGCCACATTGAAATACCGCAACGCGATATAATTGAAGCCCGGATGCGCGCACGCCACATCCCCCAACAGCATTTCGGTAAAGAGCTTCGATTTGCCGTAGGGATTGATGGGGCGCAACGGAGCGTTCTCATCGATGAGACTTCTCTCCGGTATTCCATAGACAGCGGCCGTCGAAGAGAAGACAAAATTTCTAATTTTGTTGGCCAGGCACGTTTTAATCAGTCTGTACGAGTTCAATGAATTGTTTCGGTAATATTTCATAGGATCCTGAACCGATTCCGTTACAACAATCGACGCCGCGAAATGAAGTACGCTTTTGATATTGTATCTGCCGATCAATTCAGTCAAAAGATCGGAATCCTGAATATCTCCCTCGACAAATTCTCCATACAGTATATATTCTCGGTTGCCAGTGGACAAATTGTCCAAAACCACAGGGAAATATCCGGATTCCCCCAGGTCCCGAACCACATGGCTGCCGATATATCCAGCGCCTCCGGTTACCAACACAGATTCTTTCGGATTCTTTGCATCTGCCATAACACTCTCCACGAAAAATTGTAATATACCCCCGGCAATTTGTAAATAGATGAAACCGGATTAGGTAAAAAACCGGAGACAGGTATGGGCCTGCCTCCGGGTATATATACGATTAAATTGAATTTTCAACCGCTTTGGTTTTAAGCTTTGAAATATATTCGGTGATTTTGATATGCTTGGGGCACGCTTCGATACAATTAAAAATAGTATGGCATCGCCACAAACCGT
Source organism: uncultured Clostridia bacterium (assembly GCA_964491915.1). Lineage (GTDB taxonomy): Bacteria > Acidobacteriota > Aminicenantia > UBA2199 > UBA2199 > JAHELQ01. The sequence continues at coordinate 101,532 of CAZBHS010000014.1, forward strand.
TTTTGTCGTTGATGATATCGATACGCTCATCCGCTCCATCATCCCTGGAATCAAAGACAAAGCGATAAGCTTTCAAAAGGGCCGCGGGTCCCAGATAATCTTCGTTGGCCCATAAGCTGGGACAGGAAGAGGTGCAAGCGCCGCAAAGGATGCAGGTGGCGGATTCCCGGATATCGTCGAATTCTTCCGGGGTTTGGATGAATTCTTTGGCGGGAATCGGTTTGTCCAATATCAGGTAGGGTTTGATCCGTTTCATCTTGTCAAAGAATTTATCCATGTCCACCACCAGGTCCTTGATGATATCGAGGCCCGGAAGCGGTTCGATTTTGAGGCTGCCTTTGAAGCGATGAATCGGAGTCTCGCACGCCAATAAATTCTGACCGTTGATCTTCATTGCGCAGGAACCGCAAATGGCGCTACGGCACGACCGGCGGTAAGCGAGAGTGCCGTCGTGTTTCCAGTGGATCTCGTTCAGCACATCGAGGATCGTCGATTCTTCATCCAACTCGATATCATACACTTTCCAGTAGGGTTTTGCGTCCCTGGCAGGGTCATATCTTAAAATTTTAACGTTCTTGTTCACTTTTGCCATGGTCTAATCTCCTCTGAAATTAATATTTCCGTTCCTGGGGCGGATACCTGTCCATATAGATGACAACGTCTTTGGTATGGTCAAGTTTGACCCCTGCTTCGGTTTTCCAGGCCAATGTATGCTTCAACCACTTGCCGTCTTCCCGCTTGGGGAAATCGGAACGGAAGTGAGCGCCGCGGGATTCCTGCCTGGCCAATGCGCCTTCCACCATCACTTCGGAAAAGTCCAGCAAATTGCCGACTTCGAAGGCCTCGAACAAATCAAGATTGTAAGCCATACCCTTATCGTCGATGGTTACGTTCTTGAAACGTTTCTGCAGGTCTTTGATGATGGTTTTCATCTTCAGCAAGTCCTCTTCGGTTCTATAAATACCGCAGAGTTTAGTCATGGCGTCCTGGAGTTCTTCCCGAAGCACGGCATGTTTTTCTTTACCCTGGCCTTCCATTACAGCGGCGATTTTAGCCCTGGCGTTCTCGGTGGGATTTTCAGGCAACGGCTCGAAACCGCTGGATTTGACGAATTCCGTCATCACTTCGCCGGCGATACGGCCGAACGTGGCGGCATCCTGCAATGAATTGGTGCCCAGACGGTTGGCTCCGTGGAGGGACAGGCACGACGCTTCGCCCGCGGAATACAGGCCTTTCACCACAGCGCCTTTGGCGTCTTTGATCACCTCGGTTCTGATGTTGGCGGGAATTCCACCCATGGAGTAATGGGCTGTCGGCTGGATGGGGATCGGTTCCTTCGTACCGTCCACTTTCAAGTAGTTGTAGGCAAGCTCCCACACCTGGGGTAAGCGGTCCATGATCTTCTCTTTGCCCAGATGGCGGAGATCCAGAAGCACATAATCTTTGTTCGGTCCGGCGCCGCGGCCTTCGTTGATTTCAGTCTGTTCCGCGCGGGACACCAAATCACGGGGCGCCAATTCCATTTTGCTGGGGGCGTAGTTCTTCATGAACCGATCGCCGTTGCCGTTCAGGATATAGGCGCCTTCGCCCCTGGCCGCTTCGGAAAGCAGGATACCGTGTTTATACAAACCGGTGGGGTGGAACTGAACAAATTCCATGTCTTCCAGCGGTAAACCGTTTTCCAAAATCAAACTCAGCATGTCGCCGGTATTGGCATGGGCGTTGGATGTGATTTTAAACGCGCGTCCATAACCGCCGGTAGCCAGAAGCACCGCCCTGGAATGGAACACATGCAAGCCGCCGTTGATGATATCCCAGGCAACGACGCCTCGGGAAATATCATTGTCGATCAACAACGAAAACACCTGGAATTCATTGTAGAAATGAACATTGGCTTTGACGCACTGCTCATACAATGTGTGCAACAACACATGACCCGTGATGTCGGCGGAAAAGCAAGCGCGGGGCGAGCTATGACCGCCGAAAGGTCTCTGGTTGATGCGACCGTCCGCGGTGCGGGAAAAAGGCACGCCCATATGCTCCAACTCATACACCGTCTTGACCGCCTCTTCGACAAAAAATTCAATGACATCCTGATCGCCCAGATAGTCGCTACCTTTGATGGTATCGAACATGTGCATGTCGAGGGAATCGTCCTGCACATTGGCCAGAGCCGCGGCAATACCGCCCTGGGCTCCACCGGAGTGCGACCGGGTGGGATAGACTTTGGTGATGATAGCCACCTGTTTACCACTTTTGGCAATCTCCAGGGCGGCCCGCAATCCGGCAAGGCCGGCGCCGACGACTACCGCGTCTAACTTATGATAATGTTTTGCCTCGTCTAATTTCATCTCACGACTCCTGAATTGAGAATTTCCTTGCTAAAACTGGAAGCATTGAAGATAGTCAGCATACCGACGAAGAACAAACTCAAGCCTACTGTCAAGATCAATCCATATAAAAACATCCGCCATCCTTTGGCGTGGATGTAATCGTCCACCACGATCCAGACGCCGTTCAACCCGTGGAACAACGCGGTGATCAAAAAAAGGAACTGAATCAAGTTGAACCAGGGGGACTGCATTTTTCCGGCAACGACACGCCAGGTGTAGGCTCCCTGGGACATAAAATGATAGGTCACAAAATGGAGGAACAGCAACACGAAAAGGATCACAGCGGATATCCGCTGCATGAACCAACCGATTGCTCCGGTTCTCGATGTCTCTTTATAGCTCTTCTTCATGATATCCACCTCTTCCTACTTGACCCACTGGACATGGGACAACAATAGGTAACTTCCAATCACCCACAAAACAAGAGCCGCGGCAATCAACCCATAAAACCATTTTTTGTGATGAAGGGACCCTTTGTAATAATCAACAATGATAACCCGAATGCCATTGAAGGCGTGAAACAAAATAACGCCCCAGAGTCCAACTTCAAGTATTTTAAACAATGGCGAGCCCAACAGGTCCATTAACTGATCAAACGCTTTCTCACCTTTGGTAACGGTATTGATGATCCAGATATGGAGGGTGAGATAAAAAATCAGCGCCAGGCCTGAAAGCCGGTGTAGGATCCAGGCCCACGAACCAACAAATTTGTAATAACTTAAATCATATAACTTCGGTCTTTTATACAAACTATCCTCCTAAATTTATTTACACATCGTATTAATTTTAATATTTTAACGAAATTACTTCAACGATTTGGTTGACTTTTTCCCCAAATAAAAATATTTTATAGGTATGAATTCTAAAAATAATCTACGTCCGGAAATGAGACGGCCCGAACTTGTCGTGGTGGAACAAATGGTGAACAAAAACCTGTGGCTTACCAGAATCCGCTGGACCTACAGTTTGTTTATTTTCCTATTTTTTTCAACTTACAATATCCTGTCCCCCGTTCCGCAAATTGGTTTCTATGAACTATTCCTCATTGTATCGCTTTCGATAATAGGTAATTTTATTTTTCTTTTCGCCCTCAAACGTAATATCCATGGGGCGGTGCGAGAAATGCAGTACAATATGTTTCTATCCATCGCCGGTTTGCAACTGGACCTTGATTTCATCGTCCTGGCCTTGTTGGTCTTCTTCTCCGGCGGTTTCGATAGCCCGGTGATCGTTTTGTTCATCTTCTACATCATGGTCTCCACATTCTTGATCTTCCACAAAAAAGCGTTTCGCAACACAATCCTGGCGATAATTCTTATTACCATCATCTTCTTCCGCAATTCCGGGTTCGATGTCTCGTCCCATGACCTGGCGAGAATGGTGGCCTTCAACATTATCCTGGCCTTCACCTATTTCTTGACCCTTTACCTCACCAGCCACCTAAAAGGAAACGAGATCATCATGCGGGAACTCCTGGAAAAAACCCAACGCCTATCTGTGACCGACGGATTGACCGGTCTATACAACCAGACTTATTTCTTCGGGCAATTGGATCTTTTTTTGAAGACGTCTCAAAAGGACAAACGCCCCTTCTCGGTGATTATTTTTGATGTGGATCATTTCAAAAATTACAATGACAACAATGGGCATATCAAGGGCTCCGAAGCGTTGGCGCAGATCGGCGTCATCACCAAAAGGGTTTTCCGGCAAAACGACATCCAGGCCAAATACGGAGGCGACGAATTCGTCATCATTCTCCCCAACACCGACAAAGTGGGCGCATTTTTAGCGGCGGACCGACTGCGGGACACCGTGGAAAACGAAACATTCCCCGGCGAGGAGCGTCAACCGATGGGACGGATTACATTGTCGGTGGGAGTGTCCAGCTTCCCGGACCATGGAGAAACCAGCGATGAGATCCTGGAAAAAGCGGATAAAGCCATGTACTACGCCAAGGAACAAGGACGCAACCGCACGCAGATTTATTCAGACGACATGTTCGAAGAGGATGAATAGCTATCCAGAAGCATGATCTCCTCCAATGCCAGCCTGGGCGGCCGTAGGTGTTCCCGCTCCAATTGGGATTCGTTCAGAAGTTCTTGCGGATCGGCGGCGTGCTTGCCAACGATAATGAGCGTGATTAGCCGCATCCCGGCCGGCACATCGAGAATTTCCCTGGCTTTGCCTTCATCGAAGCCGGCGATCGGATGAGCCACCAACCCCATTTCAGTGGCTTTCAACAATATCAATGCCGTAGCCATGCCCGTATCGAACAGGTAATAGTCCCGTTCTCCCACCACACAATCCAGATCTGCTTTCGACACCGCCGCCACAATCATGGAGGCCCGCTCCGCCCATTTATTACCCCGGGACAGAGCCCCAAACATCCGCCGCAACATTTTATCATCCCGGACAAACACAAACCGCCACGGCTGCTTGTTAAAGCATGAGGGCGCGAGACCGGCGTTTCGCGCCAACTCCCGAACCATGTCATCGGTTACCGTCGCCTTTTCGAGCGCGCGCAACGCCCGCCGTTTATGAATCGCATCATTCAATTCCATTTCATACCTCCTATCATCACGTTACTACTATAGTACGTGGGCCGTAACAAATTTCAACCGGGAACCATTTGTTTATTACAAAACAATTTTACGGAAGAAAATTTCCTCTTTGTAGCTGCGGGTTTTGTGTTATAATGGTGCTTTGTGAATGCTTCGGTACTACCGGAGAAAATATTATAAAAATCATTCAAAAAAAGTAAGAGGTAAAGATGAAGCCACAAATCGTTTGTTTGATCATACGCGACGGATGGGGAAGGGGCGAAGAAAAGGATAGTAACGCCATCTACAAAGCCAGCACTCCATTCGCGGATGAATATGAAAAAAACTTTCCCACCTCCTTGATTCAAGCCTCGGGCACATATGTCGGTTTACCCGATGGGTTGCAAGGCAATAGTGAAGTGGGCCATTTAAATATCGGCGCCGGCCGGGTGGTGTACCAAAGCCTGACCCGCATCGACAAAAGCATCGCCGACGGAGATTTTTACGACAACAAAGCGCTTCTGGACGCCATTCATATCGCCAAAGAGCGGGGATCAAACCTCCATCTAGCCGGTCTGGTGCAGGAGGCGGGAGTTCACGCCGTCACCCGTCACGCCATCGAGATTATTAAACTCTGCAAAAGTCAGGGACTGGAAGATGTATTGATTCACGCTATCACCGACGGTCGCGACACTCCGCCAAAATCGGCGCGCGAACATCTCAGTTTTCTCCACGAAGCCATCGACGACATCGGAACCGGACGTGTTGCCACTGTCATGGGCCGGTACTACGCCATGGACCGCAACAACCGCTGGGAGCGGACCGAATTGGCCTACAAAGCCATGATCCACGGAACCGGCAAAAGCGTCGGCAATTGGCGTGAAGCCATCGACGACGCCTATGAAGCCGGAGAAACCGATGAATTCATCAAACCGCGGATCATTGATTACGCGGGTATTCAAGCGGACGATGTGTTCATCTTCTTCAACTTCCGTTTCGACCGCACCCGGCAATTGACCAAAGCCATTATCGAACCGGACTTCGTTGAATTTCCCACATTTCCACACGAACTCCACTTCGTGGCCATGACCCATTACTACGACGGGGGGAATTTCGAGGAGGCCTTTCCTGAAATAGACTATAAAAACACACTGGGCGAAGTGCTGGCGGAAAGGGGCATCCCCCAGTTCCGCTGTTCGGAAACCGAAAAATACGCGCACGTGACATTTTTCTTCAACGCCATGCGCAACGATCCCTTTGTGGGTGAAGATCAGGCGTTAGTACCGAGCCCCCGGGTGGCCACGTATGATCTGCAACCGGAGATGAATGCCGCCGGAGTGACTAAAAAAGTTCTGGACGCGATCCATTCGGACAAATACAAGCTCATTGTTTGCAATTACCCCAATTGCGATATGGTGGGACACACAGGCATCTTCCCCAGTATCGTCACAGCGGTGGAAACAGTGGACCAAAGTGTCAGGCAAGTGGTTGAAGCGATAAGAGAGAAAGGCGGGGTAGCCATCATCACCGCCGACCATGGCAACGCGGAACAAACCCAATTGGAAGACGGCTCGCCCATGACCTCCCACACCACGAACCCCGTACCTCTCACCATTATTGGAGCAGGAGACATTGAACTCAGGGAGGACGGCCGCTTGAGCGATATCGCCCCCACCATCCTGCAATTATTGGACATCCCCCAACCGGAAGAGATGACCGGTACATCACTGATTAAAGAATAAAATGAAAACCACCATCCAATACAAAAGCATCTGCGTCGGCCCCATTCAGACAAACGCTTACATCGTCTACTCTCATGAAAATCCCGCATGCTTTATCATAGATCCGGGCGCCGATGCGGACGTGCTGGCAACGTTTATCGACGAGGCCGGCCTCCAGCCCGAAAGTATCGTCCTGACCCACGGCCATTACGACCATTTCGGCGCCGTGATGGAATTGAAAAAACGTTACCAAATCCCCGTCTGGCTTCATAAGGACGACCGGGAGACCATCGTCTCCAACAGTTTGGGAGTGTTGGCGTCCCTATTCAAAGCGCCGGAGCCACCGCAAATCGACCGCTACCTCGACGACGGAGATACTCTCGAAGCGGGAGATCTAAAACTCGAGGTAATTCATACGCCGGGGCACACTCCCGGGGGTATTTGCCTGTCAACCGGCAATCTTCTGTTTACCGGCGACACGTTGTTCCAGGGATCCATCGGCCGAACCGATCTGGCGGGTGGCGATTACGGAATTCTTCAGCAATCATTGGAGAAGCTGAAACAATTCCCCCCGGACACCATTGTGTTGCCGGGACATGGGGACGAATCCACCATCAAGATAGAGGTGCGGCTCAACCCCTTTCTCTAAACACATAGAGCAACCATGAGTAGCGCATTCGACATCGAAACATTTTCCGCCGATTTGAACCGCTATTTCGCATTCTTGCAAATCGAGAAAGGACTCAGCAAAAATACGATCCTTTCCTACCGCCAGGAACTGGAAAAATGGGGCCAGTATCTAAATGAAAAAAAACTCCACCATCTAGCGGTGGACGAAGAAGATGTCACCGAATTTATAAAGCGCCACTCCACCGGGGGACAGGCTCAATCGTCGCAATCCCACCTGCTCTCAGTGATGAGAAGTTTCTTCCATTACCTGGTGGGCGAAGAAAAAGTGGATGAGAATCCCGCGTCGCCGATCCCCTTCCCCAAAAAGTGGAAACTTCTTCCCAAGTACCTGACGATGGACCAGGTATCCCAACTTCTGGAATTGCCGGACCTCGCCACACCATTCGGCAATCGCGACAAAGCGATTCTGGAATTGTTGTACGCCACCGGTTTACGGATATCGGAACTTTCCGGTTTGACTCTAGAAAATGTGTACATGGAGGAACAATTCCTGCGGGTGATGGGAAAAGGCAACAAAGAGCGGGTGGTTCCGTTTGGAGAAAAAGCGAAATCCGCGGTTGAAGATTATATCGCCCGGGGGCGGCGGGAATTGTTGAAAGGCAAGAGCAGTCAATTTCTATTTCTCAACCATCTGGGTAAACAGATCAGTCGCATGGGCTTGTGGAAGATCGTCAAAGGCTACGGCAGGAAGCTCGGCATCGAATCCATCTTGACGCCCCATGTGCTTCGTCATTCATTCGCCACCCATTTGGTGGAAAAAGGAGCCGATCTTCGCTCCGTGCAAATGATGCTGGGGCACTCCAGTATCTCGACCACGGAAATTTACACCTATGTCTCACGGGAACGTGTGCGTCAGGTGTACCGTCAATTCCACCCGCGGGGCAACGAGGAAAACGATTAGAGCCTTCGTTTGATCTAGTTTTTGAAACTATCCGGTTTGTCCAGGAAATTGACCAATTTTTTGGCTTTCTTTTTCAACTTCCGCAACGCTTTGGCTTCAATCTGACGAATACGCTCCCTGGTTACCTGGAACTCCTGTCCCACCTCTTCCAATGTGTGTTCATTGCCGTCCCGGAGACCGAACCGCATCTCGATAACTTTCGCCTCGCGTTCAGTCAGCGAGGAGAGGATGAGCTCCAATTGCTCTTTGAGGTTCATCTGGGACACAATTTCCGGCGGAGACACGGTTTTATCGTCTTCGAGAAAATCCCGGAGGTGAGAATCATCATCTCCCACAGGAGTTTCCAGCGAAATCGGTTCCTGGGCGATCTTCAAGATCTTACGGATCTTCTCCGCCGTATAACCGGTCTCCCCGGCGATCTCCTCTTCTGTAGGTTCCCGCCCGAGTTCCTGCACCAAACGCCTCTGGGTGCGGTTTATTTTGTGGATGGTCTCAATCATATGGACCGGGATTCGAATGGTCCGGGCCTGATCAGCGATGGCGCGGGTAATGGCCTGGCGAATCCACCAGGTGGCGTAGGTCGAAAACTTGTACCCTCTTTGGTATTCGAATTTTTCCACCGCTTTCATAAGACCGATATTCCCTTCCTGAATCAGGTCGGAGAATTGTAGACCGCGGTTGATATATTTTTTAGCGATGGAGACAACCAATCGAAGGTTCGACTCCACCAGATCGTTTTTCGACAGCTCGATGAGTTTCTGCCCCTCTTCGATATCGGCGCAGGTTTTAAATAGATCATCGGGGGTAATCTCATATTTTTTATTGAGGTTTTCGAGACGGCGTTCGTAATTGGCCGCCTCTTCCGCCAGTCGGGCATATTCCTTTTCATTATCGGGAGTCTTGGGCATCTCGGCGTAGATTTTCTTAAGCCGGCCCATGATGTGGAGATAGTTCTCTTTCAGTTGCTTAATCTTATTGATGAAAGCTTTTTTATGCTCGTACAGGATCGACATTTCCTGGATCAGATGGGTAATCTCCACCATCTTCTTGGCGATGATAAAATTCGAGTTCTTAGATTTTTTCAACGCCCGCAATTCGCGCTTGAACTTGTTCAGCAATTCGAATTGCTTTAGGAAGCGGTTCCGTACTTTTTGTTTTTTGGACTCGTCGTAAAGGTCTTCATGAACATCGATCACTTCGTCGATGTCCTTAATCCCCTCCAATACATCGCGCCCCAATTCGATAACCGAATTCAGCACGATATTGGTTTTGGACAGGGCCTTGATAACCTTTTTCTCACCCCGTTCGATCTTTTTAGCGATCCGAATCTCTTCGTCGCGGGACAGCAAATTAACACTTCCCATTTCCCGCAAGTACTGACGTACCGGATCGCCCACAATCTCGCTCTTCTCTTCCTGGGATTTCGTGGGTTTGGGTTTCGGAACCTTGATGATTTTTATATCGTTTTCTTTCAGATAATACTTGAGAAATTTAATATTCGCTTTTAACGTCGCCTCATCTTCAAACAAGCTGTAGATAAAGGTACTCTCGACAAGGCTGAAATTCTTTTTGGAACGTTTTAGGATCGCTTTTAATTCCTTTTTGTATTCGGTCAAAAAATCATTGTACAATTTCAACTTGTCAGCTTTCAAGATCGCACGCTTGCGCATGATTTTGATGTCTTTTTCCGCCAGAAACGCCAGCACCTCTTTCTTTTTGGCCAGCAGGTTGTTATCCTGCAAAAAATCCAGCAAATCGTCGCGCTTCAGTTTTCCATCGTTTGCACTGGCAAGATCCACCAGCTCCTCAAAAGCTTTAGGAGAAACGATCGGCTTCGAATTTTCGCTTTGCTCTGTTTGCTCTTTCATCTTGTCAGTGGTGTTATTTTTATCCAACGATTCCTCCTAATTTTTTTTATGCATAGTCTGAACAAATTTACTCTTTAACGCCATCAACTCTTCCACCTCGTGATATTTATTTTCTCTTGCTTTAATTTTTATTTCACGATCGATATCCTTTAACTTTTTTTGGTTTAACATATCCTGAAGTTTCAGGAAACTGTTGCCCAGCCGCTCGGTCAATCCCGCTTTGTCCAGCTCAAGGAAATCCACCGATGAATTGATGCGATTGAGCTCTCTTTTTTCCGCATCGTTCAAGCTATCCAGGATGCCTTTATAATCCTCAATTTCACCGGATTGTTTATTATAATGCTTGATAATCGCTTTAATCATATTGCCGCACGCCAGCACCGACAGCATCTCGTCATCGAGATACGCGTTCACTTCCTCGATCAAGTCCGGAGAGACCAGGATGGCTTCGATAAATTCCCGTTCAGCCGGAGTGATGGCCAACATGCCGCTCGATCCTTTATTGTTCAAGAGATTGCCTTGCTTTTTCCTGAAGACGCCGGGTTCCACATTCAGGAAGTCCGCAGCCATGCGACTATATTCACCCCGGATAATCTCGTCGCTCATCTTACCAAGGAAGGTTTTGATAAATTCCACGGCATCACGTTTCCGTTCAGGGACGCGAAGATCGAAATCCCGGGACGCTTTATCCAGTAAAAATTTAAAGCCCCGATAGGAGCCGCTCTGAAGCCGCTGAAACCCATACGCGCCATGTTCCCGGATGAAATCGTCGGGATCCTTCGCATCCGGCGCCAGCAATATCCGGGGATTCACATTTTGTTCGAACATCTTCTCGATTCCCCGCACCGCGGCGGTAACGCCGGCGCTATCCGAATCATAGAACAAATAGATATCATCGGAAAACCGTTTCAACATCTGGATCTGTTCAGCGGTCAGAGCTGTTCCGAGCGACGCCACAGTGTTCTTGACACCCTCCTGATACAAGGAGATCATGTCGAAATAGCCTTCCACAATGACTGCGGAATTTTCTTTGCGGATGTATGGCTTTGATATATTGAATCCAAATAGGTGTTTACTTTTTTTATAGAGGGGCGTGTCGGGGGAATTAAGGTATTTGCTGGGTTCGTTGAACATGGTTCGACCGCCGAAGGCGATGATGGCGCCGGTTTCAGAAAAGATAGGAATGATAACGCGCCCCCGGAAACGATCATACACCTTGCCGGGACTCTTTTTGACCAGCAACCCGTTTTCCACCGACTTATCGATGGAAAATTTATTTTTGCCGAGGTGGCGATACAAACCGTCCCAGGCATTGTACGCATAGCCGATGGAGAACTCGGCGATAGTCTCCTCTGTGATACCCCTCTTTAAGAGATAGTCCAACGCGTCTTTTCCTTCACCGGAGCTATAGAGGTTGTCCATAAAATATTTTAACGCCACCTCGTTAATATGCACATAATCATCTTTTTTTATCCGCGGCTTAAAATCAGTCCGCTCCACCGGAATGCTAAACCGGTCCACCAGAAAGTTAATAGCCTCTGGAAAGCTCAGATTTTCCATTTCCTGCACCAGGGTAAACATATCCCCGAACTTATTGCAGCCGAAGCAACTAAATGTGTTCTTCTCCGGCATCACAAAAAAAGACGGCGTCTTCTCCGAGTGAAACGGACAAAGCGCTTTATAGTTCTTGCCCGCCGGTTTCAGATTCACATAAATAGATGCAACATCAACGATAGATAATCTAGCTTTTACCTGGTCCTTAACTTCCATTCAACAAAATAATTCAATCAATGATAACAAGTATAATGATATAATATTCTACATTTGTCAACAAAATTTCATTAAATCACGACCAAAAAAGACAGCCCGGCAAAGGCTCCACCCAGGTCGATCTCTTTTTTGAAGGTGGTGATGGAAACGCTATTGTACCCGGCATTTAAATCCAAAATAAAACGGGACGAGAGATTGACCTCGATCCCGGCTTCCAGGTAATACCCATTCCCAGTGTCTTCAATGTCGCCGATTGTTGACTCTTCTTTGAACTTTAAATAGGTGTAACCCCCTCCAACATAGGGGTTCGCTGTGCCCAAAGGGGCGGTGTATCGTAATGACAAGTATATCGGATTGAGAGTTAAACGAGTTATATCACCGGTGTAGGTGGTTTCGGAAAATTTCTTGTATTGCAACCCGGACACATACGCGTACAATCCGTTCCAAACATGAACGCCGAGTTTCAATCCATAAACCAGATCACCGTCATATACCTCTTTAAAGATATCGTTACTGGGCATGAAATAGCCGCTGGTAACTCCCACCTTAAAGAGGTCTCCTGCAAATAAAGTAGTTCCACAAATTATGACTAAAAAGAAGACAACTTTTCTCTGCATTATGTATAGATAACAAATATCTTAGTAAAAGTAAACAATTTTAGCAAGATTCCCTGCAAATTCACCATTTTTTTATCCCCAAAAAGCCAAACGTTATTCTTTTTCAACCGCCTCTACCTCCCCAATTTACCGAATATTCCCAAGCATCCCCCCACACCCCCGCCAAACTCAAACACCAACAGCAAAAGAAAGAACTCAACAATAGATTCGAAGTCTCAATTGAAATTTGTTGCTAAAAAGAATAATGCTACTATAATAAATATGATGACCGATACCATTGAGGTTTTAAAAAAAGTAAAGGACACGTTGATCGAGCACTTCGGAGAGGACATCCACGATGTCATCCCGTTCGGTTCAGGAGTCAGCGGAAAAGCACATGACAACTCCGACTACGATATCCTTATCATCCGGTCTTCGAAGAAGCCCTCACCCACGGAATCCACGCATGACCATCTCCGATCGAGAACGGTCTACCCTCATCGAATACAGGTTGGTGAGAGCTTTCGAAGCGCTTGATGAAGTAATCTTTCTGCCAGGAGCATGTCGCCCCCGGCCAATTCAAGCTCATTCATATCTGGAGCGATCTAAGAAACCAGGATTCCCGACCTCTCGGTTTTGGTATATGTCAGCGTTCGAGTGATAAGTCAATTTGGAAAAGTAGAGTGGACCGATCAGTCATATTTACACAATGTGCGAGGCATTCGTGATAGCAAACGCACACCAATGCGATCCGCTCCATAATTACTCTTGATTTTCTCGATTCTTTTTTTGTGGTAAGTTTCTTTAACATCTCATCCTCCAGCTTTTTTATATAGTCCTCTCCATAATAATACAAAAAAATAAATTTTCACAACTACCTATTTGTCCCTACTCCGGTCCCGCTCACGAGGATCGCTCTTTACAACCGGTTTTTGGGGTGAAAAAGAAATTTCCAATTCTTTAGACTCGCCATTTTTGTCGATATATAGGAGAATCGAGCGATAGGGGAGGAACCGCAACTCCCGCTCCACAGTGCGGCCATTGACATGAATCTTGACCGCGCGCGCAATGGTTTCGGAACAAAACGATTGGCCGTAGGACAACGGCAACGTCAAATTTTGAGCCCTCGGATGGGCAAAGAAAATATAAAAATCCCCCCCATCCCGCCGGCACCAAAAGTCCGGCAAATGGTCCCCCTCCACCACCGGAGGCACCGCGCAAGCCGCCTTCCAATCAGCCGACACATTCTCCAGCTTCATCAACGCCCGCAACCGTTTCTCATAATCCCCACTCTTCCGTTTCCCCGGCTCCAAAGGCGCCCGCTTCATCCACACCGGCACCCCCCGCCGGGCAACATCCAGAATCGTATCCAACGCCCCTGAATCCAAATACTTCACATCCACCGCCAACACCGACACAACCGCGTCCCCAACATGAAGCTTACCCCGCTTGACTTGGGCCCGCTTCAAATAATGATGATTGACCCACAACGGCGCATGCCCCTTGATCTCCGGCGGCATCTTCACATACCGCAGCTCATACTCCCCCCACGACCATTTCATCCGCAAAGCCTCCGGATATTCCCCCGCTGACCAGGCATCCTCCAGCGGCAACCACACCGCCGCCCGCCAATAATTCTTCCCCTTCCTCATCAACCGCGACACCCGCGTCATATACCGGTTAAATTCCAAAAGCTCCGGCTCCAACGCCCCGGTGCGGCCCACATGGACCGTGGCGTAAAAGTCCCAATCCTCATGCCCCTTGGGCTGATACGGAGCCCCATGCCATACAATCTGGTTCACCCCATTGGCAAACAGCGCGTCCGCCACCAATTTCAAGTCCGCCGTCTGTTCCCGCTTGTGCCACGGATTGGGCCAGCCATAAATACACGTAAAGGTCTCGGCGCTCACCACCCGGCGCCCCGCCAAAGTGGCAGCCGACGCCACAATCCGCGAAAACCCAGGCTCATACAGCATCGCCTCCGTCTCCGGCACATCCACCGCCCCATAAGCGGTCAACAAATCCACCGGCGCCCCCGCGCACTGAGCCCGCGAAAACGCCCCCAACCGGTGAGCCTCCTTTGTAAACTCCTGATAAAACTCCCCAATCGCATACTCCGACACCAACGTCATATAATCATACCGCTCTCCCTCCAAACCCGCCTCATAAATCCTCTTCATCACCGGCCGCACATCATACCCATACCGCTTCAAAAACGCCTCGCCAAACCCCTCCGTCCAAATCCGCCGCGTCTCGACCTCCCAGGAATCACAAAAAAGCCCGGACCGTCGCCCCTTCAAAGCCGGCGCCAACGCTTCACCCATCACCCCCGCGTACCGCCGAAACGCCTCCCCATCCATATGATTCACCACATTCCCAATCTTCGGATGGGTCCAGGAAAGCCGCAACTTCTGCTTAAAATCATCATCCCCAAACACCCGCGTCCGGTCCTCATCCGCCACAAACGTCCCCCCAAACGGCCACAGAGTCCCAAAGGTAAAATCCACCCCCAGACCAATCTCATCTCCATATTTTTTGGCAAACAAAACCGCCTTTTGCCAATCATCCCCCAACCACTCCACTCTCTTCGCCTCAGGATCCCGCCCCACAGGATAAATAAACGCCACCTCGACGCCCCCAAATCCCTTCTCCTTCATCCAATCCAACTGAAACCGGATATCCCTCTCCTCAAACACCCCCGCAAACCACCACCACCGCACATAAGGCTCCCCCCCATCATAAGCCCCCGCGGTCCAGTCAACGACCCCGCCAAAACCACAAACCGCCCCAACCCCCAACAATCCAACCAAAACCACCAACAAAACATTCAGCCGCATCAAAATATCCTCCAATCAAAAAACTAAAAACCAAACCAAACTATAAAACGCCCACCCCCCCAAAGTCAAGCCCCACAAAGGTTTTACCCAAAAAATCCCACAACCCGGTAACACGATTAGTGGCGTCAATACCACAATCACCAGCATCAAGGACAACCAGTCCATCTTACGCCACAAAATCATCAACTTCATTTGAAGCTCAAGTTCCGACGTTCCAACTAAAAGTTCCGACATTCCAACTCAAAGCTCCGACATTCCAACTCAAAGTTCCGACATTCCAACTCAAAGTTCCGACGTTCCAACTCAAAGTTCCGACGTTCCAACTCAAAGTTGCAAAATCGCAACTTGAAGTTGCGACTTCGCAACCCAAAGTTAAAACGTCGTAACTCCAGGTTACGATGCCGGAGTCCCGAGTCACCGAGTCCGAGTCAAAAAGGGGACAGGCGCGAATCCCACTAACTTAAGGTATTGTTCCCCTTTTTATATCTCCTCCTGTGCCTGAATTCGATTGTTAAGAGGCGTGTTATATTCCGAATGAATCGGCGTTAAGATTTACGAGTTTTTGATGGTGTAATCCGGTTCAAAAAAAAACAATTTTTGGGGTTGAAAAAATAGGTCAAAAAGGGGCATCCTTTTCTTTTGTAATCTTCTAAAAAACACGGGCAATAAATATTGGTTTTTTACATCCAGTTTTCCACGCCCCTGAGTTTGCC
>CAZBHS010000015.1:0-2123 GCA_964491915.1 uncultured Clostridia bacterium
AAAACACATACACCTACAATAATCTCAACCAGCTCACCGAATCAGCATCTCACACATACACATACGACCCAGACGGCAATCTCACCCGCGAAACCGACAAATCAACCGGAGAACAAAAGCTCTTCTACTACACCTCAGACAGCCGCCTAAAAAAATTCGAACACATCCCTCCCGGCCAAGCAACTCCCGCAACCGTCGCCACCTACATCTACGACAGCTATGGCCGCCGCCTCTCCAAAACCGTCAACGGAACCACCACCAACTTCCACTGGGAAGGCGACAACCTGGCTATGGAACTCGACGCCTCATTCAATCCCATCCGCCGCTACACCTACGGCGTCGGCAAAGACTCGGTAGAAGGCCACATAGAATTCTCCGAAGCCTCCTCCAACCTCTTCGCCCATCCCTACGGCTGGTACTCCTACATCAAAGACCAGGTAGGCACCATCTACAAAATCCATTCCCACCAAACTCAATCCACCGTCACAAACCGCCACTACGACACCTTCGGCAACCTCCTCTCCCAATCCGGCCCCACCAAAGGAAACCTTGGCTTCCAATCAAAATATTATGATCAAGAAAGCGGTTTGAATTACTTTTATTATAGGTATTATAATTCAAAGATTAGTAGGTTTACTACAGAAGATCCACTTGGAATTTTTTCTGACCTAAACCTATACTTTTTTGAGAAAAATAATTCAATAGCTTTTCGAGACCTGTATGGTCTATACATTGGACAGTATCCACCACCTCCTCCAGGGTATGATCCATTAATATGGAATCAAACCCAGTGGGACAATGGGAAATATGTCTTGACGGATCCAGAAAATAATAAATGGACCATTCATCCAGAAGACCGTGATCATTGGAGACATTGGGATGTGCGTGATAAAAATAATAATGACAAAGGTCAATGGCCAAAAGGTTCGGGGAAACGTTATGAAAGGCAGAAAAAAAAGTTGAAACCAAGCCAAAGTGAATGCGATCCAAATGGTGATGCGGAACCGTGGAGTCCGTCAGAATATTGGACAGTTAAGAATTACTTTTCACCCTCTATGATAGTTTTTTTCCCTGACCTGTCATATGCTGAACTTGAATTTTCTATAAACTTCATGTTGAGAGTGCCCACTTTTAGACTTCCTCTGTTCGCGTGGTGAGATATGAAAAAAAATATAAACTCTATAATTGAAAAAAGACGAAGGGAATTAGGGCTACGAGATATTTATGTGGCTGAAAAAATTGGATTAAACATTGACTCGTATTGCGATATTGAATGGCACGAAGATGAAATTTCTGAATTTCCGCATTTAAAGGAAGTCAAAAAACTTTTTCTACTCCTTCAATTGGATTTTTTTGAAATGGTTGATCTTATTTGCCCTTTCTGCTCCAAACAAAAAAAATATGAATTAGAATATAATTTCCCACGAAATGAGCTTATCAACAAAAGGCGCAAAGATTTGAATATGACAACAGCAGAGTTTGCAGATAAAGTTGGTTATTATGAAATAGCGATTTTGGAAATGGAAGAAGATCCCGATTTCTTGGAAGAGTGGCCAATATCAGAAATATTGTTGTTATCAGACATTATTTCAACTCCCCCACAAATTCTATTTGCAGTAAAATGTAAAAATTGCGGGCGATGAGAGGATTAAGGGCAGGCTTGTATTCCTTATTGTCTATCGAGGGACATAGGAACTGGTCAGAATGCCACTAACTTAAGGTATTGTACCCCTTTTTATATCTCCTCCTGTGCTTGCATTCGATAAACTCATTTCTTGGACTGGTTAGCAATTGGTAAGTGGAGTTGAACCTTCGTTTGATCGTAAGCGCCTAACCACCCCCTTCTTCCCCTCTACCTCATTCTTGTCAAACAAAAACTTTGACAAAAAATGAGAAAGAGGAAAAGATGGGGGTGGTTAGGCGCTTACTCTTGATGAGTCCCTTGATGCCAATGGCAGTGGGGAGCAACCAAGGAGTAAAATGTGCCTGTCCCCTAAAACTTCTTTTTGTTAGACTAAGTATGGTGTATGTCTTTTGAGAGGGGGGTAAGAGGATGCTGGGATGGATGGAACGGTTTGTGTTGCGCCGCTCGTGTGATTGGTTGCGAGATGCGCGTGTTTGAC
>CAZBHS010000015.1:2223-111733 GCA_964491915.1 uncultured Clostridia bacterium
TGCGAGACGCGCGTGTTTGACTGCGAGACGCGCGTGTTTGACTGCGAGACGCGCGTGTTTGACTGCGAGACGCGCGCGATTGGTTGCGAGACGCGCGTATCTAGTCGCGGAATGAGCGTATCTAGTCGCAGAACGCGCGTATCTAGTCGCGGAATGAGCGTATTTAGTTACGGAATGAGCGTATTTAGTTACGGAACGAGCGAATCCCCTGGAATTTTTTTAAAATAGAGCTTTAGAGAGACGCCGGGATTGAACTTTTATTGAGTTTTGCCGTATGATACTCTTTATTTTAGGATATAATTAGGAGAATACAATGACAAAATGGGAGTACATAGTAGTGATGATAGCTATCGTGAGTAGTATAACCTTGATGCCCTTGATGGGGGCGGGAGCCGGGGATGGCGAGAAAAAAGCCATCGATCCCGCCAATTTCGATACTTCGGTAAAGGCGAGTGATGATTTTGGACGTTTTTCTTCGGGTAATTGGGAAAAGATGAATCCGATTCCCGGTGAATATAGCCGGTGGGGCGCTTTTGAAGAATTGATGGAGAAGAACTTGACGGACCTCCGGGGAATTATGGAGGCTTCGGCCGCTGATAAAGATGCAGCGAAAGGTAGCAATGTGCAGAAAATCGGCGATTTTTTCGCCAGTGGTATGAATATCGAAAAAATCGAAAAGGACGGCATTGCACCGCTGAAGGGTGAATTCGATAAAATCGGGAACATGAAGACCAGGACGGATGTCCAGGAAATGGTGGCCCGCTTCCACAAACGGGGCATGGGCGTATTGTTTTATTTCCTGGTGATGCAGGACAAAAAGAACTCCGAGATGAATATCCCCTGGGTGTACCAGGCGGGAATCGGACTGCCGGATCGCGATTATTATTTCGACGATACGGAACGGGCGAAAGAGATTCGCGCCGAGTATGTCAAGCATGTGGCCAAAATGCTGGAATTGATTGGCGACGGGCCGGAAAAAGCGAAGGTCGCCGCCGGGGCGATTATGAAATTGGAAACCCGTTTGGCAAAGGCCTCTATGACCCGGTTGCAGCTCAGAGATCCCAAAGCCACCTACAATAAAATGCCGGTGGCGAAGCTTGACGAACTGGCGGAGGGGTATGATTTCGCCGCTTATTTCAAGAATGTCGGCCTTACCGATCCCGGCGAGATCAATGTGGCGCAGCCGGACTTCTTCAAAGAGATCGGCAAGGTTGTACCTGAAACCTCTATTGACGATTGGAAGCATTATTTCCGTTGGAATCTGATTCGCCGCGCCGCCGCATATCTTGGCGACGCGTTTGTTAACGAGAATTTCAACTTTTACGGCGCTTTTCTCTCAGGAAAAAAAGAGCTCCAACCCCGTTGGAAACGGTGCTTGAACGCCACCAGCGGCGCGTTGGGCGAGGCGTTGGGTCAAATCTATGTAAAAAAACATTTTCCTCCGAAGGCCAAATCGCGGGCTCTGGCGTTGGTCATGAATTTGAAAGACGCGTTTGCCCGGAGGATAAAAAATCTAGATTGGATGAGTGATATCACCAAGAAAAAAGCTCTGGAAAAACTCGATGCCTTTCGTGTGAAGATCGGCTACCCCGATAAATGGATTGATTATTCGAAGCTGGACATCAGCCGTGATTCCTATGTCATGAATTATATCAGGGCTGAGGAATTCGATTTCCAGCGGGCGCTCGCCAAAGCTAACAAGCCGGTGGACCGGGACGAATGGGAAATGTATCCCCAGACTGTCAACGCCTATTACCAACCTCTTCTCAACGAGATCGTATTTCCGGCGGCTATTTTGCAACCGCCGTTTTTCAATTTTAAAGCCGATGACGCGGTGAATTACGGCGCCATCGGCTGCGTGATCGGCCATGAAATGACCCATGGTTTCGACGACCAGGGACGCCAGTATGATAAAGAAGGAAATATGAATGATTGGTGGACCAGGGAAGACGAGGAGAAATTCAACAAGAGGGCCGATGTGCTGGTTGCCCAGTATGACAAATTTGTGGTGGCGGACGATGTGCATGTGAATGGAAAATTGACGTTGGGCGAGAATATCGCGGACCTAGGCGGCTTGATGATCGCTTACGACGCCTTGAATGCCGCCTGGGAAAAAAATCCGCCGCAGACATCCATCGATGGCTACACTCCGGCGCAGAGATTTTTTCTTTCCTGGGGCCAGGTATGGCGCTCCAATAGTCGCCAAAAGGCATTGTTGATGCGCGTTAAAACCGATGTTCATTCGCCTGAGAAATTCAGGGTCAACGGCCCGTTGAGCAACCTGGATATTTTTTACAAGGCTTTCGGCGTAAAAGAGGGCGACGCTTTGTTCCGTCCTGAAAATGAGCGGGCGAAAATCTGGTAAATCCGATTAAATAGTAACGGTTATTTATAAAGAGGGTCCTCTGTTCGGAGGGCCTTCTTATTTTATTGTTTTTTTCAAAAAATATTCCCAAAAAGTCAAAAATTTGATATGGTTGTCTTTAATACCATGGATAAAAAAGAATTGAACCGTTTTAGTTTTTCGGGGATTTCGACCTTCAGGTCGTGTCCCAAATCGTTTGAGTATCATTACATTCAGGAATTGCCCGAGGCGTTCTCATCGATCGAGGCCCATATGGGAACCACTGTTCACGAGGTGATTCGTTGGGCTTACGAACGGCGGGAAGGGCAAAAACCGGATCCGTCGCTGGCGGAATTGAAGAGCCAGTACACAGGCGTCTGGAAGTCCGCCATATTGGAGACTGTGAAAGTCATAAAAAAAGGCCGTACCAAATCCCATTACTTCAACCTGGGATTTGATTTGGCGCTCTCTTTTTTCCAACGGGTGTTCTCCTCGGATAAGAGCGATACCTTCCATCTGGAACATGAATTTGAAATTCCCCTGGATGACAAGGTGCGCTACAAAGGCATTATCGACCGGGTTTCCCGCCAACCGGACGGGACTCTCAGGATCACGGATTTTAAAACCGGTCGAGTGAAGGATCCGTTGGACACGCTGCAGTTGCCCTCCTATGCGATGTACATTTTCCAGCAATATCCCGATCAGGAAATTGAGTTGTGTTATGAAGACCTGAAGGAGGGGCGTACTGTAACGGTTCCATATAAGCGTGAAGACGCCGACTCTGTGCGGGAACGATTGCTCGGCTCTATCAGTGAGATTCATGATGCGGATTGTTTCGAAGCCAGGCCTTCTATATTGTGTCTGTGGTGCGGTTACAATCACATCTGCCCCAAGGCCCAAACAGATAAGGCGATGGTGGAAAAACCCCGGATGCTGGAGGAGGAAGACGGTGAGACGCAACCCTATTGTCCCAAGTGCGGTTCGCTTCTCAAAAAGCGGAAAGGTAAGTTTGGAGATTTCCTGGGTTGCACCGATTATCCGAATTGCAGATACACAATGGATCTAAAGGAATTTGAAAATGTGGATCGCGACGGCAGTGAAATATGCCCCGAATGCGGCGGAACCCTCAGGGAGCGGAAAGGGCGGTTCGGATCTTTTTTAGGCTGCGCGAATTTTCCCCGTTGCCGCTATTCGCGGGATAAATAATTAAATTGAGCCCGAAGGCTTGAACAACTTTTTTATTTTTTATAGAATAACCGTGTTGTAGTTTTTCGTACCGGCGCGCTTTAATGGCGAAAAAAAGGATGTGAAATGAAGGATGAAAAGAAGACAAAAGCCCAATTGTTGGAAGAATTGGGAGAACTTCGTAGCCGGGTGTCTCTCCTGGAAGCCGAGGCTTTGGAAAAAATGGATTCCGGCGGTTCTCTCAATGATGTTATCGATTCCCTTCCCTTGATGCTTTATGAAGTCGGATTGGACGGAAAAATTCTGCAATGCAACCAGTCGCTGGTCGAACATCTGGGCTACACATCGAGTTCTGAGCTCATTGGAAAATCCGTTGTCGAAACAATTTTCGCTCCCGCTTCCAGGGAAAATGCGGTGGTGTTGTTCAACCGCTGGCTCAGGGGCGAGGAGCTTCATGACGAAGAACTCAATGTGGTCACAAAAGACGGAGACACCTTTTCTGTTCTTCTGGATATCGGCACTGTTTACGACGATGAACGTCAACCGGCGTGCGCCGTCGCCACTCAGATGGATTTGCGACGACTCAAAGAGATAGAAGATGAGTTGTCCCTCTCTTCTGAAAAATGGCAGTCCCTGCTGAACAGTATCCCCGATTATGTGGTGGTGGTGAACCGCAGGGGCGATATTTTATTTGTCAATCAAGGTCCTCCGGGGAAAGACAAAAAAGAGGCGATCGGCGATAATATTCGTAATTATGTCTATAAAAAATACCACCGGGTCATCGATAATGCTCTAGAAAAGGTCTTCGGCACCGGCGAAAATGATATTTGTGAAGTGGAGGGGCCGGGGTACGATTTACAAGATGGGTGGTACGAGATCCGGCTCGGGCCATTGTATCGTAAGGGCCGGGTGGAATACGCGTTGATGATCGCCCGCGACGAAACCAGTAAAAAATTGACTCAAGAACAGCTAAAATTTACTGAGTTTTCCGTTGAACGCTCGGCCATTGCCACCTTTTGGCTGGATAGCGACGGGACCGTGTTCAGAGTTAACGACGCGGCTTGCAAGGCGTTGGGATATGCCAGGGAGGAGTTGATGGCCTTGTCGGTCCGTGACTTCGATCTGTCCTGGTCACGGGAAGGATGGCTCGATTTTTGGCGGAAATTGAACCAGAAAAAATATCTGCGGGTAGACACCCACTATTGGTCCAAAGATGGGCGAATTTTTCCGGTGGAAGTGAATAGCAATTTTTTTGAGTACAAGGGCGAAAGTTATTGCTTCGCCTTTGCTCATGACGTTGGGCAGCGCAAAGAGGCTGAAGAGGCTGTGAAGAAAAGCGAGGTCCGCTACCGCCATTTGGCCAATAGTATCGGCGACATCTTTTTCGCTCTGGATCGCGACTTGAGGTTTTCCTTCTGGAATTGGGCCTCGGAACGCCTAACAGGAATCTCGGCTCGAGACGCACTGGGGATGTCCTTGTTCGAGATTTTTCCGGTGGTGCGGGGCGACAATGTTTACCGTTTGTACAAAGAGGTGTTGGATACCGGTAAGCCACAGATTTTTGAAGACGAATACACATTTAATGACCAAAATTACTTTTTTGAAATATGTTTGTACCCTTCCAGCGATGGAATATCTGTTTTCGCCAGGGATTGCACCGGTAAAAACAAGATGCAATCTGAATTGAAAAAGCACCAGGATAAATTGGAAGTCCTGGTGGGAGAGCGCACGGCCCGGTTAAAGGCTATCAATAAACGGTTGGAGTTGGAAATCATCAAGCGTAAACAGGTGGAAAAGAATTTGCGCGGTTCTAGATCCAGTCTCCGGGCATTATTGGAATCCATCGAATCGGTACGGGAGGATGAGCGGAGAGCTATCGCCCGTGAATTGCATGATGAATTGGGGGCCATGTTGACGGCGTTAAAAATGAATGTCAATCTCTTGCCGAACAAACTGGAAGACGCTCGCAATGAGATCGCCTCTTTTAAGGAAAACCTGAACCTGCACCTTGACAACGCGATTGAAGAGGTGCGCCGTATCAGTAAGGAACTCCGCCCGCCGATGTTGGATGAATTGGGATTGGCCGCTGCTATACGTATGCAGACACGGGAATTCCATAAACGCTCGGGGATCGCCTGTAACCTGGAAATCATACCCGAAGACATTGTACTCGATCCGAGATATTCTACGGTTTTTTTCCGGGTGTACCAGGAATTGTTGACCAATATTGCCCGTCACGCGCAGGCTACCGAGATCTGGGTCAGTTTGAAAAAAGAACCCTATAGAATAACGTTGGCGGTGGTGGATAATGGAGTCGGCATTCCTCAAAAGAAGGTGGTCGATCCTAATTCCATCGGGTTGATCGGTATGCAGGAGCGGGTGAACCTTGTAAGAGGAAAGGTCATTATCCGTGGAAAAAAGAATATTGGAACAAAGGTGATCGTAAGTGTTCCCATTACCGGAGAGTTAGGGAACGATTCATTAGGGGGCTTAAATGATTAAATTAATGGTAGCGGATGACCACCCTGTAGTACGGGAAGGATTGAAAAAGATGTTCGAGAAGAGCTCCAACATCGAGGTGACAGGAGAGGCTCGCAACGGGCAGGAAGTTCTCAACAAAGTGAAGAATAATGAGTACGATATGATTCTGCTTGATATTTCCATGCCCGGAAGGAATTGGATTGAGGTGTTGAAAGAATTGAGGGAACAAAAGCCGGATTTACCCGTTCTGATCATTAGTATGCATAAAGAGGAAGAATACATCGTCCGCGCCTTGAAAGCCGGCGCAGCGGGGTATTTGACTAAAGAGAGCTTGCCGGGTGAGTTGATTACCGCTGTCAAGAAGATTCACCAGGGGGGGAAGTATATTACAATTTCCATTGCCGAGAAGCTTGCCTTCCATCTGGATAAAAATATAGAGAAACCGTTGCACCAGACTCTGTCCGATCGTGAATACCAGGTATTGATTTTGATTGCCAAAGGCAAGAGTACGAAGGAAATCGCCGAGGAGCTTTATCTCAGTTGCAACACTATCAGTACCTACCGCACCCGTATCCTGGAAAAAATGGAAATGAAAAACACCGCCGAGTTGATCCATTACGCATTTAAAAATGGATTGGTGGAGTGAGGATTGGTAGAATTTCGCCATCCATTGTGGTGATATTCGTTACAAGCTCCTGGCTAAATTTTGACAAAAAAAACACTGGATTTGCGGTTGTTTTTATTTCCCTCAGGATTTATCATGTCATTGTTCATTCCGGTGGGATAACACTTTTGGAAATAGGTGTTTCCATTTCCCGGATATGATCAAGGAATTTATGACATGGTAAATTGTATAATGATTGAATGTGTTGGCAGTGCGAAACCGGTGGGGATGATAAAATCGGTTGAAAACGTGTGCAAAACTGTTACGCCGTTCAATCAGGTCCTGGGTGAGGGCGGCAGATGATGGGGATCGTTGATAAAACCATATGGAACCCTTGTCCCGGCAGGGAAATCATTCTCGATGTCCGTGACCATCGCCAAAAGAATATTCTGGAAGTACTCCAGGGTTCCCGCATTTTTGCCCGTTTATGGCGGGCGATTTTGGCGTCCGACCTTGACGAGGTATTAGAGGGCGCGGGGCCGTTTACAGTGTTGGCGCCCGACAACAGGGCGTTTGATCTGATGCTTCTGAATTCGGACGTGAGTGTTCTCAAGAATAAACTGTCTCTCACCGAGATTCTTAATTACCATGTGTTACTCGACCGGGCCTCGGTCGAGGATCTAGTGAATATGGAATACGCCAAAACCTTGTGCGGACAAATGCTGACCATAAGTGTGCAGCGGGGATTTGTCTGGTTGGACCGGGCCAAATTGATTAAGGCGGACATTGGATGCGTCAATGGAACGATCCATGTGATTGATTCGCTATTGTTGCCCGATAGTATCGAAATTTGGAAAAATGAGTAATATATATAAGAGTGTACCTGTAAGGCAGAGTATTCACAATGTATTAAGGGGTAATATTTATTTTTTTTGGCGACCTGTAAGTACGGGGAGATTGTATCAAGAGGGGGCCCTGTTTTCACCATATACATGGTGTTCATGGTCTTTATTAAGGTCATTTTGGGGAGTGATTTTGCGGTTGGCTGGTGGAGCCGGCCGCAAAGGAGCCCCACTATTTCGACAAGGGTAAGAGATGCAGCAGATTACATTCATGAAAATGACTGGTAATTATGCTGGTGGATGCAAGGAAATAAAAGAAGTATCCTTCAATTTGCATCATCAAAAAAGATGCAACAGCCAATGGGATTCTAGATTTGCGGAAGGCTATTCGGAAACGGATCCCACAGTAGGAGGGGCGGGTAGGAGCTAAAGGTCTCCTCACCCGCCCCACCTCCTTTTTTTTAGTGTTCCTACAAAATAACTTTTAACGTTGAAAACTAAACCCAGGTGAGTTATATTGAGGAAAGGAGGAACAATGGAAAAAGAGAAAGAGTATTATCTCGACTATAATGCGACGACTCCAGTGGATCCGGGAGTTCTTGAGGAGATGACACGCTATTTCAACCGTCAATTTCATAATCCCTCTTCCTTTTACCGTAAGGCAGGGGAGGCGAACCAGGCGATAGAAGCGGCAAGAAGCCATATCGCTAGATTAATCAACGCGGATATAAGCGACATCTACTTTACATCCGGCGGCACTGAATCCGATAATCTGGCAATTTTTGGCGTAGTGCGGGAAAATGGCAATAAAGGGCACATTATTATTTCAAAGATAGAGCATCCAGCGGTTCTCAATGTCTGCCGCTACCTGGAGAAAAACGGTCTTGAAGTGACCTATTTGCCGGTCAGCTCAAAAGGGCTTGTGGATCCTGATGATTTGAGAAAAAGTATCAAAGACTCGACCCTGTTGGTGAGTATCATGCATGCCAACAATGAGATCGGCACCATTCAACCGTTGGGGCAGCTCATTAAGATCGCCCATGAGCGGGGGGTTTTGTTTCACACGGACGCGGTTCAGACAGTGGGTAAAATCCCTCTGGATGTAAGGGAGCTGGATATTGATTTGCTCAGTTTCTCCGGGCATAAATTTTATGGTCCCAAAGGGATTGGCGTTCTTTATAAGAAAAAAAAGGTGAAGATTGAACCCCTGTTGTATGGGGGAGGTCACGAGCGGGGCCTGCGCGCCGGAACCGAGAATGTTCCGGGAATTGTGGGCATTGGCAAAGCCGCGCAATTGGCTATGGAGGAAATGGCTGAAGTGGAACGGAAAGTGAGACCCATGCGGGACCGGCTACAGGAAAAAATCCTTGAAATCGTACCGGAAGTGTTGGTGAACGGCGATACGCCGGAACGATTGTTCAACACGTTGAATATTTCGATCAAATACATCGAAGGCGAAGCGATTCTCGCGCTCCTGGATCAAGAGGGCCTGTCGTTATCGTCCGGGTCGGCCTGCTCTTCCAAATCTCTGGAGCCATCCCATGTGTTGCTGGGTATCGGATTGAAGCATGGAGACGCTCATGGAAGTCTGCGCATCAGCCTGGGTAAGTTCAATGAGGCGGAAGACGCGGATAAGCTGATAGAAGCTTTGCCTCCAGTGGTGGAGCGATTGAGAAGCATGTCTCCTTTTTGGAAAAAATAAGGCGGTAGTGTGATTATCGAATGGGGAGGGCCAACATGTTGTACAGCCAAAAAGTAATGGAAAATTTTAGAGATACAAAAAATTACGGCAAGATTGAAGACGCGGATGGTATCGGCAAAGTGGGAAATATGAAATGCGGGGATGTGATGTGGATATACATCAAGGTGGCGGATGGGAAAATTGTGGACGCTAAATATGAAACCTTCGGTTGCGTCGCCGCTATTGCCACCAGTTCGATGGCTATCGATATGGTGAAAGGTAAAGATCTGGAAGAGGCGTTGAATATCACCAATAAAGCCGTGGCTGAAGCTCTGGATGGTTTGCCGCCGGAGAAGATGCATTGTTCGTTGCTTGCCGAGGAAGGTATCAAGGCTGCGATCGAAGATTATAAGAAAAAACAGTGACGTGTTCTCTCGTTGCCCGATGCATCCGGAAGAGAGATCCTTGCGGCATGCTGTTGGCGTTGTTTGTCGTGCCGGCGCTCTACGCCCGGCGTCATATACGAAGCGTCTGGAAATAATCCGGGTTTCACTCCTTCCCGGTTTCTTTTTTTTAATACTTTTGATTGATTGCATGCTGTGTGGGGATTTTTTATAATAAAAAATAGTTATGAACGGGAATTTTGTATCTTATGCACAGGACGTTGCGTGCCATGTCTATGGTTGGCGTATTTAAATGAAGTGTTTTAATAAAAGGAGGAAGTATGGTTAAATTAAAAAAGTTTTTATTGGTGGTTGTGCCGGTGGTTGTGTTGGCGGGCATTCTTGTGATTCCCTCGCTGTCGGCTGAAACAAAAGTCAAGGGCAACCTGGCTGCCTTGCAGGCGGAGATCGAAGCCAAAGGTTTGACATTCACAGTCGGCGAGAATACTGTCACGTCGATACCTCTCGATCAGTTGGTCGGTCCCGTGCAGCCGATGGCAGGGATTGCCGCGACTCCTTCTGAAAAGGATGAGACGGCTCCCGCGTTGCCGATTACGCACGCGTGCGTGTGCACGCCTGTCAAGAATCAGGGATGCGCCAGCGCCTGGCCGTGGGCCAACACCAGCATGTTCGAGTCGATCATTTTGGTTCAAACCGGAGTGACTGTGGATCTTTCGGAGCAGTGGCTACTGGATTGCAATCCCTTCAATTGGGATTGTTACAACGGCTGGTTCGCCGGCGACATTTTTTACTATCAGGGAGCCGCGACGGGAGCAGATTACCCCCCCGGAACACAGTGCAACCAGGTAACCCCTTCCTACCAGGCCCTCGGTTGGAGATTCTGTGAAAACGCCTACTCTGTGGCGTCCACCGATTCCATCAAAAACGCCATCTACCGGATGGGGGCTGTGGCCTGCATGGTATACGTGGATGGGGCTTTCCAGGCCTACACCAGCGGCGTATTCAACTACCCGGGAACCGGTAATGTCAACCATTTCGTGGTATTGTGCGGCTGGGATGATCTCAAAGGCGCCTGGCAGTTGAAGAATTCCTGGGGCACCGGCTGGGGCGAGAATGGTTATATGTGGATCGCCTATGGCTGCCACAGTGTCGGTTGGGCAGCCAATTACGTTCTCTATTAAAAGAAAGCGCCGGATTATTCTTTCGGTTTTATAATCGCCGCCCAACCTCCGCCGGGGGCCAGGCGAGCGGTTAGAGTTTGTGGCGGGGTTAATTCTTGTCGCTGGTGCCGGTAATCAACGGCGGCGCGATGGGCGTTGATCCCGTCGCTCATGATGTCGGCGATGTAAGTACCTGTCCCCAGGAAAGAGAGATCGATGGCCAGTTCGCGGGCTTCGTTGCCGGTCATGGCTCCCACATACCAATTTTTCCCATTGCGGCGGGCCAGAGCGATGGTTTCGCCGACTGTGGCGTGAAGGACAACTGTCTCGTCCCACACGGTGGGAATGGCGGCGATGAATGGTGTGCATTCGGTTTCTTTTAGATAGTTCGACGGGCTGTCGGCAAGCATTTGCAGGGGGCTTTCGTAAATTACATACATGGCCAATTGATGGCATCTGGTTCCCATACTCATGGGGCGGTCGAAAATCGGTCGAAAGTTTTTTTGTTGGGCATTCAACATGGCGCCGGGGGTGTAATCCATCGGTCCCGCCAACATGCGGATGAAGGGGATGGTGACATTGTGCCGCGGAGTTAGCTTGTCGGACCATTTGTTTTGTTCCAGGCCCCGAACCCCTTCGCGGGTAATGACATTGGGGTAGGCGCGGCGCAGCCCCGCCGGTTTGTAAGAGCCGTGAAAATCCACCAACATCTTACGCTTCGCGGCTTCGCGGGCGATTTTGTGGTAATAATTGACCATCAGTTGGTCGTCCCGTTGCATGAAATCAACTTTTATACCTTGAACTCCCCATTCGGCGAATAGGTCGAGGGCTTCCTCCAATTGGGTATCCAATGTTTTCCAGATGACCCACAGGATGACGCCGACATTTTTTTTCTTGGCGTGAGCCATGATCTCGTTCATGTCGATTCCCGGACTTAGCGCCAGCAAGTTGCCCAGGGGATACCAACCTTCGTCCAGGATGATGTATTCGATGCCGTATTCGGCGGCGAAATCGATGTAGTATTTGTAGGTGTCTGTGTTGATGCCGGCTTCGAAATCGACTCCGTAGAGGTTGTTGGCGTTCCACCAATCCCAGGCCACTTTTCCGGGGCGGATCCAGGAGGTGTCGCTTAATTGGGATGGTGTTGCCAATAAATAGGTCAATTGGTTGGCGATCAATTCCCCGTCTGTCCTGGAGATGGCCAGGATGCGCCAGGGAAATGATCTGGAGCCGCTTGTCCTGGCGATATAGGTATAGCGCTCCACTGCCGCTTCGTGACGGTCTTTTTTCAGTTGCAGTGTTTTGGGTACTTTCGGGAATGTCGCTTCGAGTGTTGATTTGCCGCTTCCTGTCAACCACATGCCCGGGTAATCCACCAAATCCGTCTCTGTGATCGCGATTTTTACTCCATTGGCCGCTTCCACCAGCGCCGGGAGACTGCACATTGTATCTTTAGGAATCTCCAGCAGCGGTAGATATTTGTAATACCGTTCATTGTGCGATTGAAAGCTCTCCTCTTCCGGGAACCAAATATTGTAATTGCCGGCAAAGTTGAAATCCGCTTCTTCGGATACCACAGTGATTGGATGGTTGAACGTGGTTTTGAAGCGGTAGGCGATTCCGTCATCGTATGCTCTGAACTCGATGGCGTAGTCGCCGCGGAAATGGATGGTTCTCTGGTTGTAACGATCCCTGATGCGCGCGCTCTTTTGCCGCACGTCGGGTGAGACAAACGTATCGATTTTTTGTCGAGTCATCTTTTTGATGATCGCTTTTTTTCCTAATGTGTTTCCTTTTTCCAGAGTCATGGATATGGGGGAGGGGCGTAGCACCCGTATTCGGTCTACTTTGAGTGAGATGGTTATCCGGTCCTGGATATTGATCTCCAGGTTGGTTTTACCGTTTGGAGATACAAGACGGTAATTTCTGGCGCTCAATGCCGCGGTTCCGAAAAAAATTACCGCGAAGATCACTAAAAAAATTCTCGCGTGCCCTTTGGTCATAACTGCTCCTTACTCTATGTTATTCATTAAAATTATAGTTTAGCTTATTGCGGCTTTTACCACAACTTGCAGGCAATCTTTGCGGGCGTGTTTGCGGATGAAAATGCAGGAGCCCGGCGTTGCTTTGCCTGTGATAATCAGATGCGAGATTTTGGTCTCCACCCTCGAGGCAATCTCCCGTTGCAGTGGTCTGGCTCCATAGTTTTCCGAAAAGCCGACTTCCGCGAGGAATTTTTTTGCAGAGTCGCTGATCGACAGGCTCAATTTTTGGTCCTCCAGTGATTTCTTGAGCTTTTCAATTTCCAGATCCAGAATCCTCATTATATGTTCTTTTGTCAATTTATGGAAGATGATAATGTCGTCGATGCGGTTGAGAAATTCCGGTTTGAATACTTTTTTGAGCCGGTCGAATATCAGTTTGCGGGTGCTTTCATAATTTTCGGCGTTTTCCATCTGGGCGAAGCCGATGTTTTTGGCGTCTTTTTGCAAGATATCACTGCCGATGTTGGAGGTGCCGATGATAATGGTGTTCCTGAAATCAACCGTCAAGCCCTGGGAGTCGGTGATGCGCCCATTGTCGAATATTTGAAGCAATATGTTGAATACGTCGGGGTGGGCTTTTTCGATTTCGTCAAGCAACACGACCGAGTAAGGATTGCGACGGACAATTTCCGTCAATTGGCCTCCCTCTCCATAACCGACATACCCTGGAGGTGAGCCGATGATGCGCGAAACAGTGTGCCGTTCCATGTATTCCGACATATCCAACCGAATCAAGCGGGTTTCGTCGTCAAAGAGGAATTCCGCCAGCGATTTTGCCAATTCTGTTTTGCCCACACCGGTAGGACCCAGAAACAGGAATGTGCCGATAGGGGTGTCTTTTTGTTTGAGGCCCGCCCGGTTGCGGCGAATGGCGTTGCTCACCGACTTGACCGCTTCGGTTTGCCCAATGAGCCGCTTGTGGATGTTTTCTTCCATTGTGATTAGCCGCTCTTTTTCCGATTGGGTGATGCGGGTGACGGGGATCGAGGTCCAGCGGGAGAGTACCTCCGCGATATCGTTTTCCGTCACCAGGTTGTCCATCTCTTTGATGGTGCTGCGCCAAATTTCAGTTTCAGATTCCAATTGCGATTCCAGGGTGACAATCTGTTGCTGCAGCGCTGCCACCTCTTCGTATTTCTGGCTGTAAAACGCGTCGTTTTTTACCAATAGGAGCCGCTCTTTCTCTTTTTTCAAGGTACGGATTTCCGGGGGGATGTAGATCAGTTGCAGGTGTTTTTCGCTGCCCGCTTCGTCAATTAAATCAATGGCTTTGTCCGGCAAGAACCGGCCTGAAATGTAGCGTTTCGAGAATTTGGCCGCGGTTTCCAACGCTTCGGGAGAATAGACCACTTGATGGTGTCTCTCGTAATGATCTCTGAGTCCTCTGAGGATTTTGAGGGTTTCCTCTTCCGAGGGTTCGCTCACCTGGATCGTTTGGAAGCGCCGTTCGAGGGCTTTGTCTTTTTCAATGTATTTTTTATATTCTTCGAGAGTGGTGGCGCCGATGCATTGCAATTGCCCCCGAGCCAGAGCGGGTTTCAGGATATTGGATGCCGACATACTGTCGGAGCCCGGGCTTCCGGTGGCGATGGTATGAATCTCATCGATGAATAGAATGATACTGCCTTTGGCGTTAATGATCTCGTCTTTTATTTGTTTGAGCCGTTCCTCGAATTCCCCCTTGAATTTAGCTCCCGCCACAACCTCCGTCATATCCAGGAGCATCACCTCTTTGTTGAGGAGGCTCTCCGGTACTTCGGCATCCACGATTTTTTCCGCCAATCCTTCGACAATCACGGTTTTGCCCACTCCCGGCGGGCCGATCAAAACCGGGTTGTTCTTTTTGCGACGGGACAGGACCTGGATGATGCGGTTGATTTCCGCCTCCCTGCCGATGACAGGGTCCAGATTACCTGAGCGCGCCAATTCGGTAAGATTGGTGGTGTACAGATTGAGGGCCGTCTCCTTGGATTCGGCGTTCTTTTCATTGATCTTTTTCGCTCCCCGGATCTCTTGCAGAGCGCGGCGGCACTCCGGTAGCGACAGGCCGCTGCGTAAAAGAATACCCCTGGTGTTCCCGGATTTTTCCGAGAAAAAAGCCAGGAACAATGTGCCGGTGCTGATGTACTTATCCTGAAATTCGTTGGAAATGGAGCGGGCGGCCTCGAATATTGCTTCAACCTCACGTGAAATGTTTACCTTTATCGGCTCCGGTTTGTCCAATTTGATCTCGTCGGAGGGAGCGATAAAACGGTAGATCTCGTCCATAATCGTCTCGCGGGCGGCCACTTCGTCTTTATGAAGAATTTTAAAGATTTTGGCCAAAATGGATTCCGGTTGTTCCAATAGTCCTAAAAGTAGATATTCCGGAAAAAAGACGTTTTTTTTCTGATTCACCATCTCCATCATCCCGATATTCAAAGCTTCGATGACTTTTTCCGACGATTGAAGGGTATAACGATGAAATGTCGTCATTGTTGCCTCCTTCCCTCTCTTAATATAATTAGTATAAATATTTTAATGCAAAAAATTCACAATTGCAAGGGGCGAAAAAATCTTCTCCACAATCATCCATTGGATGAGGTATTTTTCCGTAAAATAAATTATAATGTAATTACAAAAAAGGCAGGTAAACGATGAATACTTCTGAATTATTTGATGTGGCAATCATTGGGGCCGGTCCCGCCGGTTCGGCCACAGCCCGTTACGCCGCGGAACTGGGATTGAAGGCAGTGATGTTCGATAAGCAAACCCTACCCCGTTTCAAAGCTTGCGGGGGCGCGTTGTCTTCCCGGAATGTCGCGCTTTTGGGGCAACATGCCCTGGAGGCGATTAACTGCGATGTGGATGAATTGAGATTGTACTCCCCTTCGTTCAATAGGTTTTGTTACCGCAGTGTGGAGGGGTATTTTGTGATTCGCGGAGAGTTTGATAATGCCATGGTGAAGGATGCCGGGGATGCCGGCGCAATTGTCCGGGAGAATTGTGGTGTCACCGCCATTGAAACGGATACTACCGGGCCTTGCAAAATCATTTCAAATTGTGGAATTGTTCACGCGGATTATGTTGTGGTCGCCACTGGTCACGCTTATCAACCGCTTCTCAAAGAACCAGGGATCCCGCGACCCCAGGAAAAAGAAAAAGATTATATGGCGGCTTGCGTTGTGTCCGAGACGCCAATCGACAATCGAACATTGGCGGAGACCGGACTGGACCGGCATGTGTTGGCAATCTTTTTCGGGGCTGTTCCCAATGGCTATGGTTGGGTGTTTGTCAAGGATGGCTATCTGAATATCGGTATTGGGGCCACAGCGGTGTTATTGAAAGGAGTGGGAGCCATGCAAGCCTACCACTGTTTCCTGGATAATTTGCGGGAGCGGCAGATTATTCCCGGCGACCTCGAGCTCGAGCCTGGAGTGGGGTGTCCGCTTCCTTTCAAACATACGGCTGAGCGAACCGTCTTCGGCAATGTGTTATTGGTGGGGGACGCGGCCGGATTTGTTAGTCCCTTATCAGGAGAAGG
Organism: uncultured Clostridia bacterium; assembly: GCA_964491915.1. Classification (GTDB taxonomy): domain Bacteria; phylum Acidobacteriota; class Aminicenantia; order UBA2199; family UBA2199; genus JAHELQ01. The sequence continues at coordinate 18,493 of CAZBHS010000015.1, forward strand.
ACTCTATTACAGTATCAAAGGCGGCCAATTGGCGGCCGAAGCAATCTTCCGCCACAAAGACCAGGGGAAAGCTCTTACTTCATACGAGGATGCCTGGCGGCAGGAATTTGGGGATGATCTCGATAAATACGGCTATTTTATGCGCAGTCAGATATACAAGAGCACACGCCGCATGGAGTTTGCGGTGGCTTTGGGAAAGAGGGATCCACATTTGGCTTTGATCCTGAACAAAATGCTCTTCGGCCTTTACAATTATAAACAAACGCTTGTCCGTTCATTATCGAGATTGCCGATCTCCCTTGTGAAGGCTCTGTTCAAACGTTAGCTTCAAAGGATTATTTCTTGTAAAGCTTTTTGATGAATGTAGCTAGAAATATTTACCGAGCCAGACGCGAATCTCGTCCCGGACCCGGCGGAAGGAATCTCGAATCATCACCTCGTTGAGTGCTTCTTTTTCCGACCCTCCGGGATCCGGGAAACCTTTGTGAGCGTAGCCTCTGGCTCTGGGGAATTCCGGGCATTGCATCTTCGCCTCCTGGCAGACGGTGATGACCAGATGAATATCCTCTTCCAGAAGATCTTCAATCTTTCTTGGTGTGTTATCCGGTAGTTCGATTCCAATCTCCCTCATCGCTGCAACCGCGTGTGACGAAGGCTTTTCGGCTTCTATTCCAGTGCTGAACGCGTGGAAATGCTCGTTAAATCGCTGGTTTATCAATGCGGCCGCCATCGGCGCTCTGGCTGAATGGTCCCGGCAGATGAAGAGTATATTTTTTTTCATTGTCTGTTCTAATTCTCCATTATAATTGTAGTGAATTTTAGTTTTTTTAGCAAATAGTTCCCCAGGCTATTTCCCTTTTTTTAGTACAAACGGGGTCCGGTAGCCGTCCGCCGCCAGTTCGAAGCACGACTCGTCTGTGGCGCAGCCAATGTCCAGAAGCGCTCGATGCTCTCTCGCGAGGCTTTGCCGGTATTGGCAAGAAAACCGGAGAACGGTGGACTTTGGTGGGCAAAGCGGACCCAGCGGACGGATTTGAGGAAGATGTTGCGGGGCACGATGGGTCGTGCCCCGGGTTGATTTTATTCTTCAGCGGAGATGCGGAGGATTTCGAGTACCATATCGAGGGCTTTCTCCATGTCCGAGATGTGGATGTGCTCCTGGCAGGAATGCTCCAATTGGGCGCCGATTCCCACCACCGCCATTTCGATTCCCATATTGTTGTAGATGGAGGCATCGGTGAATCCGGTGATGAAGGTTGTTTCGGCATTGATTCCCACCTTCTTCAAGGCGCGTTTGGAGACATTCACGGTTTCCGAATCTTCCGGGATATCGACTGCCTTGCACAGGTTGTCAACTTTTGTTTCGACTGTGGCGCCGGTGGCTTCCACTTGCTCGGTGATGATCTTGACCATCTCGTTCGCCAATTCCTGCGCTTTGGGATGGTTCAAGCTGCGGCATTCAGCCAGAAAGCTCGCGGCGTCCGGCACGCCGTTACGAATGAGGCCGCCGTTGATGACGCCAACATTGGCGGTGGTTTCGTGGTCCAGTCTACCGAGACGCAGTGAAGCGATGGCTTTGGCCGCCGCTACTATGGCGCTGATTCCCTTCTCCGGCTCCATGCCGGCGTGGGCGGCGCGTCCCTTGATGGTGACGTCGATGGCGAAATAAGAGGGGCCGCCGATTACGATGGTATTCAATGTATCGTTATCCAGGAGGTATCCCTTCTTTGCGGTGAGTTTGCTGTAGTCAAGATTTTTGACCCCAAGGAGTCCCACCTCTTCTTGCCGTGATATGGCGATTTCCACCGGTGGATGGACCTTTGCGATGCGTAGTGCTTCAAGCATCTCCGCGATGCCGGCTTTGTCGTCGGCGCCGAGAATGGTGTCGCCGCTGGAGCGGATCACTCCATCTTTGATTACCGGTTTAATTCCTTTGCCGGGCATTACGGTGTCGGCGTGGCACGAAAGCAAAATCGGGTCGGTGTTTTTGGAATTTTTGCCCGGAAGTTTGGCGATGAGGTTACCGTAATCGTCTTTTTCCGCCTGTGCTCCGATTTTTTCAAATTCCTTGACCAGATAATCGATCATTGCGGCTTCATCACCGGATTCGCTGTCTATCTGGACCATCTCTAAAAATTGATTGATCATTCGTTCTGACATTGTTCCTCCTTTAATTTTCAGTCAGTTCTCCCGCCAGGGAGGTGCAAAAGTTTTTGCGGATGATGGCGGCGTCTTTGTATTGACCCAGTAGAAACATCAATTTGGTGATGCTGGCTTCGAAGGTCATGTCGCCGCTATGGAGCGCTCCCAACGTGAGGAGTTTGTCGCCCGCTTCGTAGAGTTTCGGATTCATGCGGCCGGATTTTGTCTCGCTCATGATGACTACGAGTTTGCCGTTGCCCAGCCACTCTTCCACCCGGCGCAGAAGATTGGAATCATTGAGCGCGATATTGCCTGCGCCGTAAGAGAATATGACGATGGCGCGGATATCGTCCGGCGGTTGAAAGTAATCGTCGCGGCAACCGGGAAAGGATTTGAAGACGGCGATGGAATTGTCGAACGAGTCGAAGATATGAAACAATCCCGATGAGCGCAGGATGTTGGAGCGGTAGATGTCCACGTCGATTCCCACCCGAGCCAACAATGGGTAGTTGGGGGAGGTGAAGGCGTCGAAGTGGTCGATGCTGCTTTTTATGGTGCGGTTTCCCCGCATGAGCTTGTCGTCGAAAAAGATGCACACTTCGTGGATATCCCGGGTGGCCAATTCGATGGAATTGATGAAGTTTGCGCGGGCGTCGGTGCGCAATTCGCTCAGCGGTTTTTGGGCGCCTGTCATAATCACCGGCACGGGGACGTTCATCAACATATAGGAGAGGGCGGAGGCGGTGTAGGCCAGGGTGTCGGTGCCGTGAGTGACGACCACTCCGTCGATACTGTCGATGCGGTCCTTGATCAGGTGTCCCAATTGTTTCCAATGGGAGGCGTTGATTTCCGAGCTGTCGATGACAAATGGGATTTCCACCTGGATGTCCGCGATATCCGACAATTCCGGCACCACACTGGTGAGGCTTTCGTAAAAGAGGTCCGGCTTCAGGATGCCGCTTTTTTGGTCGCGGATCATACCGATGGTGCCGCCGGTGTGAATGAGGAGTACGTTCGGTTTTGACGACATCTATTGTCCGAGTCTACCCCTTCATCGACGGGATACCGGAATAGAGTTGCATGACTTTATCGAAATCTTCAAATTTATCGACGTTAAAATGGATTCCTTTTTTGGTGGGTTTCCATTCTCCCGCCTGATCCTGGTACCATGTTCTGACATCGATGTACTGCTTGCCCCTGTAATTGGAAAGTGAAAAAATAAGCTTTTGGGTGGCGCCCAATTCCATGAAACCAATACAAAGACTGTCGTCTGTGTCCTTTACCCATTCGGGGCGATCTAATTCCATTTCCTTTAGAATCTTATCTTTTAATTCTGCAAATTCCATTGATAACTCCTTTCACCCGTTTCCCGGGTTTTATTTCTAGTCAGCTTTATCTGCGGCAGTTATTACTTGTTGCTCTCCAGCGATTTTTCGAAGAGTTCCTGAGCTAGTTCTTTTTTCTTTTTTTCCAATTCGCTTGCCATCTGGAATCGTTCATCCACTTTCTCTTTCTTGACTTTTTCCTGTTGCAATAGGGAATCGAAGGATTGGAAATTTTTTTTTTTGCTCTTTGCATGTTGTATAACCGTCTTTTTATCCAGGTCAATCCACAATGCGGCGTGGCACTCGGGGCATTCAATTTCGATTATATTTCCCATAGGTGGATTTTAATACATAAGTCGCAAAATTTCAATAATATTTAGCACATTCTGCAACAAGATCCCGGTTGCCGGGGACTGTCTGTCTCCGGCAACCGGTTCTATTTGATTTAAAAATCGAATCCGATCCAAAAGTTGAAGCCGTAGTACCGGCTATCCGTAAAGTCGGTTTTATAGACCCATTCGAAATGGAAGGGCAGTCCGAACAAAAATGTCTGGATCCCGAAGCCATACGAGGAGATGGCGTCCCGCAACTTGAAACCTTCTCCTTTGCGGAACATCCTGAACTCGTCTTCGCCGAACCATATGCCGCCGAGGTCGAAAAAGACGACGCCTCGCACCGGGCCGATGATGCCGATGGGTGTGGCCGCCAGGTCGATCAACGAGAAACGGAATTCCGCATTGAAGTGGAATCCCTTGTTGCCGATCAACCTCAAGTACGGCGCCGCTCTGATTGTATTGTCGCCCCCCATCCAGAACAATTCGGGATTTGTGCCGCCGGAGGTGAATCCCCTCAATCGCAACGCCAACAATGTCCGGTTGTCGATACGGAAATATTTGCGGATATCGCCCTCGAATGTATATGCGTCCTGGAACGACGAGCCGACGTCGATAAATTTTCGGAAACTGAAATTGAAAGTGTGCCCCATGAGGGGGCCATAATACGTGAAACGGGTGGTCTCGCCGGTAAAGGAGAGGGATAGCGGTAGGGCGAAACCGTCGAAATATTGGCTATAGGGTAAATCGCCGCCATAATATACGTTGTCGGCGTTGTCCTGTTGTTTGTAGAACGTACCGCTTAAACTCAGACGATAGGAACGGCTGAGCGGATAGTACAAGCCAAGGGATAGACCAAAGCGCTTTCTCAGCGACCGGAAGCTGATATTGGCGGGATCGATATAGTATTGTTTGAGATTCCAGGAGAACAGGTTGGCAAAATACTGGAGGCGGTTTTTCATGTTGACGTAGGAGAGTTGGTATGACTGGAAGCCGTACTGGTTGGCGATATACAATCTAAAATTATGATCCCCCATGAGGTCCGAGGCGTTCAGATAGGTATAGCCCAAAAAATCTCCGGTGGTGGAGTAGCCGATGCCCACTGCCGGAAGACCGTCGATAAAGAATTTTTTAAATGCCTTGTATTTGCCTTTTTCGATTACCTTAAGCTCTTTTTTTTCTTCTTTGGGTTCGACTTCGGCGGTCTCATCTTCCACGGTTGCCGCCACCGCCGGTACTCTTGTGCCCAGCGGTTGGGAAATATCTTTTTTATACAACCTGAATGTACTCTTGAAGAATGAGGAGATGACTAGACTGTTTTCTTTTTCAGGAATTTCAATGGGGAAAAAGTTGCCGGTTTGCACATCGGTATAGCGCCGGACCTCTTTGGATTCCAGATCCAGGCTGTATATATTGTGGGATTCCAGCTCGTCGGAACTGAAATATATTTTTTTATTATCGCTGGAGAACACCGGGGTAATGTCGTTGAACGCGCCGTTTGTCAACCGCGCCGGTTTGTGCGGCGCATCGAAGGGGGCCTGGTACAGGTTGAAGTACCCATTGCTTTTAGCTGAATAGACAAAACTTTTTCCGTCGTGGGAAATGGTGATGGAGCGGATGAACAGCGAGCCGTCCGTATGCTTTTTCACTGTCCCGGTTTCGATATCTATCGAATAGAGGTATGATTTGGAATTTTGAATTCCGGTGAAATAGATGGTTTTGTCGTCGGTGGAAAAGTCCGGGGATGTGGGGTCGTTGATATCTTTCAATTTGATCTTTTTTGTGATGGTCGCGTCCAACACATCCATGATCACTAAGTAGTTGTCCAATTCTTTGCGGACGAAGAACGCGATATTTTCACTCTTGTTATCCCAGGAGAAGGAGATGCCGTCCGCCGGATTGAATTGAACGTTGATGTCGTCGTATTTGGTGGTAAATCCCGGGGTGATGTTCTTGATGATTTTCCCGTCTTTCATGGAGATCAATACAAACTCCAGTTTTCCCCGTGTGCGGTTTGCCGTCAATACAGCCAGGACTTCGCCGGAGGGGGAAATCTGATGGGAAAACGAATAAATATAAGGGAATTCCGGTCCGATGGCGAAGCTATAATCGTCGGGGTTTTCCTTTAGGCGGTATTTTTTGAACCTCTCGCGGGCGTATTTCTGGAATTCGTGATTAAATTCCCGGTCCGAGGTGGAAAATAACTCGTAGCGGTTCCGCTTGGGATTGATGAGAGAGGTGCCTCTAAAGGAGCGCAGGAGATTTCGTACTCCACGCTGCCCATATTTCTCCTTTATGAAATCAAACACCAGGTGGCCGAAGTCATAGGGGGAGCGAGCGGTCCCTCCTGCCACTTGCATCTGCCAGTTCTTCTTCAGCGACGGTATCTGGCCGTTCAATACACTATCCCGCACTGTCAACAAGCTGAAGCTTTCCCACTCGCCGGTGACAAATTCCGCGAACCCTTCCATGATCCAGGAGGGGGGGGGGGCGCAATGCCAGCGCGCTTCGCTTGATGCCTTTGTACAATACCGCGTATTCGAAGATATGTCCCAATTCGTGGTGCAATGTACGCAGGAGTTCCTCTGGAGCCCGGTCGCCATGCAAAACGACCCGGTGAGCCACCGGTTCGGCGAACGCCTGGACCCCGGGAGGTAGAAAGCCGGGGTAGAGGTTGGTTTGCTCGAAATCGATATGGGTGTTGTAAAAAATCACGGGGATTTTTTCTTCCGGTTTGGTGTTGAGAAAATCTGAAATCAAGGTAAAATAATGTTCCGCCGCGGCGGCGATAGTTTTGATGAGAGCTTTGTCTTCGGTATAATAATACACATTGAAATGGTCTGTTTCAATATATTGCCAGTCGAATTTTGTACGTCTGACCTTGTTTTTGCCATAATAAAAATACTGAGCGCCGATCGTCGAGGAAACGAAGATCAGCGTTATGATGAAAAGGATGGTTTTTTTTATTCTCATGGTTCTATCCTTAGTGTCCCTTTTACCTCAACAACAGATATCTCCTCTGCATAATGTTTTTTCTCGTGACCGAACGGATAAATTTATCGGTTACATTGTTGAAGACGGCGTTGTAGTTGTAATTGTCTTCCAGTCCCTCGTTGTCTTTGAGCTGGTTCTTTAAGTTGAACGACCGGATCTTGGCTCCAGAATTGGAATCGTATAGATCGATGTCCATCTCGATCGACCAGTTTTTAATTTTTACGAAGCTCTTGATTTTATCGCCGAATTTGTTTTTGATTTCTTTGATGACACTGGTCTCTTTTATTTCAACCGCCATGGTGCCGGCGATCAGTAGGGCATCCGGATGGTTCGTCAGGAATTCTTTGAGATTTTCCGGCTCTTTTACAGTGGTCTCGTCAACCTTCGAGTATTCGACTTTTTTATTGATATATTTGGCGAAGTCATCCAGGAAGAACTCTTTGGGTAAAACCTGGGGCTTGTATGTGTCGGGAGTGATGGATATATCGAAATCCGTAACCAGAAATTTTTCGTATTTGTCCAGATCCACGATCTCGGATTTTTGCACCGGTATTCTAATTTGGATGTGGTTGTCGGAGCAGGAGGCGCTCGTGAGCAGGATGGCTGTTGCAAGTATTATCAGGAGTTGATACTTCATTTTTTCTTCTCCTTTTTCCCTTTCCGTGTTCCTTTGTTTTCATTTTCTTCTTTTTCTTCGCCGTTCATCGTGTCGCCGGATAAAAAGCGGTCGTAGTTCTTTTTGATGAAAGAATTACCGGGAGAGAGTTTCAGGGCCAATTTGTATTCCTTTTCAGCCTCTTCTTTTTTGCCCATTTGTTCGAGGGCGATGGCGATGTTGTTATGAAGCGAGCCGTTGTCCGGTTCGTTTTTCAATATTTTTTGCCACCGGAAATAGGCCTCCTGCCAGAGCCCTTCCCGGGCCATTTTGTTGGCGAAATCGAACTCTTTCTCGTGAGTGGCGCAGGAATTAAAAGAAGCTACGACAATGAGCATAATAATCGCTACGTATTTCAAATAAACCTCCATACCTCTAGTTTTTGTATTATACTATTATCATATTGAATCTGTTTTTTTTCAAATTTTTTTTTCATAATCCACATAAGTATAAACAAGCAAATTCGCTTCCACTAAAATCGACCGTCCTTGTCCTCCTTTGAGGACAGAGCATAGAAGGGTAGTCCCTTTTTTAGAACAAATCCGCCGCTAAAAACTTTCAAAAATTCTTGAAAAATCACCCGGTCCATTTTTTTCTAATACTCGGTAGAATGAATTGACTTATACGCATTTATTGATTATACTTAGGCTTAAAAATCAAAAACATAATTGCTTTTACATAGGAGGAAAAAATGCGTAACGCCTTGATTATGGGTGCAGCCGGAAGAGACTTCCACAATTTCAACACATTTTTCAGAAACAGAAAGGATATCAAAGTTGTGGCTTTCACCGCTACACAGATTCCCGGAATCGACGATAAAAAATATCCCAAAGAACTTGCCGGTGCCGAAATGTATCCGGACGGGATCAAGATTTATCCAGAAGCCGATCTGGAAAAATTGATAAAAGAGCTTGATGTTCAGGATGTGTACTTTTCTTATAGCGATGTACCGTACAGCTATGTGATGAGCAAATCAGCTCAGGTAAATAAAACAGGCGCCAATTTTATCCTGTTGGGCCCCGGTGAAACAATGGTCGAAAGCACCAAACCGGTGGTATCTGTATGCGCCATCAGAACTGGATGCGGAAAAAGCCAGACAACCAGACGCGTCAGCAACATTTTGAAAGAAATGGGTTATAAAGTCGCTGCTATCAGACATCCTATGCCTTATGGCGATCTGGTTGCCCAGAAAGTTCAGAAGTTTGAAACTCTGGAAGATCTGAAGAAACATGATTGCACCATCGAAGAGATGGAAGAGTATGAGCCTCACATTGAGAACGGCGTCATCGTGTTTGCCGGAGTCGATTATGAAGCCATTCTCCGTGAAGCCGAAAAAGTAGCCGACGTAATCCTCTGGGATGGCGGCAACAACGATTTCTCCTTCTACAAATCCGATCTGGAAATCGTCGTGGTTGACCCCCACCGTCCGGGCCATGAATTGGAATACTACCCTGGAGAAGTAAACTTGAGACGGGCCGATGTCATCGTCATCAACAAGATTGATACAGCCGATCTCGATAACATTCTGGAAGTTCGTGAAAATATCATGGATACCAATCCCGACGCCATTGTAATCGACGCCGCTTCCCCGATTTTTGTGGACGGAGGAGAAAAAATCAGAGGTAAAAGAGTATTGGTCATCGAAGATGGTCCGACCTTGACCCACGGCGAAATGCAGTATGGCGCCGGCGTCATGGCCGCCTACAGATATGGCGCCGCCGAATTGGTTGATCCTAGAGAGTATGCCGTCGGTTCTATTGCCGCGACATTCGAGAAATACCCCGAGATCGGAATTTTGCTCCCGGCCATGGGGTACGGCGAGCAGCAGATGGCCGACCTGAAAGCCACCATCGACAAGGTGGAAGCCGATCTGGTCATCATCGCGACTCCCATCGACCTGAGCCGCGTCATCGAGATCGATCGTCCCAATGTGCGGGTAACCTATGAATTGAGCGAACTCGGCACGCCGAACCTGAAGGAGGTTCTGTCCAATCATCCGAAACTGAAAAAATAAATTTCTATTTCGTGAAAAATATATTTATAAGCGAGAATATGGGGCCAGATGAAGAGTAAAGTGGCACTCATTGCGTTTGGAGGCAATGCGATGCTTCCCTCCGATAGCAGGGGGACCGCCGATGAGCAGTATAGCTACGCCAAAAAAGCGGCGTCGATTTTGGTCGATGTGGTGAAAAAAGGGTACAAGCTGATTGTTGTTCACGGAAACGGTCCCCAGGTGGGGAATGTATTGTTGCAAATGGAGGCGGCGTCAAATCAGATACCGCCTTTCCCCCTCGACGTATGCGACGCAATGACAGAAGGCAGTATGGGATATATGTTGGAGCGGGCGCTGGTGAACGAATTGCGCAAACGATCGATCGATAGAGAGGTCGTAACCCTTCTAACACAGATTATTGTCGATCGGGAAGATCCCGCCTTCTCCAAACCCACAAAACCCATCGGCCCCTTTTACAATTCTTTTAGAGCCAGACAATTGAAACGCGAGAACCGCTGGAAGATGAACGAAGACGCGGGTCGTGGATTCCGCCGGTTGGTTCCATCTCCGAAGCCTGTGGATATTATTCCCAAACGGACCATCCGGGCGTTGCTCGACAATGAAACCATTGTCATTGCCGCCGGAGGCGGCGGCATCCCGGTATTTATAAATTCGAACGGTTACCTGGAAGGTGTGGAAGCAGTGATCGATAAAGATTTCGCCTCTTCACTCATCGCCAGGGAGGAGGGTGTGGATTTATTTGTGATACTTACCGGAGTCGATATGGTGTACGAGAATTTTGGGACCGACCATGCTTGCCCAATAAAGGTCCTGGACATTGAAAAAGCTCAAGAGATGTTGGCTGAGGGGCAATTCCCCGCCGGATCGATGGGACCCAAAATCGCAGCCGCTGTCGAATATATTAAGGGTGGCGGCGAGGAAGTCGTGATAACCTCAGCCGCAAAACTAAGAGCTGCTTTGCTGAAACGCTCTGGCACCAGGATTGTAAAAAAAAATGAGGAGAGATAAATGGACGTTAACCTTACTATAGAAGATAAAGATATCGCAGTAGTAAAGAACTATTTAAAAGGTAAGGACGAACCGGTTCAATTGAGCGATGTGACTTACCAGGTCGCTCTTTATAAGACACAGGACAAGCGTAAGAACCGGGTCAAAGTCTATAATCCAAATTGCGAATATAAAGTTGGTGATTTGATTTATAAGGATTATGCCGGTAAACTTCCGACCGGAGCGAAAAAGTCGATTGATATGGGACGAGGCGTTGTATTGAAGGTGGTTGAGGTGAAGACCAGCGCCGGGTACCATGAGATAAAATTGGCATATGAAGGGACTTCCGATTTCAGGAAATACACCGATTATCTGGACAGGCAAAAAATTGAATTATTACTACCTCATAAACAGTCCAAACCTTGCGAAAAGCATGAATACCTTGCTGAAGAGGACGATCCGCGTATTCAGCAGCCCCCGATGGTGGAACGAGAGCTCAACAAACTCCAAAAAAAGTTGAAAAGCGCTCTACAAAAAGAGCAAAAAATAGCATATATCAGCGACATGGTTCTCCTTGAAGAAAATCTGAAAAAAATTGAAGATGATGTTTTTGACAGAATTCGCGAGTTCCTGACAGAAAATAAAAAATCCGAGTCCACCGAATTCATGGTGGAGAATTTCCTGAAGATCGATGCAAACGACCCTCAATTCGATAGTTATTGTTTTGCGTTGAATTATATCATGTCCCGCGATTACAAAATCGATTTCCAGCAGACCTACTTGAAAGATTGGGGAAAGTGGAATTTGATCTCGGTTATTTATTACTTGAAAAAAGACTCCATTATCAGTTCCCCCAATCCTGTGAAGAATAAAATTTACCTTCACGACAAGAAAAATCTCGGTCAGAGGCGGAAGAAATTTGAAGATACATTGTTCAGTGAAGAATACACCCGTTATTTCCTCACTCAGAGAGAGGTAGCCGCCGGAGCCGTCAGGCTTCGCCCCGGTGTGTATGATTTCGGTGAATCCATCGAAATCGAAGCGACTGAATTGAACACCAAAAAAGACTATACCATTTATTATTACAGCGATGAGAATTTATTGCTTGGATTCAAAGAATGTTTTGAAGGATTCAAAGCGTTACAGGGTATGATTCTAACCATTGACCAGGTGGGGGAGAACAAATTTAGTTTCAATATTCGAACCACCAAAAAAGGTACGGTCGCGGATAAAATTGTATTTGATTCTAAAACGGAAATGTTTCAGGTGACTGAAGAGAAAGTGGCTTCCCCTGTATTTCTGAATAAGTCGATGTTTCTCGAATCCGATATTTTTGAGAGTGTTCAAGAAAATATCGCGGAATTCAAAAAAATGGAAACCTTCAACAAGCTGGTACACAAGGTGTTCCTGGAATTTGGAATAAAAGAAAAGAACTATGAAATCCATATATTGAGATTGTATCACATCCTTGATCTCATTTATTCAACCGATCTTCGCCTCGTTGAAGATGTAATCCTGTGCAATCCTGAATTTATCCCTTCGGAAAAAATCCACGGGGTGTATTATCTGGACTCGGACGCTGTGGTTGAAATTGAAGAAGAGGAACTCAACCGCAGACGTCAGGTTGTGGAGGAATCAAAGAAGAAGAGGGATCAGGCGCGGCAAAAAAAATTGGACGAAGAGCTGAAGTTGAAGGAAGAGATCCGCATGAAGAGGGAAGAGCGGCGCCGGAAGCGGGAAGACGAGATGCGCATGAAAGATAAGATGGCCGGCGAGGTCAAGGTAGAAGCGCTTGAAGAGCCCTATCGGGTTGAAGCAGGCGTGGATGTTGATCGCGCGCCGGACAAAGCGAAACCGGTTGTCGAAGCGGCCCGCCCCATCGAAGATGAAGATGCCGAAGCCAAAAAGGACACCCATAAAAAGTCACGGAAAAAATCTGCTGCGGATCGCGCCGCAAAGCCCAAAAAACGTGCGGAACGTAAAGTCACAGACGACACCATCGACATGGAAGAGATAAAAAATGAAATTCGCCTGGAAGAATTGAAAGAGGAAGTGCTCGATAAAAATGAAGCTGAACAGCAGGCTAAGAAGGAAAAGGAAGTGGCTTACAAAGACAACGGCGGATTCGGCGGAATTCTAGCGTCGAAATTGGAGCAGGTTGTCGGGCAGGAAGAAAAAGACGAGGACGATCAGGAAGAATAGATATGAAGGTCTTACTCTCTCCATGGATGAAGGAGTTGGATTCTGTTGCCATCACTGAGATTGGCATGCCGTCGATCGTTCTCATGGAGAATGCTTCACGGGGAGCGGCCGCGTTTTTTGCCCGCGAATTTCCTCTCAGGGACTACAAGAATGCCGTCGCTGTCATTGGGAAAGGAAATAATGGTGGCGACGGTATAGCTGTGGGGCGGATTTTGAGCCAAATGGGTTACTCGGTGACGTTTCTTTTTTTAGCGGCTCCCGAGTCCCTCAATCCAGATCCTAAAATAAACTTCGACATTATCCACCGGCTGGGACTCGATTATCGATTGCTTGGAGATTGCGGTGAATTGCAGTCGCTTTTGGAGACCTTGCACCACCGGGAGACATTTGTCATCGATGCCGTCTTCGGAATCGGAATCAACAAACCATTGCGGGAGGGGATTTTCACAGACGTTATCCGGTGTATGAACGAGGCGCCCCATCCTATCGCGGCGATTGATATCCCGTCGGGCCTTTCCGATGAATTTTTACCGGAGGAGGGCGTTCATGTCAACGCCGACATTACCGCCACATTTCAGAACCTTAAATGGGCTCATTTGAAGCCCGACGGGAATAAATATTGCGGGAAGATAGACATTATCGATATTGGGATTCCTGCAAAATTACAACTCAATGCAAATTATTACATCGAGATGATTGAAGTTTCCCATTTCCGGGATCTTTTTAATCCAAGAGAGATAGACTCTCATAAAGGTCATTTCGGCCATTGCTTGACGGTGTGTGGTTCCAGAGATAAACCCGGCGCCGGCATCTTGAGCTCTATCTCCACCCTAAAGGCTGGCGCCGGCTTGTGTACCGCGGCAAAAAAAAAGGAAAACCTATTTCCAATCCAATCCTATCCGGAGATTATGATGCTCCCGTTTGAGAATTCCTCCGATATTGTCGCCAGGTTGGAAGAGTTTAATTGCATTCTTATGGGGCCTGGCCTGGGACATTCTTCAGACACATTCGCGCTAGTGGTGGATGTTATCGATCGGTCACGCATTCCGATAGTATTGGACGCCGATGCCATCAATGCGCTGGAGGGGCATACGCGTGTATTGAAAAGGAAAAATAATGTCCCTATCATTTTGACCCCGCATCCCCGTGAATTTTCGAGATTGTCCGGCCTTTCGATCCGGGAGATCGTAAACGATCGGATCAAAGCCGCCCGTGACTTTTCTATTGAATATGAGGTTTATCTTGTCCTCAAGGGGCACCACACCATTATTGCCGCTCCTGATGGGAGTGTATACATTAACCAGACCGGTAATCCCGGAATGGCGACTGCCGGTAGCGGTGATGTACTCGCCGGAGTTCTGGCCGGATTTATCTGCCAGTTTGCGCCAGCCTTCGGCATTGATACCATTGTCGAAGCCGGGGTTTTTATCCATGGCCTGGCGGGGGATATCGCGGCTCGCAAAAAAGGAGAAATCTCTTTGACAGCCACTGATATCATCGACTCTTTACCGGATGCAACCAGGAATGTGAATGATTATAGAACTCGATTCTCTTTCTCCTGACCAGACGTTTGACATTGGGACCAGGCTGGGAAAATTTTTACGGGGAAATGAACTTATACTTATTTCCGGGGACCTCGGAGCCGGGAAAACACTGCTGGCCAAAGGGATAGCTGTTGCCCTGGGAATAGATTCCGGTGACATTGTGAGTCCCACCTTCACATTGATGAATCGATACGAAGGTGAATTGTACCTACTGGATAGCGACGCTCCGGGCGGCGCCCCGGAGGTATACATGTATCATCTCGACCTTTACCGGTTGGGAGAAGTAATGGGGCAGTACATGCCGGAGCTTGATGAAATTATAGACGAGGGGATTGTCGTGGTTGAATGGGCTCAATTTTTGTCTCCCCACTATTTCAAACCGGCTAACGTTATCGCCGTCTCCATTCAGACATCCGCGGACCAACTGGATTGGAGAGGGATTCGACTGGAATTCTCTCTCGATTATATAGATCTATAGGTTTGGACACCGGTTAATTAATTTAGAATTTTTCTTATGAAAGATTCTTGATTTTTTTATCTTGAACTGATATTATATACGTGCCTTCTGCGTTCGTTTGTTGCCCGGTGTCTATTTTTTCTATGAAGATAGATGCTCGGGATGGTTGTTGCTTGTTTGAATCAATAGTTATATACAAAGGTTAATATAATTTGACAAATTAACCGTTTAGTTATTTCACTATTGTTTTCAAATCAGGAAACTAAATTAGATAAAACATCTAAAATGGGTGTTTCAGAAAGGTTTTCACGCTTTATCAGTGTGTTAAAAATTTTTCTCATTAGTAAAGGAGGTTAATATGCCGAAGAAAATGAATTTAACGTTTCTATATCAACAGGAAGTGGACCGGAAAAGAATGCATAAAATAATCGCTGGAGCAGAGCCCACATCATGTTCCGCCAATTGTATTTGCAATGATGATCCCGCTGGATGGGCAACCGGTTACACCAGTAGCACTAAACCTGATGTGTCTTCATGGTAGAGGTCTTTCCCGCTTGATTCTTTATGTGCCTTTTTTAAGGGTTGAGTAAGACACATTTACCTATATTACTGTATGGTGTTCCAAAATCCAGTAATAAGACTGGACTTTGACTTTTACGGACAGTTCTGATACATTTGTTTGTATATGGGGTAGGAAATGAATTCTACAGTGCTTTTCAAGTCAAAGGAGGGGAACTATTATTTGCATAGTGGGTTTAATAACCGGTTCTTACTCTGCCATCCGCTGATTCATCATTTCGTGAATTTGTCCCGGGATGGAATCGAACCGGGGCAATGGGTCGAAACCCGCAAAGATGCGGGTTTTGTTCTTGACGGGTATGGAGTTTTCAAGAGGTCTCAACTTGAATATTATTACCGCAAATATCTGTTTTTAGAAGAGAACGGTTATTTCGACGAAGTGGATGTAAAGCAGAAATTGAGTGATCGTCTAACCGCGCAGTCGGTGAAGACGTCGCTCGCCAATTGCCACCAATTGACATTTGAAGTCACCGATTCCTGCAACCTCGATTGTGAATATTGCGCGTATGGGAAGTTCTATTGCGACTATGACAGGAGGGAGGGGAAAAACCTCGCTGTGGATGTTGCCGCCAAAATGCTGGATTATCTTCTGGAATTGTGGAATTCACCTCTGAATCATTCGCATCGGAAACCTGTTTATATCAGTTTTTATGGCGGAGAACCGCTATTGAATTTTGAATTTATCAAGAAGATCGTCGGCTATATTCGAACATTGAAGATGGAACACAACCGGATTAAGTTTTCCATGACCACCAATGGTCTACTATTACACAAATATATGGATTTCCTGGTTGAGCATGATTTTCACCTGTTGGTAAGTCTTGACGGAAACGAGACTCATAATAGTTATCGCGTCATGAAAGGGGGAAAATCGTCGCATCCGGTGATTATATCCAACTTGAAACGTTTACGCCGTCATTACCCGGATTTTTTTTCCGCCAATGTTCGCTTCAATGCTGTGCTGCACAACCGGAACTCCATCTCCGCGATTGTGAAGTACTTCAGAGAGGAATTCAAAAAAAGTCCCAATATATCAGAAGTCAATCCGCATGGGCTCGATTCAGGTAAAAAAGAGGAATTCCTCAATACCTATCGGAATATGAGCGAAAGTCTCAATCAAGAAGAGGAATATTTTGAAGATCAAAAGAAGAAAGCTTTCAGTCTGCCGAAACCCAGGGATGTCATCGAATCCATCCGCAGGTATAGCGGCGCCACGTTTCGAAAATACGATGAGTTGCTCGCCTCTGGAAAAAACCGGCGTTTTATTCCCACCGGGACATGTATTCCGTTTTCCAGGATGGTGTTTATTACTGTGAATGGGAAAATCCTACCATGCGAACGTATTGGTCACCAATTTAGCCTTGGCGGGGTGACGCCGCTGGAAGTAAAACTTGATTTCCAACATATCGCCGAAACCTACAATGCCTATTACGACCGATTGGCCCGCCAATGTCACGCGTGCTACAATACCGAGGCTTGCATTCAGTGTTTGTTTAATTTAACGATTGGCGACGCACATCCGAAATGTTTCGGTTTTAAAAATTATAAGGATATATCCGGGTACTTCGCTGGAGTCTTGACATACATGGAGAAACATCCCGAGGTCTATTTTAATGTAATGGAGGAGATGTATTTTGGTTAAAGATGTGAAGCCGGAGCAGTTATGAAGGGTGAGGCATACTGGTTTTATCTTGAACCTTATGTTTATGCGACGGTAAAGCGGAACAACCATGTGTTGCTCTACAATACTCACAATGGTCAATCTCTAGAATATATCGATCAACCGGTCATTACCGGCTTGGTGAAACGTATTGTCGCGCTCGATAATCTGTATGTTTTGAACATTACGGAAACAATGCTTTCCAGACCGGTGGTTGCGGGATTTGTGCGGGATGTGAGAGAGCAATTTATGGGAGATCTTTTGAATATACGGGATTTTCCGCAAAAGCCGGTTCAAATGATGCCCTATCTCAACGTCGAAAAGGATGTGGCTAAATTTAAGATAGATGCTCCAGATCGGGTGGGCGAGGATCTGATGACTTATGTGAGCGAGATCTCATTTTATCTGACCAATCAATGCCGGCAGGATTGCCATGGCTGCCGACGAGCATTTCTGCAATTTCCCTATTGCACGAGGAGCCCCGGTTCAAAGGTTTTTCATCTTCCGCTTCCGGTTTTTAAGAACGTCCTGCAAGAAACAGCGGGAACATCATTGTTTCGCCTCAGTTTTCTAGGGGGTGACGTTTTGTTGTATCCCGATTTAGAGGAACTCCTTTTGTATCTAGACGGTATCAAATCCCTCAAGTCTTTTTATTTTCATTACCAAAATATCACCGGTTCCAGTTCTGAATCCAGGATTCTTCGCCATATCGGTGATAATGGAGAGATTATTGTTCTTGTTGATTTCCCTGTGAACGAACGCCCTCTTGCGCGATTGATCGAGCAGCTTTCCGTATTAGGACTGGAAGCGGCATTTTTTTTCCCGGTAAAAAGCGAGCGGGAAGTGGAAGAGGCTGGGGAGATCGATCTGGAATCATTGATTCACAATAGAAGGTTACTGCCATATTTCGATGGGTCGAATCTGGATTTTTTCGAGAGGAATGTATTTTTGTCGAAGGAAATCATTTTAGGGGCAAAGCCGTCGTTCCGGGAGATTTTTGCCCGGCAAGCTATCAATGGGAACAATTTTGGGAAACTGACGATTTTTCCCGACGGTAGAATTTATTCCAATGTCAATATGCCCCGGTTGGGAAATATCAAGCGGCATTCTCTCTATGAGGCGGTCTACAAAGAAATGCTTCATGGAAGAGGTTGGCGGTTGACGCGTCGCAACGTAAACCCATGCAAGCGCTGTGTCTACGATTCCCTGTGTCCTCCTCTTTCAAATTATGAATTGGTCATGGGACGAAATAATTTGTGCGATGTTTGGGAGGAGTAGAATCGCTGTATCCTTGGGATTTTATATCCCATCCCGGGACAAAGTGTCCCGGGAGAAATAATTCGCTAAAAATCTTGTTACCAGATAAAAAAGTGAATTCCAAAATTAAATGACAAACCGCTCATATCCAGTTTGTCGAAATCCTGGAATAACTCCGAGAGTTCATCTTTCAAGTACAGGTATTTGGCTTCAAAGGAGAGGCCTGTGGCTTTGCCGATTCTTGCGACGATTCCGGCCCTTGCGTTGAAACCTAACGCTACGCGAGATGTATCTGCGAATCCCTCATCCACGGTCCCTTCGATGGTGTCGATGAAATATCCCCATTGTTCGTATTTCCAAAAATATACTCCAGGTCCTGCGGAAATGTAAGGGTAGACGGTTTTGCGAATACCCAATGGGTAGAGTTTGATATTCAACTCCAGAGATGTTATGCGAAGTGCGATGTTTTGTTCGATCGTCGAATTATCTTCAAATACAAAATCTTTGTATGCTGAAAAAATCTCCTGTTTGTAGATTCCTCCCTCGAGTCCCAGGGACAATGCCTTGTTTATGAATTGTTCATATTCGGCGGTATAGTAAACGTCTACCATATCGGCCTTGTCGAATGTCAAATTACTCCGGTTAATGTTCCAGAGCTCCGACTGAAGGGAGGGGATAAACACTCCGGCTTTCATATTCACACTTTGGGAGCTGAGGGGCATCAAGCCAGCGGATACAATCAATACTATAAGTAAGCTAAATTTCTTCATTTTTTCCTCCTGAAATACATTTTAGCAAATTGAATGCCAGCGCAACCAACACATTCGCCGGCTGTTGTGTACCTTTTAAGAGACACTCATGACCTTCCAGGGGGCGCCCGGTTTTAGCCCTTTATTGCGGAAACAAGTTTGTCTTTCTTGGGAACGGAATTAAACCGTTTTGTTTCCTTGCCATTATGGAAGATAATGATTGTCGGTACACCAAGGACAAAATATTTTTGCGCAAGCGCCGGCTCTTCCGCGACATTGACTTCGTAGGCGGCGATGGGCATTTCAGATAATTCCGCCAAGATTTCTTCCAGTAGAGGCGGCACTTTTTTACAAGGCGCGCAACCGGGGGAACTGAAATCCAGGATCACTACTTTGTTGGATGCTAATTTGTTGTCGAGTTCAGCGGCTTTGATTTTTTCCATTATTCACCTTCTAATAGTTTTTTTATTTTGTCTCTTATAAACTGCGGGCTTCCCGCTCCAACCTTAATATGGTCGATCTCACCGTTTCTATTGATGAATACCATGGTGGGAATCCCGCTGATTCTATATGTGTCGAATTCTTTTCCTTCATGCGATATGGCGATTGGATAGTTTATCATGTGCCGTTTCACAAATTTTTGTGTGAGTTCTTTTTCCTCGTTCATATCCACTTTGCCTTTATTCTCCAATTCGTCCCGGTACATCCCGTACAGTTTCGTAAATCCGATAATTTCAAGCCCTTTGGCTTTATGCCGGCTGTATTCTTCTATCAGTACGGGGATAACGGAACGGCATGGTCCGCACCATGTGGCCCAAAAGTCGATAACCACGACTTTTCCTTTTAAACGCTCCAATGATAACGGCTTCGAATTGAACCAGGTCTCAGCCTTGATTTCCGGCGCGGTTTTCCCTATAAATTCAATCTGAGCGAGTTCCGATTCAATCTCCGCTTTTTGCCGGGGATCCGTTGTTTGAGAGAGCGCTTCTTTCATCAGTCGAGTGGCTGTATCGAAGTCTTTTTTTTCTTTGGCCAATAATGCCAGGCTGATCTTTACTCTAGATTTATAGAGTGAAAATTCTTCCGGGATGCCGGGAGTGTTAAGAAACTTGTTGGCATATTCTTCCCTGATGGCAGGATCCGGCGACATTAACGAAAAATACAGGAAAGCGGTGAATAAATCGTCTTTATTTTCTATTTGTGATTCGATTGGTTTAAAAATAGTCTGAGCCTCAGCCACATTCCTTTTTGAGAACAAGATCAATACATTGATCATCTTGGCTTCGGTGTTCCACCGGGAATTTTCTTTCGTAATAGGAACGATTCGTTTTTGAGCCTCATCGAATTTTCCCAGGTTGAGAAATATCCTCGCTCTGATAAGTTCGACCTCTGTGCTTCCTGCCAATGTTTCGTATTGTTTCAGCAAATCTTCCAGTTTCTGGTTTTTTTCTTTCTGCAAATTCATATATTCCTGCCGGTCCGCAGTTTTTATTTTTGTGTTAAAATCGGTTTGAATCTGCAGGAAAGCATCGGATAACGCTTTTGTCTCCTTGTTAATCGCTTTGTTTTGGCATGAAATAAATAGAAACATAATCGTGAGTATTACAATTGTTCCTTTCTTTAGCATGTTACCTCCCGGGTTTATGTTATTAGTTAACGAAATAACATTTTATCATACCTCTTCCTTCGCTGCAATTATAACATCTTTTTGCCGATAAAAAAACGGCTGTGGATTTTAGGTTCGCGCTTACGGTTTACATTCGAAATTTTAGGGCATGTGTGATACAATGAAATTCCGCCGGAAGCGGTAGGCCCAGTTCGCCGTCGTATTCAATGTTGACGGTTTCATTTGAGGACACGCGGATTTTTCTTACTTTTTTGATGAGTACCTTTTTGCTTTTGTGAATTGAACCGCTATACAGGCGGGGTGATCGGCAGATGATCGCAGGGGTGCTCATGTGGTCTACCAGCACCAGGTCAAGGTAACCGTCGTCCGGTTTGGCGTCCGGTGCGATGACCATGCCGCCGCCAAAAATGCTCCCATTGGCGATAGCTCCGATGATATACCGGCCGTCAATTTCTTCCTGGTCGTCGATAACGATTTTTACATCTTTACTTTTATAATTCTTTAACGTCTGCAATAGTCCAATGTAATAATGAAGCGGCCCCCGCCTGGAAGAGGGAGTGCCGGACAATGTATTGATCACCTCGGCTCCCAACCCGAAATCCGCCACATTGATAAAATATTTGTGTGTGGATCCGTTCTTACCTTCGAAAATGATTTTTCCAACGTCGATCTTTTTGCAAGAGGAATTCTTGATTCGTTCCACAGATTGGGAAAAATCGCGGGGGATTTTCATGAAGCGGATAAAATCGGATCCTGTGCCGGAGGGAATGATACCCAGGGATGCGTCTTCATTGATCGCCTGCGGCGGTAGATCTGCCATGGGATCTCCAGCATGGAAATATCCGTTGGTAATTTCATTGAGGGTGCCGTCCCCGCCTACGCCAATAATTAAGTCAAATCCGTCCTTTAGTAAGCTTCTGGCGATTTCTGTCGCTTGTTGGGGTTGTTCTGTGAATATATATTTAAATTCTTTGAAGTAGAACTTGATCGCTTCCCTGATATGTTCCCAGCGCTGGGCGGTTTTTCCTCTGGCAGAAAAAGGATTTACGATGACGTGGACTTTATGATTCATGTTTTCCTCTTATCGATTATGGCAAAACTACCTGAAAATTTCGACCTTGCCATGGGGGTTGGCTGGAGGCGTGTCTGAAATGACAGTTCTACCGTCCGCTGTTTTGTATTTGTATATCGTTGTATTTGCTCCTGAGGAGAAATAATGGCTATACCGCATGCCCATATATTTCATGGCCCGTTTGATATAGCCCTTAGTCTCTTTGTACGGGGGGATCCCTTTGTATTTCTTGATCGCCTCTTCTCCGGCATTGTACGCCGCTAACGTCAAGGGAATGTTTTTCTTGTATTTTGAATAAAGGTAACTCAAGTGTTGAACGCCCGCCGTGAGATTTTGCTCGGGATCAAAGCGATTTGTCACACCGTATTGTTTGGCTGTATCCGGCATTAATTGCATCAAGCCCGCGGCCCCTTTATGGGATAGGGCTTGGGGATTGAAGCTGGATTCAGCGCGGATAACCGCGACAATCAGGTCTTCCCTGACATTGTGTTTTGATGCGAGGTTGCGTATCCTGGTTAGATATTGGGACGGGATGTTGAAAGATGTCCTGCGTTTGGTACTCGAAGCGCCGCTTTTGGCGTTCCGAGTCTTAAAGCTTTGCGATGCCGGGCCGGTGTTGGTAATGACAATTTTGCCATTTTTGTCTTGTTTTACCACAATCTCGGCCGTAATAGAAGCCGGCAGCATGAACAAGCAGATAAGTAATACTCTACATAGCATCGATTTGTTTTTTTATAATATCCTTAGAAGTATTTGTAAACGATTCGGCGTCTTTGATAATGGCGCCGCCTGCCTGGGCAAAATCTTTCCTGCCGCCGCCTTTTCCTCCTACGAGGGAGGCGATTTCTCTGATTATTTTGTTCGCATCGAGCGCGGGAATCAATTCTTCCGCCACTGAAACCACAATGGCGGATTTATCGCCCTCGTTGGATACCAATACCGAAAGTCCGTTTGTTTTTTTCTTTATTTCGTCCGCCATCGTACTCAGCGTTCTGCGATCAAGTCCCTCGAAGACTTCGATAACGGTTTTTACCGTTCCTATGTCCAGCGCCCGGGCGATAATGTTTCCTAGATCCGGTTTTTGGTCTGCGGTTTGTGTTTTTTTGAGATTCTTTTCCTGCTTTTTGAGATTCTTTTCCATGTGTACCAGGAACTCCAGAATGTTGTCCTGTTTCTGGCGAAAATGATGCTGGATTGAACTTAATATTTTTAGACTGCCGGTAATTGATTGATAGGCGGATTCACCGGCGAGCGCTTCAATTCTGCGGATGCCGGAGGAAATGGAAGACTCGTTGACTATTTTAAATATGCCGGCTTCGCCCGTCGCATTGAGATGGGTTCCGCCGCATAGTTCTTTCGAGAATTCTTCCAATTCAATCATGCGTACCACATCGGAGTATTTCTCTTCGAAGATAGCGATGGCGCCTCGTTCGATGGCCACTTCGTATTGAAGATCGTGAACGTGAATCGGCAGGTTTTCCCTGATTTTGGCGTTCACCAACGTTTCAATTCGGTCTAGCTCGTCAGGTGTAAGGCCTTTGAAATGGGTGAAGTCGAATCTCAGTTTATCGGGGCCGACGTAGGATCCTGCCTGTTTCACATGAAGACCCAATATTTCCCGTAACGCGGAGTGAAGTAGGTGGGTTGTGGAATGGTGTGCCGTGACGTTGCGGCGCCTCTCTTTATTGATGGCCAGACGAAGGCGGTCGCCGGTTGCCAGTCGCCCGTCTTTTATGCGGGCAAAATGAAGGACTACATCGTTGTTCGCCTTCTTTGTGTCTGTGATTTCCACGAAGCTCGACTCTCCGTGGGCTGTTCCCGTATCTCCCACCTGACCGCCTGATTCAGCGTAGAACGGTGTGTTGTCAAAGACCAATAGAGCTTCGACAGGTTTGTCCCGTTTTTCCTGGACTTCTATTGTTTCCACTTTCTTTTCGTCTATATAGATCGCCGTTAGAGTGGCTTCCTCCTCGAGCGATTGGTAACCTGTAAATGTAGTGCTCAATGTATCGAGCCCTTCCAGGGATTTGGCTGATTTTTGTTGTTTGGTTAGACTGACTCTGGATTTTTCCCTCTGCTGATCAAGGGCTTGCTGAAAGCCTTCGTAATCGATGGATATATCCTTCTCGTTGGCGAGATCCCGGGCAAAGTCAATGGGGAATCCATAGGTATCGGACAATTTGAATAATTCGTTTCCGGGGATTGTGTGTTCGCCGGAGGCGCCTAACTGGTCAACCAATTCATCGAATTTTT
The DNA here is from genome assembly GCA_964491915.1 of uncultured Clostridia bacterium. GTDB lineage: Bacteria > Acidobacteriota > Aminicenantia > UBA2199 > UBA2199 > JAHELQ01. The sequence continues at coordinate 42,342 of CAZBHS010000015.1, forward strand.
TCAATCCCACCAGCAGCGTGCGGTCGAATCTCTCTTCTTCCGCCAAAATCACTTCGGAAATGTAATCTCTATTGTGTTCCAATTCCGGATAAAAGGGCTTCATCGTGTCGATTACTTTGGCGCTGATGGAATGCAGGAACGAAGAGGTGAACCCAAGGGCTTTTCCGTGTTTTGCGGCTCGTCTGAGCAGTCTCCTCAACACATAACCGCGACCGTCATTGGCCGGGAGGACCCCGTCGGCGATGAGAAAGCTCAGCGCCCGAATGTGGTCGGCGATAACATTCAAGTCGATGCGATGGGTGGGATTGTCGGGCGAAACTCCCGCCTGGTGGGCGGTGAATTCTATGATGGGTCTAAAAAGATCTGTTTCATAATTACTACTTGCGCCCTGGAGCAATGAGGTCAACCGCTCCATGCCCATGCCCGTGTCGATCGAGGGGGCGGGCAATGGTGAAAGGGCGCCGGCATGGTCTTTGAAATATTGCATGAACACCAGGTTCCATATTTCAACATACCGTTTGTTATTGTTCTCCAGGTCGGCCGGACCAAACTCATCCCCTTTGTCGAAGTGTATTTCGGAGCAAGGGCCGCATGGGCCTGTGTCGCCCATCTGCCAGAAATTATCTTTTTCTCCCAACCGGAATAGCCTATCGGATGGGATGCCGATTTCCCTTTCCCAGATTTTATAGGCTTCGTCATCGGTTTCAAACACCGAAACGCAGAGTTGTTCGGGTTTGAATTTATAGTATTCCGTCAACAGCTCCCAACCGAAGAGAATCGCCTCCTCCTTGAAATAGTCCCCAAAGGAGAAGTTGCCCATCATTTCGAAGAATGTGTGGTGATAATTCGTTTTCCCCACTTCGTCGAAATCGTTGTGCTTCCCGGATACCCGCATGCATTTCTGTATGCTGACAGCTCGTTTGTATTCGCGAATTTCTTCTTGCAGGAACACGCTCTTGAATTGGTTCATGCCGGCGTTTGTAAACAAGAGCGTCGGGTCTTTAGCCGGTATTAGGGGCGCTGACAATACTTTATAGTGGTTGTGTTTGCGAAAGTAGTCGTAAAAAATTTCTCTTATTTCTGTTTGTTTCATATGCTGTCTATGTCCAATAAATTATGGTCTTCAAATGCATCGCTAAAATCATCCCGTTTTTGGTTGGATTCGGCGATGTCGGAAATTCTCTTCTCCATTTCTTCCTGGGACATGTCTTTGGTAGATTGGACACCGATTTTTTTGAGCTTGAACTCATCGGGATTGGAGGCGTATTTGATGGCTTCGCTGTAGGTGATCAGTCCTTTTTCGTAGAGGAAGTAGAGCGATTGGTCGAAGGTTTGCATCCCGTATTGGGAAACACCCTGCTGGATGGATTCTTTGATAAATTTTGTCTTTTCGGGATTGATGATACAGTCCTGAATGAATGGCGTGGCGATCAGGATTTCCACCGCCGGAACACGGCCTTTTCCATTGGAGCGGGGAATCAGGCGTTGGGAAATAACGGCTTTCAGTACTGAAGCTAACTGGATGCGGATCTGTTTCTGTTGGTGGGGGGGGAACATGGAGATAGTCCTGTTGATGGTTTCCGGGGCGTCCAATGTGTGGAGGGTGCTGAGGAGCATATGTCCTGTTTCCGCCGCCAGGAGGGCTGTCTCGATGGTAATCAGATCCCTCATCTCTCCAACCAGAATGACATCGGGATCTTCACGAAGCGAGCCGCGCAGCGCGTTGGCGAAACTCATTGTGTCCGATCCCACTTCCCGTTGATTGATGATACTCTTTTTATCCCGGTGTAAATATTCGATTGGATCTTCAATGGTAATCACATGCTCGACGCGATGTGTGTTGATGTGGTCGATGATCGCCGCCAGGGTGGTTGATTTTCCACTGCCTGTGGTTCCCGTCACCAAAACCATACCGCGCCGCTCGCTGGAAATTTTTTCCACCACTAACGGAAGGTTCAAATCTGAAATGGATTTAATAAGCGTTGGAATAATCCTGAGTACGAGCCCTACCGCTCCCCGTTGTTGAAACACATTGCATCTGAAACGACCCAGTCCGGGGACGCTATGCGACATGTCGATTTCATGATCTTTTTTGAATTTTTCTTTTTGATCGGTACTCATGATGGAAAAAGCCATCGTGATTGTATCTTCCTGCATCAACCGTTTCAATTCGACTAATGGATGCAACAATCCGTCCACACGTAGTACTGGATGGTTCCCAACTTTCAAATGTAAATCCGAAGCGCCTCTTTCTACTGCTATCTTTAAAAGGTCATCTATCTTCATGCAACTGCTCCTATTTTAGTTTTGCTGCATTTAATCATATACTATATAATTTTATCGGAAATATCAAGCCGATTGAATTCAAATCGCTATCTTTCCGATTTTTAGCTTCTCTTTACAAATCGTATGTTTGGCCGTATTCGACAATTTCCACCGAAGGTATTCCTAAATCCAGGAGTTCGCGCTTCAGATTATCCAGCGAATCGGATTCCCCGTGAACGAGGAATATCTTTTTTAAATTTTTCAGTTGCTGTTTTTGGAGCCAATCTTTTATTTCCCCATAATCTGCGTGGGCTGAAAATTCATTGAGAGTGGCAATCTCAGCGTTTACCTTGTAGGTTTTTCCGAAAATCTTGATTTCCGGATAGCGGTCAACCAGCTTGCGGCCAAGGGTGTTGGCTGCCATATAGCCGACGATGGCCACCAGGTTTTTTGGATCTTCGATGTTATTGCGGAGGTGGTGAAGAATCCTTCCGTTTTCAGCCATTCCGCTGGCGGAGATGATGATGGCCGGTCCCGGATTCTTGTTGATTTCCTTCGACTCTTTCACCGACGTGACATACTTGATATTTTCAAATCCAAACGGGTCTATGTTATGGGATGTGAAGGTATCGTATGTCTCCCGGTCGAAGCACTCGGGATGTAATTTGAATATCGCGGTGGCGTTCACCGCCATTGGGGAATCGACATAGATCGGAATTCCTGGGATTTTCTTTTCCTGCTGCAATAGGTGGATGAAATAGATTAATTCCTGGGTACGTTCGATTGTGAAGGCGGGGATGACGATTTTCCCTTTTCTCCCAGCCACTCGCTTGATGACTTTGGCGAGTTCCTGTTTCGCCATGCCGATGGAATCGTGCAACCGGTTGCCGTAGGTACCCTCCAATACGAGGTAATCGATATCCGAATAGGTTTCAGGGTCCTTGATAATCGGGAGGTTCGCCCTGCCCAAATCTCCGGAAAATCCTATTTTTGTTCCGTTACCGATTGTCAGGCGGATCATGGATGAGCCCAGGATATGTCCGGCATCCAGAAATTCCGCTTCGATGTTTGGGGCGGGATAAAATGGACGCCGGTAGTTTATGGTGGCGAACAAATGCATCGTATCGATCACATCCTGCGATTCGTATAGAGGGGAATAGAGTTTCAGATTTCTATCCGGATATTTGGCCGCTTTTTTTTGCACGTATTCATAATCCTTTTGCTGGATATAGGCGCTGTCCATCAAAATGATGTTGGCGATATCCCGGGTCGCCGAGGTGGAAAAAATATTGCCGTTAAATCCGTTTTTCACCATAATCGGTAAGGCGCCTGAATGATCGAAATGACCGTGGGTCAACAAAATACTGGACACGTCGCCGGGGGAAAATCTCAAATCCCGGTTTTTTAAATAGCTTTCCTCACGGTGTCCCTGGAACATACCGCTATCGATCTGAATAATGTTCCCATCAACACTGAGAAAGTGTTTCGATCCAGTAACTTCTCTACATGCTCCATGTGAATATAGTTTAATTTCCATCAGTAAACTATACTATTATTGGAGAATAAGTGCAAGCCTTTTGGGATCCGGGGGTGTTGGTTCCGGCTATTGCGGACTCCGGGCAATATGATGTTTAAAGGGTTAAATTATTTATTTCTATAGGGGGTATTGAAAATTATTTAAAATTTTTAGATTCAGCCGATTTACTTGACACAGGAATTTAAAACCTATATCATTTAAAGAAGGTAGAAGCGAGTTTGACTGGAATATGGATCAATTTATAAGTATTATCAGCGTAATAGGGTTTACAATATTTGGGGCAGCCATAACTCTCCTTGGGGCTATTTTTTTGCAAAAATGGGAAAACCGGAGAAAAATCCAATTCAAAAAAAGCTTTAAGGAATTCAGCCAGCAAAATAGTTTGACGTTCAGGGATCTGAGAGCTGTGCCCAGGGTGCTGATCCCTGAAAATCTCGATGTGACGCTCACGTTTGAGGGAGTAAAAAATTCTTCACGAAAGGCTTTTGTGATGGACGTTTCTTTAAGCGGTTTTGCCACCAGGCTATCGTTCGGGGCGAGAAAAATCAATTTAAATGAAGAGTTCGATGATGCGGCGGTGGAAACTCCAATCAATACATTCACTATTAAACGGTTGAGGGCGGTCAGGATGGAACCCCAGATAGAGAAACGCGTAATGGGGTTTCACATTGTCAAGATCGGCGAAGAACAGTTCGCCGAGTTGAAGACATTCATGGCTCACTTAAACAAGTTCCTGGAAAACGAAAACGGTATTTCGAGCTAAACGATGAAATTAGAATCTCTAGACTTTCAATTAAAAGATTTTTTTATAGAAATTTTTCGCGAAGATGTTTTTCTGGTCGGGGGAACGATCCGCGATTTTCTTATTTATAAGGGAATCGGCGCGAATCGGGATATTGATCTCCTGGTGGCGGGGCACACATACCGCCAAATCGAGGCGAAGCTCAAACCCTTCGGCAAGACCAATACTGTCGGGAAGAGCTTTGCGGTGGTCAAATTTTCCAAAGACGGGAGATGTTTTGATATTTCAGTCCCTCGCAGGGATTTTGTCCGGGACCCCAATTCCAGTTCCCATAAAAATTTCCGGGTTGAGTCCGGCCCCCACATAACGTTGGAAGATGATCTGCAGCGGAGGGATTTCACCTGTAATTCAATCGCTCTCCGTCTAATTGACGGAGAAATCATCGATCCCTTCGACGGTATCAGGGCCATTGAGCAAAAGAAAATTTTCATGACGTACCCGGGGACCTTTTTTGACGATCCTTTGCGGATTTTGCGATGTGCCCGCTTCGCCTCAGTCCATACGTTCTCCATTGACGAGAGAATCTATCAGGATGCCAGAGATGTCGAACTCGATGAATTGAGCAAAGAACGGATCGTGGAAGAATTGTTCCGGTTGTTTTTGGAGTCTGAACAGCCCTCGATCGGGTTGGATGCCTATTTTAAGCTCGCAATACTCGAGAAGTTGTTCCCTCAATTGTTTGCGTTGACTCTGACGATTCAGGACGCGGTGTTTCACCCGGAAACCGATGCGTTCGGCCATCATACTGTGTGGGCTCATACGATGTACGCGGTGGATGTGGCCAGGAAGCTCTGCCGTATCTATGAATTGAGCGATGAGCAAACACTGGCCCTGTTGTTTGCGACGTTGCTCCACGATGTGGGAAAGGCTGTGGCGACACGCTGGGAATGGAAGAGGGGGAGGATGACTATCACCTCTCAATTGCATGATTCCCAGGGGGGGAAAATATCGGAACAGATTCTGACCGGTTTGGGTATTGAGACCCGGAATCAATTTCCTCTAAAAGAGGTGGTGTTGAAATTAGTGAGAAACCATCACCGGCTGTTCGATCTCTACAGGAATCGAGAGGAGATCGGCTTTCGGGCGGTGTCCCGTTTGGTGAAGGATCTGGAAGGTCATGATTTTTTACTTCTCTTGCTTGATTTTGCCGATCGCCGTTCTCGGGAGCCTGATTACCTGGATTTTGAAAGTATCGATGAGCTTTCCCGGTGGTGGTTGGATACAAAAGAGGAATGGAATATCAACCACGACACGATTCAGCCGATGATCATGGGACGGGACCTGATAACATTGGGCGTCCCCCCGGGGCTTGAAATGGGCCGAAAGCTCAAACAATTGTACGAATTGCAATTGGATGGCGCTTTCGATACCCGGGAGGCCGGCCTCGAACTATTTATACAATTAAGGAAAGAAGAAAAAATCTAGCTGCACAACAGGCAACGGTCCCAGTGGGGTTCGATTTCTGAGATTGCAGACATGATTGCCATACCGATCCCAGCGATCCCTTCCAGGATGCCGCCGTCGCTCACCCATCCGCCGTATTTCTCAGTGTGCCAGGCCTTGTATCCGGCAAATCCACCCTCATGGGTTGCGAGGCCAAGTGTGGCGTTGAACCAGTATCTGGCGGTATCTTTAAATTCTTCGATTCCGGTGTAATGGTACATCCGGTTGAAGATATGGGCAATACCGGCGCCTCCATGGCAAAGCCCCGCATCGACAACGGCGTTTTCCTTTAGGTCCCTCCGTTTGGCGGCATGCAGCATTATCTCGACTGCCCGTGTTTCCAATTCCTTGTCTTTGATGCTCAATGCCGCCTGATATAAGGAGATTCCGATTCCCAGGTCTCCGTAGCACCATGCCAGACGGCTGGGGGTCAGCGGCTCGCCTTCCTGGATCCAACTGGGGAAATTAGAGTGAAACTTCCCAATATCGAGCGAGTGGTCCAGCATGTATTTTATGGAGCCTTTCAGGAGGGTTTCGGATTTTTCTTTGTGAACACTGTGGAGGTTTGTTTTGGCCAGGAAGGCGATGATGCTCGCCAGGCCATGGGACAAACTCAGATTGTACCCTTCGGATCCCTCTTCAATATTCAATACCGACCGCCATTTGATGGCCCCTTCGTCTTCTTTTTCACTTACTTTCTCCAACTCGGCGACATATTCCGCTAAAAACTTTCCGGCATTCTCATTGGCCAAACGGCTTAAAAAGTAGACGGCGCTTCCAGTGGCTCCATGAAGAAAATCATAGTTTCCTTTTTCCTGGATGTCCATGATCATGGCTTTGTGTATATAGGCATCGATGTCTTCGAGGATTTCATCCGGATCCGCCTCGATAAAATCGTTTTGCACCAAATGTTCCACGGCCCAGCCGACGCCTGCCAACCCTGCGGCGAATGTATGGTATGCAAAGCCCTCGTTTATGGTATCGAAAACGTCGGTTATTAATTCCAGGGCTTTGTCGTAGTATTTCATATCCTGGGTGTATTTTGCATAATAGAAAAGAAATACCGCTTCGCCAGTTATACCTCCAATTAAACCGATCCCTTTCTTTTTGTCTTTTTCGCTGGTTGTTTTGTTAAGCAGGATATCCGCGATTTCGTTAAGTTTGGCTTTAAGTTTTACAGTTTCCTGTTGGGCGAATATTGGCTGCCAATTGTTTTTTTCACTTGTCATATCTGTCTCCCATTTATTTGGTTTCCTCTGAAATAATGTAAATAATGTTATATTCTTTTAACAAAAAAAAGTCAATGACGGATACATTTCTTGTCTTGTTATTCAGTCGCTTTGGGTAATTGATTGGTTTCCATGGCCACCAGGATGGCGGAAGCCCTGTTTTTCACCCCCAGCTTTTTGAATACCCGGTTAACATGAGTTTTAACAGTACTTTCGCTGATGAATAACTTTTCGGCGATGTCCTTATTCGACAGTCCAAGGGAAAGAGCTTTCAGGATTTCTTGCTCACGTATTGTGAGCTTGAAGTTTTTGGCGGATCCCGAAAGGTTCTGGGGGAACAGCGAGTAGGCGTCTTTTACTGATTTAATAAGGGTTTTACGGCTGGCCCAGATTTCTCCGTCATGTATCAATTGCAGCGCTTTGTACATCTGTTCAGAATCAAGGTCCCGCGCGAAGAACCCTCTGACGTCCATTTTGAGAAGTTCGATTTTTTCTTCTTCTCCCAGATTTTCATTGATGATCACCAATTTGGTTCCCGGCAGCGCTCTCTGTACCTTGTAAATTTTTGTGAATTGATTGTTGTTTTTCTTGAAGTTGCATGGAGCGCAGATCAATGCGATTTTGATCTCCGGTAATTCCCTCTGGATATTGAAGTACTCGATGGAGGAAACGGCTTTAACGAGGTTAAATTGGGATTGTTTCGCTGAAAAGCTTTCCAGGCTTTCACGGATTAGGGAATGGCTGCATGCAAGGATGATGGGGATACGTCCCGAAACTGAGTTCCCCTGTTTTTTCTTGAGCAGGCGCGCATCCTCGATGGCCCTGGTTAGAATGCCGAGGATTTTTTCATTGTCTTCATCTTTCGAGATATAATCGTATATACCGACTTTCATGGCTTTTACCGCGGTTTCGTATGATGGGAATCCCGTTAACATAATGACCGGCAAATCCGGTGAGATCTCTTTCAGTTTTTCCGTGATCTCGATGCCGGTTTCGTTTTCCAGTTTATAATCGACCAGAGCGATATCCACCGGGTGGCGGGCAACTCGCTCTTTCGCTTCTTCGCCGCATGACGCGGTGAGCACTCGGAATCCTTCGTTGCTAAGCCATAATTTTATGCTGTCGCGGACATTTGGGTTATCATCCACCACAAGAATTGTTTTTTGCAAAAGATTAATCAATTTTGCCTCCTTTTGCTATTGGAAGTTTGATGATAAATCGGGCACCATCCTTATAAGAGCTGTCGTGGATGATTTCCCCATTGTGGTTTTTAATGATGTTGTGCGCTACATACAACCCCAACCCTACGCCGCTCTCTTCTTTGGAAGAGACAAATGGTTCGAACAACCGGTTTTTGATTTTCGCTGGAATACCCGGCCCGTTATCTGTCAGGTGTACTTCGTAGTATTGTCCGCTCTGTTCCCTCAGTATTGCCAGGTGGATTTTCCCTTTCCCTTTTTCCACAGCTTCGACTGCGTTGATGATGAAGTTGATGAATACCTGCTTCAACTTTCCGGCAGATCCGTAAATAATCGAATCCTCGATAAGATCTGTAGTGATTTTAACCCCCTCCAGTTTCTTTCCCCATTTCAATATTTCGATCGATTCACTGAGCGCTTGATGCAAGTTTGCCTGCGCCAGTTCTCCTGAGTCCCAACGGTGGTAACTGAGTAATTTCGACGTGATCCCCCGGACTCGCTGGATCTCCGATTCCATCAATCCCATCGCTTCCTCGTATAAATCCGGATCTCTATCACTCACTTTTTTGATAACTTGCACACAATTACTGATGGCCAACATCGGGTTGTTTATTTCATGTGCGACGCTCGACGCCATACGGCCCATGTTTACCAGACGTTCTTGTGATTCTATAATTTTGTTGATGTCATCGCAGTGATTGTGTTCCGCCAGTAGTTTGTCGAGGATCGCGTTGATGTGTTCAATCAGAAGGGATATTTGATCGTCGCTGGGATCGACCGGCAGCCTGGCGTCTAAGTCGTCTTCGTCTTCAATCTTTTCCACCGCTTTCGAGATGTTGATGACCCGTCTCAATAATAAACGAAAAATTACGAAGTATAAAAAAATCGCGATCAAAATAATAGACAGAGAATGAATAGAGATAAACGAGAATGTTCTTTGGTTGACCACAGAAAATATTTTATCATCTGTAATGACTTTCAGGATAAAAGCCGGATTGTTGCCCACATCCCTGAGCAGGAAAAAAATGGTCATCCGTTCGCTGTCTTCTTCTACTCTGAGGTTCTGGGGGGCCACCAGCTTTAGGTAATCCTTAAACTCCGCATCCCGGTGTTTCAAAAATATTTCGACATTTTCTTGTAGGTTGGCGGAGATCTCTTTTATCAGGTTTTTGTCGATGAAGCGACCGACGGTAAAGACTCCCAATATTTCATCTTCGCTCCCGGGCACTGGAATGGGGAACGAGGTGATCATCAAGGGACCCATGGGGGTGTCGAAGAAATTGTTGAATTCTCCGGGCAAGAAGTCCATTTGCTCGTGGAGGGCGTGAATTTTATTGTCGATTTTCAGTTGGCGGATGCCGATTTCTCCAAGGGCTTTACTATAACAACGGTAGTAGATAAGCGAACGGTTTTTTTTGGCGATGAGAACAAAATGAAGCGTATCGCTGTCATACAGTTCTTCGGCGAATGCTCCAAGATCAAGCTTTTTAACCGGATTTTCGATAAATTCCGCCATTTTAGGTGACACCGACCATTCTTCCGCCAACATGGAAATATATTGGTTTTCTACCTCCATCGCCTGGATTAGTTTCTTTCTAAGGCGAGTGATGTAGACCATTTTCTGTTCATCGAGGGAGGCCATGATGGTGGAATTCATGTTTAAAAAAAGAGAAAGCAGGAGTAGAACTATTATGAGCATTAACACTAACACCAGTTTCTTTTTTATGCACATGGATTACTTTCTGATTATAAAAGAATATTAAAAAAAATACAACTATCTTTTGAGATTGCAACTAAAGTTGTAGGATTTTTGCAAATGAATTTCATACTAAACTTACACACTATGGATGATTGAAGAAAATTTTACCGGTGACTGCGCTTTCAGCGACGCATGACCGGAATCGCCCCGGGCCTAGCCCGGAATACCGGCTACCGGGCCGCTGCCGTTAGTATCGGGCGGCGCAGAAGATGCCGATTTTTGGGGGAGACCTTGACAAAAAATGAAAAAAAGTCTAAAATTCTTTATTAATCGGCTTTTAGCCCCGGAAACACTATTCCTTTTTCTTAGTGGAAGAGAAACTGATGGCTGTGGTTTCCGGTTGTGCTAGAAGGGGATCGAAAAATCATGAATCGAGGAAGGCAATGGCAAAAAAAATTAGCGATCAAAAAAACCAGGAGGGACAGGAAGAACAGAGTTTCTCGCAACTATTGGAGGAATCATTTGATAAACAGGTAGAATCTCTAGACATCGGCGCGCAGGTGGATGCGAAGGTTGTGGCTATCAACGACGACAATGTGTTCCTGGACCTGGGGACCCGGCTGGAGGGATCCATCAGGAAAAACCAGTTTATGGATGGAGAAAATCTAGCTATATCGGAAGGCGATACGGTCAAGGTATTTGTTGTCGGCAAAAAGGGCGGATTTTACTTGTGCTCGCGTTATATGGGCGCTCCTCCTGTAGAGAAAAAAAGTAAGACTAAAGACGCCGGATCGGTTTATATCCAGGAATCGTTTGAACTGGGACGTCCTGTTCAGGGGAAAGTGATTGCAGTCAATAAAGGCGGCTTTGATGTTGAAATCAAAGGCCAAAAAGCGTTTTGTCCCATTTCGCAGATCGACTTGAGATATTGCGAAAAACCGGATGAACATTTGGAAAAGAGCTATACATTTATGATCTCCAGATATGAAGAAGACGGCAGAAATGTCGTTGTCAGCCGTAGGGAATATCTACAGAAAGAAAAAGACAAAGTTGTCGAGGAATTCTGGCTCAAACTCGGCTTGGATGAAGTGTTCGATGGAACCGTCACCAATGTCGCCAGCTACGGCGCGTTTGTGGACATCGGCGGCGTCGAGGGTTTGCTGCATGTATCGGAGATTTCTTATGAAAAGATCGGCGATGCCAGGGATGTTCTGAAGCCTGGACAGGAAGTGAAGGTTGCCGTCATCGATCTGGACAAGGATGCCCGGAAGATCTCCCTCTCCATCAAAATCATGCTGGATGATCCATGGGATGAGGCTGTTAAGACTCTATCCGCCGGCAAGGAGTTTCAGGGTAAGGTTGTCCGCTTGAAACAATTCGGCGCTTTTGTGGAATTGTTTCCCGGTATCGACGGATTGGTGCATATTTCCAAACTGGGAGCCGAACGGCGCATCGATCACCCCAAAGAGGTTGTCAAAGTGGGCGACACGGTGAAGGTTCGTGTTCTTGAGATCGATGAAAATACCCGTAGAATTTCGCTCACCATGGAACAGGAAGAAGACGATTATGCCTCAGAGCTCGAACGTATCAAAAAAGAACAAGACTCATCCTCCCAGAAATCCGTAGGTACACTGGGCGGTCTCCTGGACGAAGCCCTCAAGAAAAAATAGATGACAAGGATGATTGGGAATGCGGTTGCGTTAACAGTCGCAGGATCCGACTCCGGCGGCGGCGCCGGAATTCAGGCCGACCTGAAGACATTCTCGGCGCTAGGGGTGTTCGGAACTAGCGCCATTACCGCGGTGACAGCTCAAAATCTCGAAGGTGTCACCGCTATCCAACCGATCGAGCCTGATGTGGTGAGGAAACAACTCATCGCTGTGCTGGAGGGATTTCCCGTCAAAGCGATAAAAACCGGGATGCTCTTCTCGGCGGAAATCATCGACGTCATCGCCTCGGTTTTAGACGGCCACCCTGGAATTCCATTGGTCATCGATCCCGTCTTCGCCGCCACGTCCGGTAGCAAGCTGATTCGCGAGGAAGCCATCGATATGTTGAAATCCCGTTTGTTCCCGAAGGCCGCCCTCATCACCCCCAATATTCCGGAGGCCGAACTCCTCTGGGGAGAAACAATCGACGGCACTGACGGGCTCGAGACTGCCGCCAGGGAACTCTACGAGGCTACCGGCGTTCCCGTGGTTGTCAAAGGAGGCCATCTGGCGGATTCCGCCTTCGATGTGCTGGTTGACCCGGACGGAATGAAGATATTTCACGCGGAACTCATCGGCGGAGTGAACAATCACGGCTCCGGTTGTACGTTCGCGGCGGCCATCGCAGCCTTCATCGCCAGGGGTAGACAATTGCGCCAGGCGGTATCCGGCGCCAAGGAATATATTATCGATACCCTCAGATACCCTGTTACACTATCTCCCGACCTAAAAGTCATGAACCATTTTTTCGAAGGTCCCATCTGATTCCAGGCTGAATCTAACGTCTGATTTATAAGGGACTTGCATTTTTCGCCTCAAAAGAATAGAATGGGACTGTTATATATTGTAACGTTTTGTCACAAAATGTTTAGAGGAGGCAAAATGACAGAACAGAACGGGGAACAAACAGTAAAAAAAGAAAAGAAAAAGGGTGGTTCGGGCCATCTAGTAATGGTCGATCTCCTGGAAAAAATCGTCGTATTTTTCCAGAAGAAACTGACTGTGGGATTTTTGGAATTCGCGGTGACCTGGTTGTACAAGATCGGTCATTTCGGATTGATTGTCGCGGCTGGATTGGGGTTTTTATTCACTATGGTGTTCGCCATCAAATCCAATTCCTTCAATGCGTTCCTGATGGGGATCGCCTGGATCATTCTGGTATTTGTGGTGCAGTATACCGCTCACCGGTTTTCCGACGCCGGAGACGGCCTGATTCGTAACAATCCCACAACTCTTTCGTCAAAGGCGTTTCTGGATTGTTTTGGCTTTTTGACGTTGATCGGCGGAGTGGTCTTTTTGATTATGTCGATTGTCAGGGCCATTCAAATGGAAAGCTTCACCGAGTTTTTATTCGGTCTCGGGTTCTTCTTGTTGCTCGAATTTTTAGCGCTGATCTCTTTCAATCCTTCCACCGTGAATGTCGAGGTGACGGAAGGAACATCCGCCGGGCAAGAGGCCATCGGCATCATCACCTTCTTCCTGAAGGGATTGATGCGTTTGATTCCGATTTTCTTCGGCGTCGGCGTGGTGATCGGCACTATCCTGCTATTCATCTCTTTCATCAAATTGTTCGGCGACCAGGCGCGTTACGCCATGGGAATGGGTACCCAGAACGCGATCTATATCCTGTTTTCGGGTTTGCTGCCGTTTGCCAGCTACCTTTTCTTTGTATTGTATTATCTGGTCATTGATATGATCCGTGCAATACTGGCAATTCCTGAATTAAAAAACAACAAATAGTTACTATTTGGAAGAAAAAGGGGGCTTTCACCGGTCCCCTTTTTAGCTCAACTTTGTGACAATCTTTGTCAATATTCGCGCTTTTTTTGTTACATTTTTTGTGTCCTGTGGAGGAAACTGCGTGTATGCCTTGATTTTATAGTTGGCATCTGATATGCTATTTAAAAGTGCATTTATAAACTTTGTAGATATAAGGAGTTAATAATGCAACTGGATATGCAAAAAGAAATAAAGGAGGCTCAGATATGAAGAAGTTAGTTCTTCTTTCTATTATCACCCTAGGAATTCTATTCCTTGCTGAAACCGCCGCATTCGCTCAGACAACGGCCACCATCAATTTGGACGCCACGATCAGAGGCGTCTTGATTCTTCGTCTCGACGGTACGGATGCTAACGGTAATTTGGTTCCCACCGCCACCTCGGCCTATACCACCGCTGAAAGCATGAATCTTGGCGATGTGGATGCCGTAGGTACGGCTATCGCCAATGGCGACGCTCTGGTGAATGGATTGACCGGAATACCCGTAACCGCCGCGTTGGGGACTCCCCCCAATGGTTTCGAAGATACCACGTGTGTCGGCGGTTTGTACCAATTCTTTACCACCACCGGAGCCGACGACGAATCGGACCACGCCAATACCGCCCTCGGTATTTATATCAGAGGTTCTAGAGTCAACACCTACTCCCTGGATGTAGCGGCTTCCGTCAATGGCGATGGTACTGTGACAGTCGGGCAGTTGAAATGGAAAAACGACGCCGACGCAGTCGCGGCTTTCAATGATTTCTCCGCAGTCAGCGCCAATATCACTTCCGGTGGGGCTGTCGCTCCCAGGGAGTTGTTGTTTCACGATTTTGGCCTGGTTGTTGAATTCGCGGATACACCGGCGACATATACCTGGACGATTACCTATACATTGACGACAACCTGATATTCAATTGCTGAACGGTAATTACTTTACTGTGGCGGCGCTTGCGGCCTTCGCGCTGTTTGCCCTGGGCGGAGGTGCCGGCTATGGTCAACAAACCACCGCCACGGTAGAAGTAGATGCAGAGGTCCGGGGCTTTGCTGTCCTGGTACTTGATGGTACCGACCCGGACAATGCTCTTTCACTAAATGAAATGATCAACTTTGGAGATGTGGACAGCCTCGGTCTACCCATTTCAGGGGCGCCGGCAGGTTCGCCCGGTATTCTTGGAATTGCCGGAATACCGGTAGAATCGTCCGGCAAGCCGGTCTCTTCACCGGACGACCCGACTTGCGTCGGCGCTTTTTATCCACTCTTCGAACGGTCGGGCAAAAACAAAAAAAACCAGCATCCCGACGCCGCCCTCACTCTCTTTATAGTGGCGTTCGATCGATTTGAGGTATGGGCCAACGCCACTCTGGTGGGTTCATCCGCCAATGTGACGGTAGACCAATTGAAATGGAAACCGGATCATAAAAACGCCAGTGGGTTTCGCGGGTATACAGATTTTAGTTCAGCCGAACAACTACTGGAATCAGGAAAAAAAACCTGGGATTTTTTCTACTACGACCTGGGGCTTTTGGTGGAACACGAGGATGGTCCGGGTACGAATACCTGGATGATCACTCTCTCCTTTGTAAGTGATTGACAGTTTCATGAAAATTATTATTTTGCCGCTTGTGTTCTTCCTTTTATGCGGAAGCGGTCTCTTCTCTCAGCAATTCACACTGACGCTTTCCCTCGATGGCCCGGATCCCGACGACCGGTTCGGTCCTTTTGAATTGATCCGCTTCGGGCAGATGGATCATTTGGGGACAACTAGTTATGGTGGTGACTTTGCCGGCGCCCGTGCCCGCAAGCTTGGCTCCCTCCAACTTTTCGATGAAAAATTCCAGGGGGTGCTCTATGAGTTTTCTCCTAATACCGGGGGCAACAATCCCTTGAGTCACCGGAACGCCTCGATAGCTCTCAAGGTGGAGAGCCCCGGCAGTTGGCAATTAAGCGTTTCGGTCCAGAGGCATGGCGACCCGTCGTTGCGGGTGGACCAGTTGCTCTTCAAGGAGGACCGGCAGCGGGAGTACGTGCCGTTCACGCCGGCGCCGCAAACCATCGCCCAGGGCGGACGCGGGATTCACCACTTATATTATGACTTCGCTCTCAGGATCGAACCTGATGATATGCCGGGAAACTATGGCTGGCAAATCATATATGTTATAATCGAATATTGACCTGGTATTATAGAGTATTGCAAATTGAGGTTGAAGGAGAAAAAAGTGATAAATAAAACGAGGTGTCACCTGATTTTGTTTCTCTGTTTTTTGATGGCGCAGAGCGTTCTCTTTGGTTCGATCTCTGTGTCCCCCTCGCTATTCGAGTTGAAAATCCCTCCGGGAAAAACATTTACAGACTCCATCCGTGTGGTGAATGTCACCGATCTCCCCACAGACATCATTGTATATTTATCGGATTTCGGGCTGACGGAGGATGGTGACATTCGCTTTTATGATGCCGGCACCACCGAATACTCCTTCAAAAATTATGTTCGTATCAACCCCACCTCTTTCACCCTCGAGCCGGGGGAGGAAAAGTGGGTGCGTTTCTCTTTGAGAATGCCCGCTGGGCAGGTGGGGGAAACGCAGGGTATCATCTTCTTCCAAACCGTTCCCCGGAAAGTGAAAAGCCCTGCCGGCCGTAGAGTGTTGGTTGCAGCCAGAATCGGTAGTACAGTCTATGCCGCCATGAAGCCCACAATCAATGTGTCGGCTGATATTGTCAATGTTCTGGTCCGCCGGACCTACGATGCGGATACTCTCGAGTACGCAGTCATTGTCCACAACGACGGCAACATGCATATCCGGCCCAAAGGGAAGTTGGTGCTGCGGGATTCCGACGGTAAAAAAACGACTATTCCTGATGTCAACGAAAAAAACTCGTCCGTCTTACGCAATAGCGTTCGTCTTTATGAGGGTACCCTGAAGGGCTCATTTCCCGAAGGAATGTACCGGGCGACCCTCGAGCTCGATTTCGGCAAAGAGAAGCAGGAGGTGGAGAAAGTTTTTCGTCTGGCCCCGGCGACACAGGTTCCGAAATTTGTTGCCGCTTATGAAACCTCAACAACTGAAGGGAAGGCTTCAAGGGTAAACGTTACCTTCCAGCCCGGAGCGATGGAGGCTTCGCTTCAAAATCCCAGGAGTTTTTTCCGGCTTAGAACATTATTGGGGAAGGTTATGCTCAGGGAACCATTGAAGCAATGCCTCAAAAAAGTAAACAGCGCCTCAAAAAGTAAGACCGCCGGCTATCAGTGTGTCTTCCAGAAAGATCTCGATCCCGGAGTCTATATTGCCGAGATTCTACTCTTCGATGGGGACGACGCCGCGGGACGGGATAGTAAACCTGTCTCTACTTTTCAAAAGTTGGAGGTAAAGGAATAATCGCTCGTTCCAGGGTCACACTTTTTGTTGTTTTCGCTTTGCTATTCGCCGCTTGCACCGGTGGCTCGACGGCTCAGGAAAGCGGTAGCCTCTCGCTTTCTTACCAATTCCAATCCATTGTAACCGGCAACGGCACATCCGCTTCCACATCCTCTTTCAATAATGTCTTTTTTAATATTGGGCAACAATTCGGTTGGGGCGGTTTTTTTTCCCTGTCGCTGAACTACTGTTTCAGCCGCGATTTGAATCAGATATCTTCCTATTATCTGGAACTCCAGGATGTTCCTATAGGAAAATTCAAATTGGATGGCAGTTATGGATATACATCGTTCCCTATTTCGGGATTGGCCCGTTACGGATCATTCAACTCTTCCACCCATTTGGGCTTGCGCGGCGGCCGTATTTTGCTTAGAGCCGGTAGTACCGATATCTATATGTTCGGCGGGCGTTTGTATGGAGGTTTGAGCTTCGGTGATTCAGAGAGCCGGGTGGTGGGGATTTTTTCCAGTTTCCCCGTTAACCGCCGTTGGAATGTGGGATTGGGGTGGATGAAATTGTCGGACCTTCGCTCCGCGGTCGGCGCCCTCGAGCCGGATGACTATCACATCTTTAGCGCCGAAAGTTCGTTCCGGTTGCTGCCGGGGCTCAATTTGTTGGCGGACGCTCGTTTGGCGTTCGGCAATGGTTCCGGCGATGAGGCCGATTACCTTGTCAAAGCGGGACCCTATTGGAAAGGGAAGCGATTGTCCGCTGAGTTTTACTATACCCGCGCCACCCCGGGATTCCCTTATCTAGGGGGAGGTATGGCCTGGAACCGTGAAGGATTTACCTTTATGGGGAGCTATCGTCCCGTCGGCCCCCTATCGCTTTTCGCCGGTATCGACACCTTCAACGAAAACCTGGCCAGGCTTCTGGACCGCCCGGTTACCGATTACACCACCTATCGAACCGGCGTCAATATTTCGTTGCGCGCGCTACCGCATCTGACAGTGAGCTATAATATGAGTTCCAGAAATTCTTACCGGTTGGAGCGGGACACCGGCGACAGCTCCTTCGGGATGTTGCTGCTCTCATTGGCTCGGCATTACCGGCGGCTATACTGGAGTCTCTATTTTAACGGCGGCAACTACCGGGATCGCATCGACCCCACCAGAGATTACCTGTTCCGCCGCTACGCCGCGCAGTTGAGAAAAACCTTCATATCGCGTGCCTATCTTTACCTCAACGGCTATTATGATTATCGTAGAGAGGTTGGGAGCGGAATCGTCACTAAAAATTCCAATGTCCAATTGGGGGCCAATCTATCGCTGGCTGCGAAGTTGATGTTGGATCTCCAATTCACCTACGCCCTCAACCGGCAGGAAAACACCGGCTATTCCTCCAGTAATACCGGCGGTGGCGGAGGTTTGGTGTATTATGTCAGACCCCTGAAAATGAATGTGGCCCTCAGGTACCTGTACTCCCATATTCACGTTGACTCCGGCTATAATGACGGCCGGTACTACCACCAGATTTTCCTCAATATCAATAAGGTCGTCAATTGGGGCGGCGGTCGCGGCGGCGGTATTCTCGGCGGTATACTCAAAAAGAAGAGCAAGGTGTTGGGGCTGGTGTTTGTGGATGAAAACCTGAACGGCGAGCGGGATCCTGACGAAGAGCTCCTTGAAGGAATCGATGTGCTGATGGACCGCCAAAAAGTGGCCCGGTCCGACTCGAACGGCGAATTTAAAATTTCTTCAACCGAACCGGGCTCGCGCAATCTTTCGCTTGATATGCGCAACATCCCGGCATTCTATGAACCGGCCGACGATAAAACAGAGGTTTTTCTCGAAAAGGGGAAAACCGTTTCGGTCAATGTGCCGGTGGTGCCGTTGGGCCACATATCCGGGAAGCTCTACCTCGACGTCAACGAAAACGATGAGCGGGATGGCGACGATGAACTTTTGCCCGACGTTCTCATCGCGCTCTATAAAGACGGCGAAGCTCTTCGCTCTGTGGTTTCCAATTCCGCCGGAATGTTCACCTTCGACAATGTTCGCCCCGGACTTTATTCCATCGTAGTCGATGAGGTCGATATTCAACGGGTCTACTCCCATACCGGCCGCTCCATCCTCGAGGTCACGGTCGAGCCCTGGGAAGAGAAGACCGGTCTCGAGCTGCTGGTCAAGAAATACAAAAAGCCCCGCAAGAAAAAAATCCTCGACGACTACTAGGCAACGGTTGATTTTTTTATGCACGTAAGGTATAATAACTACTTATTCTTACCTTGTGGGATATTCCAGCTCCGGCCAATCCGGGATCACCAGGAAGACTTCGCTAGCGATTGGGAATCGGTCCAATCTCAGGTAGAAATGCCCTGATTTCAGGTGGAAACACATCAATTCCGGGTGGCATTGCCTCGATGCCGGGTGGAAGCGCCCCGGTTCCATGTGGACATGAACCGGTTCCATGTGGAATGAAGCCTATTCCAGGCGGCATCACACCAATGGCAGATGGCGTCGCGTCCATTCCAGTTGGAATCGGGCTATTTCCAGTTGGAATCACCTCTATTACCGATCGAAAATGTCTGCCGGCGGTAGTCGTCGGCTAAATCACCGCGGATAAAATGAGCGCCGGTCCCCTTGCGCGCTAATAGAGACTTGACAAGAGGTTGGATTTTATCTAGTATAATTTTTTTTGGATCAAAAGGAGTGTTAATGAAAAAGATATTGGTAACAGGCTCAGCCGGACAAATAGGATCGGAATTAACTCTGAAATTAGTGGAAAAGTACGGTAGCGACCGGGTTGTCGCCACCGATTTGCGGGAAGCGCCCGAATCGCTGAAACAGGCGTGCGAGTGCGAACGATTGAATGTCGTCGATTGCCCGAAAGTGAGAGAGGTTGTGGAGCGTCACGACGTCGGGACAATCTATCATTTGGCCGCCATTCTGTCGGCGGTGGGGGAGCGTAAACCCCAATTGGCGTGGGATGTCAACATGAATGGTCTTTACAATGTGTTGGAAGCGGCCCGTGAATGCGGCAGCGCGGTGTTCGTGCCGTCGTCTATCGCCGCCTTCGGTCCCAGCACCCCTAGATTCGACACCCCCCAGGACACGTTGCAGAGGCCGACCTCCATCTACGGCGTCACCAAAGTGGCGGGTGAATTGTTGTGCGATTATTATCATAAGCGCTTCGGCGTGGATACCAGGGGCGTCCGTTATCCCGGCATTATTTCGTATGAGACGTTGCCCGGCGGCGGCACCACAGACTACGCGGTGGAGATATTTTTCGAAGCCATCAAGAGCAAGACGTATTCCTGCTTTCTCAAGTCCGATTCCCGTCTGGACATGATGTACATGCCGGACGCCATCAACGCCAGCATCGCCTTGATGGAGGCGGACGGAAGCGCCTTGAAGCACCGCAACGCCTTCAATGTGACGGCGTTCAGTTTCACCCCCGAAGAATTGGCCGCGGAAATCAAGAAGATCATCCCGGAATTCCAGATCAGCTATGATGTGGATCCGGTGCGGCAGGGAATCGCCGACTCCTGGCCCAGCAGCATGGACGACAGCGCCGCTCGCGAGGAATGGAACTGGTCTCCGTCCTATGATCTGGCGGCCATGACAAAGGATATGATCGAGCAGTTGATCCCCCGTCTGAAATAGCCATTTTTTTGTTTTTTTATTACAATATAATCATGTCACAGGTAACCAATGGTTTGATCGTGTATCTTCCGGGATTTTCCCGGGACCGCATCTCACTGTTGAAGTATGTGAACCGCTTCAATGGGCTATGACGGCCCCTCCACTTTTATTCTTTCAATATCCAATTATTCTTCAAAAACAAAAACTAATTAAAATGAAACACGGAGGAAAAGATGAAGGTAATCATTTTAGGAGCGGGACTTGTAGGCGGCCCCATGGCGTTGGATTTGGCGAAAGACGGGAACATGAAGGTAACGTCTGTGGATTTGAGCGACGGTCTGCTGGCTGCGTTGAAAGAGAGAAGCGGCGGTAAGATCGACATCATCCAGGCGGACTTGTCGGAACCGGCGAAGGTGAAAGAATTGGTCGGAGACTATGATATGGTGATCAACGCTGTTCCGGGTTTTATGGGGTATCAAACCTTGCAGGCCGTCATCGAATCTAAAAAGGATGTCGTCGATATCGCCTTCTTCCCCGAAGATCCGTTCGGATTGGACGCTCTGGCGAAAGAACACGGCGTCACAGCCATTGTCGATTGCGGCGTCGCTCCCGGTATGAGCAACCTGTTGACCGGCCATGTGCACCGGATTCTGGACAAGACTAAAAATGTATTGATCTATGTGGGCGGTTTGCCGCGGGTGCGGGTATGGCCTTATGAATACAAAGCGGTGTTTTCCCCCATCGATGTCATCGAGGAATACACCCGTCCGGCCCGTTATGTGGAGAACGAGGTGGTGGTTACCCGCGAGGCGCTCTCGGATGTGGAACTGCTTAATTTCCCCGAAGTAGGGACTCTGGAAGCGTTTAACAGCGATGGGTTGAGGTCTCTCATCGACACCATCGACGGCGTAAATATGAAAGAAAAAACCATGCGCTACCCCGGCCATGTGGAAAAAATGCTGGTGATGAGGGAAACAGGTTTCTTCAGCAAAGAGAAGATCGAAATCAACGGCGCCATGATCAGCCCCCTGGACTTCACCGCCAAAATTTTGTTCCCCAATTGGAAAATGGAAGAGGGGGAAGAGGATGTCACGGTGATGCGGATAATCGTGGAAGGCGAGAAAGACGGCAAAAATCTTCGCTACACCTATGATTTGCTCGACCGGTTCGACACCGGGGAGAAGGTTCCGTCGATGTCCAGAACAACCGGATACACCGCCACAGTGGCGTTGCGAATGGTGGCCGAGGGCGTGTTCACCGAAACGGGAGTTTTCCCCCCCGAGTTGGTGGGAAAGCAAGAGAACGCGGTTCGTTATATGCTCGAGGGTTTGAAGAAACGGAACATTATCTATAAAGAAACAATAGAATCGTTTGTTTGATTGTGGTCGCCCATGCGGCTGCGTTTCTTTTTAATGTCCCGGTTTCCTTGACAAAAATGTGGTTGATATTTATACTTTTAGGGAATGAAAAAGGAAAGCAAAGCAGCACTACAATCTAATGAACTTTCTCTGAAAAATGAGATTATCGGCATTTTACTGTTGTTTGTGTCGATATTTCTCATTTTCAGCGTGGTTAGCCATTCTCCATATGACCCCAGTTTCTTCCATTCTTCGCTGGACAATGATGTCACCAATTACGGAGGGAAGCTGGGGGCAGAATTATCGGCCTTGTTGGTCAATCTGTTCGGGTATGCCTCATATATCATTGTTTTTTTTCTGCTGTTCATCACCAGTTATTTTTTGATCAATAAAAAGATTAAAAATATCCTGACAAAGAGCGGAGGGTATTTTCTGTTTTTGATCTCATGTTCAGCTTTTCTCGCCAATGTGAACCCCGATTCAATTGTTGACGGTTCCAAAATCAAGACCGGCGGGATTATCGGCTACTTCCTCAACCAGTTTTTCCTTGACAAAATCAAGGATTCGTTCTCCATGCTTTTATTTATTGTGTTGATGGTGATAGCCCTGATCTTGATCGCCAAATTGTCGATGCGGAATCTCACGCTCTTTGCCGGAGCCGGAACAGTGAAATTCTACCATTGGTTGGAAAAGATATTTGACGCCCAAATGGAGAAATATAAAAAGAGGCGGAGAATCAAAAAAATCCAGGACAAGTACGCCGCGGATATGGACGGAGGAAAGAAACCCCGCAAAGCGAAAAAAGCGAAAAAATCATCTTCCGAAAACGCGGCGGAGTCCCATTTGAGAGAAAAAAAACAAGTGGTCCGGGAACCCAGTCGCGCGCCGGAAGAATCATTGTTGTTTGCCGACTTGAAGGAGGTGGCGAGCGAAAACGGGAATTACCGGCCGCCGCCGTTGAGCTACCTCGACGCCCCCACCAAAAAAAGTCAGATTGATTTTAATGAATTGGAAGAGAAAAAGCGGGATTTGGCCGGTCGGTTAGCGGAATTCAAGATTAGCGGTAAGATTATGGAGTACACGCCGGGACCGGTGATCACCACGTACGAGTTTGTGCCGGATGTGGGAGTCAAGGTCAAGGATGTGACCAATCTCTCCGAAGACCTGGCATTGGTGGCCAGGGCGCAATATGTCCGCATAGAGAGGATTTTAGGGAAGAAAGCCATAGGAATCGAAATCCCCAACAAAAAACGGGAGATCATCCACTTGCGGGAGGTTTTGGAATCGGAAGAATATCAAAAAGCCAGTTCCCCGCTCACCATTGGCCTGGGCAAATCCAAGAACGGCGAGATCTTCATCTCCGATCTGCGGGAGATGCCTCACCTCATCGTTGCCGGCGCCACCGGTAGCGGTAAGAGCGTGGCCATCCATACCATCATTTTGAGTATTTTGTATAAGTCGTCGCCCGACGAGGTGAAGCTCATCCTCATCGATCCCAAGCGGGTGGAATTGGCGATTTACGGCTCGCTTCCCCATCTATTGGTTCCGGTGGTGGTGGACATGAAACTGGCCAAAAACGCCATGGATTGGTGTGTGTACGAAATGGAGCAACGGTACAAGAAGTTGGCGGCGTTGCAAGTACGAAATATTGAACAATACAACAAAAAATTAGATCTATTGAAGCAAGCGGAAGACGAACTGCTGGATAGTTTGAAAGATGCGGAAAAGCTCTGTTACATTGTCATCATCATCGACGAGTTCGCGGATTTGATGATGGAGTCGTCGAGGGAAATCGAAGAGAGTGTCGCCCGTATCGCCCAGAAAGCCAGGGCTGTGGGGATTCACATCATTCTGGCTACCCAGAGGCCCTCCATCGATGTTATCACCGGTACCATCAAAAACAATTTCCCGTCGCGAATGGCTCTGGCTGTGCCGTCTAAACACGACTCCCGCACCATCATCGATGTGATGGGGGCGGAAAAATTGCTGGGGCACGGCGATATGCTGTTTTTGCCTCCGAAGACCGCGTCGTTGGTGCGCCTCCATTGCGCGTTTGTTTCCGAAGAAGAGGCCCTGCGTGTCATCACCTATCTCTCTAAATTGGCCAGACCGAAATTCAACACCCAGGTATTGAAACCCAAAACCAAGGAGGGCGGGGAAGGGGGCGATCAAGATTTGGATTCTTTGTTTTTCGATGCCGCCGAGGTGGTCATCAATACCGGTCAGGCCTCCGCTTCGTTCCTGCAACGACGCATGAGTATCGGTTACGCCAGAGCCGGTCGTTTAATCGATCAATTGGAAATCAACGAAGTGATTTCCGCCTCCAATAGCCGTAACCAGAGGGAGATTCTCATGTCCATGGAGGAGTTGGAGGAATTGAAGTCCCAAATGATGGGGCTTGAATAACGGCGTTTTTATTGGTACAATGACGCGATGAAGGATTTTTTCAAAGTAGATCAAATTGAAATCAAGAGGGGATCTCTCTTTTTCATTTTAGGACCCTGTGTCATTGAAAGTGAAAACATGGTTCTCCAACTGGCGGAACAATTAAAAAAGATCACCGAACAGGTGGGTGTTCCTTTTATATTTAAAGCGTCGTTTGACAAGGCGAACCGTTCCTCTGTCACTTCGTACCGGGGACCGGGTCTGGAAGAGGGGTTGCGCATCCTGCAACGGGTGAAACTGGAGCTCGGGCTTCCGGTGATTTCGGATATCCATGAACCATGGCAGGCAAAGCCTGCCGCCGAAGTGTTGTCGATGCTGCAAATCCCCGCTTTCTTGAGTCGCCAGACGGATTTATTGGTGGCCGCCGGCGAGACCGGGTTACCGGTGAATGTAAAGAAAGGGCAATTCATGGCGGGCGAAGACATGTCGCTTGTGGTGGAGAAGATCAAGTCAACCGGTAATGATTTGGTTATGCTTACCGAGAGGGGAAGCTTCTTTGGTTACCGTAATTTAGTGGTGGATTTCCGGAACATTCCCATTATGAAGCGGACCGGCAAACCGGTGGTGATCGATGCCACTCATTCGGTACAGCGGCCTACGGCTGCCGGCGGAGTGACCGGCGGCGATCCGGAGTTCATTCCGCTGATTGCCTCGTCCGGTATTGTGTCCGGAGCCGACGGAGTGTTCATGGAAGTGCACCAGGATCCCTCGCAAGCGTTGTCGGACGGGAGTAACGCCATGGCTATAAAAAATGTGGCCCCTCTATTAATTAAGCTAAAAACGTTGTATAATAGTAACTTATGAATATAGTAGATACTGGCAAGAAGGTACTTTTAACTGAGGCGAAAGCCATTGAAGCTGTATTGGATAGATTGGACGATAAATTTGAGAGGTCGGTCGAGATATTGTTCAAAACCACGGGCCGCGTGGTTATCACCGGAATGGGAAAGTCCGGTTTGATCGGGAAAAAAATTTCCGCTACCCTGACATCAACCGGTACTCCATCTGTGTTTCTCCACCCTTCTGAAGCTCTTCATGGGGATATTGGGATCATTAACAATGACGACGTGGTGTTGGCGTTGTCCACCAGCGGCGAGACTCACGAAGTCACCAGACTTCTCGCCTACATCAAACGTATCGGAGTAAAGTTGATCTCCCTTGTGGGAGCGCCTGATTCCACCCTTGCCTCTCAGAGCGACGTCTATATCGATTGCGGCGTTGAACAAGAGGCATGTCCCATCGGATTGGTTCCCACCACCTCAACCACGGTTACCCTCGCGGTTGGAGACGCCATCGCCATTGCGCTGATGGAAAAGAAGGGATTTAAGGAAGAGGATTTTCGTTTCAATCACCCCGGCGGTTCGATCGGGAAAAAATTGTTGAAAGTCAAGCATCTGATGCACCAGGGGCCTGAATTACCGGTGGTCGGTGAGTCGGACGTCATGATAGATGTGCTGAAGATGATCACCGCGAAACGGTTCGGCGTCGCTGTGGTTGTCGATGACGCTAGCCGGATCAAAGGCGTTATAACCGATGGGGATTTGCGCAGGCATGTACTCGGGGGCATGGATTTCGGAGCCACCACCGCTGCCGGTTGCATGACGCAGCACCCGTTGATGATCGGGGAGGATAACCTCGCTGTGGAAGCGTTGAAGGTGATGGAGGAGAAACGTGTCACATCCTTAGTCGTGGTGGCGGAAGAGAATAAGCTTGCAGGGCTTATTCATTTGCATGATTTATGGCGAACGGAGATGATATAATGGATCAAAAAGAGCTGGCAAAAAAGGTTAAACTCATTATCATGGACGTGGACGGCACACTTTCGGATGGGAGGTTTTTTGTCCTTCCCGACGGACAGACGATAAAGTCGTTTGATGTCAAGGATGGCACCGGCATTGTGTTCGCCGGACTCGCCGACTTGAAGACCGCCGTCATTACCGGAAAGAGTTCGGACGCGGTTCGCAAAAGAGTGGAAGAATTGAATGTCGATGATTATTATGAAGAGATTCTCAATAAAACTGTCCCTTTCGAGGAATTACTGGAAAAATACGATTTGGCCAAGGAGGAGGTTTGTTACATCGGTGACGATATCAACGATGCCGAAGTTATGGGTATGGTAGGATTCGCCGCCGCTGTGGGCGACGCCCATCCTCTGATCAAGCGGATCTCTCATTACATCGCCAAACGTTACGGCGGAAGAGGCGCGGTCAGGGAAGTCATCGATTTCATCCTCGATGTTCAGGAAAAATGGCCTGAAATATTCATTCGTCTCAAAAGCGAAGACAACATGAACGAGACGTTGAAAAAGATTAACTCCTAACCGGGCGCTTTAACCGGATTCTAGAATTTTCAGTAAATAGTCGGGAGTGGAGATAATGGCGTCCGCTCCGTTTTCAAATAATTCCCCATAATCGCGGAATCCCCACAACACACCCACGCTTGTCATACCGGCTTTTTTCCCGGTTTTCATATCAACCGCCGTATCCCCCACAAACAGAAAATCTTTCGGCGCCACGCCTTGTTCACTGGCGATATCGCGGGCGGACCTGGGATTCGGCTTTAACGGCGCGCCGGATCTATGGCCCCATACTTTAAAAAAGGGATAGTTGGGCAGCAATGCTTCCACCATGCGTTCGGTAAACGATTGGGATTTGTTGGATAGAATCGACATGGGAATGTTTTTCTGGCACAGAGTGTCGAGCAACTCTGTGATTCCTTTGTAGGGGCGGGTGGACTGGGGCCAAACGCGGTTGTAGATTTCCCGGTAGTCGCTCATGAGCGTTTCCATAGAGTGTTTGGGCAGTTCCGCTTCGGGAATGGTATTGATGAATAATTGTTCAATACCTTTACCGACAAAATAGCGGTAGTCTTCCACAGGAAAAACCGGGTAGCCAAGGTCCGTCAATAACTGGTTCGTGGCCTCGGCAATGCCTGCCAACGAATCCAACAATGTTCCGTCTAGATCGAATATTATCGCTTTGTATGCCATGATGTATTATACCATGATCGGCTCCCCTGGGATAGGCGCATATTGACATCCAGCTCTCGATCCTCTAAAATTTGTGCACATGAAACATATCTACTTTATTTCCGATATACACCTGTCGTTGGTATCCGGCGAAGCGGAATTGCATAAGCGCGCGAAATTGCTTGGCTTTCTCGATTCCATCATCGAACCGGGGGCGGCGTTGTATATTCTGGGTGATTTGTTCGATTTTTGGTTTGAATGGCATCATGTGATTCCAAAATATTGGTGGGAGATCCTTTTTAAATTCAAGCAAATGAAAGAGGCGGGGATGGAGCTTCATTTTGTCACCGGCAACCATGATTTTTACACCGGTCGCTTTTTGGAAGAATCAGTAGGTTTGACCTGTTGGGACGATGCCGCTGTATTCGAGGCTGGCGGGAAAAGGTTCTACGCCGCCCATGGCGATGGTTTGGCGGAAAAGGACCGGGGGTATAGGTTTTTGAAGCGGGTGATCCGCAACCGGGCATCCATATTTTTGTTTAAAAACTTCATCCCCGCCGATTGGGGCATGCAGTTGGCCAAATGGACCTCCCACACCAGCCGGGAGCTAAAGCAAATCGACCAGGAGGCCTGGAGCGAGGAGTATTTCCGCTTCGCCGAAGGGAAATTCGCCGAAGGTTTCGATGTTGTCCTGCTGGGTCATGTCCACCTACCGACGATCCGCCGGAAGGATGGCTGCGTCTACATCAATTGCGGCGATTGGCTCAACCATCGCAGTTACGCCGAGTACGACGGAAAGCAGATGAATCTGAGGACGTGGGAATAATTTATTTTTTTTTCAAATGCGGAGCACTCGTTACGAGCGGGCCTCGTCCAGTACTTTGCGGACCGCGTAGGCGATTTTGGAGAATGTGGTCGGCTTTGCCAGTAGGTAATTGATTCCCGCGCCTTGCAATTCTTCATTCAATTCAATTTTATTATATCCAGTGCACAGAATCACCGGCAGCGTCGGTTTGATTGCTTTTATTTGGGCGGCCAATTGGGTCCCGGAGGTTTGGGGAATTATTTGCCCGGTTATCATCAGATCAATGGGGTGCGGCGGTTCTTGAATAAGTTGCATGGCCTCTTTTGAACTACTGGCGGTTATCACCCGGTAACCGAGATTTTCCAGGATATTTTTCATCACTCCTTTGACCTCTTCCTGGCTGTCGATACATAGAATTGTTTCTGCCCCCCTGGGAAGAGTCTCCAATTTTTGCATCGCAATGCCATCATTGTTTTCGATTTTGGGTAAGAATATGTGGAATGCCGTTCCCTGGCCCGGTTCGCTCTCTACGGTAATTTCGCCGCCATGGTTTTTGACGATGCCGTGTGCCACCGATAGTCCGAGGCCGGAGTATCCGCTATCTTCCTTCGTAGAAAAGAAAGGTTCGAAAATTCTTTTTATTGTCTCCCTATCGATTCCCGGTCCCGTATCGATGATGGACAACTTTACCATCGGACCAGGCAAAATCCCGGGATAGCCGGATGTCTCCTTCGCGGGCGGTTCTATATTATGGATCTGGATATCCAGGCTTCCGCCCTGGCTTTTCATGGCCTGGGCCGCGTTGGTGCAGATATTCATCAAGACGTGATGTATTTGGTTGGGGTCCGCGAACACCATGCTGTCGGAGGTGTCGAAGTGATAATGAAATTCGATAGAGCCAGGGAGGGATGCTTTCATAAACTTGCTGATTTCCGTTACAAGGTTTTCTAGTTTTACCGGTCGAGGTTGGAATTCGGTTTTTCGGCTGAACCAGAGAATCTGTTGAACTAATTTTCTGGCCCGTTCTCCGGCGTTGAGAATTTTATTAAAATTATTTTGCAATTTTTCCGGTTGGTCCAGCGACAATTCCGAGAGCTCCGTGTAGCCGATGATAGATGATAGAATGTTATTGAATTCGTGGGCGACTCCCGCGGCGAGGGTTGCGATTGCTTCGAGCTTTTGGCTTTGCCGCATTTGCGCTTCTATTTTTTGTTCGATGGTGATGTCGCGCAAAAGGGTGACAAAATGGGTGATTTTTGCCTTCTTGTCCTTAATGGGGGATATGGTCAGTTTGGCTTTATAAGGAGTCTCGTCTTTTTTCCGGTTCATCAAGTAGCCGCTCCATACCTCCCCTCCCTTGAGGATGTTCATGATCCTTCGGTAAAAATCTTCATCATGGAAATCGCTACTGAGAGCGTTCATGTGCCGGCCTTGTATTTCCTTTGGAGAAAAACCGGTGATGCGCTCAAACGCGGGATTGACATATTGGATGTTTGCGCGCCGGTCGGTGATGATGATGCACTCGTCCGTCTGTTCCACTGCCAGAGCCAGTAGTTTGCGTTCCTGCTCCTCTCTCATTTTTTGAGTGATATCGAGAAACGCGGCCACCATTTGGTTAGGGGAGGTTTGGAACGCGTGAACTTCGAATGCCCCCTTGATTTCATCTCCCTGGTAATCTACCTCGTTTATGTTGTAGGGTGTACCGGTTTGGGCCACCCTACGGTAAATGTCCGATAATCCATCCTCTGCAGAGGGCGGGAAGGCCTCTTCAATGGTTTTGCCGATGAATTGGCTGTTGTCCAACCCCAGTATTTGATCGGCGGCATGGTTGTTTCCGATGAATACCAGCTTCCCATCGTCGTTCAATTGGTACATGTGCATACCCAATGGCATGGATTCAATGATATTCCTATATTTTTGTTCGGATTCCTGAAGAGCCCTGTCTTTTTCTTTTCGATCCGTAACATCCAGCACCGTAAAAATAACATTGCGGGTGGTACTGGTAGCTGGATCCCGCGGCACCGAACTCAAGAGAACATCGATAATTTTCCCGTCTTTTCTCGCCAATTGGGTTTCCATCGTTCCTATTCCGGTTTTGGAGATCTGGGAATATTTTTCATCTCCCACTTTGCGGTATTCATCATCACTGGGGTAGAGGATCCGGGCGTTTTTTCCCAACAATTCCTGTCTCCCAAAACCGGTCATCCGGCACAAATTGTCGTTGACCCATGAAATTATGCGCTCGGATACCATACCGATGCCGATTGGCGCCGCTTTGAGTATACTACGCAACGTCGCTTCGTTTTGGGAGATTTTCCGTTCCCATTTTCTTCGTTCCGTGATGTCCCGGGCTATGACATGAAAGGCAGTTTCCCCGGTTTCTGTTTCGATTGGCGTGACATGGATCTCCGCCGCAGCCTGAGATCCATCCTTTCGCCTCCACTCTATTTCGTGCTTGGACGGGGTGGTCTGGCTGAGTAATTTCTCCTGGATTTTGAGAATTTTTCTTTTTTGTTTCGGATGGAATATCGGTAGTTCCGATAAGTGCTTTCCTAATATTTCCGCAGCGGTAAAACCTGTTTCCTGGAAAAATGTTTGGTTGCATTCGCGGGCATAACCTGCGCAATCAATAATACACATTTCATCCGGCGCCATCATGAACATCTGTTTGTATTGTTTGTATTGCTCCCAAAAGAGACCCTCCGCTTGCCTGGATAGCAGCGCTAGATAATCGTCAACACGGTCTTCTGATATGACCGGGATATCCTTTGTTGGATGGCTGTGTAAAAAATTTCCCAGCATGACATGGTAGAGATGATTGTCATTGATCTTTACTGGAGCGATCGCTTCCAATAAACCGTTTTTCTGAGTATATACAATACTCTTTACCCCTTTTTTTGTTAGTTCCTTTAATTTCAGGATGTTTTTGCGCCGGATTTCCGATTTTGCTGTAAAGTCGGCAAGTTGTTTACCGGTGAAACTGGAATCCTCCGCGTACGCGAGGATATCTCCCTCCGCAGATAATACCGCCGAAGGAATTCCTGTGACCCTGTAAAAGAGGGCTAAGAGCTGGCGAAACTGTTCTCTATATTTCACTCTCATTCCCATCTTATCGTCCCTTTTTTGCTCTCATTAAAACGAATGCGAAGCTATTTCATTCGATATAATGATTATGCCAATATTGTAGCGGATAGAAAATATATATTCAAGGGGGAGAAGGCTTTTTTTTTGTTTTTTTTGACAAATTTATAATAAACGTGATAATTTTGTTCAGAATTTAAATGCGAAGATCGGCGTTTGCTTGTTTTTTTTTGGGTGGAAATATGATATATAGTTACTTCACCGCGAAAAAAAATCGAAGGAGGCATTGATGAATATCAAAAAAATCGAAGCTATTTTCCCGGATCTGCATAAAATCACCAAAAAAGAGATGAGGGACAAAGTTGTCAGCACCTGGGCCGAGTCCATCAAAAAGGGCGGTTGGGAAGTTGAAGAGCTCAAGGATGTACCGTTCACACTGCTGATCGCCGAAGCTAAAATCGACCTGATCCAGCACACCAACAACGTGACAAAGACCGCCATCGCCATTGCCAATGAATTGAAGTCTTTTTACAGCGACCTGAAAATCGACATGGACATCCTGATTGCCGGAGCCCTGCTTCACGATGTGGCCAAATTGATGGAATACGACAAAAAAGACGGCAAGGTCGTCAAGTCCGCCATCGGCCAGTTCCTGCGCCACCCCATCGGCGGAGCCGCTCTGGCAGCCAAGCACGGCCTCCCCGACGAGATCATCCACATCATCGGCTCCCATTCCAAGGAAGGCAATTTCGCTAAACTCACCATTGAAATCATCATCATCCACCACGCCGACTTCCTCAACTTCGAACCCTTCCACCAGTAAACCCACCCCACAACCAAACGAATTAATCCAAACCATTCCGCAGGCATCATGATGCCTGCGGAGTGAATTCTCCTTCATTCATTGCTTTTTTTAGGTGGGGTGTGGTATGGTTTGATTTTAGTGGAGGAGGTTATGATGCGACGGATTGTCGGGTTTGGTATGGTTGTGTTGATGGGATTGTTTGTGTTTGCCCGGGCGGACGGTTACCGGGTGAAGACAGTGGATTTTTTGGGGGAGATGGGGCTCGAGGTGAACGGCGCCGGCCCGCTGTTGGTGCGGATGGATAGCGAGCGGGGACGGGTGGTGTTGGTGAATACCAATACGTCGTCGGTCTCTTTGATTGACAGTTCGTCTCGAAAGGTCCGAAATATTCCGATCGCGACGCGCATTCCCCAGTATGTAAAGGAGGAAGCGCTGGCGATCGATCCTGCGTCGGGGAATATATATATAGTGGGGAATTCTTGTCTTCATGTGGTGAAGCCTGGATCGGGATCGTCGGTGATGATTCCCACGAACGATCAATATGAGATGGCGGCGGTGAATCCTGGGAATGGGGATGCGTTCCTGGTGGGGCGCGAGACAATGATGCTGGCTGTTGTGTCAGTCGAGAGGCAACGGGTGAACTATGTCCGTTGGGTGGATTGGAAGCAAAAGATGGTCAATCTCAACCAGACGCCGCCGCCGCCGAATCGCAAGGTCGTCTGGGATTCAGGTTTGAAGCGCGGCGTAGCGATAGATGGGCCCACCGCGTCGATGGTGTTGTTTTCGTCATCCGGTAAAATACTGAAACGACGGAAGCTTCCGCTGGAAGGCGGAGTAGAGACTCGCTGGCATTTTGCCGGGTACAATGGGGACACTCACCGGATGTATTTGGTGAGGGAAACCGGGAAGAGAAAGGTGACCTCCGCCATAGAGATCGATACGGTAGCGGGGATGGACCGGGTGGTGGCGTTGCCGGAATTGAGCGAGGCTGTGGGGGTCCGCTACAATCCGAAGCTCGATGAGGTTTACATTCCCTATGACAATGATCCCGCTGTTCACGCGGTTTCCTTTGACGGCGATGGCGAGGTGGCGGAGATTAAGATTCCAACGTATGGGAACGATGCCACGGCGATCGATTTTGAGCGGGATCTTCTGTATGTCGCCTGTTGGGCCTATGCTGAAGTGGAGGTCGTAGATTTAAAGGCGCGGCGGTTGGTGAAGCGGATTCGCCATCTGGGGATTTTGCCCCATATGTTCAATATGGCATTTGACCCGGCCCATAATAAATTGATCGTCCCCATCGGGGCTACCGCGGTGAACGGTTCGTTCGGGGCCGCATTGACGTTTGTGAATCCGGTTGATAATAGTGTAAAAAAAGTATACACCGGTTGGGCGCCGGTGGATCTGGTGGAGAAGAAGGACGGTGGCGGATTTTACGTATTCAACTCCGAGGACCAGGTGGCGGAGGTGGATGCTTCCGGGAATGTCGAATTTGTGAAGCTTCCCTGCTCATTCCCCAATCAGGCGCTTTCTGATAAAAGCGGCAATGTGTTTGTCTCTTATGGGCCGCATCAATCTTATTGGCCGGTGGTTTATATCTGGGGCTCCAAAAATGGGATTCTGGGGATGTATGACCGGATGAAGGAATTTTATGACCGCAGGATTCCCCGGATGGCCCAGGCAATGGCGCTGGATAAAAACGGAGCGTTGGTTGCCTTGCAGAACAACTGGGGCAAGGAGAAGCAGTTTCTCATCTCGTTTCCCGATGAGATTCGCAGCCCCAATTTGGGGGATATGCGGATTGAATTGGACGATGACGTCATCCGCGAAACAACCCAACGGCTATTGAAGTATGATGGTGAAAAGCACCTATTCTACCTGGTGCGGGTCGGAGAGGCGGATGATGAGCCGGGGATATTCCAGGTGGTGGATCCGGCGGCCAAAAAAGCGGTTCAACGGCTCGAGGTGGGGCGTACTCCGGTGGATTTGGTATTTGATCAAGATTATATTTATGTGGCCAACTTCGATGACAATTCAATCACGAAGATCAATACGAAGGATTATTCGTCAACAGGTTTGTCTACGGAAAAACTCCCTCTGCGGTTGGCTGTTGTGGATGGCGGCTTGCTGGTGATGAACCACGGGAGCGGCACATTGCAGTTTTTTGGGGAAAAAGAGCGCTCCTTCAAGATTCCGTTTCCGGGGCAACCGGATCAGATGGCGGTTATCGGCCGAAAAGCGATCGTGACAATCCATTGTAGCAATGCATTGCGTATCGTCGCGTTCGATCTAGACGAGGAGCGGTTTGAGCTGGTGCATCTACTTGAATACCCTTTCGGCGAAACAACGGTCGATACCGACAATACTGCTTTTTATATGCGAGGGCAATTGGCGGATAACATATTTGGCATTAACCGGATTGTCGCGGATAGCGATGGGCGGATTTGGATCAGCGATTATTTGGCGGGGAAGTTATTTATTATTGAGAAATAAATCACTCCGATAAATGTTGTATGAGAATTTTGAGGCCGATGCCGATGAGGATAAGGCCTCCGAGCACCTCGATTTTCCGTTCGAAGAAATGCCCCATACGATTGCCGATATACACCCCTACAAAGGATAGGGAAAATGTGACGATGCCGATGATGGCAACCGGTGTGATGATGGTGACGTTCAGGAACGCGAATGTGATACCGACCGCCAGCGCGTCTATACTGGTGGCCACAGAAAGAACCAGAAGAATATAGAGCTTTAGTGGATTCATCATTTTTTTATCTTCGCGTTCCTTCCGCGATTCATAGATCATTCTGCCTCCGATGGAGGAGAGCAAGATGAAGGCGAGCCAATGATCGATATGAGTTAAAAGAGAGCTCAAGCTCCGGGCCGCCAACCATCCCAGGGCTGGCATGACGGCTTGAAAGGCCCCGAAAAAAAACGCGATCTTTAATGCGTGCTGGGGTTTCAAACGTTTGATACAGAGCCCGCTCGCGATTGATACGGCAAACGCGTCCATCGCCAAACCGATTGCGATGAGTAGTGTAAATGTCAAATTCATTGATTCTGCCTTGTAGAAAGTGATA
The DNA here is from genome assembly GCA_964491915.1 of uncultured Clostridia bacterium. Lineage (GTDB taxonomy): Bacteria > Acidobacteriota > Aminicenantia > UBA2199 > UBA2199 > JAHELQ01. The sequence goes on from CAZBHS010000015.1 coordinate 77,527, forward strand.
TTATAACATAAGAAGAGGGCGACAGAGCCTGAACGCCTTCCTAAAAAATAAGGTACTTGATTGACTTGTATGGCTTTTTATGATATAAAAAGGCGTACCAGTTGTTTAGATATAGGAGTTATAACAATGTTTGCGATTCTTGAAACCGGCGGTAAGCAATACAAAGTTGCAGAAGGCGATGTTATCGAAGTAGAATTGATTGACGATGGTAAAATTACCGATGACAAAAAGGTGAATTTCGATAGCGTATTACTGATTAAAGACGAAGACCTTCATGTTGGCCATCCATATGTGGAAAACGGCCTAGTCCAGGCAAAAGTTCTGGAACAGTTCAAAGATTCCAAAGTTATCATATTCAAGAAAAAATCGAAAAAAGGATATAGAAGAACCAGAGGACATCGGCAGAATTTGCATCGTATAGAAATCGAGAAGATTTCCATGCAGGGCGAAACTGTGAAGAGCGAGGAGAAATCCGAAGAGAAGGTAGAGAAAAAAACCGCCCCCAAAAAATCAGTAACAAAAAAAGCCGCTGCGCCGAAAGCTGAAAAGACAGAAAAAAAGGCACCTGCTGCAAAAAAAACGACCACGAAAAAAGCAGCCGCTAAAAAAGTTGAGAAAACTGAGGAGAAGGAATAATGGCACATAAAAAATCCGGCGGAAGTGCAAAAAATGGACGCGACAGTATTTCCAAGAGATTGGGAGTAAAGAAATATGGTGGCGAACGGATCAATGCCGGAGGTATTATTGTCAGGCAAAGGGGTACCAAATTCAAACCCGGAAAAAATGTCGGAATTGGTAGAGACGATACCTTATTCGCCCTTACAGATGGCTTTGTTCGTTTTGTCGATCGGCATAATAGAAAGTTTGTTGAGGTTGAACCCAATTAATAATTTTTTATATAATCTCCCCGGCCTTTTCCCGGGCATTCCCGGCGTTGTTTGCCCGATCTAAAAATGGATTGCCCGGTAGTTTATTCAAAAAAACTGTCAATTTAAAACGATGTTTGTAGATCGAGCGATTGTCACATTTACGGCTGGAAACGGCGGGAACGGTTGTCTAAGTTTCAGGCGGGAAAAGTTTATTCCCAAAGGCGGACCGGACGGCGGCGACGGCGGCGACGGCGGCGATATCGTATTGGTGAGCAAATCGGGAAACGAGTCCCTGGTGGATTTTAAATTCCGGAAGCTTATTAAGGCGGAAAACGGTATTCCCGGAAAAGGGGGAAATAAAGCCGGGAAAAATGGGAAAAATGAAATCCTTTACGTACCGACGGGTACTGTTATAAAAACATTTCCAGATGAACGGTTAATGGTTGACCTCGCAGAAGAGGGGCAACGCTTTGTCCTTGCCGAGGGCGGCAAAGGAGGGCGTGGCAATGCCCGGTTTAAATCTTCGACTAACCGGGCGCCAAGGATAACGGAATCGGGACAAAAAGGCGAAACCGTCAAAGTGATACTCGAACTCAAATTGATTGCTTTTGCCGGTTTGGTAGGCTTGCCGAACGCGGGAAAATCGACTCTTATCTCTAAAATAAGCGGGGCCAAGCCTAAAATCGCCGATTATCCATTTACCACTCTTTCGCCCAATCTGGGTGTGGTTTACCGGGATTATGAGAGCCTTGTCTTGGCGGATATCCCCGGCATCATCGAGGGAGCCCACCGGGGTGAAGGTATGGGACTTGACTTTTTGCGGCATATCGAGCGAAATCGTGTGTTAGTGTTTCTACTCGATATTTCCGGTTACGTTGAAGAGTCCCCTTTGTCAACCCTACAGACATTGATGGCGGAATTGAACTCTTATGATCGCCGTTTGCTAAAAAAGGATTTTATGGTCGTGGGAAACAAGGTGGATTTACTGGAAGGGCAAGGACGTGAAGGGGCGGATGAATTAGCTGGCTTTTGCCGTCAGAAGAATTACTCTTACCTTGAGATTTCCGCCATAAAAGGTATTCGCTTAGAGGAGTTTAAATCCAAATTATTCGAGTTTTATAGAAACCAAACACATGGGACTTAAAACAGGAATTCTCGGCGGTACGTTCAACCCGGTCCATCAAGGTCATGTGGAGTTGGGGCTTAAAATCTTGAATGCCTACTCGTTGGATCGGATTTTATACATATTGTCCGCCAACCCTCCACATAAAAACCACCAGGACATAGTGGCGATGGGATTGCGATGGAAAATGCTGGCGCTCGCCCTTGAACCGGTCGCCGGGCTGGAGCCGTGCGATATTGAAATGAAACGGGATGGGTTCTCGTACACGGTCCAGACTATTCATCAATTGAAATCCATTTACCCTGACGATATGTTTTATTTTATTTCCGGAAGCGAGGGCTTTCTCAAGATCAGAACCTGGATGAATTACAAGGAATTGCTCCAGGCGATCTCGTTTGTTGTGGTGCTCAGGAAAAATGAACACCGTCCCTTGATCGAGCAATTGCTCGCGGAGGAGGGGGAAAGAGCTGGAGTCAGTTTTTTCTCCTATGAATCTCCCCAACTTTCAATTTCTTCCACGTTGGTAAGAAATAGACTGATGGCTGGGGGGAATGTCGATGGTTTAATCGACGAAAAGGTTAAAAAAGTTATCGAGGAGTATCATTTATATGGAGCTTGAAGAATTTAAGGGAATTACCGAAGATCTTAAACGGAGAAGAATCCCTTCGAGTGTAAAAAAAATTGTCCTGGCAATGCTGGACAAAAAAGCTGAAAAGATAGTGGTTTTAAAATTGAAGACTATTAGTGATGTCACTGATTATCTGGTCATTTGCCATGGGAATTCCGACCGCCAAAACAGAGCGGTTGCCGATGAAGTGAAACGACGGTTAAAAAAAGAAGAAAAATTGAAAGTGTTCAGTGTCGAAGGCGAGGCAAAGGGCGATTGGATCCTGATGGATTACATCGATTGCGTGGTTCATATCTTTTCTAATGAGAACAGGGGAAAATTTGCCCTGGAAAAACTGTGGATGGATGCCAAACGATACAATTTCTACATTGATTGACAACCTCAAGGATCCGGCGTCCGTTGAGATCAGAGAAAAGGTCCATACTATCGCCGATTTAAATACAAACGTTTTGTTCTATGGTGAAACCGGAGTGGGGAAAGATTTTTGGGCCCGGTATCTACTCGATATTAGCCGGTTCTCCAACATGTTGAATCTAAATTGTGGCGATGTGCCCGAGAATTTACTGGAGAGTGAATGGTTCGGCTACAAAAAGGGTGCGTTTACCGGTGCGGATAGGGATTATGAAGGGAAATGGAGCTCCGCCGGAGACGGAATTTTGTTTCTGAATCAAGTGGATCTCCTCAGCCTCAATTTACAAGCTCGCCTATTGAGGATTATCGAACGGAAGAAGTATTTCCCGTTGGGAACGAATCTGGAAGTGGATGTTCACGCTCGTTTCATTTTCTCGGCAGATTCAGATATCGAAGAAAAAGTACGTCGGGGTACGTTCCGGCAGGACCTTTTTTATCGTATTTCCTCATATAGCATCTATATTCCGCCTCTCCGTGAAAGGGAGAAGGATATTTTACCTCTAATGCATTATTTTGCCTCCTCAAGGAATTTGTCTGTCGAGCTGAGTTCCTCGGCTGTAAGGACATTATTGCAGTATCAATGGAAAGGCAATATCCGGGAGATGGATAATTTTGTGAACGGTGTGGCGATAAAAGGACAAACGTTATCGGATCACGATCTTGATCTCCTGGTAAAAAACTCTCTCTCTTTTTTCGACACCCATAAAAAACAGGAAATGACACTCGAAGAATTGGAGAAGGAATACATCTATTTTTTGCTTAGAAAATACAAACGCAAAGTCAAAGTGGCCGGAATATTGGAAATTTCCAGAAAGTCCCTATATAACAAACTAAAGCGATATGAGCAAGGTTGAACTAGTCTGTATCGGTGAAATAAAATTCAAAAGTTTGAAAGAAATTCAGAAAAATTATTTACAAAGAATTAATTATTTTGTAAAATTCACTCTAAAAAATCTAAAAGATATTAAATTAGATGATGAGGAAATAGTGAGAAAAAAAGAAGGCGAGTCAATGGCTAATGTCATTGAAAAAGGAGATTTTGTCATCGCCCTTGATGAAAAGGGGAAAAAGATGAATTCAATTAAATTTGCTTCATTTCTCGAGGATAAACTCGCTTATCATCCCGGGAGGATCGTTTTCTTAATCGGAGGATTTTCAGGGCTCTCAAAAGCCCTTGATCCGAAGATAAATTTAAAGTTGTCATTTTCCGACATGACTATTTCCCACGATCTATTCAAGATTGTGTTTTTGGAACAATTATATCGGGCTATGACTATTATCAAAGGTGTAAAATATCATAGATAGGAGTGAATAATATGGAAGAGAGGGATTTGAAACAATTCGAGTCTAAACTGAGGGAATTGCGGGAAGAAATTTTGAAGGTGATGGCTGGAGAGGACGATGATTCCGGATCCCGCGATTTTATTGATGAAATCGATCGGGCTCAGAATGTAATTGAACAGGCTATGGGTTCCTTAATGTCTTCTAGCCAACGGTCGAATCTCGCGAAGGTTGAAGACGCTCTGGCGCGGATCAAGAAGAATTCTTATGGTACCTGTGAAGAATGTGGTGAGAAAATTCCGATGAAACGGCTGGAAGCTCTTCCGTTTGCACAATACTGCATTTCTTGCCAACAGGAATTGGAGGACGATTATTAGGTCGGCATCCTACAGCGGCCTTTTTGCATAGTTTTCCTGTTGCTTTTTATTATTTAATTATGTAATATGATACTTATTCGGAAATAGGAGGAGTATTCTATGTTTAATAAGAATGTTTATATTAAAAGAAGGGATTTGTTGCGGAGCGAGGTTGGTTCGGGTCTGATTTTGTTTTCTGGAAATGACGAAGCTCCTATGAATTATCCGGCCAATCCCTATCCATATAGGCAGGACAGTAATTTTCTCTATTTTTTCGGGCTGGATAAGCCTGGATTCATGGGCGTGCTGGATATTGATGAAGGAAAAGATTATCTTTTTGGCGAAGATTTTACTATAGATGACATTATCTGGATGGGGCCCCAGCCTACTGTCAAAGAGTTGGCGGCCGGAGTGGGGGTTGAACATACCGGCTCCCTCGGGCAGTTGCGGGAGATGATGGACGTTGCTGTGAAGGGTGACAGAAAAATCCATTTCTTGCCCCCTTACAGGGCCGACAATCTCCTGAAATTGACTCGCCTGACCGGGGTGTCCCATTCGCGCGTGAAGGACTATGCTTCGGTAGAATTGATCAAGGCGGTGGTGGCCCAGAGAGCGGTAAAATCTGCCGGCGAAGTGAAAGAGATTGAAACGGCTTTGGATATCTCTTATTTGATGGTGGACGCGGTCCTCAAAAATTTGAAGCCCGGCCTCTTTGAACGGGAATTAGTCGGTAAGATGGAAGGAGTCGTCGGTGATTTCGGGAGTTTCCGTTCATTTCCTATCATCCTCTCTATTCATGGTGAGACTCTCCATAATCATTATCACGGAAACCAGATAAAAGAGGGAGACCTTCTGGTGGCGGATTCAGGCGCTGAATCGCCCCTTTACTATGCTTCGGATATCACCCGTACCTTTCCCGTTAGCGGTACGTTTACAGAAAAACAAAAAACGATTTACGAGATTGTCTTGAATTCCCAACTCGCGGCTATTAAAGAGTCGAAGCCCGGGATACTGAACCGTGATGTTCATCTCAAAACCGCTGAAGTTATCGCCGAGGGTTTGATTGGTGTGGGATTGATGAAAGGCGATGCTAAGGCCGCTGTTGAAGCGGGCGCTCATGCTTTGTTCTTCCCGCATGGTCTCGGCCATATGATGGGCCTGGATGTTCATGATATGGAAGATTTGGGTGAGAATTATGTGGGCTATGACGACCGGACACAGCGGGCAACCCAGTTTGGCCTCGCGTATCTACGGATGGGACGGGAATTAAAAACTGGATATGTGCTCACTGTGGAACCGGGAATCTATTTTATACCGGCCTTGATCGATCAATGGAAAGCCGAGGGCAGGCACGGCGAATTCATCAATTATGAAAAGGTCGAGGGATACAAGGGGTTCGGAGGCATCCGCATCGAAGACGACATCCTCATCACAGAAGATGGCTGCCGCGTTCTGGGAAAACCGATTCCCAAGACAGTCGAAGAGATCGAGAACGCCATCGGCTGATTTTTAATACAATACAAAGCTCTATTGTGGGAACGCAATCCCATTTAACACCGATCAAATGGGATTGCATTACCAATATTACTCTTTATCCCGGTTAAAATGTCGCATGCTTGAGGGAAGGGGCAGTGAAAGTTCGACTATTCCACGGTATTCTCCATTTTGGAACCATGGGACCTGATATATCAACTTCTTCTCTCCATTCTTCTCAATGGTATAGGCGTGGAGCGATTGATTCTCCATCAGCTCGTCGATTTTTTTGTTCGCCTCTTCCGGGTGGCAATCTTTCAGGTTTTGGCCGATGAGAGATTCACCGCCATAGCCGGCAAAGGTTTCGATCGCTTTCCGGTTCATTTCCAGAATTTTCGAGTCTCGATCGCACACTGTGATTGATATGTTTGTTTCTTGTGTCCATTCTCCGGGCATTGGGTACTCCTTATTTGATTCCTAACCGTCTCGCTTCATCCGGGGCTTGTTTTTTTAGCAATTCAAAATCCGCGTATTGGCTGATGATGTTGAATTCAAGGATGCGTTCGCGCAGTTCCGGATCGATTTTACGATAATGCATCTGGGCATCGTTGTAAGTCTTGTACCAGGGGACATGCTCGATCTTGTTCATCTGCAGTCTGAGGGCCGCGTCCACTGTGCCGCGATCACTCTGTGCCAATGCTTCTTTTTTCTCGCCGAATTTAACAAAGCGTGTGATATATTTTTTTTTGAGAGCCTGCAACGGTAGTTTGATATCTGCGGGATCCGGCTTGTCTTTGATGAGCGCCGTAACCTCTTCCATAGCTTTTATGTATAGGGTCCCGATGGCTACTCCCAAATCATGTGGGCTCCTGGCATCATCCGGTGCCGCCGGGGCGGAAATACCTGATGGCCGGTCTCCACATGCGGTTGCCAAGAAGAGCAAAATTGTGATAGCAACGATACAGATACTTCGTTTCATACTTCCTCCTGATATCAACTTCACTATACCAAAATTAGGGAAAAAATCAATGAAAAAATTAGGGGGCGAGGGGCCATAAGCCGCTCGCGTAACAATTCGATTTAATTGTAGCGTTGAGCTATGTTCGAGTTTGGCGAAAACTGCTCAAGACAATGGAAAAGTCCTTGAAATTATGTTATAGTCATAACCATAAAAATTATGACTATAAGGAGCGATTCCATGGAGAAACTTGATTTGGTTGCGGTGATGAATACCGCTAAAGGAACGATTCGCTTAAACCTCTTTGCTGAGAAAGCGCCGGTGACAGTGGCTAATTTTGTCAACCTCGCAGCCCGGGGGTATTATGACGGCCTAACTTTTCATCGTGTGATTGCCGATTTTATGATACAAGGAGGCTGCCCGGCTGGAGATGGACGCGGCGGCCCAGGTTACCGCTTCCAGGATGAGATTGTAGCGGAGTATCGTCATGACCGTCCGGGAATTTTATCGATGGCCAATGCCGGCCCCGGTACCAATGGGAGTCAATTTTTCGTTACCCATGTACCCACTCCCTGGTTGGACGGAAAACATACGGTTTTTGGCTCTGTGATGAGCGAAGACGATATGAACGTTGTGAATAAAATTGCGCAAGAGGACACGATTGATTCTGTTCACATCGAAGGAGATGTGGATGGATTTCTGAATACCATGAAAGAAAATGTCGGCGAATGGAATGCTGCGCTGGACCGGAAATTCACCCATTTGCGGAAATTGTAAACATGCAATAGGGGCTGAAAAGTCCTGGTTGAAAGGCTAAGCGTTATTTTGATGGGGATGCGTGATTGCACATGTATTTTTTTTTCATAAAGGTAGCGATATAGTTGACAATTAAACAATTTTTAATTATTATATATTATAGAAATTAACGATAAGTTAAAAAGTTGAGGCGGAAATGAAAGAAAAAATTAGTCTTAGGGTTATAAGAAGAATTTCATTTTATTATGAAGCCCTTTTGAAACTTGATCTTCCCGAAGAATCTTATATTTCATCGAAGAAACTCGAGGAAATCACCGGCGTTTCCTGCAATCAGATTCGTCAGGATTTCTTCTATTTGGGTATTTCGATCGGTAAACAAAAAAAAGGTTACCAGGTAAAAAAGCTATTTAACGAGTTGAAGAGAATTTTATCCATAGATAGAGGGGCGGATGTCGTCGTCATCGGGGCCGGCAGGCTTGGTCGAGCGTTAGCTGAGTATGAATTGTTCAAAGTTAGAAATATTAATGTTGTCGCTCTGTTCGATACCAGGGAAGAGTTGGTGGGGAAAAAGGTCAATGTAAAAGGCGAAGAGGTCACTATTTTTAATGTTGACGATCTGGGGGCGTTTCTAGAGGAAAATCCCCGGATTCGGATCGCCATTCTCGCGGTACCGGAGAATTGCGCCCAGGATATGTTGGAACGATTGGTGAACCTGGGAATTAAGGGCATTGTAAACTTTGCTCCTAAAATCCTACGTCTCCCCACCGAAGCTGAAGATGTTCAATTGATCAATGATTGTATTGGCGAATCCTTATACAAAATCGTTTACCAATTGTATCACGACGAGAAATAGTTATTTGGAATTCAATCGGCTCTTGCATTAGCGAGCCTGTCTGGCGGGATTTTTATGTTATTGTTTTATCTAGTGATTTTTTTTCTGTTGGTGGTATTCAGCGCTTTTTTTTCATCTGCCGAGACCGCGTTGCTTTCCCTCAATAAAATCAGGCTGAAGCACAGAGCTCAAAAAAAAGACAAAAAGGCCAGGTTGTTGAAAGATATCCTCAAAATTCCCGATGAATTTTTTTCGACAATTCTGATTGGTAACAACCTGGTGAATATTGCTGCGGCGACAATTTCCACACTCATTTTTTCAAAATATGTCGTGCAAAATGAAAACCTTGTGCTGGTATTGTCCACTTTTTTTACCACCATCGTTATTTTGTTGTTCGCCGAGGTGATCCCCAAATCTTACGCGTTCAGGTATAGCGACAAGTTATCTTATCTTTACGCCTATCCAATTAAGTTTTTTCACATTTTTTTCTTCCCGTTGGTTAAAGTGATCGCACTGGTTTCCCGTTTCTTTTTCAGAAAGAAGACGCCGGGGGCTGAGAAAAAAGAGTTGACAATAGCCGAAATCAAGCATTTCCTGAGCACTGAAATTAAGCTGTTTAGGTATAATCCGTCGGCGTTGCGGATGGTGAATGAGATTATCGACATCGCAAGTAAAGATGTCAAAACAATCATGACGCCTCGACCGGAGATCGTTGCCCTGGAGGAAGACGCTACGATTGAGCAATTAAAAGAGATTTTGCTGGAAAAAAAAATCTCCCGGATACCTGTCTACAAAAAAAATCTAGATCACATAACCGGCATCATTCACGCCAACAGAATCCTCGCAGCTCTTCTCAAAGGGGATGCTGGCGATAGTCAACTGAAAAACCTTGCTCACGAACCGTTTTTTGTTTCTGAATATTCATCTCTAAGTTATGTGATTCATGAGTTCAAGCGCAACAAGTTGGGGATGGCGGTTGTGCTTGATGAGTATGGTGCGACGATCGGTATTATTACCCTTTATGACATTTTCCGGGAAATCCTCGGCGAGATAGATATGGGCAAAGGGCGGTTGGTAAAAAAACTGCGGCAGAATGTATTTCAGGTGAAAGGAAGTATCCCTGTGGAAGAAGTGAATGCGGAATTGGAATTGGGGTTGCCTGAAAAGAAAGATTATGCTACCCTATCTGGGTTGTTTGTTTTTTATTACGGAAAATTCCCCGGGCAGAACGCAATGTTGAAGTTTGATGATGTGCAATTGGTGGTAAAAAAAATGGGACAACGGAAAATCGAAGAGATCATCGTAGTGAAAGAGGATAAGTGACGAGGCGATATGAAGATAATTACAGTCAATAAAAAAGCGTTCCATGATTACGAGATTATCCAAAAATTCGAAGCTGGAATGGTTTTGTTGGGGAGCGAGGTAAAATCTCTCAGAGCCGGGGCTGTGAATCTCAAAGATTCATATGTCGAAATTCGAAAAGGGGAGTTAATCCTTATCAATTCTCATATTTCTCCCTATAGTAATGCCAATTTCAACAATCATGAACCCCGCCGGGAACGAAAATTATTGCTTCACAAACGTGAAATCGCCAAATGCGACCAACGTGTCACAGTGAAAGGTATGAGCATCATCCCCCTGCGGATGTATTTCAACGAGAAAGGTTTGGCGAAAATAGAAATCGCGTTGGCCAAAGGTAAACGCCAATACGAAAAGAAACAAAAAATTAAAGAGCGGGATGTCAAGCGGGAAGTGGACCGCGAGCTCAAGCATTTCAAGAAATAATCATTCCCATTTCACCAGGCTCAACTCATAGGGATGTACCATAAATGGATGTTGGGGCGTTATTCGTAATTTAAAACCGAAGTCGCCGGTTTTCCTGCATATGATCGATCCAGAATAGATATATTGCCCCGGAACGGATCCTTCAACCGGTTTTATCTCTTTGAGCTGCTGAATTTGCGAGTTTTCCAGCGTCAGTTGTCCGGATAAATTTCCGTAATAGACGCTGACATCGATATCTTCCGGTTTAATGTTTCCTGGTTTCAATGTTGCTTGTATGTGGATCGGTTCATTGATTTTGTATTCCAGGCCCTGGTTATATTGGACATTTACAACCGATATATTGTGGAATTCTTTTTGTATGTTTTTTTTCCATTGGATAAATTGACGGGCTTGCTCAAAGGATTGTGTGCTAAACTTTGAAAAGTTCTCTGCCGCGGGTTGGTAAAATTTATCATTGTACTCTTTGACCATCCGTTGGGTGTTATAGAACGAAGCGATTGATTTAAAACCGTTCTTCATCATTTTTATCCACTCTCTAGGTAACCCGTATGAGTCCCGTCTATAAAAAAGAGGTACAATATCATTTTCTAGAATTGAGTAGATCGCTTTGCTTTCAACGTCATCCTGGTAACGCCTATCCTTGTATTCTTCTCCATTGCCGATGGCCCAACCATTATTGAATTCGTATGCCTCATCCCACCATCCATCCAAAACACTGAGATTGAGCACGCCATTGGCGGTGGCTTTCATTCCCGAGGTTCCACATGCCTCCAATGGGCGTAAAGGATTGTTGAGCCAGACATCGACCCCTTGCAGCATGTAGCGGGCGATTCCGATATCGTAGTTTTCAAGAAAGACTACTTTTTTTAAAAGATGGTTGGTGTTGATGAAATGGATGATATGCTCAATGATCTTTTTCCCCTCGGTGTCTTGCGGATGGGCTTTGCCAGCGAAAATAATTTGAACCGGGCGTGAGTTGTCGCATAATATTTTCAAAAGTCTAGCCGGATCTTTCAGTATCAAGTTGCCCCGTTTATAGGTGGCGAATCTACGGGCAAAACCTATGGTAAGAGCTTCAGGATTGAGCGCTTCTTTTGCCTCATCGATAAATAAGCGGGAGACCCCTTTGTCTTCAAGTTGTTTTTGAAGTCTCATACGAACAAATTGAACCAATCGCCGCCGGCGGTATTCGTGGACTTTCCAGAGTTCAGGATCCGGAATTTTATAGATTTTATCCCAGTGTTGGAGGTTGTCCTGTTTCTGTTGCCACTGCAGGCCAAGATATCGCTGGAAGAGTTCAGCCATTTCCTGGGAAATCCATGTGGCGGTGTGAATGCCATTTGTAATGGCGTGGATGGGTACGTGTTCGTATGGCGCTTGAGGCCATATCTCTTTCCACATGTTTCGAGACACTCTGGAATGCAATTGCGACACACCATTGATATAGGTAGAGTGCTTGATAGCCGCCACTGTCATCGAAAAGTTTTCGTTATGATTTTCAGGGTGTATCCGCCCCAATTTCAGGAACTCCTCGATAGAAATGCCCAGTCCTTTGACATAGTCATTGAAATATTTTTTGATCAATCCAGTATCGAATAAATCGTTTCCAGCAGGTACCGGTGTATGTGTAGTGAAGATTCCCGATTTTTTTACAACCTCGGATGCTTCGTGAAAATCGAGGTTATGCTTGGTCATTAGTAAACGGGCTCGCTCGAAAGCGGCAAAAGCCGAATGGCCCTCGTTCATGTGAATTGCCGCTGGGGACAGGTTTAACAAATCAATTAATTTCATGCCTCCTATACCCAGGAGTATTTCCTGTTGAAGCCGCATCTCGCTATCTCCGCCGTACAATTTGGCGGTGAGGTTACGGTCCGCATCGGAGTTTGGGGGTATATAGGTGTCCAATAGGTAAATAAATACTCGGCCTACCTCCAATTTCCAGGCTTTGACAGCAATTTTTCTGCCGGGGAAATCTAATTGAAAAACAACCGGCATATCATTCGTGTCGGTTAATTCGAGAACCCCCATATTGTGGAAATCATTTATTTTATAGAATTCCTGCTGCCATCCGTCCTGATTCAAATATTGTTGGAAATAACCGGTCTGGTAAAGCAATCCTACCCCAAACAAGTTAAGATCGATGTCAGAAGCGGATTTAATATGATCGCCGGATAAGATTCCCAGTCCGCCGGAATAAATTGGAAGAGATTCTTTTAATCCGTATTCCAACGAAAAGTAACCGATTGGAAGGGATTTCTTAGTAGTTTTACCGCTTGGCTTTTTTTTGTATTGGCCCAATTGCGTGTGGATGTTTTCTAATTCGATTAAGAAGCCTTCATCGTTTGCTAACTCCTCCAGTCTTTTCTGGTCGATTTTTCCTAATAATTTGACTGGATTTTCGTTGACTTTTTTCCAGAGTTCTTCGTCCATACGGGAAAACAGTCGAGTGGCGTGTGGATTCCAGGAGAACCATAAGTTGTATATAATGTCTTTGAGTTTTTCCAATTTTTCCGGTAGATTGGGATACACTTTAAATTTTCTAAAACCAGGCATTATTATCTCTCCTTAATTGATACGGATATTATACGCTATAAAGTGGTTATGGTAAAGGGGTAGTTGTCTATAGCTTCTCTATGATTGAACCCTTCAGGATTTCTACATAAAAGTTGAGCTTTCCGGGAATTATAAAATCATGAGCCAAAACAATAAGGAAGAACTCAGGAGTCAATGCGTATATGCTCAATATCTGGGAGTCGATTCTAAAAACTACATTATATGAGTCGGGCATGAATTTTATGTCCGTGAACTTAGAAATCACATCGGAAATTTCCGCGCCGATCAACTCAGGGTCTATTTTTATATATCCATATTTGGCGTCTTCAAGGCAGAGACCGTCTCTACCCCAAATGCCAATGAGTGTTATTTCAGGGTTTTGTTTATAGATTTTTTCATAAACGTCTTCAAACAAATTTTTCCCCTTCTCTTTTTATTGATTCTAAAAATTGGTTTAAACACTCAATCTTTTTCATACCGACCATTCTAGATTTCACATCCTCAATTTTCCTCAGGTATCTTTCATCCCGGCTTAGCCGAAAAATTTTATTATATATTGAGATGGCCTCTTTGTAAAGTCCCTGTGATAAATATAATTGTGCCGCGCTTTCGGTGGCGAATTCCGTGTCATTCTCCTCTTCCTGCTTTCTCTTGAGAGGTTGCTCCATTGGAGGCGCCGCCTCCTGAAGTAATGGTTTTTCTTCTGGTAGGGGGGTGGTGGGTTCTTGAATTTCTTCCAAAGGCTCGGCAGGAGTGGATGGTTGCATTTCTTCGGCGGAGGGGTAGAAATCATCGAGGTTGATATTGATGTTATCATCGGTTTTTTCGAAAAAATCTTTTACAATGGTGGATCCTGGAAGTGTATCATTGATTTCCGGCTCATGGGCTTCCGGCGCCGGTAAATCTTCAAAGTAAGTCTCAGGTAGTGTGTCCCCTTTAGAGATCGGTTTTTTGGGCGGTGGCGGGATAGGGGCGGGAATTTCAGTGACTATAGGAGCTTCGTTGGGTTGTGCCGGAGCAGTTGGGGCCACCATTATTTTAAGTTTCTTTAAAGCCTCTTTTGCTCCGACATTGAATGGATCGAGAAAAAGTATTTTGTTATAAGTTTTCTCTGCTTCTTCAAGATTTCTGAGATTGAAGGAAACATCGGCCCATTCTTTCAAGATACTTACGTTGTCAGGGAAGGACGCCATCAATTGTTTGAGGACCTCTTCGGCTTCCTGCCATTTTTTCTCTTCCTTCAATATTTTGACATAAATGAAGTTGATCTGAAATGAGTGGGGGAACTCTTTATTAAGTTGCTCCGCCAACACAAGCGCTTCGGAGAATTTCTTCTGCCAGAAGAAATTCTCCAACACTGCCAATTGCTCTTTCTCTTGTTTTAAGTCCGTCACTTTATTTTCACTCGTAAATATAGCTAGCCTCTTTTAAATTCACAATTGAGTCACTGAAAATACGAGCGGAGAACCGCTGGTATTCGGGTCGTCGGCATAAATGGTTATCAGGCCTGTACGTGCCGCTCCACCATTAGCTGTCGCGGTGATTGTATGAGTGCGCTCCGTCACTCCGGATCTTGCGCTGGAGCCGTCAATCGTAATCCATGTCTCCGACGTTGATATCGTATAGGGAATCAGAGTTGTGGAACCGCTATTGTATACTGTTACGCTACTAGAACCTCCAGCGGCATCAAAAGCAAAGGTCGTAGGAGTGATTGCCAGAGTGGCTAACGGTCCGCCCTCGGCATAGAAATTCAAATTGTAAACGTCAACAGTTACAGGGGTGAAGGAAAAATCGTAACTTGCAGGGATAAAAGAATAACCGCTCATATTGGCTGTAAGAATACCGGTCCATCCAGGGGCGACACAGATGTCATAGCTGCCGCTGTTTCTTGATAATGTCACGCCGCCGTTGTTAGATAATTCCATGATAGCATTGGGAATTCCCACATTAAGATTGGTTCGAACTTTTCCATGGAGGCAAACCAATTGCGTTTGATATGGTAATATCTTTATTGGGATAAGATCATACACCGCTGCCACTGGGTTGTCAAAACGGCCATCATCAACGAGGGTTGCGCGAATATTGGTTATGGTTTCCGTTCTGACCGCGGATCCCGCGGGCACCCAATAGCGAATTTGAGCTTTCCCCTGTCCGTTGGTAAAGCGTGTATCACTAGCACGGAATCCTTCAAAATAACCATATCCTTCCTGCTCGAAAATTATTTTGAAGTTTCCCATAAGCGTTCCGTCGTTTCTTTGCGCTTCTACAATGATGTCGGTATAGACGGGGGGGTTGGTAAAAGGAACATGAAGTGTAGACGGACTGGCTGCTCCGGTAAGATTGATGCGAAAGGTTGAAGGGTTATGGGGATCTGGATCGGGCACCGCGGACCGTTTGCATGAGGTCGTCATGAACATTGCGGCCAATGCTATCAAGAAAACTGCGATTAAAGATTTTTTCATTTTAATTGTCTCCATAATACCTTACTATTAACCGCCATAATTGGCACACCAAACAGATATGTAACCAACGACAGGTTGCACTCTATTGCCTGCCAGATCTTTTCCATGAATAGTGATTTTGGCTTCTAACTTCAATATCTTAGCCTGGCCTGTGTTTATCAATCCAATCAACGGAGGTTCTATTTTTGCGTTATGATTCACGAGAATAAAGGGTATCTCGACTTGCGCGCCTATTTCTATTAGAACACTCCCGACATTCTGTGAAAAACTATAGGGGATATCGACGCCTTCTACATTTTGTCCATCTGTGCGGCTATATTCCACATCAATCTGGTCAACCGCTATATTTTGGTAATATGTCGTGTTTGCCGCTTCAATCGACGGATCAAGTAATGCCGCGGTTAGGGTCGCCACTCCGGAATCATTGACGATGGACCCTGCGTCTGTCAATACATCGCTAAACGCGGTGGTTGATAAAGCGCCTTCTAAGTCTTCTCCCATTACTGATTGAAGGATTAATCTCGATGATGAGGTTGTTTGGTTTTCTACGGCATTACATCCGCTGAAAAACATGACTGATATCAAAAAAACTGTACATAAAATATTTCTTATCCGCATAATGCCTCCTATTTGATGATTCTTGGAGTAATAAAGATTAACAATTCCCTTCTTCGTCCATATTTCGCGGAGTTTTTGAACAGGTTACCGAAGATGGGAATTTTGCTTAACAACGGGACACTATCATTGGAAGTGGAATCTTCGACCCGGTACATGCCCCCGATGACGATTGTACCACCGTCTTTAGCCTGGACGCTGGTTTCGATCGATTGGGTAGTGATGGGCGGAATTCCATTGATCGGATTGCCGAAGTCGGCTGCATTGTTTTTAATGTTGATGGTCATGATGATGGTGCCCTCAGACGTGATTTGCGGAGTAACCCTCATTTCAAGGGCCGCATTAATATATCTAACTGTCACTGTGTTATTCTGGATTGTCTGGATGGGGATCTGCTGACCCTGGACCAGATAAGCTTCCGTATTGTTCTGGGTGGTTGTTTTGGGCGCTGAAATAATCTTGGCTTTACCTTTTTTCTCCATTGCCGTCAACGCGAGGTCAAGCCTGAAGGTATTGGCGACATTACCGAGAGAAATTGTCGTTCCGGAAGAGCGGCCGGCTGCCGGTAAGTTGATGGCGTAGCCACCGCCGGGCAAAGTACTTGGCATACCTGGGTTCTGAAGGTTGGAAATGTTGTCGCCGATTACATTGATTGAGTTCGGGAATTTCAAAGTTGTCTGATTACCGTAGGACGCGTCCGCGATCATATTGTAACCCCACTGAATACCGAATCCTTCTTCGTAGTTACCGGAGGTCTCGACGATACGCGCTTCGATAGAAACCTGGGGATTCGCTGTGTCCAGGGTGTCGATGAGAGTGTCAAGTAATTTGATCTTTTCAGGAACTTCCGTAATGATCAAGGTGTTGGAGCGTTCGTCCACCAGGATTTCGCCTCTCTGTGTCAACTGTTTTTGCAGGATTTTTAGGATTTCTTTTCCTTTCGAATAGCTCAGGCTGCGAATGTGCGTGACAAGGTTGCCTTCCATTTCTTTGGCTTCCCTCAGTTTACGGCGTTGTTCCGCCTCTTTCGCCAGCTTGTCAACCCGCCCGATTCTCAGGATATTCCCCTCGTCAACCATGCTTAGATCATTGACTTTCAGGAATAATTCCAGAGCCTGGTCCCAGGGGACCTGGTAGAGCTCGCTAGTGACCTTGCCACTGACTCCCGGGTCAATCATCATGTTGAGGCCAGCGGTTCGGGCGATAAACTTTAATACGTTGATCAAGTCAGCGTCTTTAAAAATAAAATCCACCAGCTCACCTTCGAACTGCTTCGCGTTACTATCGAGTGTTTGACGTACAAACGTGGTTTCCGTACCCTGTGCATTCTGGATGTTTACATACTCTTTCGGTGGGTTTTGGGGATCTATATTTGATTTTTCCTCGGTAAAAAATTCGGTAGGAGCCTGTGCGTCGGGCATCGGTTTGGCGGCCGCCACCTCTTCTTGCTCAGGAACGGTCGTTATCGAGGGAACGGTTTTCGAAGGTTCAACTTTAACCGGGTCTTTATCGACTTTCGGAGTTGGATTCTTTTTTGCCAGAACCACTTCCGGTTTCCCATCTTTATTCACTTTTTTCTGGCTGTCGTCAAAAAACGAAACCCGTAAAATAGTGTTTTCGCGACTGACCTGATATCCCTTGAGGTAATCGAGGTCAAACACCAGACGGAATACTGATGGGGAATTGTAGGCGCCGCGTAGGCTTCTTACATTCAACTGCCCGATAGTCTTTTTTATAATTCTTGAGTTGGTGTCCTGCAAATCAATTGCCAATCTGGAAGGTGAATCCGGGATTGGGATGACTTTGTAGGGAGTCACCTTCGACATTAGAATTTCGAACTCTATGTTCCGGTCGCTTTTTTGAGAGACCTGAATGTCGTTTATAATGTTTTGGCCGGATGTTGTTTGAGGGACTGTCTGTGGGTGGGAGGGGGGGGTGACCTTAGGTTCCGCCTTCACGATTTCTTTCTTCACGTTTCCCTCGGTTGATTGCACGTTGGGAAATTCGATATAAAGTCCGTTGGGATTGGTAAAAAGGCGATAGTTCACCTTTTCTTTTAACTGGATTTCCACGTCTGTGTATGTATCCCTGCGAACAACATTCACATGCTTGATAACAGGAGAATCGAATTCCAGTTTATCTTTTTGGAGGAGAAAGTCGATGTCGTTCAACCTCATTACTATCAATTCGTAGTTATCCTTTTGGGGATAAAAAAGATCCGGGATCGGTATAATTTCGTTTGTGATAAACCGTAGTTGTACAAAATCCTGGCCAGCCAGGTATTCCACATCAGTGATACTGGAATTGGCTGTCGCGAAAAAACTTAAGCCCAGGATCAATAAAAAGATTGCTAAGCTCTTTATTTTCATTTTTGCTTTTCCTCCTCGTCAGGATTGATTCTTTTTACTATCTCTTTTTCTTTCTTGCCCCCTAGCGCGACGGTTAATATTTTTTTAAATGTCACCGATTTGGAATCGATGCGAACTACTTCGCCGTCATATACAATTTCGCCGACTGTTATAACAAAGGGTTTATTTTTAGGATCTTTAACCAGGGCATAGTAAACGCCGTTTTGTTTACTGATTCCTTCCAATTCTAGCTCGTCGATCATCAATCCCTGGATTCCTTCGATCACTTCGCGAGTGGTTTTTACGTTTTTACCTTTCAGCAGGTCCCAAAACGGATCTCTTCTGCCTTGAGGGCGGTAAATAAAATCCCCTGACATCATTTCGGCCAATCCATCATCTATTTGTGTCGCGTTAGCTGTATTTTCCGTTTGTTTATTTTGGGGCTTGCCCTGGCTAAAAACCAGTAAACTCGACATTAAAAACAATGAAATAAAAACATATTTCATCTTGATCTCCTAATCTTCGGAAATTTATTTTTTCCTACGCTTTGACTTTTTCTTTCTCACCGGCATGTCTTTATAGATATAAGTGACTGTGGTGAATCTAGCCTGAATTGTAAAATCCCGCGACATATTTTTGAAGGGTGTCAGGTTTAGGTTATCCACAGTAAAGATCTTCCGGAGTTTGGAAAGTTGGTCGAAGAAAATTGCTAAATTATGAAAATTTCCATCGACACTGATGGCTATTGGTTTTTCTATATAAATGTCTCTCGGTTGATCTCCCTTGGGAGTGAAATTCTGAATTTCCAGCCGAGTACTGGAGATGATTGATTGGATCTTTTTCAAAATCTGGCTGATTTCGCTTTTCTCAGGGAGAATCGATTTCAATTTCTCCAGAACTTCCCGTTTGTTGGCCAGCTCCTCTTCCATTTTTTTGAGTTTGGGCTCTTCACGCTCCGCTTTGCGTATTTCCGCGTCCAATTTCTCGATTTGAGTATCGAGGCCTTTGATGGTTGATTGGTTAGGGGAATACTGGACATAATAAAATATTCCCATCAGTATAGCGCCGATCACCAGAAACACACCAAATTGAGCGTACCAGGGTAGACTTTGTAAATCCATGTTATACCGCCTTTTTTGTTATTGGTTCAATGAATTGACATACGATACTGAAGTCGAATACCTCGATGCTTGCTGCACGAACTCTTTTGGATGACCGAAGCCGAATGTTGACAAAGTATCCGCTGCTATCGAGGTTATTCATGAAATCGGCAATCAAGTTGTTTGTGAAGGCTTTTCCCGATAAGGTGAGGGTGCCTTTCCCGAAATTCAGTTTCGTCAACCATACAGATTCCGGCAGCGCTTTGGATAATTCGTCCATCATGCGAACGGTTGTCATTTGTTGAGATTTGAGTTTTTCGATTACATCTATTTTCTTATCCAAATTCTTCTTGGTTTTTTCTAGTTGGGCGAGAGTTTCTAGAACTTTGTCCAGTTCAGCTTTACGGGCTCTACGTTCCGCCAGGATTTCCTGTTTGCTGCTGATCTCCGCGGCCTGGCTAAAATAGAGATAGCCGACGGCGCTCAATGTAATGATCACTGCGGCGGCAATGGCCGGAATATTTAGTTTACTTTCTTTTGACTCGTCGGGAAATGCTCCTGCTTCAACGCCGCCGCCGACCTCTTTTTTTTCAGGACTTAATAAATTTACTTTAATCATTAATCTTCTCCGACTGCTCTGAGAGCCAGGCCCATGGCAACATTAAACACGGGGGCCATTTCATTGATAAAATCTAAATCGAATTTTTTGGGATTTATCTCAATGTTATTGAATGGATTGATTATTTCTACCGGGATGTCGAATCCTTGAGAGAAGAAATCAATTATTGATTCAAGATTGGCTGTCCCTCCACTGAGAAGGATGTTGTCGATCCTGCCCTCCGTTGTATTGGAGCGATAGAATTCGAATGTCTTTTTGATTTCGTTTTTAAGCTCGTTGAATATCAGATTGATCACAGGTTTCACCGCCGCCGGGGAAACGCCTTCTATCTGTCTACCCTTTTTTACGGATTCGGCTTTTTCATATTTCAAGGATAATTCTTTCTGGATCAAATCGGTGAACTGATTTCCTCCAAAAGCGATATCCCTGACAAAAACAGGATGTCCACCTTTAGTTATGACGACGTTGGTGATCGTGGCGCCGATATTGATAATTGCGAGACTGCGCTGTTGATACATCTCATAATTTTTCAGCACACTGTTCAACACTGCGAATGATTCCAGGTCAACAATATCGGCTCCTTTGTCGGCAATTGTGACGACATTGAGATAATCCTGGAGTTTTTCTTTCTTGACCGCCGCCAGGATCACTCCGACCCTGTCGGGTGGAATATCCGTCGCGTCGATGATTTCGTAGTCGATATTGACTTCTTCCGGTGTAAAAGGGATATGAGGTCGCGCTTCCCATAAAATATGCTCGTGCATTTCATTGGGATTCAATCTCTGGACATCGATTCGTTTAACGATCACCGAGCTTCCAGAAACACCGAAAGATAGTTTTTTTGTTTTGGTTTTACTCTCGTAGAAAACATGCTGGATTGCGTCAACCACAGCGGTCGAGTCCATTATACTACCTTCGACGATTGCCTGGTATGGAACTGGTTCATAACCCAATGCTTCCAGTTCGTAGACGGTCTCCTTTCCCTTTTTTTTCGGTTTCAATTCTACTAATTTTAGTGCGAATGACCCAATATCAAGCCCTACGATTTTTCTGGCTTTCATAAGTTTGAATAAAGGCATACCTCATCTCCATTAGGCTTAAAATTCATCTCATTTACTAAGTATCATAGCATATATTAAATGTCAAGCGTAATTTTTTGGTTTTCCTGTTATATTGGTGCTGTTAGCGGTTTTTAGGTAAAGCGTTGTGGGGCCAGCGTTTTGTGACAAATATTTTGGAGAAGACCTATAGACCATTGAAATGAAGGTTGCTAAAATTGATAAATTCTATATATTAACCTTAAAATTTGTATAATTTAGGAGCGAAATTAAAAAAATAAAAATTTTTTTTTGTGGGGGGTGGGGGAGCGTGAAGCTGAAAGCGCACTACCTGAGATTGATTTTTGTGCTATAATGAACAAATGTTAGTTTTTGACGTCCTCTATTTTCTGTTGGTATTGATACTTTTTCCAGTATTGATTAAAACACTTATGAAAAGTGAATATCGACGAATTCTCTACCAGAGGTTTTCACCCGCAATCAATGCCTGTAAGCATAAACGAATCTGGTTGCATGCGGTATCGGTGGGAGAGGTAAAAAGCCTGAGACATTTGATCAAGCTATTGAACCGGGAATTTCCCGGGCGTATCGTCCTATCGGTCACCACTCCTGCGGGTTTTGAATGTGCCCGGAGCGAATACCATGATATAGAAGTGATAAATGCCCCGGTTGATCTTACCTTTGTGGTGAAACGTTTTATCCGCAAAATCAACCCCGGGCTTCTTGTATTAAATGAGCTCGAGATTTGGCCAAACTGGATCTTGATGATGAAAAAAAGTCATGTTCCGGTTTTGCTCGTAAATGGAAGGATCTCTGATACAGCGTATAAGCATTACCATAGATTTTCGTTCTTCTTCAAAAAGTTTTTCCCATTGATCAGTGAGTTTGTCTTGCAGGCGGAATGCTATCGTGATAAATTCATTCAACTGGGGGCCCCTGCGGAGAAAATTCAAGTCTGCGGTAATATAAAGGCGGACGAAGCCGAGAAAACGTCATTATCGATCCCCGGGAAAATGGAAGTCATGGATTTCCTGAATGCCGGAACCAATGGAAAGAAAGTTGTCACGTTGGCCAGCTCGCACCTGGCGGACGAGCAAGTCGTGATACCGGTGATCAAAAAACTTGAGCGTAAGTATTCGTTTATAATCGTTCCAAGGCATATAACCAGGCTCGACGAGATTGAACGGCAATTGACCGAGACTGGAATTTCTTATACTGTCTGGAGCGAGGGGAAATACGCCGATCTTGGCCGGGATGTGCTTGTTTTTGATAGGATCGGTTATTTGGTCAACATTCTGAGTATTTCCGACGTTGTGTTGATGGGCGGGACGTTTGAAGAAAAAGTCGGAGGGCATAATTTGTATGAGCCTGCGATATTGGGTAAGCCGGTTGCAGGCGGGCCGTTCTATAATAATTTTCCGGATATCGGCAAGGAATTGACTGAGAGGGGAGTCTACCGGCGGGTTCATGATAGCCGGGAGTTGGCCGATCTGTTTGATCATCTGGACGAGTACTATCCCGAAAACATCCGCCGCCAGGCTGTTGACGCGGTGATGAAGCGAAAAGGATCGACTGAATGTATATTAGACCGGATTCGATGTTTAATAAATCCGTAATTTTTTTTTTGAATACGGTTTCCTTAGCCTACAAGACCCTATCTTTTATAAACCTGATCTTCAAACGGGCGCGTGAAAAAAAGTTTCCCGCATATATTATTTCCGTTGATAATCTAGCTTTTGGCGGCACCGGTAAAACTCCGTTAGTCATCATGTTGCTTGAAGAATTGCTGACGATGCAATACTCTGCGGCAGTGGTTTCCAGAGGGTATCGCGCCGGTTACGAACGGGAGGGCCTGGAGGTTTCATTGGAACACAACGCCCTTGACGCAGGCGATGAAGCGATGCTCCTGAAGCGGCGGGTCCCGGAAGCGGGCGTTTTTATCGGGAGTGACCGGAAGCGTTCGATCGAGGCGGCAATTGGCAAAGGGTACAGGTTTATTGTTTTAGACGATGGCTTTCAATCGACTGATATTGTAAAAGATTTTTCTATAATGTTAATGAAAAAAAGCCATCCCTACTATTACCTGAGACATTTTCGGTTTTGTTCACGTCGTGAGAATGCCGTTTTATTCTACAAAGAATCTGAGACGTCAAATCATCCGGCGGGAAACTATTGGTTCTTGCTCGGAGGATTCTTTGATGGGGCTGGTAAAGAGGTAGATATTGGAGCGGCGGCAATTGTTGGATTCTCTGCTTTAGGAGATAACGCCAGGTTTCGCATGGATCTGGAATCTTTTAATTGCCTGGGGTTTAGGGGATTTCCCGACCATCATCCGTTTACAATAAAAGATATCGAGACTCTTGAAGATTTTCGGCAAGCGCTTCGCGCCGAGTATCTTGTGTGTACTGAAAAGGACTTTGTAAAAATGAGACACATTCCGATTGGTAAAATTCCTTTAATTTTTGTTAAGAATAGTATAAAATTGGATGTTGATTTAATGGGACAGATATTAGATGATGCAAAAACAAAAGGTTTCGTTTAAACAGAGGATAGAATATATTTTTTTTATGGCCTTTGTGGGGGTATTGAAGTTATCCCCTCTGTTCATGTTCGGGGTTTACAGACATTTAGTCTGCCGTATATTCAAGAGATTCGGCAAACGCCATTCCGCTATTATCAGCCGGAATCTTGGCATCGCGTTTGAAGATATGGCGCATGCGGATGTCGGAGCATTGAAAGATTCGATATACAAACATTTTTCAGTGATATTTCTCGAGAATTTTTATTTATTCGTCAAAAAAAATCCTGAAAGGATTCTAAAAAATATCGAGGTCAATAACCTCGATATTCTAACTCAAGCTCTAGAGAAGAAAAAAGGAGTGATTTTGTTCTCCGCGCATTTTGGGAATTGGGAATTGATCCCATATATCCTTGACCGGAGGCTTGATAACAAAGTATACAGTATCGCCCGGGAAATGGACAACCCCCTTGTCGAAGGGGTGGTGAAGCGGTTTCGGGAGTACATGGGATCCAATATCATCTACAAGAGAGGTGCGATGCGCGCTATTCTGAAGTTGCTGGCGGATAACAATATTATTTTTTTGCTGACCGATCAAAATACGGTGCCCCGCGAGGGAGCGTTTGTCGATTTTTTCTCCCAAAAGGTGAGCGCGGTGACCTCTGTATCCCAATTGCATTTGAAAAAAGGGGTGCCGGTGGTGCCGATTTTTCTGCATTATCGTGAAAACTGCATTGTCATGGACCTATTTCCTGAAGTGCAATTCTCAAAAAGCGACAATTTTGGACATGATGTCCAGAGGCTGACTCAACAGTGTACCTCGATGATAGAGGCGCAGATCCGTAAACATCCAGAACAATGGTTCTGGTTTCACAATAGGTGGAAAACAAGACCTGAAAACCAGGAAGGAGGTATTGTCAATGAGACGTGATGGAAGAGAAAAATTTGATTTGAGAGATATTACCTTTGTGCCTGACTATATTCGCAATGTCCCCGGTTCGGTGCTGGTGGAACAAGGGCATACACGAGTTTTGTGTACAGCCACATTCGACCAGAAGGTCCCGCATTTTTTAAAAGATTCACCCAAAGGATGGGTGTCGGCGGAGTATGGAATGTTGCCCGGTTCAGTGGGAAATAACCGGTTGAATCGTGAGAGGCAAAAGGCCAACTCACGCCATATTGAAATCCAACGCTTTATCGGTAGGGCTCTCCGTTGCACATTCGATTTGCATAAGATTACCGGAAAGACCGTCACCATTGACGCCGATGTAATCCAGGCGGACGGTGGAACCCGTTGTGCCGCTATCAATGGCGGGATGGGGGCGTTGGTCAAGTTGTTGCGACATCTGGTGTTTGAGCATATGATCCCTGAACTTCCGGCTCTAGAATTTATTGCCGCGGTGTCAATCGGCATCAAGGGCCGGGACATTTTGGTAGACCTGAATTACGAAGAGGATTCCACCGCCGATGCGGACATCAATATTGTCTCTTCAGAAAAAGGTCATGTGGTCGAGGTTCAGGCGTTCGCTGAAGAGCAGACAATTCCCCGTGAATTGTTCAGCCGGGTGATGGAAATCGGTATTGAGAAAAATCTGGAAATCATCCGTAAAATTAGGAAAGCCGCAGAAATGTGAGGTTGTTTCGGAGCGTTCTTCCAGTCCTGCTGGTGCGGCGCGTATTATGCGGCGGCGTTTAACCTGTTGGAGGTAAGCGCTAATCAGCACGTAGTGTTACGATTTTCGTGGCCGGACAAGAGGGGGAGTTTCGCCAAATCAAAATCTATTTCATCAGCCGGAATTCTGAATAAAATTTTAATTTTATGGGGGTATTTTTTTCTCGGGTCAACCAAAAGCGAATTCTATTTGTTACATTATCTTTCACTTGCTACGGCACTAATCTTGCTTGAGAATGATATGATGCGAAGAAACGAAATTATTTTTATTGGTGTGAGGTGGAGGAGAAACGATCTGTTCCTCCAGGAGATGACGATATGAAACAATTTAAAATTCTTATTTTAGTATTGATATTTATCTATGTGTTCTTTATTTCAGTGTTTGCTTCAAACCATCGTACGGCTCCGTTAAACCCGGAGTTTGTCAAATATATAAGCAAGGCGGAGAAGGGGCTGTTGCCTTTGGCGACTGTCGAGGGGGGATATCCCTTAAGCGGTTGGATCCCGGCGCCTCTATCCATGAATCATGCCTCCGGTTTGGAGGATCCCGCGGTGAATATCCAGTATCCATCCTATTTCGATTTGCGCGTCATTCCCGGAAGATTGCCTGAAGTGAAAAATCAATTTCAACATCCCTCTTGCTGGTCTTTTGCCGTCATGACATCTCTGGAATCATGCTTGATGCCCGTTGAGTACCCGGATTTTTCCGAGTGGCATCTCTACAGGAACCATGGATTCGATAGACCCGAAGGGGGGAATGCGGAAATCGCGGCCGCCTATTTTGCCCGTTGGTCGGGGCCTGTGAACGAGGAAGATGTCCCCTATGAATCGTTCGGCCAGGGGATAGATGTTCCCCGGAAACATGTTCAGCAAATGATCTTCCTTCCTCAGCGCCAGGGGCCGTTGGACAATGACGTCGCCAAATGGTTCATCGTGAATCGCGGAGCCCTGTACACTGCGATTCAAATGGAATCGAAATATTACAATGACGCCACGTTTGGATTGTATGTCCCGGTGGAGGATGAGATCGATCATGGAGTCGCGATAATCGGTTGGGATGACAACTACCCGGCCCGGAATTTTATCGAGACCCCTCCGGGAGACGGCGCCTTTATTGCCCGCAATAGTTGGGGGGAAGACTGGGGGGCGGACGGCTATTTTTTTATCTCCTATTACGACCGGGTCATGTTTCCCAAAGCCTGCTTCAACAATGCGGAAGATCCCATCAATTATGGTAATAATTACCAATATGACATTTACGGAGCGGTGTCCGCCGTTGGTGGCACCGGACGGAGCGCAGGCCTTGTGTATTGGGGGGCCAATGTATTCGAAGCTTATGATAATCAACCTCTGGAGGCCGTAGGCTTTTGGACCAATGATGCTAATGTTTCTTGCACTATTTATGTATATAAAAATATAGATGGTGAGAATCCCACTGACGGGCAATTGGTGTGGAACCATGTCCAGGATTACTCATACCCCGGCTATTATACAGTCAAGACCAATCAATCGATCCCCTTGTCCGCGGGGGAGACATTTTCGGTGGTGATCCGGTATGCCAACACAAATTTTCCGTACCCTGTCGCAATCGAGATGCCGCTCAATGGCTATCTAAGCGCCGCCACCGCCAATTCTGGGGAAAGTTTCGTCGGTCCCGACGGAAAGGATTGGGAAGATTTGACCGAACGCCGGCCTAACAGCAATGTCTGCATCAAAGCATTCAGCAAGGCCCAGGCCTCGGATATCGAATTGAGTGTCGAGCGCGAAGCCGCCAGTAGCTGGTTGTTTGATATGAACTACGGGGTGTTGTCGATATCTGTCCTAAACCAATCCGAAGTCCCTGTATCCAAAATTGAGATTTACCGGAAAGTGGAGAATGGCGCCTTTGAATTTGTTAATGAAATAAGCGGAGGCGATGTGGATTTCGGCGCTATCGAATATACGGATGCCAGTTACCTGGATCCCAGGAAACACTATGTCTACCAGGTGGTGGGGAAAAATTCCCGGGACATGATGTGCGGCAAGTCCGCGGATGTTGAAATTTAAGGAGCAAGCGTTATGAAGAAACTATCCAGTGTCATTTTATTATCGATGCTCTTCAGTTTGTTTTTGGTAAACGTTTCTCTATTTGGGCAAGAAGAAGCGACTGGCGACGGAACTGAAACCTACCTGCAAGCGAGGGAGGTCTTCCGTAAGGGAAAAGAGTTGTTTCAAGAGGGCCGGATCGATGAAGCGAAATTATCATTCCTGGAGGCCGCCAAACTATTCCCCCAATATGCCGACGCGTACTTCTATATGGCTCAAATCCACTACAAACAGGGTGAGTTCGATCTCGCTCTCCAGGCGATCGCCGATTCCGAATCCCATTTCAACAGCGTCTTGAGTATGGAATTAAAAGTCGCGGACACTGAGATCCAACAGAACATCATCAAGCAGGAGCGGCAGCAGTTGGCCGCCGATATCTATTTTGTGTACGGCAATATTTTGCTTCGAAAAAAGGATTACCGGCAAGCACACGAAAAATACCTCGAAGCGGTTCAATACAATCCACGCCACCGCCAGGCCTACAACAATCTCATCAATCTCCATCTGTTGCTGGACAATCGCGAGTTAGCGCTCGAATTGCTCAAAAGAGCCGAAGCATCCGGTGTGCCGGTAAATCCCAAGCTCAAGCTGGAACTCCTGGCGGTCAACGGCGAGCTGGATAAGCAAGCGGTCTGGAAAGTGACATTGACAAGCGGCCAGGTTTGGACGGGGGAAATTGTTTCCAGAGAAGGCTCCATCATTAAGATGAAGACTGACCTCGGTGAGTTGGAATTCCATAACGACGGGATTTTTTCCATCGAACCCTACACCGGTGAAGTGGACACCCCTGCAACCGCACAACCGGCGGAAGTATTCCAACCGGATGTCCAGGACTTACGCAAGATGAAGAAAGCACGATTCAAAAAGCTTTTTTTCCAGTTAGACTACAATTTCTTCTCCCACGCCTCGTCCGATTACCGGGATATTTATGGTTCCACAGCCTCGTTCGCCGTTATGAATGTCGGCTACCGCTTTTCAGCAAAGCTATTTATGAAGTTCGGCTTCCATAATTATGGCCAGGATGGGGAGGTGCCGCCCATCGGAATTCGCACCCAGGCGGAGCAGAAGCTCTGGTCGCTGGTATTGGGTTATGAAGGGAACATCGTCGGCCGGTTGGGCTATCAACTGGAAGGCGGCGCGTTTTATATTGACTACGAGGAAAAAGTACGGGGAGCTCAATTAGGCGACACTGCCGTTGGGTTTCGGTTGGGAGGTAATTTGGTCTATCGCTTCGGCGATTCCGCATTCACTGTTATCTCCGCCGGCTACCTCAATGCTTCGGATACCATCGGTAATAAAGATGTGACGCTGGGCGGTCTGTATACCGGAGCGGGAATTGGATTGCTATTTTAACTCCATCATCTAATATGTGGTTGTCCGGGGTGTGCCGCCAACTCCTTCCTGAGTAAGTAATAGGCGGTGGCCCCGGCAATCACGTTAGCCAGGAAGCCGGCGTAAAAAATGCCCGTAAGCTGAAACACCCGCGAACCCACCATCGCCAACGGCACATAAAGAACAACCATGCGCAATAACGCCAAAAAAGCCGAGACCAACGGTTTATTCAAGGCGTTCAACGCCGACGACGATAACATCAATAGCCCTTGCAAGCCATAACTCAACGAGATGATCTGGAGGTATTGCGTCGCCATCGACACCACCTCCGGTTGGTCGTTAAAAATTCCGGCGAACACCTTTGCCGCCGCCATAAATAATCCGAACAGAAACACACCCCAGCCCAACGAGAAGATCTGGCTATAGCGAACGCCGGTCTTGATCCTGAGATTCTTCCCCGCGCCTTTGTTCTGCCCCACGAATGGAGTCAACACAGAGCCCAGCGCCATCAGGATCGTCAAGGCGAACATCTCGATACGGGTGGCGACTCCAAACGCAGCCACCGCTTCGGCGCCATACATGGAGACCAATCTCGTGATCACCGCCAGTGAAACCGGCGTAATCAAGTTGGTCCCCGCCGCCGGAATGCCGACGTAAAGAATCTTGCGCCAGGACTCGATCATCAAGCCAATGTGCGGCAGTTTGAAGCTGATCATTCGTTCCCGCTTCCAGAGTATCCAGAGGGAGAGGAGAAATGTCAACGCCCGCCCGATCACGGTGGCGAGAGCGGCGCCGGCCAACTCCATGCGCGGGAAGGGACCGATGCCGAAAATCAGCATTGGGTCCATCACAATGTTGATCAATACAGCGGCCATCATAATCATGCTCGGCGTCTTGGTGTCTCCGGTGGCGCGGATGGCATTGTTGCCCACCATAGGGATCACCACAAATGGAACACCTAGATACCAAATGGTCATATAACTCTTGATAAATGGTAGCAAGTCCTCGTTGGCGCCCATTGCCCGGAACAGGGGTTCGATGGTCAATAGCCCGGTGAAGGCGAAGAGGGACACGATCACCAACGCCAGAACGAGGGCGTCTGTGGTCAAACGGATGACTTTTTCGTGATTGCCCGCCCCGATGGCCCGTGAAATCACCGCCGAAGCCCCGACTCCCAAACCCATGGATATACTACCGATTACCATCACCACGGGAAAGGTAAAACTAATGGCCGCCAAATGTGTTGTCCCCAATTGCCCCACAAAAAATGTATCCGCCAAATTGAAGGCCACCATGGCCACGATCCCCATCATCATTTGCAATGTGAGCTTTATCAACGTTTTGGCCACAGGGCCTTCAGTTAGCTTAGCGGTTGTTCTCATATACAGATGCTCCAGCGCTTATCAGTAAAATTTGGTTGCATCGACAACAAAGTATACCATGTGTTGGTTGCTGGTGCAACTAAAATTCTCTCCTATTGAGAATGGCTTTTTTCTGGGATATGAAATAGCTTCAAAAATCAGAGTTTTGATTATTGGATTCTACCTCAATTTCTAAAGAATGGCGGAGGGGCAGGGATTCGAACCCTGGGACCCCGCAAAGGGTCAACGGTTTTCGAGACCGCCCCGTTCAACCGCTCCGGCACCCCTCCGTTCTTTAAAAAAATCGGATATCAACCGCGACGCCTCCTCTTTCCCGAGCCCAGGCTCCACTTCGATCTGGTGGTTGTAGACATGCTTGATGTCTTCATAGGCTCCGGTGGAAAACACCCCGGTCTTGAAATCATCGGCAGCGTAAAACAATTTTTTGATTCTGGCGTTCACCATCGCCGAGTAGCACATGATGCACGGCTCCAGAGTCACATACATCTCAGTGTCCAATAAACGATAATTGGAGATCGCCTCGCCCCCCTGGCGGATGGTCACGATTTCCGCGTGGGCGCTGGGATCTTTGGACTGGATCATGGAGTTATGCCCGGTGGCGACGATTTCGTCGTTCAACACCAACACCGCGCCCACCGGCACTTCCCCCTCTGTGTAAGCGAGGTCAGCCTCTTGCAAGGCGCGATTCATAAAAAATTCCTTTTTGCCGCTCATGGTTTTTAAAAGAGAAACATCATTTTACGCGAAAACGCCGATCTTTTCAAGTGGCAATCGCCAAATCAAGCAAAAAACATTGCACAATGTACTAATTTTTGGACACCTGCTCTGTTCTATGTCCTGATTTGACGACAAACCCAAAATTAAACACTGGCAAAGGTTATGCTTTCCTATTGTAGGGAACGACGAATTTAGTTTTAGGAGGCAAATCAAATGGGGGATTTATACGCAAAAAAACTCTATCACTTTATCGGCATCGGTTTTCTGGTGATTGTTCTATTCGCCGGCATTCGTCCGATACATGCGTCGCAGGGACAGGCGAGCGGGCTTCGGGGCACAGTCTATTCCGAAGCCAACACACCGCTCCCGAATGTGCAGGTCACAATCCGCAGAACCGGTTGGCAGAACGAGTCGTCGGTGGAGACGGCGGCGTGCGGTTGCTTCGACTCCGGCTTCCTGCTGCCGGGAGATTATATCGTCGAGTTCCGCTTCGACGGCTACCGGACCGCCGTCTATCAAAACCTGCCGATTCCCGCAGGCCGGTTCGTCCGCTTGAATGTCTATCTCGAACCCCTGGATATTGATGAAGAAGATAATCAAATTCAATCCAAACAGGCAAAACAGAAGACAGAAAGACTCGAAGATACCATCGTTTACGAACCGCCCTTCGCGGGGCTTATGGTAGAGAGCGATCCAAACGAGACTGTCATCGACGCCTCGATGCTGGCGATGCTGCCTCGCGGACTGAATCCATTGTCCCTGGCGCCGTTGGCTCCTGGAGTGAACGACGAACTCCTCTTCGACGGATTGTCGATTGGCGGCGCCTCCAGCTCCGAGAACTTGTTCTTTGTGGATGGAACCGATACCACCACCATCTATTCGGGTATCAACGGCTTCGACGTACATGTCGATTTTGTGGATGAGCTCAGTGTACAATCATCCGGCTTGCCGGCGTCGAGATCCGGCTCCACCGGCGGAGTGATCAATGTGGTCACCAAAAGCGGCGGCAACCAATTTCATGGCTCCTTGCAACTCTATGTCACCGGCGATTGGCTGGACGGCAAGCCCCGCGACGTGTTGCGCCACAATCCTTATGATGATATGATCGCAGAATACGCTCAATACCCAGAAGATACCTGGACCCGTTGGGCCCATGGTTTTTCCCTCGGCGGCTATATCATCGAGAACAAACTCTGGTTTTACGGCGGCTTTATCCCCTCCTTCCAAAAGAGAACCCGCGACGGGGTGTTCAGTTATGATCCGGATTTGAACCGCACCATCACCCAAAAAACCACCGAATACCAGGGGATGCTCAAATTGACAGCCTTTCTCACCGACCGGATTCGCCTGTCCCTTAGCGGCCTTATGGACTACCGCAAAGTGGAAGGAAGTCTGCCTGCGTTGGATGGTTGTGACGATGGGCGTGAGGAATTCGAGGAGGAAGTCTGGCATTATCCTTCGGTCTCCCTGTCCGGCGATTTGACCTATGCCGGTCGTGATTTGTCGCTGCGGTTTACAGGCAGTTACTGGAGGCAAAACCGTTACGAAGAAGATGAGCGTACTGGTCCTTTGTTTTTTCATTTACGCTCCTCAATTGGATATGGTATTCCAGAAGTGCCGTATCATTGGTATTGGTGGAAGTATTTCGATCCAATGATTCTTAAGCATAGTATCAAGTCCCGGTTCAAGATCGGAGCGGTTCTGGAAAAGTACTTTCGCTGGATCGGGAAGCATCGTCTGGTGCTGGGCGGCCAATTTGTCCGCCGGCACGTTGATAAAAACGATTCGTCTTATAGTGATTATCTCAGATTTTACTGGGGAGACGATTTCGAGTCTTCAACCACCGGGCAAATTTATGAGACCACCCGAGGATATGTCGAGGTGCGGAAACCGTTTGGAGATGTATTCTCTGCCCACAGTGATTCCTGGGCTTTGTATCTCCAGGATAGTTGGAGTGTAGCCGGACGATTGGCGATTCAGTTGGGCCTACGGCTGGAGAATGAGGAAATGCCCTCGTTAAGTGACGTGGACGGCTATACCGATCCTCCAATTCGTTTCGATTTATTGGATAAGATCTCCCCCCGGCTTGGTTTTGTGTATAACTTGGGAAATGACGGTAGGATCAGGATTTACGGCAACTACTCAATGTATGTCGATATCATGAAATGGGAACTGGCAACGGAGCGATACGGGGGATTCAAATGGATCTCCCACTACTACGATATTGTCTATCCCTATTGGGAAGAATTTACTGTAGCGGATCATCCGCTTGACGAGTATATGGGGGGCCGCCGCCTCGAGTCTAAAAATTGGCGTCTTCCCGACTTCAGCAGGACTCAGCCGGATATCGAGCCCTTCCAAAAACACGAGTTAAGTCTTGGATTTCAGAAACGGCTGAGTTCTGATTTGGAACTGAATGTTCGTTTTATCCATCACTGGATAAAAAATGCAATCGAAGATGTCGGTGTGCAATATCCACAAGGTGAGATCTATTTCATCGGCAATCCCGGCTCCGATTGGATCCAGTCGAAATACGACGAATCGCAATCGCTGGGGCTGATGCCCGAAGGGGTGAAAAGCGTCGAGGCGGTGCGCCGCTATTCCGCCATTACAGTCAGTCTCGATAAACGATTCAGCCGACGCTGGCTCGGGGGTGTGTCCTATACCTTGAGCAGATTGTACGGCAATTACTCCGGTTTGGCCAGTTCCGACGAGTTTGGCCGGCAAGCCCCGTATACGTCGCGCTATTTCGACACCTGGTTCATGAATGTCGGCGAGGACGGCGACGAGGTTCTAGGACTCCTGCCGACAGATCGCACGCATCAATTCAAGGTCTACGGCGCCTACGCCTTCGACTTCGGCCTCACCGCCGGCTTCAACGCCTTCGCCATGAGCGGAACGCCGGTGCAAACCGAAGTCTATCTGAATGGAATGCAAGGATGGTATCCATACGGCCGCGGCGATTGGGGCCGCACTCCCGGTCTCTGGCAATTGAACACCTATCTGGAGTACAACCTAAAATTGAGCGACCGCTTCACTATGCAATTGAGCCTCAATATCGACAACATCACCAACAACGACACCGCCCAACGGATTCACCAACTCTACAACGAGGGTGTCATCTACGTAGACGAGCAACTGATCTTCGACGGCTTCGACGCCATCGCCAAAATCCTGGAACGGGGAGCCAAACTCGATCCCCGCTTCAGAATGGAGCGAAATTTCCAGGCCCCCATCGCCGCCCGGTTAGGGGCGAAATTGTTGTTTTAAATTA
>CAZBHS010000016.1:0-17573 GCA_964491915.1 uncultured Clostridia bacterium
GGACCATCTCTTCCCGTTTATTCTAAAGAATTGAAAAAAAAATTTCAATATGAAAATCAAAAAGCGTTGAATCTATCCCCCTATTCCATAAAGAGCTGCATTCTCAGGGGGAAAAAGATAGGGACGTTTGTTGAAATTTGGGAAAACCCAATGCATATTAATGGTGACAGAAATGGGCTGATCCATTGGCGAGATGGGGATATTTACCTATAAATATATTTATTGTTCCATAATTAAGGAGCTAACGAATGGGGCGAGATGAAATCTTAAAAAAGTTTATGCCAAAAATGGAGAACCTTCTGTTGATCCTTCATGAATTGCAACGACGCAATCCTATGAATTATATTCAAAAGAACGATATCGAGGCGGTGGCCAAATACCTGAACACCACGACTGCGACAATTTACGGTGTGGTGCGCTATTATTCCATGTTCAGCGCCAAGCCCAGAGGCAAGCACATTATTAGACTATGTGTCTCACCGGTCTGCCGGATGAAAGGTTCGCAGGGCATTCTCGACGTTTTGAAGAAAGAGCTCGATGTCCAACCGGGAGCGACAACGGAAGATGGCGAGTTTACCCTGGAATTCACCCAATGCCTGGGCCAATGCCAGCATTCTCCCGTGATGATGGTGGACGCGGACATTCATGGGGAATTGACACCGGAAAAAACCGGTCAAACCATCCGGGACATCCGCGATGCCGAAGGAGAAGAGGAATGACCACCGGCGGCACACGCATCGCTTTGAAAAACGCCGGAAAGATCACTCCTGGGGATTTGGATGAATACATTGGCGCCGGAGGATTCGAAGCCTTTAAAAAGGCTTTGTCAATGCAGCCGGATTCCATCATCGATCAACTCATGACATCCGGTTTGAGAGGGAGGGGCGGCGCCGGTTTTCCTACGGGGCTGAAAGAAAAATTCACCAGCGAATCATGCCGCCAATGCCCGGAGCGTTTTGTGGTCTCCAACGGGGACGAGGGAGAGCCCGGAACCTTCAAGGACCGAGTAATCATGGAAAACGACCCGCTCATTCACATTGAAGGCATTCTTATCTCGGCGTTGGCCATTGCCGCCACCAAAGGATATATCTACATACGAGGGGAATATGGGGAGGCCATTCAAAAAACGAGACGCGCCATTGAGGCGGCCCGTAAAGGGGGATACCTGGGAAGCGATATTTTAGGTTCCGGTTTCTCCTTCGACATAGAGCTCAAAATCGGAGCCGGCTCTTATTTATGCGGCGAAGAGCTGACGCTGCTGGAGTCTATCGAAGGCAAACGGGGATACCCCAGAGTCAAACCACCGTATCCGGCGGAAAAAGGTTTGTACGACTACCCGACCCTTATCAACAATGTGGAAACCCTCTCCCACATCCCGGCTATCGTTAAAAACGGACCGGAATGGTACCGCTCGTTGGGGACAGAAAAATCACCGGGCACAAAAATTTTTTGCGTCAGCGGCGATGTGGCCAACCCCGGATACTGGGAATTGGAAATGGGGATCACGTTGCGGGAATTGCTTCAGGATTACGCTGGGGGGATCGACAATGGCGGCGAATTCAAGACGGCTTTAATGGGAGGGGCGGCCGGAACGTTCGTCCCCGCCTCTTTGTTGGATGTGCCGCTATCGTATGAAAGCCTCGAAGAACAAGAAGCGACCCTGGGCTCCGGCGCTATCATCGTATTGAATAAAAACCGGCGGGTACCGGATATACTGCTCTCCATCCTTGAATTCTTCAAACATGAATCCTGCGGCAAGTGCGTTCCCTGCCGTGTCGGTTGCCGCCAATTATTAGTGATAATGGAAAATATCGCTTCATCGCCGCCTTCCAAACGGAAGCGATTGGTAGAGCGCCTGGAAAAAGAGGCTGATTTTATAGCGCGAACATCGCTGTGCCCCCTTGGACAATCCCCTCTTCTACCGGTGAAGAGCGCGGTCAAATATTTCGCGGATGAATTTTAGGGAGCGGCCACCATGAGCGAATACATAAACATTACCATCGACGGGCGGGAAATCGAAACAATAAAAGGCGCCAATCTTTTACAGGTGGCGCTGGAACACAAAATCGAGATCCCCCATCTCTGCTATCATAAAAAACTCAGCCCCACCGGAGCCTGCAGGCTGTGTTTGGTGAAAATCGAAGGCCGTATGGGCCTGGTTACCTCATGCACCGTCAAGGCAGAGGCGGACATGGTTATCACCGCCTTTGACAGTGAATTGGAAGAGTATCGCAGGCATATTTTGGATTACCTATTGTCGGAACACAACGAATCCCATGACGATACCTACGAGGATGAATTCAGGGATTTGGTGCGCCGCTATGGCTTGGACCAACCGGGAACCCGCGACTACCCGTCGTTGGTTCATGAACTCCATCTGCCTATGGACAATACCTCTCCGGTCTTGAGTTACGATAGTTCCAAATGTGTCAAGTGCTTCCGCTGCGTCAAAGCCTGCGGGGAAGTGCAAGGGAAACACGTGCTCTCGTTCAGCGACCGGGGGCTTGATTCCACGATTATCGCCGGCATCGACCATTGGCGCGACTCCGAATGCGACGGTTGCGGAGAATGCGTCCAATTGTGCCCAACCGGGGCCATTGTGGAAGCGCCGGATAGAAAAACCATCCGACTGGCCAATATGGAGAAGAGAGTGATCACCACCTGTCCCTATTGCGGAGTGGGATGTCAATTGAAATTATATGTGCAGGACGGAAAAATCGTCAGGGCCGCCGGAGTGGAAGGCATCCTTCCGAACGACGGCAGATTGTGCGTCAAAGGCCGCTTCGGTTACCAATTCGTTGCCAGTCCCGAACGGCTAACCACCCCGTTGATCAAAAAAAACGGTACGTTTGTCGAGGCCACCTGGGACGAGGCGTTGAACGTGGTGGCGGAAAAGTTCTCCCAAATCAGGGAAGAACACGGTTCCGAGGCGCTGGCTGGATATTCATCCGCCAAATGCACCAATGAAGACAATTACATGTTCCAAAAGTTCATCCGCGTAGCCTTCGGCACCAACAACCTGGATTATTGCACCCGGTTGTGCCACGCATCGACGGTTGTGGCAATGCTGCGCAGTATCGGCGACGGAGCCGGCAGCAACTCCATCCAGGACTTCGAGAAAACCGATTGCCTCATCGTCGCCGGCAACAATATGATCGAAACCCATCCGGTGACCGCCACCTACGTAAAACGGGGAGTCGCCAAAGGAATGAAAGTCATTGTCATCGATCCCAAATGGACGCCTCTGGTAAACTACGCCTATATCTGGTTGCAACCGAAACTGGGAACGGATGTCGCCCTGCTGAACGGGATGATCCACGTCATTATTCGCGAAAATCTCATCGACGAAGATTTCATCAAGCGGCGGGTGGAAGACGGCATGCAGGCGTTTAAGGAATTAAAAGAACTGGCCGCAGCCTACACTCCTGAAAAAGTGGAGGATATCACCGGAGTCCCACGCTCTAAAATCATCGAGGCGGCCCGGCTATACGCGCAATCCTCCACAGCCATGATCGCCACCGGTATGGGGATGAGCCAGCAGGTGACCGGCACCAACAATGTGTTCTCCCTCATAAACATGATGCTGATCACCGGCCAAATCGGCAAGGAGTATGCGGGCATCGATCCGCCACGGGGACAAAACAATGTCCAGGGAGCAACCGATGTGGGGGCCTCGCCGATTTTCTACCCCGGATACATTCCCGTCGGCAATGAAAAAAACCTCGCTCATGTCGCCTCTGTTTGGGGAGTCACCAGGGCCGACCTATCGTCGCGGCCGGGGCTGTCAACTGTGGAAATCATACAAGCGGCCTACCGGGAAGAGATCAAAGGCCTCTACATCATGGGCGAGAACCCAATGCTCACAGACCCAAACCTCAACCACACCGAAGCGGCGTTCGAGAATCTGGAATTCCTGGTGGTGCAGGACATCTTCCATACCGACACGACACCATTTGCCGATGTGATTTTGCCGGCGGCCTCGTTCGCCGAAAAGAACGGCACGTTTGTCAACAGCGACCGCCGGGTGGTGCGGGTGCGAAAAGCGGTGGAATCACCGGGACAGGCCAGGAACGACTGGGAGATATTGGCGGACATGGCCAAACGGATGGGACATAATATCGGAACCTTCCAAACCGAAGAGGAGATCTTCAATGAACTCACCTCCGTCACCCCCATCATGGCGGGCATCACCTATGAACGCATCGACCGCCAGGGGATCCAGTGGCCGTGCCCGGAAAAAGACCACCCCGGCACCTCCACATTGTTTCTGGAACGATTCAACACCCCAAGCGGCAAAGGAAAACTCAATCCCGTCCACTATGTGCCCCAGGACGAACAAGCGGATGAAGATTATCCATTCATGCTAAACAGCGGGAGGATTCTCTATCAATACCATTCTTCCACCATGTCCCGCAAGAGCCAGCCCCTCAAGGAATTCGCCAACCAATCCTATGTGCTCATGCACCCAAACGACGCTCTAAAACAAGACCTCGCCGACGGTGATCCCGTCAGACTCAACTCCCGCCGCGGTACATTGGAGACAATCGTCCACATTTCCGAGGCGGTATTGGAAGGAGAACTGTTTATGCCGTTTCATTTCAGTGAATCACCGGTCAACCGCCTCACCAGGGACCAGTTGGACCCCCATTCCAAGATCGCCCCCTTCAAGCTCTCCGCCTGCCGGGTGGAAAAAGTCGGCAATCACTAATACTAAATTTCAGGTAAACATAATATCGCCCCGAACCGTACTTGTATTGTCTTAAGGAGACACTATAATTTCAAGGAGGCTATTTTGACACAGGAGAAAGTATTCAACACATGCACCATCGGACCGGTTACAACACCGAACCGGATCGCGTTCCCCGCCTGGGCATTGAATTACGCCGACACAGACGGTACAGTCTCGGACAAACTCATGAAATTCTACACCGATTTGGCCGACGGCGGCTGCGGACTGATATTTACGGGAGCGGCGGTGGTGACGGCCGACGGCGTTCCCTTCGACCGGGTGATGCACATCGATAACGACGATTGTATTCCGGGCCTGAAAAAATTGTTCACAGCCATCAGGGAGCGCGGCAGTAAATCCGCCGTCCAATTGGTCCATTACGGCCGGCAATCATCAACCGCCGTCTCCGGCGATGTGCTCATGGCCCCCAGCGCCATTCCCTGCCCGGTGATGTCCCAATACGATCCCGAATACAAAGTGAGGGAAATGACAATCGAAGACATCGCCAATCTCAAGTCGGCTTTTGTGGCCGCGGCCAAACGGGCGCAGGAAGCCGGAGTCGATATGGTGGAAATCCACGCTTGCCACGGCTACATGCTCAACGAATTTCTCTCGCCCTATTCCAACAAACGGACCGATAATTATGGCGGCAACGCGGAAAATCGCGCCCGCTTGATTGTCGAAATCATCCGTGAGACCCGGGAACAACTGAGCGACACGATCGCCATCTGCCTCAGAGTCAGCGGTCATGAATTTGTGGAGGGCGGACTGGTTCCCGAAGATTTCCGGGAATTGATGCCTATGTTTGAAGAGGCGGGCATCGACATGATCAGTGTTGCCGCCGGTGTATACGAATCCATGGAGCGCATTGTCCCGCCGCAAAAATTGGGAATCACGCCCCACGCCGATATCGCCGCCGCATTCAAATCATTCTCGAACGTACCGGTGTGCGCCGTCGGATCCATTCTATCGACAGACACCGCCGAAACCCTGCTCGATGAAGGCAAAGCCGATTTAATTGCCATGGGACGGGCGCAAATGGCGGATCCGCACATGGTGAAAAAAATAAAAGCGGGCAAGACAGAAGAGGTCAGACTATGCAAGCATTGCAATAGTTGCACCTTCTGGACCACCGGCGACCCGGAGGTCTACTGCGCAGTCAACCCCGATTACAAAAAGCCAGCTTAATCTTTTTCACCGGATTCTTTTTTCTGGATCCTCTCGATGATCCGGATTTGCCAGATCCAGATAAAAAGAATCAAGAGGGCCGACATAATGCGATAGGCGGCGGACAGGTTGAGGAAATCGAAGATTCCGTGACACACAGCGGAAATCGCCAATCCAAGCGCCGCCGCCTGTGCCAATGATTTTCCCCTGAGAAACGCGACACCGGTTATATATCCCCAAATGGAAGCGAAAATCGTATGGGTCAAGGGAGAGGCCACAGCCCGGCCAAACAATGGGAACCCTTCCAGCAAAACCAGATAATGAAGGTTTTCGAAACTGGCGAACCCAAGGGCAATTACCGAGGCATAGATGATACCGTCGATCTCTTCATCAAAATCTTTAAAAAACTTCAATACCACCAGAAAGGGCAAGAATTTGAATAACTCCTCCAGGCCCCCGACAATACCGACGCAGTAGAAAAAAAATCCAAGAGCATTATGTTCCATCAACGCGCTGGGATCAGCGGGAATTCCCACTATAGGAAGTAAATGAAACACCTTGAAGCAAATGAACGCGACGCCGAAGCCCATCAAATAGGAGAGCCCTACCTTTACGAGAGGTTCCGGTTGCAGACGGTCTTTGTAATAGAAATAACCGGTCCAGAATATCGCGGGAGCCACTATTCCAGATAATATCAACCAGGGTGTCATGTCGTTATATTCTATCACAATAATCTCCTCGATGACAGACGGTGAAAAGTTGAAAATTTTTCCCCGGTGTGGTACTCCTAAAACTTGAAGCGGAATGATGATGAGACAAATCCCCGAGCGGTCGATGTTAGAACGGCGGGAGCCTGGATTGTCAAAAATCGGAAACCGTTATTAGGATTTTAACGTATATACTTTATTATCAAAAAACGAGGAGTCCGACATGACATTGAACACCAAAAGAGTGTGTGCAATTCTCTTTATAGTTTTGTTATTGAATGTTTCCCTGCTCAGCTCGAAAGATACCATCGATCCGAAGCTCTGGGAAAAAGCATTAAAAATACACGACGAAGCCATCGTGGTGGATACCCATACCGATACACCGATGATCATGTATCACCGCAATATCGATATCGGGAAACGAACCGAAAACAGCAACGTTGATTTAATCCGGATGAAAGAGGGCGGACTGGACGCCATATTTTTGGCGGTATTCGTGTCCAACCATTTGGATAAAAAACAACCGTCAAAACTGGCCATGGAGGTCATCGACAGTATTTACCGGCAAGTGGAGAAATACCCGGATCTGGCACAAATGGCTTATAGCGCCGGCGATATCGAACGCATCCACCGGACCGGCAAACGGGCGATATTGATAGGCATGGAAAACGGCGGCCCTGTGGAAGGAAGCCTGGCCTTCCTGCGCAACTACTATCGCCTGGGAGTCCGTTACATCACCCTGACCCATGGTTCAAACAACGATATTTGCGACTCGTCCACCGACGAGAAGCCCCAATGGAACGGTCTCAGCCCCTTCGGCAAAGAGATGGTGCAGGAGATGAACCGCCTGGGCATGATTATCGATGTCTCCCATATTTCAGACCAAGCGTTTTGGGATGTGATGGAAATATCGAAGGCTCCGGTGATGGCGTCCCATT
This sequence comes from uncultured Clostridia bacterium, assembly GCA_964491915.1. Lineage (GTDB taxonomy): Bacteria > Acidobacteriota > Aminicenantia > UBA2199 > UBA2199 > JAHELQ01. Next base: position 7,542 of record CAZBHS010000016.1, read on the forward strand.
CCTGTGTTCGCGCCATTTGCGACGTCCCCCGCAATCTCACCGACGACATGATCAAGGCTTTGGCCAAAAACGGCGGCGTCATTCAGATTAACTTCTTCAGCACCTTTCTCAGCGATGAATACGGCAAAAAAGCGGAAGCGGTGAGGAAAAAGCTCGAACCCTTCAGAGAAGAATTAAAAGAAAAATACAAAGACAATCGTAGCGGATACTGGACAGCCTATATGGAAGAATTTCAGAAATACGCCCCCCCCTCCCCGTCCATCGATGTGTTGATCGACCACATCGACCATGTGGTGAAATTGGTGGGTGCGGATTATGCGGGGTTGGGTTCCGATTTTGACGGCGCCAGCGACTACCCGGTAGGACTCAAGGATGTCACAGGCTATCCCATGATCACCTATAAATTACTGCAAAAAGGATACTCCGCAAACGACATCAAAAAGATCCTGGGAGGAAACTTCCTCAGAGTATTCCGGGCTATCGAAACCGCCAAACAATAATCGCCATGAAAGAGCGCATTGGATTCGGTCCACGCTTTTTGGCCTTTATGACGGACAGCTTCGTCGTCGGCTTCACAGCGTCGCTGGTGATGTCCGTCATCATGGAGAGTACGTTCCAGAGTTTCATGAGCGGCCAATACGTAGAAGCGCTGACAGCCCTTTCCCAAGGACAGGACGCGGCGATTCAAAGCGGCGCCCTCGACAGCCTACTGCGGGTGACCTCCTTCATCACCAGTTGGAGCCTTCTCTATATGTTGATTGAAGGCTTCACCGGCGCATCCCCCGGCAAAATGTTGCTGGGATTGAAGATCGGGACCGAGGACGGCCAAATCGCCGACTCCAAGACCTATTTTCAGCGGTACCTGATGAAAAACAGCGCCGCGCTTTTGGGAGTATTCGGAAAAACCACCGGATTGCTCATTCTCAATAGCATCGGCAATATGGCGGGTATGGTGATATTTTTCGGATGCTTGATGACCCTACTCCCTCACAAGCAGGCGATTCACGATATGGTGGTCAAAACAGCGGTTTATCGCAAAAAAGACCTTGAAAACAATCAAAAGAATGGACAAACAACATAGCACGCAACATCTAAGGAGGATAAAGGTGAGAATATCAAAACTATTGATCCTGTTGGTTATACTGACATCCCTGGCATACCCTCAGACCAGGTTGGAAGATATCCAGAGCTTCACCCTAAAAAACGGAATGAAATTTATCGTTTTGGAGGATCATTCGATCCCCAACGCGAACCTATATACTTTCTTCAAAGTGGGCTCACGCAATGAGTATCCAGGTATCACCGGATTATCACACTTTTTTGAACACATGATGTTCAATGGAGCGAAGAAATACGGCCCCGGTATGTTCGACCGGGTGATGGAAGCCAATGGCGGCGCCAACAACGCCTACACCAGTGAAAATGTGACGGTTTACACCGACTGGTTCCCGGCGGATAAAATGGACGTGATGTTCGAATTGGAAGCGGACCGCATCGGCGATTTGGCCCTGGACGACAAGATGATTGAAAGCGAACGGGGCGTGGTTTTGTCCGAACGGATCACCACCATGGAAAACAGTCACTTCAATTTCCTGGAGGAACAGGTCAAAGGTGTCGCCTATTTGGCCCACCCCTACCGCTGGTCCATCATCGGCTATGAATCAGATATCCGCAATTGGAAAAAAGAGGACTTGCAGCGCTACTTCGACACCTATTACGCCCCTAACAACGCTGTGGCCATTGTGGTGGGAGCGGTCAGCGTACCGGAAGTCAAAGCCCTGGCGGAGAAACATTTCGCAGCGATTCCCCGCCGCCCGGCGCCGCGCCCGGTCCACACGAAAGAACCGGAACAATTGGGAGAAAAACGCCTGACAGTCAAGCGGGCGGTCTCCACTCCCAATCTTCTGATCGCCTATCATGTGCCCCAATCCAATTCAGAGGATTATTACGCCCTATCCCTCTTGAACAGCATCCTCTCCGAAGGCCGTTCGTCCAGACTCTACAAAGCGTTGGTCGATGAGCGACAATTGGCGGTGCGTGTATTCTCTTTCTTCCAGAAATCCTTCGATCCCACCCTATTCTATATCTACGCCATCGCCGGTCGCAATGTGGATGAAAGCAAATTGGAGCTGGCGATCTACAAGGAACTCGACGCCATCGTCACAGAGGGTGTCACAGAGAAAGAACTCCAGAAAGTGCAGAACAGCAAAGTGATGGAGTTTTACAGAGATATGGAGACCATCAATCGCCGGGCCAATTCCATCGGCGAATACGAAGTGTTTTTCGGCGGCTACGAAAAACTCTTCAGCGCCCCGGAAAAATACAAGGCAGTCACCATCGAGGACATCAAACGGGTGGCGGCGAAGTATTTCAAAAAATCCAACCGCACCGTCGGTATCTTGAAAAAGAGCGAGGAGGCATAACCATGAAACGCACCACATTGTTGACCATTTTTTTCTTGCTAGCCACGACGCTCTTCGCCGGCGCTACCGGTGGTTTTAAATTACCGCCCTACAGTAAAATCCAATTGAAGAACGGGATGACCGTCTATTTGATGGAACAGCACGAAGTACCGCTGGTCCAGGTGATCGCCGCCTTCCCCGCCGGAGCCGTCAAAGACGGGAAGAAACCCGGATTGGCCAACCTCGCCGCCGAAGCTCTGCTGTTCGGCACCAAAACCTATACCAAAGACCAGATTCAAGAATCGCTGGACTTTTTGGGAGCGAGCTATTACTCCGCCGCCGGCACTGAAGTGGCGGAAGTGGGTATGTCGTTCGCTTCGGCCGATACCGGCAAGGTTCTACCGATACTGAAAAGTATTCTCACCGAACCGGCCTTCGACGGCAAAGAGTTTGAAAAGCGGAAAAAACGGATGCTCATGGAATTGGTACAGAACCGGGAAGTTCCCCGGCAGGTGATCGGCGCTTACTTCAAAAAATTCCTGTTTGGAGACCACCCCTATGGGAATCCGGTATCGGGAACTCAAGAGAGTGTCAAGTCCATCAATCTGGAAGATATCAAGACCTTCTATCGCGACAATTACAAATCCGCCGATTCAGTCATTGCCATTGTGGGCGACTTTAAAACCGCGGCCATGAAGAAAAAAATCGCGAAGCTCTTGAAAGGCTGGAATCCAAAAGGAAGCTCCGTAGCGGTGGATACCAAAGCGGCTCTCCCCAATTTTAGCCAGAACCGCCTCTTATTGGTGAACAAAGGGGACGCCACCGAGACCCAGTTCTTGATCGGCCATTTCGGCATTCTCTACAACAATCCCGATTACATCGGCGTTCAAGTGATCAACACCATCCTGGGCGGCCGGTTCACCTCCTGGCTAATACAAGAGTTGCGGGTCAAGGCGGGACTGACCTACGGCGCCCGCAGCCTTTTCAGCACCTACAAAAACGCCGGCACCTTCTACATCTCCAGCTACACCCGCACCTCCAAAACCGAAGCCGCCATCGACCTGGCGTTGAAAGTTCTGGACCGCCTCCATTCGGAAGGCATCGATGAAGAGACCCTCGTCTCCGCCAAAAACTACATGAAAGGCCAGTATCCCCCCCGTTACGAAACAACCGGTAGATTGGCCAATCTCCTGACCGACATGTTCTTCTACAACTACGACGAGTCCTTCATCAACGACTTCCAGAAAAACGTCGAAGGCCTCACCCTCGCCAAAACCAAAGAATTGATCAAAAAATACTTCTCCAAAGACAATCTACAATTTGTCTTGATCGGCCAGGCGGACGCCATCCGCGACACCGTGAAGAAATACGGAACCGTCACCGAAAAAGAAATCAAAGCAGACGAATTCTAATCACCCAAATACACCGGGGGCACACCGTGCCCCCGCCTTTCCACCCTACCTCCCCTTAAAAACAACAATAAGATTTCATTGCACAAATAATGCAATAAACCACTTCATTGCACAATTTATGCAATATACAGCTTTATTGCATTATTTGTGCAATAAGTTGAATTATTGCATAAATTATGCAATAATATTTGTGAGAGTTTTTGAGGCGGCATGATGAAGAACTATCATATACTAATGGCAGATATTATCGATAGCAGTCAAAAGGATGCCAGAATCCTGATGAGGGATTTCAAGACGATTGCCGCCCGACTCAATAAGCAATACAAAAAGGCCTTTTATTCTCCCATCACCATCACCTTGGGGGACGAATTTCAGTGCGTGGTCCGCTCTTTAAAAGCGGGACTAGACATTATCTTCGCCTTCGAAGAAGAGATCATTCACTCGGGAGCAAGTTTCAAACTGAGGTATGTGTTGAATTTTGGGGAAATTGACACCCCGATAAATAGCGAAAATGCCTATGGAATGATGGGTAACGGGCTTACAGAAGCCCGGGAAATGTTGGAAGAATTGAAGAAATCGGAAGGGCGTTTCACCGTCAATGCGGGAGGAGCGCGTGAGAAAGAGATAATAAATCTAGCGTTCAAACTCTATCAATCCGAGATAGACGACTGGAAAACAAAGGATTATTATCTGATACGCGAATTCCTAAAACTTACAGATTATAAAAAAGTCGCAAAAAAACTGGGAAAAGACAGCTCGTTAATGTGGCGAAGATCTAAATCCCTTGGAATAGAAAATTACCTCGAAGCAAAGAATCTTCTCACTCTACTTTCGGACACCTACTGCGTTTAGTAAGCCATCGCTATTAAAATTTTCGAGCCGATCATCTCCTTTCAATCTTTTCCCTATATGAGCCTGTAAGCCGAAGGAGGAACATGGAATTGGAAAAACCTAAGAAGCAGAATCTTGGATTGTGGATGTGCACCGCGTTGGTGGTGGGCAACATGATTGGGTCGGGGGTGTTCTTGTTGCCTTCGGCATTGGCGTCCATTGGGCCTGTCAGTATTTTTGGGTGGCTGTTTACCGCCACAGGAGCCATCATTTTAGCATTGATATTCAGCCGGCTGAGCCGGTTGGCGCCTGATGTCGGCGGTCCATACGCCTATACGCGAACGGGATTCGGGGATTTCGCCGGATTTTTGGTGGCCTGGGGCTATTGGATTTCCATCTGGAGCGCCAACGCCGCCATCGCCGTGGCGTTGATCAGCTATCTGGGGGTGTTCTGGAAACCTCTGGCAACGAGTCCTCTGTTGGGAGCCGGGATCGGTATCGCCGCCATCTGGTTGTTGACATGGGTCAACGCCATGGGGGTGCGCCGCGCCGGATGGGTGCAACTCGTCACCACCATCATGAAACTCATCCCCCTGGGAGCGGTGGCCTTTTTCGGCTTGTTCTATTTAAAAGCCGGGCATTTCTCACCATTATGGGAAGGCGACCCGTTTCCATTGTCGGCCTTGACGGCATCCGCCTCGTTGACATTGTTCGCCTTCCTGGGTTTGGAATCCGCCACAGTCCCGGCAGGCAATGTCGATAATCCGCAACGAACCATCCCCCGCGCCACGATATTGGGCACCATCATCGCCGCCGTCATTTACATCGCCGGCACAGTGGCGGTAATGGGAATCATCCCCATCGGCTCGCTGGCCGGCTCAAACGCCCCCTTCGCCGACGCCGCCGCGAAAATTTGGGGGCCGTGGGCAGGGTATGCCGTTGCCGCCGGAGCGGCTATCTCATGCTTCGGGGCATTGAACGGCTGGATATTGCTGCAAGGGCAAATGCCCTTTGCCGTGGCCCGCGACCGCCTCTTTCCCAAGAGCTTCGCCCGCCTGTCAAAGCGTGGAACGCCGGTGGTGGGATTGGTGGTCTCCAGCGTGTTGGTCTCGCTGCTTCTCATCATGAACTACACCAAAGGATTGGTGGAGAAATTCCAGTTCATCATCCTCCTGGCCACCATGACCTGCCTGGTGCCCTATATCTTCTCCTCCATGGCGGAAGTGATGATGCAGATAAAACTGAGAGGAGACCGTCCTCTGGACCGGAAGCGGATGCTCAAGGCTCTGGGCCTCGGTATCCCGGGATTCATCTACTCCGCCTGGACCATCGCCGGCTCAGGGGCGGAGACCGTGTATTGGGGATTTCTACTGCTGATCGCCGGCATCCCGGTCTACGTCTGGTTCAAATGGCGCCAAACAGGGGAAGGGGCATTGCGTTGAAGACATTTTGGAGTATAATTGCGGTATCGAGAGGCTTCTCTCGACATGGAGGGTAATTATGAAACAAACATTCATATTTTTGCTTATCATATCGTTCTTGACCATACTATCTCCGGCGGCCGACACTATCAAGACTTCGCAGGGGAATCTCACCATCACCTGCGTCGGCCACGCGTCGCTGATGATGGAGTTCAAAGGCATGATGATCCACATCGATCCATTCTCGCGGGCCGGCGATTACGCCACAATGCCCAAAGCGGACCTGGCGCTCATCACCCACCATCACGGCGACCATCTGGATCTTGGGGCTATCGAGGCCATAAAAACAGAGGGGACAATCGTTGTGCTGACGGAATTGAGCTCCAAAAAGCTGCCCAACGGCCAAATCATGAAAAACGGCGATATAAAAACCATCAAGGGTCTAAAAATAGAAGCTGTCCCCGCCTACAACATCAAACACCAACGGTCCGCAGGCAATCCCTATCATCCCAAAGGCGAAGGCAACGGATATGTCATCACCTTCGGCGACAAACGGGTCTATATCGCCGGCGACACGGAGAATATCCCGGAGATGAAGAACCTCACCGCCATCGACGTGGCCTTCCTGCCGGTCAACACCCCCTACACCATGGATGGAGAGATGGCCAAAGCGGCGGCGTTATCATTCATGCCCAAAATAATCTACCCCTATCACTTTGCATTCGGCGAGTCCCAATTGGAACAATTCGAGACCTTGATGAAAGATGTCGAGGGCATCGAGCTTCGAGTCCGCAATCGACCGAAAAAATAAATTTAACTAAAAAAAAATGCACCCCATCACGAGGGGGGTCATGATGGGGATTTCCAGGAAGGAGGCAAATGAATGAAAGGGAAGGTGAACTAACAAAGCCTCTTACCCTTCTATATAGTAATACGGATCCCTCCCCCATTTGAGGATTGGAAAATATTTTTTTGTGGTGGTATAATCAACATTCTTTCAAAGGAGTCAAACATGGTAAAAAAACTATATAGAACTCTCATATATCCGGCGCTTCTTCTGGTAGCCCTCAGTATCGCCGGCTCTTCCTTGTTCCCCCAACAATCCCCCCCTCTTGCGCAGGCGATGCATAAAATATCGTCCCATCAAATCATGCAATGGGTGGAGACACTATGCTGCGAAGAGTTCGCCGGGCGCCTGGGGGGCACCAAAGGCTATGACCTCTCGGCCCAATGGGTGGCCGGCCAATTAAAACAGTGGAACATCCAGCCGGCGGGCGATAACGACACCTATTTCCAGGAGTTCGCCAATCCTTACACCGATGTTCTGCCCGGTTCCGAAGTCATTCTGCACATCCCCACCAAACGGGGCGCAGTCATTAAAAAACATTATCAGTATCAAACGGACTATTTCCCCGGCGCCACATCCGCCTCCGGTTCCGTCACAGCGGAGGTGGTGTACGTCGGCTACGGCATCACAGCCCCCGAATTAGGCTTCGACGAATACAAAGGCCTGAACGTGAAGGGGAAGCTGGTGATGGTGGAGCGGGAGGTTCCGGTCTCTCCAAACGACGACCCGCACGTGTTCGACAAATGGCGCCCCTACTCCTTTCACCAATACAAAGTGAAAAACGCCGAAAAACACGGCGCCGCCGGCATGATCTACAACTACCACATCGCCAACCCCAATTGCGCCTACCTGGACAACTTCCAACTGACCTATGTGGGCCAGAGTGTGATCAACGATATATTCAGCGGAACCGGCCGCAGCCATTCGGATACCATCGAGCGCATCAAAAAAACATTACGCCCCCGTTCATTCAAAACCAATAAACAAATGACCGTCACAAACGTCACCCGCCATCATGCGGACGGCAAGACATCCAATGTCATGGGCTTTCTCGAAGGGGCCGATCCGGCCCTCAAAAACGAGACCATCATCCTGGGCGCCCATCTGGACCACATGGGCAACAGCCACGAACTAATGCCCGGCGCCAACGACAACGCCTCGGGAGTGGCGGTAATCATGGCGGTGGCCAAAGCCATCCACGACTCCGGCCTCAAACCGAAACGGAGTATCCTCTTCATCTTGTTCGGCGCCGAAGAGCAGGGGGTTGTCGGTTCCAAACACTATCTCGAACATCCCTTCGTCCCCCACCGCCAGGTGAAGGTGTTCCTCAACCTCGACGGCGTAGGCAGAGGCGACACCATCAACGCCCTGGCGGCCAAAAACTATCCCGAACTCTGGAAGGTCATAGAGAAAACCAATAACGCATACATTCATCGAACGATTAAACCCCATGAATTCCACAACCGCGCCCGCCCCCGTCTCGACGCCGCCCGTTTCTTGAGGGCAGGCATCCCCTCTATTTCCTTCAGCGCGTCCAACGCCCCCCGACTCCCCTTCGCCACCTACCACACGACACACGACATCCCGGCCATCCTCACCCCCGAAATCATGGAAGACATGGCCCAACTAGTATTCATCTCGGTAATGGAACTAGCGGGCGCCGATGCACCCAAACCACCAAGGAGATAAACAATGAGCAGACCTGTCACCCTAGCCCTCATCCAGCAACACGCCGGACCAAATCCCGCCGAAAACCTCCAGCGGGGCGTCGCCGCCTTTGAAGAAGCGGCTGCCAAAGGAGCATCGGTCGTAGCCTACGCCGAATTGGCCTTCACCCAGTTCTACCCCCAAAATCCAACGGACGGCAATCACCTGCCGTTAGCGGAGCCCATCCCCGGTCCCACCACCAAACTCTTCGCCGAACTGGCGCGCAAACACAATATCGTCACCATCCTCAATTTGTTTGAACGGCACAACGGCGTCACCTATGACTCCAGCCCCGTCATCGACTCCGACGGCACCCTCCTGGGCACCACCCGCATGATCCACATTCTGGAAGCCCCGCACTTTCACGAGCAAGGCTATTACGCCCCCGGCGACTCTCATCCGGTGGTTCACAAAACCGCTGTAGGCAACATCGGCGTCGCCATCTGCTACGATCGCCACTTCCCGGAATACACCCGGCAACTGGCATTGGAGGGAGCCGAATTGATCATCGTGCCGCAAGCCGGCAGCGTGGGCGAATGGCCCGACGGGTTGTTCGAAGCGGAGATGCGGGTGGCGGCGTTCCAGAACGGATACTTCGCAGCCCTGTGCAACCGGGTGGGGGCAGAAGAGCATCTCACCTTCGAAGGCCGCTCCTTTGTGGTGGCCCCCGACGGCCGCGTCCTGAACCAGGCGCCGCCGGAAGAAGACGCTATTCTGCTAACGAAGATCGACCTCGACAAGACCTGGGACTCGCACGCCCGCCGCCACTTTCTCCGGGACCGCCGCCAGGGGATCTACCGCCAATGGGCCGACAAAATCTCGGACTAATTTAAACCAAAAAATAAACACGCCGTATAAACTCTCTTGAGCGGTTGCTCATCGAGCAGCCGCGACCGGCCGTTCGTAAAGAAGCTAGATAATAATAAGGATGAATCGACAATGACACTAAAATTCGCAAAACCAATTCTGGCAATACTATTTATCACATTCATCGTCTCTCCAGTCTGGAGCGCGGATAAAACTCCGTATGTTCCGCTAAAAACCGATACCCCGCCGGTAATCGACGGAGTGTTGGACGACGCCGTCTGGCAAAAAGCGCCGCATCAGACGGGCTTCAAGACCTGGACGCCGGATTACGACCATGACCTCTCGGAAAAAACAATTGTCTACTACGCCTATGACAGCCGGAACATCTACTTCGCCTTCCGTTGTTTCGACCGGCAACCGGATCAAATCAAAACCTCCGTCACCTCCCGCGACAATATCCGCCGCGAAGACTGGGTGTGCATCAATCTGGATTCCTTTAACGACCATCAATCCCTCTACGCCTTCTATTCAAATCCCCACGGCATTCAGGAAGACAGTGTGTTCGCCAACGGCAAAGAGGAAACCGGGAATTACGCATCTCGGTG
>CAZBHS010000016.1:17583-49473 GCA_964491915.1 uncultured Clostridia bacterium
AAAGAGGATATCAGCGTGGACCTGATATGGTATAGCGCAGGAAAGATCGACAAAGAGGGCTACACCATCGAGATAAAAATCCCCTTCAAAAGCATCCGCTTCTCCAGCGGCAACCCGGTGGAAATGGGCATTATCTTCGAGCGGCGCATCAGCCGTCGCTCCGAGCAAGGCACCTTCCCGCCCTTGAGCTCCAACCAGGGAATGTTTTTCCTGACCCAGATGAATCCGATCGTGTATGACGGCGTGAAAAAGGAGATGCTCCTGGAGGTGTTACCGGCTGTCACCTATAGCAACAAGAAATCCATCTCCGCCATCACCGGCTCCCTGGAAAAGGAGAGCTCCCTCGCCGACCTCAGCCTCACCGCCAAAGTGGGCCTCAGCTCCAACCTGGTGCTGGACGCCACCTGGAACCCAGATTTCAGCCAGGTAGAAGCGGACGCCGGCCAGGTGGATGTGAATCTGCGCTACGCCCTCTATTATCCTGAAAAGAGACCGTTCTTCCTGGAAGGGAGCGAGATCTTCAACATCGGAGCCGGCAATGAATACCTCGATTCCGTTGTCCATACCCGCCAAATCGTGGACCCGCGGGCCGGAGTCCGGATGACGGGTAAATTGGGCAAAAAAGACACCCTGGCCTTGATCTACGCCATGGATGAATTACCCGAAGACACCCCCGAATACATGGCCGGTAACGACTTCGCCCACTTCTCCATCCTCCGCTACAAGCGCTCCCTCAAAGGGGACGGCTATCTGGGAGCCTTCGCCACCGGACGGGACCTCGAAGGCCGGTTCAATCACCTGGCGGGCATCGACGGGCAAATCCGCATCGACCCCTCCCGCATCATGAACTTCCACGCCTTCGGCTCCGAGACAAAATGGGACGAAGATACAGAAAAACTCAAAGGCCACGCGTTGGGCCTCAAGTTCCTGTCCAACACCCGCAGACTCGACCTGGAATTCAACGCCCTGGACATCTCCAAGGATTTTTACACCTCTACCGGATATCTCACCAGAAACGGCATCTCCAACGCCACTGTGGGAATCACTCCGAAGTTTTACCCCAAAAGCAAAATCCTGCGCCGCATCGAGACCGGAATCTTCAGCGGTTGGTCGCGGGACCAGTATTGGGATATGAACGAGAGCGAGAACATCCTGTTCGCGAATTTTTTCTTTACCCGGAACTCATACCTCTCGGTGAATTATAAAATCTCGAATGAAGTATTCATGGGAGAGAGATTCAAGACCGGCGGGCTTCTGGCCGGCATCGGCAGCCAAATCAGCAAACATTTCTATTTTCAACTTTCATACCGCGACACCAACGCTATCCGCTACATCGACAATCCTTTCCAGGGAGAAGGCAAACGCCTCTACGCCAGCGTCTTGTTCCAACCCAGCAACAACTTCCGCTCCTCCTTCGTCTACACCTACTCCGATTTTTTCCGCAAATCCAATGGCGAGAAAATATTCGATTACACCATCATCCGCAGTAAAAACACCTTGCAACTGAACCGCTACCTCTTTATCCGGGCCATCGGCGAATACAACGTCTACTACAAACAATTGCTCACCGATTTTTTGGCCTCTTTCACCTATATCCCCGGCACAGTGGTTCACATAGGCTACGGCTCCCTCTACGACCGCATCCGTTGGGAAAATCAGCGCTTCGTCGAGAGCGACCGCTTCATGGAAACGAAGCGGGGCTTCTTTTTTAAAGTATCTTACCTCTGGAGGCTCTAATGATCGTAACGCCCCTCGGTTCATTGGGTTGGATTCCGACTGAAAGCAACCATACGTGCGCCTATTGCCTGCAAATCGACGGGCGTTTGGTGATTTTGGACGCTGGAACAGGTATCGCCCGTTTCGGCGAGCCGGTGGGACAGGCGATTTTGAAACGGTATGATACCATCTACCTCATCCTCTCCCATTTTCACCTGGATCATATCTCCGGCCTCATCTATCTACCGGCCTTTTTTAAAGACAAAGAGCTCCACATCGCCGGCCCCGGCGGGCCATTGTACCCGGCGGGGACCGAAGCGATCCTGAAGCAAATGATCCGGCCCCCCTATTTTTCCCTACCCCTGGACACGTTCCCTATGGACCTGCGCATCCATGACCTGAAGGAGGGAATCAACACCCTTCACGACCTCTCCCTCGACGTGATCCCCCAACACCATACCGATCCCTCCATCGGCGTGAAGATCAACGACAGGGTGTGCTACATGACCGATACCGGCCCGACCGAGCACACCGTCGCCTTTTGCCGCCAGACCCGGCTCATGATGCACGAGTGCTTCCTCGACCAACACGACCGCCGGGACGACAACACCCACACCGGAGTGGACGACGCTGTTCGCATGGCGACAGAAGCCGGCGTAGACAACCTGATGCTGATCCATCAAAACCCCCTCTACCCGGAAAAACGGCTGCTGGAAATGGAGGCGTTCGCCCAAACCGTCTTCCCCGCCACATTACTGGCAAAAGACTGCATTTCCGTCACAATCTAACGATAAAAAACGTTGAAAACTCCGGGAATCACAAAAAAAAGCTTTGCTTTAAATCTTTAAAAAGGTATAATATAAATTAATTACTCAAATTAACAATCATCTTTTACATCTGAGAGGTTAGAATGACAACAATGATAAATCCCCAGGCACAAGCGCTGAACGAAACAATCGGCAAGAACCATCCGGCAATATTGGAATTATTATCCCAAAAAGGCAAAGCGATCTTCTTCCCCAAGTCCAGCATCCTGGCGCAAGGAGCGGAGGCAAAGGGTAAAGACATCAACGCCACCATCGGCATCGCCCTCGAGGACGACGGCACTCCCATGCGTCTGAAAACCATTCACGACCAGGTGCCGCTGGAACCGAACGATGTGTATCCCTATGCCCCCAGCTTCGGGAAAAAAGAGTTGAGGGAAAAATGGCAGCAAATGTTGCGGCAAAAGAATCCCAGCCTCGGCGATAAACCCATCTCCCTCCCGGTGGTGACCAACGCCCTCACCCACGGCTTGAGCCTCATGGGCTATATGTTCCTGGACGAAGGCGAAGAGATCCTGCTTCCCGACCTCTTCTGGGGGAATTACAAACTGATATTCATCAACGGGCACAAAGCCAAACTCAACCCCTACACCTTGTTCGACGGGGACCATTTCAATATGACGGCGTTCCGGGAAAAGATCAACGAAGGCCCCACCGGCAAGAAGGTGGTGCTCATGAACTTCCCCAACAACCCCACCGGCTACACCGCCACCAACGAGGAAATCAAGGAGATCATCTCCATCTTGAAAGCGGCGGCGGAAGCGGGGAACCAAATGATGGTCATGATGGACGACGCCTACTTCGGCCTGGTGTTCCGCGACGGCATCTATCGCGAATCTTTGTTCGCCCAGTTGGCAGACCTTCATCCCAACCTTCTGGCAGTCAAGATCGACGGCATCACCAAGGAAGATTACGCCTGGGGATTCAGAGTGGGATTCATCACCTACGGCGTCAAAGGCGGCACCCCCGAACTCTACGCGGCATTGGAAGATAAAACCGCCGGCGCCCTGCGCGGCAATATCTCCAACTCTCCCCACCTATCCCAAACTCTGGCGTTGAACTCATTCAATTCACCACAATACCCCGCGGAGAAGAAGGCGAAGCTCGAAATCCTGGAGAAACGATACAATCTCGTGTGCCGTTTACTTGAAGAAAAACCTCACTACAAAAAACACTTCACCGCCCTGCCCTGCAACTCCGGCTACTTCATGTGCCTCAAACTTACGAAGCACAATTCGGAAACCTTACGAAAACATCTTCTGGAAAACTACAGCACCGGAGTCATCGCTCTGGAAGGGATGCTGAGAATCGCGTTCTCCTCCACCCCCACCCAGAAACTCGAACAATTACTCGAAAACATCTTCCAGGCCTGCAACGACCTGGACAACCAATAATAGCGCGACGCCCCCTCAGGGGGCATCGTCGAGACAGACCTTTTCGCGGTAATCAATGGAGATCGTCGTCTCCTTATTGGGCGTCAACAATTTCACCACCTGCATAAATGTCTTGTTTTTCCGCTGCCAACCGCGATTCAAGCGCCGGGCGTAATGGGCCAGCGGCAGGGATATCCAATTGCCGCGCCAGAGCTTCTTCATCATCTCCTTCAGCGAATAAAACTTCTTGTGGCTGAAGATTTGCGCCTTCTGCAAATCAACGGGGAACAGGCGGGCCGGCTCGAACACCACATGGTGGGCGTCGTACAACCCCCAATCCTTGAAGCAAATCCTATGCTCCGCCCGGGCCCTATTGTAAAACTCAGAGCCGGGAAAAGGAGTGAGGATGAGAAACTGCGACGATGTGAGCCGGTATTTGCGGGCGAATTTCACTGTTTGCTTCACAGTCTTCCAGTCATCATCGTCAAACCCGTAGACAAACATGCCGTGAATATTGATATGGTAGCGATGGATGATCTTGATAGCCGCGGCGATCTCCTGCACAGTCTGGCTCTTTTTCATGGATTTCAAGCTATCGGGATTCACCGATTCAAAGCCAATAAACAACGTATGGCAGCCGGCCCTCTTCATCAGTCTCACCAGCTCTTTGTCCTTGGCCACATCGGCCCGGACCTGGGCGGACCATTTGAATGTGAACTTTTCCTGGATCATGCGGCGGAATAATTGTTTGGCCCGGTTGGGGTTGGCGGTGAAGTTGTCGTCGTAGAAAAAAATGAAGCTGCCCATCTTCTCGTACCGCCGCAACTCTTCGATGATCTTGTCGGTGGAGCGGAAGCGAAACGTCTTGCCGAACATTCCGGTGACCGAACAAAAAGTACAATTAAACGGGCAGCCCCGGGATGTCTGCACCGGAATGACATTCAACGGTCCAAAGGCGCCGGCGTCGCCTTTCATCAGGGAAAAATCAGGCGCGGGCAAACGATCCAGATTGATGGACGATTCCTCCATCGGATTGTGGATGATGGTATCGTCGATTTTGTACGACAAATTCGGCACCCGGGAGAAATCCCCGTCCCCCTCCCAGGCATCCATCAACGCCATCAGCGCATCCTCCCCTTCGCCGCGGATCACGAAGTCCGCTTGCTCCAGCGCCTCTTCCGGTAGATAGGTCACATGAGGGCCACCCATCAGAACCTGTACGTTCGGGTACAGGTCCTTGATCTTTTGGGCGATGGCGTAAGACCGGGGGGCCGTGGGCGTGATGGTGGAGATTCCCACCAGGTCGGCCGAAGCCATATCGTCAAAATCCAGATGGTTCAGCTCCTCGATGACGACATCCACTTCCCAGCCCCGCTCTTTCATCAGAGCGCCCAGAATGAAACTCCCCAACCGCGGGGTGTAAAACCGCGAGAATATATGTAAATTCGGAGCCTTAGGCTCGATAAACACTATTTTAGGCATGTGCGCTTCCTCCCGCTTGCTTTTGATTGTTCTTTTTTTTCAATAAATTCTTCAACGAGACAATCTCTTTCTTTTTCTTTTTCACCAACGATTCCCATCTCTCGATCCCCTCCTTGAAGAGGCCGATCTTGGCGAACAAAGCTTCGATCTCCGCCAGCATCACATCCATCTTTTGCTCCGTCTCGGCGGCGGCGTACACGTCCAGGTTGTCCTGAATGGACAAAAAATCCCGGAACAAATCCGATATCATCTTAATCTCGTCCAACGAATAGCCGAACAATTGCAAGTCTTTGATCAATTTGCAAAAGAAGACATAATGCTCGGCATACAAACGGAAGCCGCCGTCGCTTCGGGTGTCCGGCTCTATGATCCCTTTGTCTTCCCAATGCTTGATGGTGCGTGGACTGACCCCCACCTGCTCGCCCAGACTCCCTACCGTCAAGAATTTCTGCAACGATGAGGCGTTCGGCTGCTTGCCGCCGGATTTAGGCAACCCCACCTTCTTGATGATTTTCTGCACCGCCGCCAGATCGTACCCCAAACCGTTCAATTGCTGAATCCGCGCCGCCACATCCAGTTGTTCATCCGAATAAAACGGCACGTCGCCATCAGTTGTACCGGCGGGCGATAGCATCTTCATCTTCTCCCATTGTCCCAGTGTCTCTTCGGAGATTCCCGCCTGCTGCAGGAACTCGTCGAGGGTAAAAATTCGCTTCGCCATTCTGTCTCCATGCGTACACTTTCTCATATCCCAACAGTGCACGTACAGGTTTATAGTATAATCAGAATTATTTGTCAACTATTATTATATTTTTTTTGAAAAAAAAAGAGGGAATTCTCCCGCGAAAAATTCTGAATGGCTATTGAATAGGGGCGATCAAGTCCCGGTCACCTCTTTGAAGATCGCCATCAAGCCAGTGGGCACCGTTTGTTGGTATGGGGACATATCCTGATCGTTAACGTATGCTTTCAGCATGTGGAAAAAATTCTTGAACCCCTCGAGATCGGGATTCCCTTCCGGAGCTTTCGAGAGAATCTCGTCGATATAGGCCAATGCGTGCGCCTTTTCAGCTTGACTCTTGCCTTTGGCCGCCGCCGCTTCCAACACTGTGCGGCGCAGGAAGTCCAACGACTTTTGCTGCTCCTCTTTGTCCGGGTCGAACATATCGATGGGGATGCGGTGCTGCTCCAGAATGGCGTTGAATTCCCCTGAACCCATCGCTTCCCGCACCTTCATCACCTCGCGCCGGGCCACTTTGGCATCGGGGTACCCCATACGGGAATAGGCCACAAAGGCTTTGAGATTCGCCATCAACGCCTCCTCGAGATTGCCCGTCTCAAAGTGGATCCGCCCCAATTGCGCCAGGCACATGGCCGCCCCATTGATATCTTTGCGATTGTTGTACTCCTCCAGAGCCTCCTGGAATAGAGGCAAGGCCTCATCCCAGCGTTCCTCCTCAAAATGGATCCCCGCCATCTGCTGCACATTGAAGAGCCGCAGCGGAGCCTCGTCCAATTCCCGCGCCAACGCCAGCGATTCTTCATAATATTTCAATGCGTCGCCTTTCTCTTTTTCCCGACTGTAAATCGTCGCCAATTGCTGCAAGAGCGTAGCCTCGAGCTTGCGGTCTCCTGAGGCGCGCCCCATCTCCAGCGCCTGCTCCGTGTGAGCGACAGCTTCATCCCGATGGCCGAACAAGCTGTGCAAGAATCCCATCCTCTGGAGGATGATCATCCGCTTCCGGTCTTCGATATCGACATCTTCCAACCTCTCCAACAGGTCGAAGGCCAATTGGGGAAAACCTTTGGCCACCAATTGCCGTTCCACCTGAAGGGTGGTCTCCACCACCCGCTGCCAAAGGCCGGCGGCCCGCAGATGACGGAGCGCCTCCATCTGGTAGTCTATGGTGAGGATCGCCTCTTTGCTCCCCTCATCCAGAAGACGATCCGCCGCCCGCTGATGAAAGCTATCCAGCTCTTCCGCCGTCATTCCCTCGAGCACAACCTCCGACACCGCCGGATGCATGTGATACACGGCCCGCAGGTTGTCGAACTCCAGAAGATTCAGCTCTTCCAAAGCATCCAGGTCCTCTTTCGCTACATCGCCGCCTTCAATCCCATGGGCCAACACCAGGTGGCGGGGCAAAGGAAATCCATACATGGCGAAGAGCTTCACAACGTCCAGGAGCTCCGGCTTCAAACCTCGCAGCGTCGCATCGATGGTCGCCGGCAGAGGATCTTCAGCAAAGCCCGGAATCACCTCGAGCAAGCTCTCGAGCGACACATCGCCGTCCGGGAACCGGCGATTGGCGATGCCGTCCAGCAATTCCATCACCAGAGGGCTGCCGCCGAACGAGTCTGCGATGCGAGCCTGCTGGTCCTTAGGCAACCGTTCCAACGCCCGGGTGTGAATCATCGACTCCAGAAACTCATCGCCGCTGAACTCCGGGATATCTATATTATCGAAACCTTCGAGCGGCCTCTCGGAGGCGATGATGAACGCGCTCGATTTATAGCGCAACGACGTATTGAAAAATTCCACTATTTCTTTGAGGTTGGCATTGGCGATGGCCCCTTCGGCATCGAGATTGCAGTCAAAATCGTCCAATAAGAGGAGAGCCTTCTCTTTGATGAAAAAATTCTCCGCCATCCAGGTCAACTTCTGGGCAAATTCCATCGGCGAGGCAAAGGTCTTTTCAGCATCCTCCACTCCGGCGGCCTTAGCCTCGCCGGCAATAGCGCTGAGAATCAACTCCGCGCTGGTCTCCCCCGCCACCGGCACCACTCGGTAGCCTTTGGCTTGCAGCCTCGCCCCCATCCGCGCCAAAAGCGTCGATTTTCCGCTGCCTCGCCGTCCGGTCAGCACCACTCCCGGCATACCGCGATCCAACGTGCTGTATATTTTCTCTACAATGTCTTCCCGTCCGATAAATTTTCCACCAATATCCTTTTTTATAAGTTTCAGCGACATCTAATCCTCCTCAAAAATCCATAAAAAGAGATAATTATCACAAAATTCTAAAAACCTCAAGTTTTATCCTTGAAAACAAAATTCATAAACTGTTATAATTTTATGTGTTTTTAGCAAACAAATTAAGGAGCAATGGATGAAAAAATTATTCGGAATTGTCTTATGCGCAGTATTGATTTTCTCCGCAGTCCTGTCTGCGGCGCCGGACAATAAAAACAAGATTCGCTACGAAAAGTACCAGCAGGACCCGGTCATGAAAGAAATAATGGATGGCGCGAAAGCTCTCCAGAAAGCGAAAGATAAAACCACCAGCCATATAAAAAAATGCCACCAGGCCAAAAAGAAAAAAGACCGGGAAGAGCGCCGGGTCATGAAAACCGATCTCAACGGAGTTTATCCCCCGAAATCGAAAAAAGCCTTCACGGAAATGTTCCATTTCCCCCCGCAGGCCCAGTACATGACCAGCACCTGCTGGAGTTATTCCGCCACCTCGTTTTACGAGTCCGAAATCTTCCGTCTCACCGGCAAGAAGATCAAACTCTCCGAGATGTGGACCCCTTACTTCGAGCTCCTGGCAAAATGCCATCGATTCGTCACCACTAGAGGCAACTCTTACGTGGCCGGCGGCGGCGAATCCAACGCCCTGCCCCGCATCTGGAAAAAACACGGTCTGGCCCCCTTGAGCGCCTACTCCGGTTTGCTCAAAAAAGACGCCAAGCACAACCACGGCCCGGTGATGAAAGAGATCCGCGGCTACCTCGACTACATCAAAGCCAACAATCTCTGGGACGAAGAGGACAATCTCCGCCACATCCGCCTCATCCTGGACAAACACCTGGGCGCTCCCCCCACATCCTTCGAGTATGAAGGCAAAACCTACACCCCCCATGAATTCCTCGATATGACGGGCCTCGACATGGACGCATATTGTTCCGTCATGTCCACCAGCTACTTCCCCTTCTACACCATGCAGGAATTCAAAGTGCCGGACAATTGGTGGCACAGCGAGGAGTATATCAATCTTCCGTTGGAGACCTGGTATAAATTGATCAAAAAAGCCATGGCCGCCAAATACACCATCATCATCGGCGGCGACGTCTCCGAACCGGGTAAATACGGCGAGAAAGACATCGCCTTCATCCCCAGCTACGACATCCCGCAGGCCTACATCAACCAGGATTCCCGCGAATTCCGCATCTACAACCGCACCACCCAGGACGATCACGGCATCCACATGGTGGGCCACACCCGCGTCAAGGGTAAAGACTGGTTCCTCATCAAGGACTCCGGCCGTTCGGCCCGCAAAGGCGAAAAGGAAAACAACGGTTACTACTTCTTCCGCGAAGATTTCATCAAATTGAAAATGCTCACCTTCACGGTCCACAAAGACATGCTCAAAGACATCCTCCCCAAGGTAAAAGTCACCAAAAAACCGTGCTGCGCTAAAAAGAAACAATAACACCTAAAGATGAAGCATTTGCTTTAGATCCAAAAGCCGGGGCGCCCCTCCTATTGCCCCGGCTTTTTTTTATCCGGGACAAAATCCTCCATCCTCGACTCATACCGCAACTAACTCCGCTCATACCGCAACTAACTCCGCTCATACCGCGACTCATCCCGCTCATCTCGCAACTAACTTCGCTCGTTTCGCGACTCATCACGCTCATCTCGCAACTAACTCCGCTCGTTTCGCGACTCATCACGCTCATCTCGCAACTAACTCCGCTCGTTTCGCAACTCATCCCGCTCATCTCGCAACTACCTTCGCGCGTTCCGCGACTCATCACGCTCATCTCACGATCAACTACGCGCGTCCGGCGACTCATCACGCTCATCTCACGATCAACTACGCGCGTCCGGCGACTCATCACACGGATGTAGCAACAGGATTCAATCCGGCCCGCGGTAAATCCCATCAACGACATACACTCAAAGGCGAAATAATTATACGCCAACTCCAACATATAGTCAACATATACTTGCTCTTTGGCAGATTGACTTCCTCCCTCGACGAAGACTCGAATCAGGAAGGTGAAGCTTGGGATGATGAAGGAAGGGATGACAAAAACCAACCCCACCTCCCCCTGTTTTTTTCTACATTGTTCCACAATTAAGACAGGAAGAAAAAAAATATTTTTCCTTGACAATGATTTTCGTTTGCAATAAAATTTTCTCAAAAGGAGAGTGACACCTTGATGAAAAAAATAAATCTTTCATGTATTTTAACCATCATCGGTATTTCCATTATCTTTGGTTTCGTTCTGTTCAAATACAATCAGCGCCTTCAGCAAATCACCAATTCAATTCCCTATATTGTTCCCGGCGACTCAATTGAATATTTTGAATTGACAGGCATGGATACTTCCAAACTAAGCGCTTCCGATCTTTCCATAGAGCAACCGGTTTTGATTTTCATCTTCTCCCGCCCATGCTCTCCATGCAATAAAAACATTCCATATTGGAAAAAAATAGCTAAAATCCTAAATAGCCGGATTACTACTTACGGCATTGTTCTTTCAGGCCTCACCGAAGCCTATAATTTCTCGGAAAAGGCCAAACTCACATTTCCAGTGTACGTTCCCAATGATATCAAACAGTTCATCAAAAAAATGAAAATTAAATTCAATCTGCCGCAAACCATTTTATACCATAAAGATAAAGTATACCTTACAAAACTTGGGAAGCTGGATGGCGATGATACTGTCGATATTATCAACACAGCAAAAAAAATAGCCGGAGTGAGACTGTGACGCATTCAAGACATTTTTTCAGTTTCTCCCCGGCTCTCGTTTTCCTTTTTTTCATCCTTCTTTCAATCAATATGCCGGCCGGCGCCGGTGTTATAAAAGAAGTTTCCCCCAATGCCCAAAACTCTCCCACCTCCCCCCTCATCGCTTGCGTGCGAATCGCGGACGACCTGGGGAAAAACCATTATCTGTTCAAACCATTCTCTTTAGCAGTGGACAAAGCATCGAACTTATACGTATACGACTCCCTACAGGCCAAAATATTGAAGTTCGACAATGAATTCAAGTTAGAAAGAACCATCGGTCGAGAGGGACATGGCCCGGGAGAATTTGGCGGCACAGGAAAATTTTTCCCTGTATATATCAATATTGGGATGGACGGCGCCCTCTACGCTCATGATGTCCAGGCCAAAAAGATTCTTAAATTCAGGACTGATGGAAAATATCTGGACCAATTTCCCTATAAAAAAATATCCTTCTGGAAACCGGCTATCGACCGGAAAGGGAACGTTCAATTCATATCGGTGGAAAAAGACAAATTAAAAATTTCCAATCAATACAACCACCATCTATTCTCAATTCAAATACCCAAACGATACTTCGCTTATCTATTCTCCTCGCCGGGCGACGAATACCTAAAAGACGAACTGAGATTCAGACCCCTAGAAATCTCCAGCTCTTTAGAATCCCCGGACGAACAACTATTCTACAACCACAGATCATCGAGTCTCTCAACAATAAAAAACGGGAAAATAAAAAAGACCAAACACCTATGGCCGCATCGAGCCCTCAGCAACTACAAAAAGCTCATAAAGAAGATGCACAAAAAGACTAAAAACAGCTTCAGAGCAATGTTTTTCAAATTTTTCCCCGATCAAGACAACAACAATTATCACTACCTGCAATACGGCAACAATGAAACCAAGAACAAAAACCTCATTTATAAATATGATAGAGATGGAAATCTCATCAAACTTTTATACATCAACCTGGAAACCAACGATCCGCTTTACAGACTCGAAGCCAAAAAAAACAGCCTGTATTTCGGGATAAACGACGAGGAAATTATTATATTCAAGGAGGACAAATGAAAAAATCATCACAAGTACTAATTTGTGTAATTGCCGTTACCGTAAGCATCTTGTTAACAAACAACTTACTCTTTTCGTTAGTGTGGGATTGTCGCTGCGCAGACGAATATTGGGCCGAAACCCAGTGCGAGCAAGTGTGCGATGAGCATGGCGGATGTGCGTATTTTTTATTGGATGAAGAAAGTTGTTATTGTACTGGTGGAGATGGATGCAACTGTTATTACTGGTTATATTGCGTTGATTATAGTTCTGTAAAAGTCGCACATACATCCTCAGGTGTCTGCCCAGGTTGCGATCTGATTCCAGACTAAAGAGAGAATTATTCACGTAATTTTTGCAGGTGGGATAAAAAAATATTTCCACCTGCAAAACAAAATAGAAGAGAATAATATTGGGAAAATGGAAAAAATTAGATTTCAGGAGGTACTTCTTTTGAAAAAAAGAAATATAATTTTCATACTATTAATGACATCGCTAATAATATCGAGCACTACCAAACCCAACGCGATTTATGGTACAACAAATCAAGACTCATTACACTATCAAGTTTCGGTTGAGGTCAAGCTTCTGCCGGTGTTTGCGCAGGATGAAGACGGGAATCCAGTGTATGATTTGAGACGAGATGAGTTGGAACTCCTGGTCAACGGGAAAAAACAGCCGATCGCCCAATTCACACGATTTTCCATCGATTATGACGAAACAGTGTCGAGGAAGATGACACTCGACCTTCCGGGCATCCAGCAAGCCAAAAAACCGGAACGGCTGATCTTCATCATCATGGACCGGGTATTTAACAGCAAAGAAGGAATCAGACGTGCAAAGCAGATTGCTTCGAGACTCATCAACGATAGCGGCCCCGATGAGCGATTCGTTCTGCTGGACAATCATCCGGGAGCGGGATTACATTTTATCGTGGGACCGGAAAAAAATAAGAAAGTATTGCTCAAAAGCATCAAAAAAATTAGCAATGTCACCCAAAACTGGGATAAGAAGTTATTTAAAACCAACAAAGGTTTGCCGGGGGTTTCAGACGGCTACAATACAACGTATGAATTGGGGAGCAGAGGTATTAGAAAATTGATGAAACAAGTTGAAACACAACGATTTCAGCATAATATGAGACGCTTTTCTCATGTACTCTCCCGATTCAAATACGCATTACACACAATCACATGCCCTAAAATCACTTACCTGATTTCCGAAGGGCCTTATTCGATAGCGTTTACCAAGGGCTACAAGGGAAAAGTAAAAATCACTGCCGGTGATCAGGAAGAAGACAGCAGATTCTACAAAACATCTCTGTTCAGATACTTCAAAGACATATCAAAGGCGGTGAACGAAGGGGGCAGCGTGCTGCACACCATCAATCCGCAGATATTGACGGAATCCATCGATAAGAATTTTTCCGGCGAGATGGGACTTAGTTATATGGCGCGGGAAGGTGGAGGTCAGTATTTCTCCGGCTCGAAGATCGAGCAAGTGATTACCAATATCAAGCGGGCCACCGCCGCCTATTACGAATTGGCCATCGCCATCAAAGGAGACACGGCGGAACGGATGAAGCTGAAACTCCATTGCAAACGGCCGGGCGTGCGTGTTTACAGCCCAGGATACGCCGAAAAAGACATCCCCTACCGCAAAATGAAAGAGGTGCAAAAGAAATTGTTCGCATTCGACGCCATGAACAACGGCGACTGGAGCAGGATCGCCGGATCGGTTGCGAAACTCGGCCTTAAAAAACTCTCCGGGCAAAAAAACGGCGACCACCGGAGCTACACATTCGAAGCCGCCATACCGCAGGATCTCATCGGCAAGAAGGCCGACCTGTTCTTCATCCAATACAACCCCATGACCCACAAAGTCCAGATGAAATTGAAACGGCAAAAACTGACAGAACGCATCGAAGCCTCCATCGACGGCCAAAAAGACGAACAGCTCAACCTCGTCCTCATCGAACCGGAGAACACAGTATGCTTAGTCGGACAAGTACGTTAATATTGGAGTCTGCCCTCGACGAAGACTCGAATCAGGAAGGTGTAGCTTGGGCTAATGAAGGATTGGATGAGTAATTAAAGTTTATCGACTTCTTCCAGGCTCAGTTTAGTGATGTCCGCAATGTCGGAGGTGGAGAAGCCTTTCTGCTTCATGGTGCGGGCGATAGTGATTTTTTCTTCGAACTTGCCCTCTTCATGTCCCTCTTCGAATCCTTCTTCGCGGGCGGTGTCCATCGATCCTTTGAGGTCGCGATAAGTTTTGAGGCTATCCTCGTATTCGTAGAGTTGATCCGGGCTGAAGTTGGCGATACGGGCGATTTCAAAGCCTTTGATGAAGACATCTTCGTTCAGGATATCGGGGATGGTGCCGAATTGTTCAAGATTTTTGAGAAAATAGAGCCATTTCTCGAAATGATTCTCCAATTGGCCGGCGGATTTTTTGAAGCGCGGCATTTCAATGAAGATGAAGTGCAGCTTTTCGTAAAACACATGGCAGTATTGATCCTGAAGCCGGGCTGTGGTGACGACATCTTTATTCTCCCGGTGTTCATCGAAGAGAAAGTCGAGGATGGCGACGCAATACACCGGCTTGAGCTGGAAATCCCAGTCGCCGGTTTCAGCCATATCCCGCATCGGGAAGGTGCTATAGTAGACGGCCCGGTCCTTAAAGAACTTGAGCTTCGCCTTCTGCATTTCCACAATGAAGCAGGCCCCCTTCTCATCCGTGCAATGGATGTCGAAAATAGCTTTACGCTCTGAACTGGTGGCGCCATGATTTTCGTTGTTGGCGAAGGTGAGGCTCGCAATCTTGTTCTGGATAGGTAGAAGTTCGTTCAGAAAATCGATTAACAAACCCTTACTGGCTTCCTGGCCAAACAACTTCTTGAAGCCGAAGTCGGTATAAGGATTAATATACTGAGCCTTCATCATACAATCTCCGTTTGTTTTCTCCATCAAGTATTATAATTGTAATCGTTAATATTTTCAATAAAAAACCCACATTTTCCCTCCCAAACCAACTTGATCTGGGCCTTCACTCTTATATGGATTTAACAAAACTTGGGGTAGAGATTGATTTTGGGGGAAAAATTTAGTACAATAGAGGTTAATTTGTTAACTCACAGGAGGATCTAAAGTGGCAAAAGTATGTGATATATGTGGAAAAAAGCCGGTTTCCGGCAATAATGTCAGCCATTCCCATAAATTGACAAAGAGAAGATGGTTACCGAATTTGCAGAAAATTAGAGTGAAAGTGGACGGCGAAGTCAAACGGCTGAGAGTTTGCACATCCTGCATCCGTTCCGGCAAAATCGAAAAAGCAGTATAATAGAAAACGCCGCACAAGGAGTCGGCTCCGCTTCTGATGATCACTAAGACCGAACGTTACAAACGGCACAGGGTAGGCGTTATCGGCGGGAACAATCCCGATCCGATCGCCCTGGATAACGCCGAACGGATGGGACAATTAATCGCGGAAAACGGCTATATCCTGGTGAACGGCGGAAGGAAAGGTGTTATGGAGGCCTCCGCAAAGGGTGCGAAATCTGCCGGAGGCCTTGTCATCGCAATTTTACCGGGGAATTCCACAGAAGAGGCCAATCCTTATGTGGATATCGTCATCCCCACCGGCCTCGGTTACATGCGTAACAGCGTTGTGGTGTTGAATTCAGATATTTTAGTGGCCATTGACGGCAGTTACGGAACCTTATCGGAGATAGCCTACACCCAAATCTACGGCAAGACGGTATTCGGTCTGGATACCTGGAACATCCGCGGCGTCACCCCTCTGGCATCGCCGGAAGAGGTGATCGGCCAGATCAACCGCTATTTCTCCCAATAGCACAATCCAAATCCCTTGAAAAACAATTACAAAATTATTGTCCAATACGATGGTACAAACTACTGCGGCTGGCAATATCAGAACCCCGACACACCGACGGTCCAGGGCGAGATTGTCCGCGCCTTGAAAGTGATCGCCAAAAAGAGGGTCATTGTCACCGGCAGCAGCCGAACCGATTCGGGAGTTCATTCCACCGGCTTGACCGCCAACTTCAACATCTCGGTCAAGATCGAGGCCAACTCGTTGAAGCGGGCCATCAACTCATTGTTGCCCGAAGACATCCGCATTGTGGATTGCCGGATGGTGGACCGCTCGTTCAACGCCCGTTACGGCGCCGTCAGCAAGACATACATCTACCGCATCTTCTTCGGCCAGGTGTTGTCCCCCTTCGACTACCGCTATTACACCCATATCCCCTACCCGTTGGATCTCAGGGCCATGCGCAAGGCGGTCAAACATTTCATCGGCGAAAAAGACTTCAGTTCATTCACCTCGGACGAACCGGAAAAGAAGAGAATCCGGGAGGTCACCTCCTTTGCGATGCGAGTCAAGGGCCAGGAGATCATCTTTACCATCGAAGGCCGTAGTTTTTTGCGCTATATGGTGCGCAATATTATCGGCACCATCATCGACGTGGGCCGCAAGAAGATCGATGCCGACGAAATCCCCGCCATATTCGAAGCCAAAGACCGCAGAGCCGGCGGCCAAACAGCCCACCCCCGCGGATTGACTCTGGCAAAGGTTGAATACAACGACGGCGAATAACCGGTTTTGCAATAATATCGGCCTCCCCCCTTTACTAATACAATCATATATTCTATAATCCTTTTATGAGAGTTTTTGTGGGTATAAAACTGGAACGGGACGCGGTGGAAAAAATCACCAGAGTTCTAAGGCCGTTTCGAAAGATCGCCACTCCTATTAAATGGACAAAAACCGAGAACATTCATCTGACTCTCAAGTTCATCGGCGACGTGGAACCTGAGGCGTACCAATCAATCGAGCGGGTCCTCGCAGCGGGCAATTATCCTGTTATTCCATTTCCGGTCCGTATCTCCGGCATCGGGAAATTCGGCAAGGGACAGGAGTTCACTATTCTATGGGCGGGGGTCGAAACATCTTCGCAACTGGCAGCCTTGTTCCAGGATATCGAAGAGCGTCTGGCCGGGGTGCGTATTCCCAAAGAGACCCGGCCGTTCAAACCCCACATCACCCTTGCCCGCAATAAAAAAAACGTCGATGTCAAACCTTATCTGAGGCTGATCGACCAACACCAGGACACATTTATCTCGGAATCGGCGGTCGCGGCCTTTCAGATATTCAAAAGTGATTTGTCGTCCGTCGGCCCCACCTACACTATATTGAAGGAGATCTCGCTTGAGCAGTCATGAAATCTGGTTCATCGTCATGTCTTACCTGATGGGTTCCATACCTTTTGGGTTCATCCTGTATTTTCTGTCGGAACGGAAGGATATCCGTAGCGAAGGAAGCGGTAACATCGGCGCCACAAATGTCATGCGCAACAAAGGCAAAGCCTTCGGCATCGCCACATTGTTGCTTGACGTGGCCAAAGGCGCGGTTCCGGTGTTGTATGGTTTCAAACACTTCCAGGACTCCCCCACATTGATTATCATCGGGGGCGCGGCAGCCATTATCGGTCATTGTTTCCCGGTATTCCTCAAATTCAAAGGGGGAAAAGGGGTGGCCACATTGGTGGGTGTTTTTATCACGTTTTCCTACCCCTCCATCCTGGTCTTCCTGGGTGTATTTTTCGTGACAGTGTGGATCACCCGCTTCGTGTCGCTGGGGTCGATGCTTGGGACCCTCTCGATCTTCTTTTACACCCTGTTCACCAATATCGTCGAGGTATCGATGGTGGTGTTTGTAATTGTGACGCTTATCATCGTCAAACACAGCGCCAATATCAAACGGCTCATGGCAGGCAATGAAAATAAATTTAACTGGAAAAAAAATGGATAAAATACTTGTTATCGGCGGCGGTTCCTGGGGAACAGCCTTTGCCAACTACCTCTGCCAGGTCAATTCACAAATCAAAATCTGGATCCGCGAAGAGGAGGTTGTTCGCTCCATCCGTGAAGAACGGGAGAATAAGGTATTCTTACCGGGCCATCAATTATCGGACCGGCTGATACCGGTGGAAGACCTCGAAGCGGAAGCCCGGGATGCGGACATCCTGGTATTCGCGGTGCCGTCGAAATTTTCTCGAAATATTTACCAACGCTTGAAAGGCATAGCGGACGGCAAACCCATTGTCAACCTCAGCAAGGGCTTCGAGGCGGCGTCATTGAAAACCCTGTCGCAATTGGCGGCTGAAATATTGGGCGATCAGGTGCTGGATAACTGGATCACTATCTCCGGCCCTTCGTTTGCCAAGGAACTGACCCTCAATCATCCGACAGCGGTGGTGGCGGTTTCGTCAAACGAGAATCTGCTGAAAAAAATCCAACGCGATTTTTCCTCCGACGTATTGCGGCTCTACCGGAACGGGGACCTTATGGGTATCGAAGTGGCTGCCTCCATGAAAAACGTGATGGCCATCGCCTCGGGGCTGGTCAATGGTTGCGGTTTCGGCTACAACACCACAGCGTCGCTGGTGACCCGCGGTAGTGTGGAAATCTCCCGCATCGGATTGAAGCTGGGAGCCCGGAAAGAGACCTTCTGGGGGCTGGCGGGAATCGGCGATTTGATGCTCACCTGCTTTGGTCCCCTGTCCCGGAACTTCCAGTTAGGAGTCAAGATCGCCAAAGGCGAGACCCTGGAACAAATCGAGAAATCCACGGTTACCATCGCCGAAGGTGTGGAAACCACCAAAGCCATTACAATATTATCCAAAAAATTAGGAATCGAAATGCCCATCACCCAGAAAGTCTATGAAATATTATATAATGGAAAAAAACCCCACGAGGCATTAAAAGAGTTGATGCAAAGGAGTTTAAAAGAGGAGTGAATTACCAGTTAACATATTCCATCGATAACCAACCGGTTACGTTCAAGCTGGAGAAAGAGATCGTCACCGTAGGCAAGCTACGGGGAAACGACCTGCAACTAGACGACAAGACGATCTCGCGGACCCACTGTAAATTTGTCAAGCACGACGGCGGTATCAAGCTTGTGGATTGCCAGAGCACGAACGGCACCTATGTGAACGGAGATCGGATCAGAGAGAAGGTATTGCTGGAGGGCGACAGTATCGCCATTGGTCGTACCATTCTCAAATTTTCCCGGGTGGAAGAGAGCCGGGAATTGCTGGACGACAGCAAACTGAAGATCTCGATGGTTGTACCTCTCGAAGAGGGCATCAAGGTAAAGGATGAAAAAGCCACCTCCACCGACGATCTCAACTTCCTGACCACGCTCACGGAATTGGGCAAACAATTGATCGCATCCGGAAGCATCGAGAATTCGTTCCAGACGGTGGGGGAAAGTATATTTCAATTCCTCAAACCGATGCGGTTGTTTATTTTTTCCCATGACGAATCTCAAGGAGATCTCAGTTTGAAATTTGCCCGCACCATCACCGGAGAACGGGTGGAAAAGATAAATATTTCTAAAACCATCGCCATGAAAGCCATACGGGAAAAAGTGGCGATTCTCTCCAGCAACACCAAGGACGACGCGCGGTTCGAAGAGGCCAAAAGCGTGATCCTCTACGGGATCACCAGCGCTATGTCCACTCCCATCTGGACCAAGAGCTCCATCTATGGACTGATTTATGTGGACACCATGTTAGTGGACCGCATTTTTACCCAGAGAGATCTGGAAATCCTCTCCACTATCGCCAATTTTACCGGATTGTCTATCGAGACCCTCAACACCCTGGAGAAATTGGAAGGGGAGAAAAAGTTGAGATCCCGGTTGGAGCGCTATCACTCGCCGGCGGTTGTATCCCGGATCATGGAGTGCAACGACAATAACACCATGGAATTGATGCAATACAAAGAGCTGGAAGCCACGGTTTTGTTTATGGACATCGTTGGCTTCACCACCAAAGCAGAGCACATGAATCCGGTGGAGGTGGGAATCTTCCTCAATTCATTGTTTACTGAAATGACCGACATTATCTTCGAATTCAACGGCACACTGGACAAATATATCGGCGACGCGCTGATGGCGGTGTTTGGTGTACCGTTCGAAATGGAGAACCACGCGGAATTGGCAATCCAGGCGGCGTTGGCCATGCAAAAAAAGGCGCGGGAAATCACGATGGAAAACGGCGATCCGATCCAAATTCGCATCGGAATCAATACCGGCAAGTTGATCAGCGGCGACTTCGGTTCGCCCAAACGGTTTGATTACACAGTACTGGGCAACGCGGTGAATATCGCTTCCCGCCTCGAGGCCACCATCGCCAATCCCGGCGAAATTATCGTATCCAACGCCACCAAAGGCAGAACCCGCGAAGTCTTCGAGTTTGAATCGTTGGGCGAGCAAAAACTCCAGGGAATCTCGAAGACGCTAGAGGCGTTCAAAGTACTGGATACAGTCGCCAGAATCACAGAGCAATAACCGGAAAAATAAAAATAATAATCGAAGGGGGAAATATGAAACGATTGATATTACTTATTTTCATCGTGCAGTTGGCAATCCTTCCGGGATGCAGTAGCAGGCAGAACTCAATTCCGGGGCAAATCAAACCCGGATCCCCGGAATATATTTTGAACGAGGGGCTCTTTTACCTGAACGAGGGGAAAATCGATCTGGCGGAAAAAAAATTACAGAAAGCCGTCAAGAAAAAACCCGCATTGTTTCGCGCCTTGAACGCCCTGGGTATTGTCTATACCTACAAACAGGACTTCGATAAGGCCATCGGCTACTTCCAACGGGTACTTTCATTGAATCCCGACTTTGTGGACGCCCACAATTCACTGGGATTGATATACATCGAAAAAAACAATTATGACGGGGCAAAGGAACATCTCCTGATTGCCGCCAATAACGAAGACTATAAAACACCGGAGAACGCGTTTGTGAATCTGGCGATGCTGGAAATCAAATTCAAACACCCGGATCTGGCGATGCGCTACATCGACAAAGGAATCGAAAAGAACAAACGTTTCGCCCCCCTTTTCAACCTCAAAGGTATCGTACTGGAAGGCGAGGGGAATTACAAAGAGGCGCTGGAGAATTTCGAGAAAGCGATGTCTTTGTTGCTGGCGCCGGATATCAATGTACTGATCAACCTCGGTCGGGCCTACAACCGCATGGGACAAAAAGTCAAAGCCATGGACATTCTGGAACAAGCTCTGGCAAACGCTTCAAACCCATCGGTGCGCGACCAGATCATGGACGTGATCAAAAGTCTGGACGATCAGAAAAAATAACAAATACCACTCGAACGTCATCAAAAAAGGGCCGGCAATGAACCGGCCCTCTCGTTCAATCCGATATCTTAGTTCCCCGCCGGCGACGGCTCGTTCGTTTTCGTCACTAGAGTGACAGTAACCGCCAATATCATGGCAATGACGAAAGTAACCGCCCTGGCCGTAATCGTCTCTTCCATTCCCAACAACACCCAGGCGACAGTGGTCAAAAGGCCGGACAACAATGCGGTCACCACGCCGGAAGATCCGAATCGATCCCAATAAAACGACAACAGGACCGCCGGTGCGAACGAGCAGCCAATCCCGGCCCACGCATAGCTCACAATGGAATAAATCAAATCCTTTGTAGTCAGCGCCAGCACCAGTCCCAACACGCCAATCACCAACGTGGAAATCCTGGAAATGGCGAGCAAGGTTTTATCCGGCGCTTCACCTTTCTTGATGATCCCCTTGTACACATCCTGGCTCACGGAAGAGGCAGCCACCAGCAGCATACTTTGAGCTGTCGATATCATGGCGGCAACCGCCCCCGCCAGAAGTACGGCCGCCAACCAACCGGGGAACAAACTGGTCAACACATGAGGGAGAATCATCTCGGGATCTTTCACGGCGTTGGGGCCAAACAATACCATGGCTCCCATACCGATCACCACCACGCCGGCGTAGGCGGTGATGGTCCAACCTACCGCCAGATTGCGGCCGATTTTGACATTGCGGTCGTCTTTCATTCCCATAAACCGGGCGTTCAATTGCGGCTGACCGCCTAAATATCCAAAGAACCAGGCCAGATTGTTAAAAATCAGGAGTCCGGCTCCAAACCCGGTCAAACCGCCGGTGAGACTTCCGTACCCGGGGCCGGCAACCGCCAGGGCCGCGGAGATATCGATGCCGGAGGAGAAGATTTTAGTCAGGATAATGGCCGGAGCCACGATCAATGTGGTGATCATCAGAATGGATTGGAAGGTATCCACAGCCACTACGCTGATAAATCCGCCGATGGCGGCATACACCAGGATAACCGCTGCGGCGATGATTTGCCCCCAAAGGGGATCCAATCCAAAGGTGGAAAAAATGGTCTTGCCGGCGCCGGCAAATTGGGCCGCCACATAAAACACAAAGAAGAACACAATGATAATCGTTGACAAAAGGCGAATCGTATTCGCCTTTTGGGGGAACTTGGCAGAAAAGTATTCCGGCATTGTCAGGGCGTTGTACTTGTGAGCTTCAGACCGGAACTTGCGGGCCAACACAATCCAGGCGGCGCTGATACCCAGCAGGCAGCCGACACCGGTCCAGATACCGGACAGGCCGTTTGCGTAAATAAACCCGGTCAGCCCCAACAACAACCAGGCGGATTCTCCAGTGGCCCGTTCAGATAACGCCAGCATCCAGCCCGGAAGCTTCGAGCCTCCCAGCACAAAATCCGACTGAGACTTGGTGCGTTGGGCCTGCCATAAACCCAGGGCCATGGTCAACGCTAAATACCCCACAAAAATTGCAATCATGATAATTTGTCTCCTTTAAGCGATACGTTTTGGAAAATTGGTATACACCAGGATTGATTCCTTCGCGACATACAGATATTTTATAAAAAATCGACCTCTATTTCAACCGAAAAGCGCTAATTTTCCCGTAATTGATAATTATAGGAGTCATTCATCGGCAGCTCGCTCTCCTGGAATTTTTTGATGAATTGACCGCAATTGCTGCCGATTCGGTTTTCTTCCCATTCACCGATGCTGATCAATACTTCATAACCGCTGCGGCGGAGGCCGTCCATAACAGCGATGCCTGCTTGCTCCCGTCCCTCGCAGAGGGCGCTTGAGATATTGGACTCTTTGACGCTTATGGTGGGATTGACAGGGGTCAATTTGATGAGAAAAAGATCCGGGTCAAAATAGCGGAGCAGAGTGTCGGCTTCCACCACCGATTCGGTGGATAACGCGAAATTCAACGTCACCTTACGATCGCCTGAAGCGACAAATCGTTTGCCATACCCGGCAATGGCGGCCAGATCCCATTTTTTGACGGGAATCCATTGATCCCGTTGGGAAGAGTCTGTAGAATGGATGGAAAATTGCAGTTGGAAGCGGCCCCGCCCATACAAACGGCTTTTGATATCCACCAGCTTATCGAAGAAATGTTCGCTTCCCGCCGGAGCGATGGTCGAGATACTGGGCATCAATCCCGGAGCGTCGAATCGAGTCGGCAATTCTTCCAATACATCCAACACGGCGGGATTCAGGGCCGGTTCCCCCATGCGGGCGAATTGCACTTTGAACTTGTCCACCGTCACCTTGCGGTTTGGGAAATCGCGATCCACCAGGAAGTCGATCTGCGCCAGAATTTGCTCCTTCGTCATTTTCCCTTTGTAAAATCCCCCGGCATCGCAGATCTTACACCCCACCGGGCAACCGAACAACGTAGACACAATCAGAACCCACTTCTCCTGTTTGGGAACCGGCGGCTGCACGGATTCCACAAATTCAATATACTTTTCTTCGCCCATATCGGCCATATACACAGTCGCAATCGCAGGATGTCCTGAACTGGCAATTATCTTCATCTTCTACTCCTTCATAGCTCGGCACACACGCATCGCCGCCTCAATTCCGTTGCCCACCGCAATCGACGCCTGCCGAAAGAGGCCGTTTTTTACATCCCCCACCAATTGAAGCAGACCCCGAACGAGCAGCGCCTCTTCAATATCCAGCAAACGGGGAGAAAAAAAACTCGTTTCCCCCTCCCGCCCCACAGCCGCCAGTATATAATCACACTCTATCAAAGTGGTGCCGCCGGGGCGTTCGACCGTGAGAGAAAACGTTTGCATCTCCCCCTTCCTTATCGACACAATCTCGTGCCGCTCCAGAAGTTGGATGTTGTCTTTTTTCAAGCACCGGGCGTGCAGGAGGGGCAACGCCTTGATTTCATGGCCCCGGTAGATGATGGTGATCCGATTGGTTGGGGCTTGGGCGAGATTGAGGGCATAATCGAACGCCGCATCGCCGGCGCCGACAATGACAATATGTTTATCCGAACATTCTCTGATCGGCGCCACTTCATAAAAAATCTTTTGCCGCAAGTCACCGGACAAGCTGCCGGCCTGACTTAAAACGCAAGGACGAGTACCGCTGGCCGCCACCACAAACTCGGCTTGATACGTCCTCTCCGCGGTGATTATAGTGAAGATGCCGGCGCTCTCATCGAAATTTAATTCTAGAACGTCTTTATTCAGGACAGGAATGCTCAGGGCATCGAGGTGCGCCTTCATAGCGGCCGCCAAATCCGGTCCCGAAATTCCCCGCGGGAATCCCGGATAATTCTCCACCCAATTGGCGTTGCGAAGCAGTCCGCCGACCTCGTTTTTTTCAAAGAGCAACGGCTCCAGTCCAAATCGCTTCAATTGGACGGCCGCGGCTATACCGCCGGGTCCGGCGCCGATAATGGCGATGTGCCACCGGCGATTCATCCCATCCCCAGACGATTCGTCGCATCGAAGGCTGCGATGATCTCTTCGCTCAAAACCGGAACCGCGAAGCCATGGGACAGATTCAACACTGTCGCCCGGTGGAAATCCATAGTGTAGGTAGCCACTCCATCGACGACAAAGAGTACATTGTAGCCCCGGATGAATGCCGCGCGGGCCGTGGTTTCGCAACACAGGTGAGCCATCACTCCGGTAATCACCACCTGCCCGATATGTTGCCGCCGCAATATGTCATCGAGATCTGTATTAAAAAAGGCATCGTATTGGTGCTTCTCCACTACCGCCGCTTCCGGCGACGCCAACTGCTTTGTGAGCGCCGCATTCGGCGATAAGGGCTCGAGCAAATCCTTCCACCATCGTTTCATACTCCCGGCATTACTCTCGTCATTGGTATGAAAGGTATGAATCACCGGCAGATTCGCTTGAATAAAACGTTCCTGCAATTGTTGGATGTGAGGGATGATAGCCTCGGCTGAGGGAACAAAGGCATGGGAAGAGGGATTGAGAAAAAAATCTTGCATATCCAATACTAAAAGCGCAGACTTGGTTTCGGTCACATTCCAGGGATGGCGAGCCCGCATCGACCGCACCGGTTCCATAAGTTGCAGAGCGACGTCTCCCGTATGTCCGGGTAAAAAATATGTCTCTTTCATTTTGAAGTTCCGCGTTACGCGGTGGATCTGTGAAATATATCATAAGTCTTAGCAAAGTGCAAATAATTTTATTTGCCCAATTCGTGGAGAATGAGAGTCAGCAACGCCGCCCGCTCGAGAAGGCTGTGTCGCAATATATATTCTTCTTTATTCGGCTTTTTGATTCCCACCGGACCAAGACCGTCCACCACCGGAATTTCTTTTTCCAAAAAACAGATATCAGCGGAACTCCAACGGTGCTCTTCCAGCATGCGGATATCCAACTTTGCGGCGATGGTTTTGACGGTCTTCACAAGCTCGCCGGTTTTTTCGTTTGGAATGAGGGGCGGTCGGCGGAACCCCCCGAGAGTTTGAAAATCGAGTTTCCGCAACACTTTTTTGGTCATGGCTTTGGATAATCGTTCATCCAGTAATTTAATCTGCGACGATTCATTGAAGCGAATACTCAACTTGGCTTTCCCGAAAGCGGAAAGGTCCGTGATATTGGACTTCATTTCCACATCCCAGGGCGAAACCACCAATCCCCTCATTGTATCGGACAATTCCGTCAGCGAATGTAGAACTCTGGCAAAGTAGCCCATGGCCCAGGACACATCGTCTGATTGTTCCGCATGTTTCAGGTTCATATAGAGAGAATATGAGGCGGCGCCGGACCGGGACGTGATAATGCCGCCGTCGAGCGACGCGCCGCTGAGACCGAGCACACACGACGCGTGCCGGCTGATATTGACGATGTGAGGTTGCGCAAATTTTCCTTGCAATGAATCGTCGGTGGTAAGCAGAATGCCGATGCGGAGTTTCTTCAATCCGCGGATATAGCGAAGCGCCTGCATCGCGGCCACCATGATGGCCAGTCCCCCTTTGTATTCCCAGATACCCGTTCCCATGAGCTTCTGCTCGCCGTCGGTAAAATAGGTGTGATTGGCCAACGGGGTGGAACCGTCGAGATGAGACACCAACAGAACATCCACCGCCTGCTTATCGCTATTGCTAAGGTAGAGAATATTTCCCAATTCCACCTGCGGAATCACTTGCAATTTGAAACCCAGTGGAATTAAATAGCGCGACACAGTGTCGCCGATATTGTTGACTCCATTGACATTCCTGGCGAAGCTGTTGATGTTGACAATCTGCTGAAGCATACTCTCCATTTGCTCCTGCCGCCCCCGCAAATACGACCGCACCCGCACCGGTAATGGAATCCGGTTGGGGGACATCACCAGCTCGTCCTGGAAGTTCTGATCGGTAAAATAGCGAACCATCGCCACATCCAGCATTTTATTCACCAACCGCTTGAAATCCAATCCCACTTTAGAAGCGGAGTGGGCATAGGATCCGCTACCCCCTAGACTGGCCATGGAATTGATTTCGAGAATATAAATATTCCCTTTCTCGTCCATGCGAAAGTCCACCCTGGCAAAGTCCCTCAAGTGCAGGGCATTGAAGGCGCGGATACTGAGATTGACCAATTCTTCAGCCACTTCGGCGGGAATATCGGCCGGACAGATTTTATTTCTCGGTCGATATTTTTTATGCTCCACCGTTTGAATGCCGTTGGGATCTCCCTCCAGATCTATTTCCAGGACAGGTAGCGCCTCGGGCGGATTGTTGCCTAACAATCCAACCGCAAACTCACGGCCGGGAATGAATGTCTCCACCAAAACCTGCTGCTGAAACTCTTCGATAATATACTCTACCGCATCCCGGAGTTCGGATACAGTGTTGACAATCCGCAAACCAAAGGACACCGCCTCCATCTTCGGCTTCACGATGGCGGGAAAGGTCACATCATCCATCCGTTCATCGGGACTGGAGAAAACCCAGAAATCGGCGGTGGGAAGGCCGTGCTTCTGGATGATGATTTTTGTGGTCACTTTATCCAGAGCCAGAGTATGGCCTGCGGGACTGGAACCGACATAAGGGATGCCCAACATCTCCAGAACCGAAGGAATATGAGTGTAGCGGCTTTCACCTTGAATACCGTAGGCCATATTGAACACAATCCCCATCCGTTCACCCTCGATGACCCGGGGCATGAATTGCTGGAGCTTTTCGATCATGTGCATATTCCCATCGATCACCGCCACATTGTGCCCCCCCCATTCCAGGGCCTGGGCGACACGCCGCACTGTCTCGGGATTGTACATCTCTTTGTTTTGAATGCCGAACTGGTTGATAACAGCGGACAAATCTTTATTATGAATGATCGCAACTTTCATTTCCGGAACTCCTAAAAAACATTGTCATGCGAATTTTTTTGCAAAAAAAGGGGAAATATTTTTTTGTAAGGGATATTTTACTCTGAATATATATAAAGTCAAGCGGGAAGAATCTAATTCTGAGCAGTTTCCGAGTGAGCGAGACAATACTTGCACGTACCGTTCAGATAAATATGGGTATCTTCGATTTTGTGGCCGTCCACTGAATCCCGCAGCAAAAACTCAGGCAATTCCGTCTCCAGATCGATCACACGGTTGCAGGAATTGCAGAAAAAATGGGTGTGGGGGACAGTGTTAAAATCATAACGCATACCCGCGTCGGACATGCTCAACGCCAGAACGAGTTTCTTTTCCACCATCAAGTTCAAGGTATTGTAAACCGTTGTCCTGGAGAGTGTGGGAATTTCGTTCAGCAGTTCCTGGTAAATATCGTCCACTGATGGGTGGCTGGTGGTGCCGGCCAAAATTTCCAAAATCCGGAGGCGCTGAAACGATGGGCGCACCCCTTTCATTTCTAATAGCTTTTGCAACCGGTCCCGGGAATTTTTTTTCGCAGTTTTCATTTCCATATGAATGTTCCAAATAACAAATTTAATAGCTCATCATACCACAAATCATTTTATAAAAAAAATAAAAGAAGGAGCGAACAATCGATTTGCTCGCTCCTCCCCATTCCATCTCTAAATGAATAATTATTTCAGTTTCTTGTGGCAGAGCCACCAATCATAACACTTATAATCTTTGCTTTTAAGTCGCTCTTTGGCATCCGCCACAGTCGCCGCGGGCGGAATAATCACCTCGTCGCCCATGATCTCGTTGTTGGGCCAATTGGCAGGCATGGCCACTTTATGTTCATCCGCCACCTGGAAGGCCTTGATCATTCGTAAAATCTCATCGAAATTCCGTCCCAGCTCAGCGGGATAATACAGGATTGCGCGCACAACGCTAGTCGGATCAATAAAGAAGACCGCTCTCACCGTGCTGGTGGCGCCGCCGTGAATGAATCCCAATCTCCGGGAGATACTGCCGTCGTCGGCAATCACCGGGAACTGAATTTCGATGTCCAAATTGTCGCGAATCCAATCCAACCATTTAATGTGGGAAAACACCTGGTCCACACTGAGCCCCATTAGCTCTGTATTTAATTTCTTGAACTCGTCGTACCGTTTCTGAAAAGCCACAAATTCGGTGGTACACACCGGAGTAAAGTCTGCTGGATGACTAAAAAGGATCAACCATTTACCTTTGAAGTCATTCGGCAACGAAAAAATGCCTTGCGTGGTCTTAACCTTCATCTGAGGAAACATTTCCCCAATTAGCGGTATCCGCTGTTCATTGTTTTCCATTCTATCCTCCTGTCCTTATTTCTTTTTTGTAACCATTACAAATTTATAATAATAAAAAATCTCCCCCCTGTCAAGACCTCTGCCCATTTTTTATTTTTTTTATTAACTATTAAGTCAGACTGATTATAAGATGGCGTTACCGGACCTCCAGTGGAATGCTTGCCGAGTGGCTATTGAATTCCGGAGCGTACATACATTCGACATGCGCCATTCCCGACGGATAACTCCCCCGGTGCGCCACCCGCAGAGGATACTCGAACACATAGGTTCCCGCCGGCAGGTAATCGATAAAGAAATGGGTGGCGGCATCGCGGGTGGATTCATAATAATAGAGGCGATCCTGGTATTTATAATGAGAGAGAACATTCACCGGCTCAGTCCCGCTTCCCCGGTGGTCTTTGAGATGGACAAACTCCATGTCCCGGTCCACCCTCAATTTGATGCGCACCTTGATCAAGTCGCCAACCTCCAGAGGGCCGGAGATCGATGACAGAGCAGGACCTTTTTTGTCGATGGTTTGCTTAAAGATTTCCTTCTTCAGATGGAGGGGGTTTTGGGTGTGGGGGGTGATTTTATCGATATCTTCCCAATACTGCCAATGCAAACCGCCCCAGGCGATACCTGCCCCCTTTTTTTCCACAGTCACATTCCCGCAAGAAGGATCGACCTCTTCCACCGGGACAAAATGCTCGAAATAGCCGCTGCCCAGTTCGGTTTTCGCCGGGCGCACCGGTTTACCCCCCAACAGCACCGTTACATCAGGCTCTGTTGCCAGCAGATCGTCCCCCCGCAGCAACAAACTATACACCGCGTCGGCGGTGGATTTCGTTGTGGTCCAACTCCGGGTCTGTTTCTGCTTGAGAAGCCATATCTTACACTCTTCCACCCACTGACGGTCTCCCGCCACCTCGTCGAAGACCTCGATCATCGAAGCCTGGGTCTCGATGGGCGCCCGATACCACCACCAGGAATTGCCGGGCTCTTTCCAATAGCGGCCCATCTCTTCATCGTACAGGCTGCGCTCTTTCAGCGAAGCGACAATCTTTGCCGGGGTGGCCGCATCGTTGAGCCGGTGGAGCGCCAACGCCAGGTGGGCCTGGTTCATCCGGTTATCGAGGGTCATCCAGTACCGCGCCCCCTGGGAGAGAAAATAATCGAAGGCCGGCCGTGTACCTCGTTTCACCGGATGTTCTTCGATATAAAAACTCCTGGCGTAGAAATAGAGAGAGATCATCCGGCTGAGATGGTTCTCTTTCTCCACTTTTCGTTTTTTAATATCGTCATAATAATTCTCGAGCCAACGATCCATGTATTTCAAGGCTTTGGGGATCATATCGCCGGTATTTATATCCACCCCTCGATGGCCGAGACGACCGAATCCCTCGACAATATGGAGGGTAATAAATATATTGCCCGATCCGCCGGGAAACCAGGGCCAGGAACCGTCCGCCGCTTGCATCTTCGCGAGTTTTTTTCGGGCCCGCTCCACCTCGTTTACAATCCGGTTGCTGTCGAACAGCAAACCCACCTTGCGCTGCGCGTCGGTTTCATCTTTGGCTTCCAACACCCATGGTGTCTCTTGCAACAATATAGCAGTGAGGGCGTCGTTCTTTTGAAGATTGGATCGCAAGGCGCCGGGATCCC
Organism: uncultured Clostridia bacterium; assembly: GCA_964491915.1. Lineage (GTDB taxonomy): Bacteria > Acidobacteriota > Aminicenantia > UBA2199 > UBA2199 > JAHELQ01. Next base: position 48,313 of record CAZBHS010000016.1, read on the forward strand.
CTTGTTTCCAGGCGTCGAACACCTGCCGGATCTTCGGATTGGAGATTGCGATGCGCCGCGCCAGGGCATTGGCGTACAAACGGCTGAAGATTTGCTCGCTGCACTCGTGAGGGTATTCCATTAAGTATGGCAACGCTTTGACCGCGTACCAGGCGGGATTGGCGGTCATCTGCAAACTGAGGGACTGATGTTTCAGTGTAGCGGACCGGCCGGAATCCAGTAATTTTCGCAGATGGAACTCCTTTTGCCCCGGTCCAGTGATCCACAACGGGATGGATTCATGCACCAACATACGGCGCGAGAGAACCGGCAGAAGCCCTTCCTCTCCGTCCGAAAAGTCGCCGGCGGCAGCCACGGCGCGAAAGCCTACGATCCCTTCTCCATCCGGTATCCGGACCTTCCAGAAATAGGACCGTGATTGATTGGCCGGGATGGCGATGGATTGGATGGATTGAGAATTCTTGAACGCGTCGTCCAATAATGTATCCGTTCCAGGCAAAAACCACTGCAACCGCACATTGCCATCCATCTCTTCGTCTGTCATATTGGTGACTTTGACCGAAAACTCCAGAAGGTCTCCCTCCCTCAAAAAACGGGGCGGATTGGGCTGCACCATCAATTCCTTCCGGGTCTGGGTACGCCCCTCCAATAGCCCCATCTGCAACGCCTTCGAATGGGCGAATCCCATAAACTTCCATTCGGTCAACGCTTCGGGCATCTGGAACTCGATGGTCACCTCGCCGTTTTTATCGGTCAACAGGTGGGGATAAAAAAAGGCGGTTTCGTTGAGATTTGTCCGCAGCGGAACATCTTTCAACTCAACTTCCGGCTCTTTGCCGCTTCCGCCGTTCCGTTTTTTCGCTGCGACCGAAGGTTCGGTTCCAGTATCGAAAGATTCAGCCCGCGCGGCAGATGGCGGCGGAACCGCGGCCTCCGCAAATTCCACGCCGGCGGCCACCCCCTTCCTGTACATGGCAACGGGAAATTCAACCATGACGGAATCGGGAAATTGCGGATACACTACCGGTTTGATGGAGGTATAGGCGTTCAATTTGTCCCAGGTGGTACGGCAACCCACTTCCCGGTTGGAATAATGCTTGCGTTGAGAGGTGGAATCGGTCTTGAAAATCCACGAGAAATCGTTGAACTGGTGGGGGAAAA
>CAZBHS010000016.1:49483-82918 GCA_964491915.1 uncultured Clostridia bacterium
TACCAGTAGTAGGACGCCAGGAGGTCGTCGGGGAAGTGGCGGTAGGTGTGCGACGCCGACAGATAGGACTGGGACCAACCGTAGGAAACCGTCGTGAACGCGACCGCGGCGTTCTCGAACTTGCTGCTCAGCCGGCTGGACTCCGACCGGAAGCCGGAGAATGGGTGAATCCAGTCGTGCGACAGAAACTGATCGAGCGACGCGTCGTACATAGCGGCTACCATCTCGGCGGCCACAGTTTTGGCTTTTGGCCCGGCGATAGTCACCGCCCAGGTCTCTGTTTGTCCCGGACGCAGAGGAGAGCGGAAGGTCTTCCATTTTAAATGGAGTTTCTTTTGCGAATAAGGAACCGCCACTGGCGTCTCTCTACGGTAACAGCGGTTCTCTTTCACACAATGAACCACAACCGTAAATCCCCCTTTATATTTTGGAGTGACCGGCACTTCGATTAGCCCCTGGCTATGGGACCGGTCGGTCCAATATCGTTTTTTCAATTCATTATTCTTGAATATTTCAACCAGCACCGGCCCCTCGTCGTACCCTGTCCCCCAAAGGGCTTCAAAGGAATCCCCCACTTCGACGTGCATAGCGCGGGGGGCGTAGTGAAACGGAACCGGAATCTCGAACTCCCGGGCCGACGGTTTCGTCACCATCACCGGAACCATCACCGCCACAGGATTTCCATCTTTATCTTCAGAACTGAGCTTCGCCCGGTACACTCCATGTTTCAATTTAAAAGCCAACGCAGTCCCGCCGGACTTTTTCGCCGAAACAGAAAACACTTTCTTTTCCACCAGACGGTCTTCGGGCCAAAGGGTCCACTCAGAGCTGAGGGAGGTATAACTCCCCGGTTCTTTTTTTATTTCGAACAAATCTTCGGGAACCGGATTGTCCGGCCCTTTTAACGAATAGATTTCAACCTTGCCGGAAGCGTCCAGCGGTTTTCCATTCAGAGTGCTGAGTTGGAGAAAGAATTCCACAGGATTTCCCTCTTCTTGCCAGGGGGCGCACGACATCACAGCCTTCATCGCGGCGTATCCAAGGCTGATACGGGCATCTCCGCTACGGGTCTCGCCGGCGCTGTCGGTAACATCCGCCTGCACTCTATAGGTGAAAACCGGAGAAGCGGTTTTGGGGATTTTCAAGTCCGGCAATGCATTGAAGGTAATCTCGAAACTTCCGTCAACCGCGGTTTTAACATGGCCGAATCCCACCTCTTGCGGAGATCCGAAGTTGGGAATCCTCATCCCCCACATCCTCCACCAAACAGGAACCTGGGCCTCCCTGAACACCCGGTAGACAACAGTGGCGCCATCCACAGGGGCGCCGGTGTAGGCCATGGCTTTTCCAGAGACAGTGATATCATCGTCGAGGCGGAATTGCCGCTCCGGCAATTGCACTGTCACCTGGAATTTCGGTCGTTTGTACTCCTCGACCCTCACTGTCGCCTGTCCCCCCGGAGAATCGGTGGATAGAGTGAACACTCCGGTCAGGCCTGAGGGCGGAACTGTAAATGTCCCGCTGAAGGAACCGTAGTCATTGGTGCGCAACTCCAGTTTCCCCACCTCCTGGCGGTTGACATCCCGGAGGTAGACTTTGACCTCGCGGTTTGGAAGCAATTGATAGCGGTCTTTCCCTTGATCCACATCCACACAAATCCCTTTGAAATGAACCATCTGCCCCGGACGGTACAGCGACCGGTCGGTAAAAAAGAAGGTTCGCTCGAATTCCGCGTGAGTATGGGGACGATATCCGTGTGGCACGTCGATCTCCAGCAATTGCTCGCCGGTCGAGGGATTCTCCGCCATGACGGCCCCTTGCCTGTTTCCGCTGGAAGAGGGCATAAAGAAGAAACCGTCGGCATTGGACTTGCGCAATAATTTCAGGACATAAGCGCGCTTTTGACGATTGTATTCCCACCATTGCAATTGAACCTCCGGCATAGGAAGGCCGGAATCATTGTTCACCACCAGCCCTTCGACTTGACCGTCCCGGGAGCGGAGAATCATGCCCATATGGCTGACTTGAAGAATAGCGTACTGCACTTTGTTTTGGTCCCCGGAAAAATCTTCGCGATAACTGGCCAACACAAGGTAGAAACCGGGCTCCAAAGCCGGCAGCTTCAATGTCATTCTCCGGCTTTTATAATCCGCGGTTTCCGGCAATACCTCACTCCATTGTGCCGCGGGTGTCGCCTCGAGCATGCGCTGGAGCTCGGTCTCGGACATCCAATTGAAATTCCGCTGTTTTGAGCCCGCCAGATATGGTTCCGGGCTGTCCTTTACAATCCTGAAGTGGAGACGGTCAATATTTTTGTATTCCAGTAATACATCCGATTCTTTGCCCGGCCGGGCCACAGCCTCGATTTTCAATTCATATTTCTTTTCCTGGATGCGAGTGATGATTGATTCGCAATTGTGGGCAAACACCGTACCCTTATAAGCAACAGCTCCTTTTTTCGCAATCGCCAATGCTTCGACGAGCCGTTCCTCCCCTTGCAACGCTCTAGCAAGCAAATAACACGCTTTACCCATAATAGGAAGCCGGGGATAGGTTTTGATGAGTTCCTGCAACCGGTCGCGATAACGCTGTTTTTTTTCTTCCCCCGCCGCGGAATTCAGCACAAATTCGAGACGGTGTAAGTCAGCGTCTACAAACGCCTCCACTTGTCCTTTTTGCTGATGAAATAGCAAAATTTCTTGAAATAGTAAGATTGCCTGATAGACATGCGAGTCAATGTCGCCGGTCCCGAAGCGATGCTGGATAAACTCGGACGCAGCCGCCAGGGCAGGCGACGAGGCGGTGAGAACAAACGCGTCCTGCGGCCGGGTGGCCATCTCTTCCGGCGAAGTGAAAAAGCCCAATGCTTCAAAGGCGATAAAATCATACAAGGTGGGACGCAACGCCCGCGGTTGATTCCCCGCTTCCAACAGGTCGTCGAATTGGCTGATAGAAAATCCCCGCAAATAATTTTTATCTTTTAACACATCCTTAAACAACGCGGAGACATGATTGCTCAACCTAGAGAAATCCCAGGTAGTAAAATCAGGGTCATCGCCCCCTTCCACCCTGGACCGCTCCAATAGGCGCCAACGGTTCGCTTCCAGGTATTGCCGGTACCAGTGGGCCAATACCACATTCATCAAAGGCTTCATCGGTTTGGGGACTTTGACCAGCTCTTGCTCCAACCGGCGAATCTTACTCGTTACCTCGCCCCCATCGATGGAATCCCGGATCACCATCTCCCGCAACAACGCCTTCAGGGCCTCGCCAAAGCGGTCTTTTCCCAGGCTGACAGCATAGATTTCCTGCAAATGGTGAATGGCGGTCTTCGGCAACCGGTTAAGCTCCGCCTCCTCGACTTTTTTCCAGAGCCCGGCTGTATCCGGGTATTCATTGGAGGTTCCGCCGGAGCCCTCCACCATCATCGCCATCATAAAAAACACTGAACATACAAATAGCCAACCAATCATAATCGTTCCCCATCGAGTCATTTTGTCACCTCTTAACATCCACTCTAAATATACCACTTTTACAAAAGGGATAAAAGTCAAAAAAACACCGGACTCACGCTCCAGGCTCACCCCATCGCTTGATCGACGTATTCGGTCAATTGGCCGAGACAATGGACATAACTGCCGTATTCATTGTCATACCAACCATAGAGTTTGGCGTGAGTGACCGGGATTTGCACCGGTTGGCGATGGTCGATTCCGATCTCTTTGAGCATGGCGGCGGACAATCCGATAAAGCCTGTGCGGGTGTGGGTGTCATGACCTTCCAACACCAACGCCGCCGGAAGACCGAGTAAGTCGGACGATACATTTTGCTTTTCCGAGAACACCAGTAGCCCTCGCTGCGGACCGGTCGCCGCCTCCCGGTAGATGCCATTCAGAAATTTACTGTTGATGTTCGGCACGCCATGATCGTTTAGCGGTGAATGGAATGTAACGTTCAGATTAATCAGCGATACCGTACTGGTGGGAATGCGCACCGAATCCGCCATGAAGCCCACTTTTTTTATCGCCGGAAGCACTTGCTCCAGAGCCTGGGCGGCTCCGGTGGTGGAGAGAATGATATTGTTGAATACAGAACGGCTTTTACGTAAATCTCCAGCTCCCGCTTTAGGCATCGCGTCCAGGACATGTTGCGAATTGGTGACGGCGTGTATAGTGGACATGGAAGCAGTGAGAATGTTGGCGGTTTCAAGAGTCTCCAGCAAGGGCTTCACCATATGGGCAAGACCGGTGGTGGTGCAGGAGGCTGCCGAGACAATATGGTGGCGGTCCGGCTCGAACGAGGTATGATTGATCCCGAAAATCGACATCGTGGAATCAGAGGGCATCTGAGACGACTTGTCCTTGATTTTGAAGGGGGCGGAGACCACAACCTTTTGAGCCCCGGCTTCCAGGTGTCCTCTCAGACTCCCTGATTTTGACGCGTCGGGCGCTTCCGTGGGATCGGTAAACGCGCCGGTGGTATCCACCACCAAACGGACGCCCTCTTCGTTCCACTTGATATCCCGTGGATTGCGGTCCCGGCGAATGATTTTTACCGGCATTCCGTCAATACGGCATAGCCCCGCCTCCGCGTCGTCGATCGTCACCTCCAACTCCCGGGACAGGCCGAACAAGAAACGACTCATCAATCCATAGGTACTGTCGTGAAGAATATGCTCAACGATATCCTGCAACGACCGTCCCGCCTCCCGGCCGGTATTGACGACCAGGCCGTCAAAATGGCGGTGTTTGATATGATACCAGACGGTCAGCTTACCGATCCGCCCCAAACCATTGATACCCAAACGATTTTTTTTTACAATCTCCCCATTCATGTTTCCTCCTTAAAGATTGACACTCTCCATCACAATCGGGTAATGTCTTCCGTAAATATGACCGAGACGGCCATCGATGGCGATACGGCCCCCAGGCCTGAATTCATGGCCGTTAATATTGCACTTCTTTTCCCTATCGTTGACCCTCAACGCCTGGCAATTGACAATGCACGTCTTTCCAAGCCGCGCGGCCGTCAGCGCCGCGTGCGAAGTGGCGCCGCCCCGGGACGTCAGCAAACCCTCGCATTCGAAGACCATATCGATATCATCGGGAACCGTATCCGGCCTGACAAGAATCCGTTTCTCACCCGGACACCTCCGGGAGCACTCTTCGAGGTCCTTCATATCGAAGACCACGATGCCGTTCATGGCGCCGCCGCCGACCCCCACTCCCCGGCCGATCACATCCAGCTCCGTGCCGCTTTTGAATACCGGCATTTTGGGCTCATGGTGAATAATAAAATCCCTGGTCTGCAAAATATACAAATCTTTCGCCTCACTGGATTCAAATGTAAACTCCAACTCCTGATGCCCGAAGCCTTTTCGCTGCACCAGATCTTCGGCATAGCCCCGCAACGCCGTGTAAATACCCGGGAAATCTTTTTCCAACGAGATCCCCCGCTCCGCAGGCCGGATCGACCGTTGCGCTTCAGAAATAGGAAGCGGATACACAAGCCCCCCCACCACATCTTCCCCCTGGCTGCAGAGGGTAAAATCGCCGTGCAACGAAATCGCCGGTTCCGCCACATGGGGATCGCGGGTAAATACAACGCCGGTTCCCGATTGGTCGTCGATATTGCCCAAAATCATATGCTGGATAATCACAGCCGTGCCCCAATCCTCGGCGATCTGCAATTGCTGCCGGTACACCCGCGCCCGTTCGGTATACCAGGAATCCATCACCAGAAACACCGTATCCACCAATTGCCCGAAAGGATCTTCCTCGATAGTGATCCCATGCCGCAGCACCACATCCCTGTAAGCCATGGCGATGGTTTTCATCTGGGCAGAGCTGAACTGGATTTTTTGCGCCACATTGTAACGTTTCTTGAAGTCGATAATAGTCTGATCGAATTCATCCCGGTTGACGCCGTGATTCATTCCCCAACTCTGCAAGAACCGGCGGTAACAATCCCATGATGTCCAACCGAGGCCCGGCTGCATGGCCAACTCCTCTACGATTTCCCGGTTGAGCCCCACATTCAGGAAGGTGTTCATGGCGCCGGGCATGGAAATTGCCGCTCCTGAACGGACCGACAGCAGCAATGGTTTTCGCGGATTTCCCAATTGTTTGCCGGTGACAGTCTCGATCCGTTTCAATTGGCTACGGATCATGGTATGAAGCTCCCGCTTGACTTCAGGATGAAGGGACACCACATCCCGCCGCCGGAACAATTCAGTGGTTAAAATAAAACCCGGCGGCACCGGATAATTGAACTCCTTCAGTTTTTTCAAGAAATAGCCTTTGGCCCCCAAAAAGATCTTGTTGTCCATCAACGGAGTGTCCCGGTCCAGAGGACTGACCAGCAGATCCGGCGAATAACTCATCATATGGGCAATGAGCTGGGCATCCAATTCATCCTGCATGGCCCGCATCACATCCAGCACCCGGCCGGTGAAACCGTCCAGTTGCCGCACCAAAAACGCGGACGCCACCAGTCCCCGGTAAAACGATTCCGCCTGTTTCTGGACCTGGTGCGACACAAATTTGTAGGGTAATTCCTCATGATCTTCCGCCAGGATGTATTGGCGGAGAATCATTTTTACATTGGCTTCGTGGGGGCTGACAAAATATTGCTTGATAAAAGCCCGCAAATCCCTGAGCATGAATTGGAAGATGTTGATGAATTGCTGGATGGAGAAACTCGGGGTAGAGAGGCTGAAGTGGAACATCTCCAGACTGGAGTTGAAGCTTTCGCTGGAGATCCCGGACAACTCCAATCCCTCTTTGAACAAATCCAGAATGCGGGCGATCCGCTTTAGTGTCTTGGCTGAAATATATTTGACATTAGCCCTTCGGACGATTTTCTCCATCAATATCTCAGCCAATCGCTCCAGCCGGAAGGACATACCCAGGGCTTCGAACTTCGGCTCCCTGTACTGGCCGTACATCGACGGAATCCCCGCGGCGATATGACGTTTATGATAGATATCCTCAAATCCCCGGCTGGATTTTGGATCGAGAATGACGGCCTTTAATTGTTTTAACAAAAAAAAGATAAACTCCAGAGCCTCGTCGTCTGAATGACTGTCCAACAACCGCTCCAGGTGGTCAACCGCTTCCATTTTCAATAATGCCAGATTCCTCAGGTGGGGCACAATGTCAAAGGCGTCGAACGAGTATTTCTCCCGCAGCATGGCATGAAGCCGGAGCAAAGACTCCACCCGCTTGCGGTCCATACCGGTCGCTCCATCAATCAGGCCGATCGCTTTTCGGATCTCCCTCAGCCGGACCTTAAAAATGTCTCCGCCATCGCAGCGGAACCGGCGGCACAATTCAACCGCAAGTTTGTGCACCCCGTCAAACCATTCACCGTCCCTCTCCAGCCATTCCGCCACATCTGCGGGAATGACGGGAATCAAAGGCTCTTTGTCTCCCGAATACCAATAGTGGAAGATCTTTTGCGCCAGCCCCACATGAGTGTTGTTGCTCTCGCTATGCACCTGTTTGCGTAGAAAATGGACCAATAGATCTTGCCGGCACGAGAGCTCGTCGATACTGGTGGTGATATCCCGCAATTCTCCCTCCGCCCCAATTTCATTAAAATAGACGGGAAATAGGGCGGTCAATTGCTTGACAATTTTGAAGCAACAAGAAATATTGGAATTCAATAGTTTGGTAATATCCCGCTGGAACAAATCTGTATCCGCAATAAACACCCCGCCGGTCTTGAGATGGATAATCAAGGCGGACAGAAGCTTGAGACTAAGGGCCGGATTTATCTCGATCAATTCCATCCATACGCGGATATTCTTGACATGATTACGGTCCACTCGAATCTGCCAATCGTGACCGATCCCCTGCACCGCCGGCGGGACAAACCCCACATCAATGACACGTTCAATAAAAAACGATACGGCATCACGATTACCCACTGAATAAATATAGTTGCCCAGAGTGAGGAGGCAATCCAGGACCGTGGAGACATAGAGCCGCTTGATCTTCTTGAAAAAGCTGAACAATTCCTCTAGAAACGAGAAAAATCCCTGGGGATCATCCCCTACCTCTACCTGTCGCAACACCCGGTTCAAGTCCCACAACAAATGATCTTGCAACTTTTTCATCCCCGGCAACTGGAACAGGTAAAAAATAAAGTACACCCTGTCAACCGGAGAATCCAATTCATCCACCATTGCCCGCATTGTCGCAGAGAAATAATCATGATCGGCGATTTTCGACAATTGCCCGAGCGTTGTCGATGTCCGCAATCGACGTTCCAATTGGGAATAGGTAAAAAGAGAGAAATGGCGGTTCACAAGCGCCGTTATTTGCCGGCTATTATAAACCTCGCCTTCGTGAAATTGTCCGAACCATTCATCGAATTCCACCCTCTCACGCCAATACGCCAGATTTTCGGCCAGAGCCTTTTTTAAAATCCTGAACAGATTGGCTTCAACTTTTTTATTGCCGGTAATACCTTTGGGGACTTTTTTCAAGAACGCGGAGGCATGGATATAGATGTCCCGATCCCGCTCCAATTGGTCTTCAATACAAGCAACCGCCTCGATGACAACGGGCGCAAAAGCTTCATCCTGACCATCGCTCCCTTCCAGAGCCCCCACAAACTCCAGTACAGAACGCACGCCACGCTCTCTTGTACCAGGAGTCATGACCAACGAAAAAAACTGCCGGAACAATGTCGCCACAAACAGAAGCGCCCGCTGTCTATCGGGAACGGCTTTATAGAACCACAGGTCGGTAAGGGCGATTTTCCGCAAACCCTCGAGCACTTCATCGACATTTGGATAAGGGTGATGAAGCTCGCTCAGAAAGACGAGAGCCGTCTCGTGGAGACCGAACCGGTCCCTCGTCAAATCCAGGAACCAGGATTCGTCGGCGGTGAATTCCGTTTTCGAGAATTCGGTCTTCTTCAGATTGACCTTTAAGGCCGACGACTCAAACTTGTCCGTTTGATCCATTCATCCCTCCGGCTCTCCCGGCCGGATGGCGACATGTCACAGCTTACATGGCAGTTTGCTTCAAATAACTCTTGATGTAGGAGTTCCCCTCGTTGTCTTTTGCCGCCACCACAGTTTTCAAGGCAAAGGATTCCAACGCGTCATGGATGGAAAACACACCCTGTCCCGAATCTTTCTTCCCGCTAAAAGGGAATAGGTCGGGACCACGCTGGCATTTGGCATTGATATTCACCCTGCTCACCTGATTCATGATCCCGTTTGCCACACGGGATACCTGGCGGGCATCCCGCCCGAATATACTTGCCTGTTGACCGAACCGCGATTCTTTCTGAAAGCGGACCGGTTCGGATATATCATTAAAGGGCACAACCGGAATAATGGGACCGAATTGCTCTTCCCGGTACACCCGCATATTATGGTTGACGCGATAAAGAATCGCCGGATAAAAAATAGTCCCGGCAACCCGCCCGCCGCCGAAGTTGACGACGCGGGCTCCATTGGCCACCGCATCCTCCACCAGCTCCCGAAGGTAGGCCAATCTCTGGGGATCGGCGATAGGAGTAATTCTGATGTTCTCCTGCCAGGGCATCCCCACACTGGCGCCCAGAACCTCTTCCTCTAACATTCGCAAAAATTTCCCGGCGATGGACTCATGGACAAACAATAGTTTCAACGCCGCACACCGCTGCCCATTGTACGCCAAAGCCCCAAGTACACATTCCGGGACCGCCAACTCGAGGTCCGCGTCATCCAATACAATGGCGGGATTTTTCGCTTCCAACCCCAGAACCAGATGCAAGCGGTGGGGCGCCGGGTGTTTGAGAATCAACCGGTCCGCGTATAAACTGGGCCCCATAAACGCCAACACATCCACCTTGCCGGTTTCCATCATTGGACCGGTGACCGCTTCGCCGTCGCCATAAACAATGTTGACCACTCCGGGAGGAAAACAATCCCGCAACGCCTCCACCAACGGACTATGCAGCAACACACCGATACGGGGGAATTTTAGAATCACGGTATTGCCGGTTAACAAAGCGGGAATCAACAACGAATAGGTCTCGTACAACGGATAATTGCTGGGCCCCATACAAAGTACCACGCCAATGGGACGGTAACTGATCTGCCCCCAAAAACCGCCGTCAAGATGGAAGTTTCGACTCTCCCCATCCATCCGCCTCATGTGAGCCGCCGTGTCTTCCATGTAGCTAATGGTGCGATCAAATTCATTCACAGACTCAATATAGGTTTTGGCGGTCTCCCACATCAGAAGCTTTACGATACTTTCTTTTTGTCCCGCCGCTTGCCGGATGAAGGTTTCCACCGCCTCGATTCTTTCGGAAACCGAAGCGGACGGCCATGGCCCCATTCCCTCATCATAGGCTTCGACAGCGGCAGCCAGAGCCTCGAGAGATTCCTTCCGTGTCATAACCGGAACTTGTCCCAGCAGTTTTGGAATCAACGATTCACCATCGCGAATCAAAACCGGGGAGAAAATATCATAATAATCACCATTCCAGGACCTAAGTTCACCATTGATAAGGTAATGGGATTGTTTTTCCGGGCTCTCGAGGAGCATCGTCTCCGGAATGTCATGTTCAGTTGCAAATCGCGACTCAAGGGTCTCGGCATTCGAATTCGTCATCAACATATTAGCTCAATCTCCTGCATTCATCAAAACACAATACCACAGCTCACTACCATTATAACACGTTAACCGCCACAACAGTCAAATCGTCGTGGAGCTTCCGGGAAGCGGAATAATCGAGGATATCATCCTTGATGCCGCTCCGGTCAATTTTCTCTTTTTTCCCATTGTTCAGAAATCGCATCCTTTTTAAAATTAATAGCGGTTAAAATTATTATAGTTCTACATTTCAGCCCTGTCAACAACCACCCGCCCGGTAGTAAATATTTGTTTTGACAAGAATGGACTATTCTGATACCATGACGAATGCAAGCCGCGTAAATTTCACCACGAAGGAGACAATACGTTTCGATGACAACTGATATCATTAGAGCAGCCGAACTGATAAAAAAATCGAAGCATACCACTGTCTTCACCGGAGCGGGCATATCCGTGGAAAGCGGTATTCCTCCATTTCGTGGAGAAAACGGCTTATGGAACAAGTACGATTCCTCGTGCGTGGAATTGGGATACTTTCAAGCCCATCCAAACGCGGCCTGGAAAATCATCAAAGAAATATTCTATGATTTTTTCGGCAAAGCCGAGCCCAACGAGGCTCACAAATCAGTGGCCGAGCTTGAAGCCATGGGGCTTGTCAAAGCTGTCATTACCCAGAATATCGACAACCTCCACCAGGAGGCGGGTAGTAAGTTGGTGTACGAATTCCACGGCACAGCCCAATCATTGAGTTGCACCCGATGTGGTTTGAATATTCCGGCGTCCAAAGAGATAATCGACACCCTTCCTCCCACATGCAAAAAATGTTCCGGTATCCTGAAACCGGATTTTATTTTTTTCGGCGAAGGAATTCCGGAACCAGCCCGGACATTATCGTTCCGGGAAGCTGAATTGGCGGATGTATTCCTGATTATCGGTACCACCGGTCAGGTCATCCCCGCCTGCCATATCCCTTACGTAGCCAAAGACAATTTTTGTAAAATTATAGAAGTCAACCTCGACCCATCCAGTTATACCCCAATGATAACGGATATATTCTTACAAGGAAAAGCGACTGAAATTATGAAACAATTGATGGAAGAACTAACATGAAACTACTGATTGACCCAAAAGGCGGAATTGCCGGCGACATGTTCACGGCGGCATTGATTTCCGCAGGCGCCGACTACTCCTACATGCATGGAGCTTTAACCAAAGCAGCAGGGAAATTGGGCGCCGCTAACATTTCACTAAACAAAACCGATGATCGCTCAAATCAACTGAGCATCGAGCTGTCTCCCAACGACAAGCACCTGGAAGGTAAACAGGCGCGCAACATTCTCGAAGAGGTTCTCTACGAACTCGACATCAAAGAGGTGTACCAGGATTTCGGATTTCAAATACTGAGTATCCTTTTAAACGCGGAATCGATCGCTCACGCCGACGGCCGCTTCTCCCACTTGCACCACCACAATCACGACCACAATGATACCGCCATCTATCTCCACGAAGCGCAGGATATCATCATTGATATCACCGGCGCTGTTTGTGGACTCCAAAACCTGAACATCAGCCCCTACGCCTGCCTTCTATCTCCTGTATCAGTCGGTGGAGGCACCGTCACATTCTCACACGGAGAGTTGGAAGTACCGGCTCCGGCAACCTCAATCATTCTCAAGGAACATCACATCCCATGGATTCATGGGCCGATCCAACAGGAGTTGTGCACCCCCACCGGCGCGTCGATTATCGCTGCCCTGGACAGTTGGCTTACCGACAAATCTATTAAAGATTTTGAAGTGGTCCGCCAGGGACAATCACGAGGTAGTAAAATCCTCGCGATCCCACCACTCAAGATTTATCTGGCAAAAGAAGTATAAACGCTAAAAGATTGAATGGGCACCCGAATGGGGCGCCCGTTTGATAGAATTTCCTAAAAATGACTCAATTAAAATGAATATTGGGCCATCACATAAAACAGATTGTTGGGAATCTCTTCCATCCCTTCAGCCATTGTCTCTTGACGAATGACATAGTTGGCCTGGAATTTTATGTTGTGCTTGCAAAAAATATTGGCGCCGAACGTAATGTTATTGAACTTCTTTACCCCAAGCGGATTGGGATTGCCGTTATTGGGAGTATAAAATCCATAACGAACCGCCAACTCCAGAGGCTTGGCCACTCTGAAACCAACCACTGAATAAATACCGTTGTATTTGGTCTCCCGGCCTTCGAGCCCATAAATACCGGCGATATATTCCAATTTGAGATTCAAGCGATTTTTCGTATAAAACAAATGAGCGCCGTAAGAGCTCTTCTTATTATTGATATCTTTCTCGGTTCCGGTTCCGAAGAAGGCGCCGAAATTCAAACCATCCACAGGTTTCACTTCCATACGGCCCCAAAAGCTCAAGCCATTCTGCTGCTCGTAATCCGGAAGATTGATGGTGGGATTGAATATTTTCAGAGTCCTGGGATTGGCCACCATAAATGCCCAATACAATTTATCGTCCATCAACTGGCCGTCAACCTGCACACCCAGGGCTCTATAGCCGAAAAGCTTGGAATGGTCGCCCCAACGGGTGGTAATCGAAGCCCGTTCGACAAAATCCAATTCCGCCGAAGAGGTCAATGCCGCCGACTTCGTGGCCGGAGGAGCGAACTGCCCCACTTTCACATTAAAATTATCGCTCAACTTAAACAACACAAAGGCGTCGAGGATTTTAGCTCCCTGCTTGTCCCAGGCGAAATGAAAACCCCATTTGATATTCTCGGACAAACTGCCCGTAGGAATAAACCGAATTCTGCGCACAGTAAAACCATAAGCATCTGCGTCCGTGTCCGCCTGCTGGCCGGCGGAAAACCAAAATTGTCCCAATCCGGAAAACGTAATATTACTATCCTCCGCAGCAACATTCACAATTAGAAATGCAATTGCCATACTAATCAATAAAACCCTTTTCATTAAGTATTCCTCCTGAAATAATTGAATATAGAACACATTTTATAGTAAAACCATGGAATGTCAACCGCCTCTCAGAGTATTTCCAGGAATTTGACGACTTTTTTCACACCTTTGCAATCTTTCGCGGTATCTGCTATAAATAATCCATGGGAAACACAAAAGTACTGGTCATTGATGACGAAAAAAACATTCTCGAATCCATAAAAATGGTGCTATCCTATGAAGACTACATTGTCGAAACAGCCGCCACCGGCCTCGACGGCATCGAACTATTCAAGAAGACACGGCCGGACATTGTATTGCTGGATGTAAAAATGCCGGGATTCGACGGCATTCAGGTGCTGCAAAGCCTGAAAAAGATCGACCAATTACCGGAAATTATCATGATCTCGGGACACTCGGGAATCGAAGAGGCGGTGGAAGCCTCCAAACTAGGAGCCTTCGATTTCCTGGAAAAACCCATCTCCAGGGACAAACTCCTGCTTACGATTCGTAACGCCGCGGTAAAAGTCAACCTGCTGAAAGAGAACTACACCCTCAAAAACATCACCGAGAAAAAATACCAGTTGATCGGGCAGTCCAAAGCTATGGAGCAACTCAAAAACGTCATCCAAAAGGTAGCTAAAACCCCTTCCACCGTACTCATCACCGGAGAGAGCGGCACCGGCAAAGAATTGATCGCCCGCAGTATCCACAACCTCTCCCGCCGCAAGAACAGTAAATTCGTTCAAGTCAATTGCGCCGCCATTCCCGAAGAGCTCATCGAGAGCGAACTCTTCGGACACGAAAAAGGCTCGTTTACCGGCGCCTACGAGAAAAAAATCGGCAAGTTCGAAAGCGCCCACAACGGCACGATCTTCCTGGACGAAATCGGCGACCTGAGCCTCAAAGCCCAGGCCAAGGTTCTACGGGTGCTGGAAGAGGGGGAAATCCAGCGGGTGGGAACAGCGGAGATCAAAAAAGTGGATGTCCGGGTCATTGCCGCCACCAATAAAAACATCGAAGAGGAAATCAAAAAAGAGGCGTTCCGCGAAGACCTATTTTTCCGCCTCAACGTCGTCCCCATCTACTCCCCCTCCTTGAGGGAACGGAGCGAGGACATCCCCATCCTGGTGGACCACTTCATCAACTACTATTCCGAAGAGAACAATTTCAAGCGGAAATCATTTTCCAATAAAGCCATCCAGCGATTCATCTCTTATGAATGGAAGGGCAATATCCGCGAACTGCGCAACCTCATCGAGCGGTTGATGATCATGTCCGACTCAAAAATCATCGACGAAGCGGACCTCCCGGAAAATATGAAAACTCAAAAGGAAGAAGAGGCTGTCGATTTCAGCTCCATCAAGCTCTGGAAAGACTTCAAACACCAGTCCGAAAAAAATTTTATCACGGCCAAACTCAAAGAGTACAACTTCAATATCGCAAAAACCGCACGCGAAATAGAACTTCCCCGCAGTAACCTATATAAAAAAATCGAATCATTTGATATAATATTACCTGGAAATTCGGAAGCAGATAAAGAATCGCCTTTTACCCCGGTCTAACCGACGGTGAAGGAGGAAAGTCCGGGCTCCGCAGGGACAGGATGGTTCCTAGCCGGAACTGCCGGTCAAAAAGAGGCCGGTAAGGAAAGTGTCACAGAGAATAGGTTGTTCTCGACGCGGCGTGCCGCATTGGGAATAGAAAGTGAAAAGGTGAGGTAAGAGCTCACCGTTCCCGTTGGCGACAGCGGGAACTGAGGCAAACCCCATCCGGAGCAAGGCTAAACAAAAGGTGTCAAGACGGTCCCGGTCAACCCTTTGGGTTAGCCGCTCGATCCCGCCGGCAACGGCGGGACTAGATAAATGATTCTTCACGACAGAACCCGGCTTATCGTCTGCTTCCGAATCTTCCTTCTTTCTTCAATGTCAGAAGCTCATCATCCAATCCATTGCGAACAACGTCGATTGCATGGCTCTGCTGAGAGATAAAATTACCGGTCAGCGCCGGCAGTTGAAAGGGGAAAAATGCCGGATTGTTTTTCAGCAATCCCAATGAAGGCTTACTTTCCTTTTCGGCATGAAGCGCCGCCTCATATAACAGTATCGTAAGGTTCGGATCACTGATAACCATCGGCCTGCTTTGTTTATAGCAACCTTTAATTGCAGTATCCTCTAAAACACCCCACGCAACAAAAGACCTGATTGTATATCGAGCATAGCGAACCAGTGTTTCCCTATCTCCGTATTGTTCCTTAAGCCGGGAGATAACTTGAGCCTGTGTAACCCGATCCTGCAAGTTGAACAGTCTTCCTATTTGTCTAGCCGCATTAAACCAGAATGGATATGAGGCTGATATCACCGCCCAGTGATATGGGAGCCATTTTTGTGGATTTTCATCTCGAATAAGCTCGAGAGCATGGTCCCTGAATGGAATTAATTCTTTTTCAGGGGAGAACCACGACGTGAGAATACTTATGGCCATGATGTAAGCTGTCTTACCCCGCTCTCCAATGCCTCCGCTTTGTTTTTGGGTTGCCAGAAACTCATCCAACCCGGCTCTAATTTCTATTTCCGAGAGACCGGCCAACATCATTTCGACAACATAATCCATCCAGCGCTTCCGGATCGTCTGCTTGATACCGATCTTATCGTGTCGCTTGATCAAAATCGCGTTCTCCTTTGTACTTCTATTAGAGGTACGATAACCTCTTCTATGGAGACACCCCCGTGGCCTACAATTGAGTTTCCTTCGTCGATAAATGCATCATTCCCAGTGGCCACCAATGGGAAATAGTCTTCCGGCAATCCTGACGGCTGCCATTCACGCCCAAATGTCAAGGATGAGGATACTTGCGAACGTAATTCGGGTGTTGGATATACCCGGACTCTCTCGCCGCGACTTTCAGCTATAGCGCCTTCCGACGGGCGACCTTTACCAATGGATTCAATATTGCCATGATCAGATGTCAACCAGACTGCATACCCATGCCCGCTCAGGTAATTGAATAATTTTATCAAGTACTCGCCGTTGCACCATTGATCTATTTGATTATGCATGCCGGCGGATCCCAGTTGCATTCCATGCATGATCTTATCGACTTTATCAATCACCAGCCCGACGACTCTGGTCTGCGACGGGTTTAGCACGCTATCCAGAACCGTTCCGGGATCACCATCCCCAAGGCCGCGTTTGTAAACCACATCAAGTTTTGATATCCCATATCCTTGCCAGAACTGTTTCCATAATTTTTCTTCACTATTGGTTGAATGTATGGATGTCGGGAAATAGATCGGCGGCTTGCCTGCAAAGATTGATTGGCGAGACACTGATGTAAGCGTCGGAATCCATGCAAACGTTGCAGACTCATGCAGGACAAGATCGCTATGTTGCGTTTGAATTATATTTCGAACCGTTACCCATTGATCCAACGAGAGTCCGTCAATAACCACCAAAGCTATACGTCCGTTGTTTTGGTCTTCAAGGTCCCGAGCCATACGCCGCGGAACATGATGCAGCATTGCCGGGGTTGATGGCGGCAGATTTATCAGGCCGGCATAATGCGTTTCCAGCCAATCGGCAAAGAGTCCATTCAGCTTGTCGCCAATCTCTTTATACCGTGTCTTACGCTGACTGCTGTTTTCTCCATGAATCAGCGCCGAAAGTTCGGCCCATTTCATGGCAAATGCTATCCAGTCGGTGTACCTTGACTCCATTGACAACCGGACAGTCTCGACAAGCTCAAACAGACGAGACATTCTAAGATCTTCTATTTCCGCACTAGATACTGTAACACCACTCAAAATCCATGAGCCCTTCTCTATCTCGATGTTGGGTAAATCAACAGGCGTGAGCTTTCCTTCGACAAACAAGTTGTCGATGTAGACTCTGATATCTTGATGGTCGAATGGAAGCCCGGCAGGCCCCTTGATCTTAAAACTATATGCCAATGAGTCTTCGTTGACCTGATTCGATTGGCTCAAGTTTTCAAGAAATACTGGCCAGCGCTCCTGAATGAAAGTAAAAAACATTGTAGCATCAGGTATTATTTCTTCTAGAGACCACTCTTTAAAATTCCCACTATTTTCAAGCGCCTCAACCAACCGGTCTGCCAATACAGTTGGAATGACTTTATTCCCATAATGCAATCGCAACAGAAAACCAAGAAGTTCCACTTCTGTGGCTATCAGTTCCGCAGCAACACCAAAAACATGCCGAAGGATAAAATCCTTTGTGGCATTGTCCCCCATACGATCCGGTAATGTTTTCTCCTGGGCATCAAACAATAAATCCAATAAGCTCCGGTCAAGTTGCTCAACAACCGGATAGCTCATGTTTGGGAACAAATCTCCTAAGCTGAAGGAAAGCTTTCTGCCGGCTTGAAGTAGATCAAATGGAAGGGACGCCAACTCCGTATCCTGCACTCTCAAAATAACAACGAGATCGGTATGCTCCCCTCGATCCCAGATCGAACGGTATTTTGATTCATACGCATATCTAAATTCTATGGGATCATTAAATTCAATAAGGTCAAAGCCGCGCTCCCGGAGTTCCATAGCCAACTTTTCTTCAGTCAGCAAACAATCGGGATCAGATACCAATGTCAGCTTTGAGACATTCGGCACAAATTCCCGAAGGATAGCGTTTCGCCAACCAGGCAACAACTCAGTCACTCGATTCCTCATATACTTTTAACAGCCTGAGACCATTCTCAGCAATCGCATATTTCTGGTTACTGGCTTTGGGATTTTCCGGATTGGTCATCCGGATCAAATCATTCGTCAGCAATTTTTCCAAACTACGCTTAAAATTACCGGTCCTGGATTTATGTCCAACTGCATCTACAAGCTCTTTCCCTGATTTTTCGCCATCACTCAAGGCTGATAATATTTTTCGTTCAGTAGGTGAAAAATCGACTTGGGCCTCGACTTGGGCCTCTTGATTGTCAACTTGGGCCTCAACTTGGGCCTCTCGATTATCGACTTGGGCCTTAGCCTGAAATCTTTGTTTCATAACAGGCGCTAGTTCAAACGTATTTTCCCCACCTTGATTCGGTAACCACAAACGATACAAAGTCAGCCCTCATAAGGTCTGTTCCGTTATGACCTGGCAGGTGCTGTTATTAATGGAGATATATTGCAATTTGTCAACCATCGAGCAAACCCATTTCTCTCAAGAACCGCGATGGCTGCTTCTTCCATCCGAAATAGTTATGAGCATAGCTTAAGTACAGATTTTTCGAGGACCGAGTGATCGCAACAAAGCAATTCCTGCGTTCCTCCTGAATAGCCGTCTCCCCCTTCTTAATAGCATAGTATGTAGGGAATTGATCCTCCGCAAGCCCTATTACGAATACATTGCTGAACTCCACACCCTTAGCAGTATGAACCGTCTGAAGTCTTATACAATCTTTAGTCAAAATCTTCCCCTTTGGCGATAAATCCATTTCTTGTAGAAAGACGTGAAGGCTAACGACGTTGCCATGAGAGCGACGAATCTCTTCAGTGATTCTTTGCCAATTCTGTTTATCATCTACATAATCTGGGTAAGCATCCCCCTCCTCTTGAGTTTTGTTAAACTGATCAAACAACTCGAAGCATTCTTCTACGAATCGAGAATAATCGAGGGAATCACATAGCAACTCTTGCCCCTTGCCTGCAAGTGGTTTGAGAATTTCACTTCCCGCAGCGAGCAAGAAAAAAGCACGAAGTAGCGTCAAGCCCTCAACTTTAGCTTTGGCGGAAACATCTTCAGCAGACATCGTGATATCACCCAATAACGATGCCGTAGCACACAGTTTGTTGAGCAGGCTACGAGAGTCTGGAGAGTTAGTCAATTTGAGAATGAAGTACATGATCTGCACAAAAGAGCTTGAAAAATCCTGCTGTTTGCTGACGATTTCTGCATTCATTTCTGCCCCACGCAAGGAGTTTTGAACTTGAGTCAATAACTTTTTACTCCTTGCGATGACAAGGCATGTCTCACGATGGTTTTTTGGTATGCGGGAAAGCACTGACATCAACCCAGCGATCTCCCTAGTGAAGTCATCAAAGACCTCAAGCTTGACAATTCCCTCTGACTGACTGTGAGAGACACCATCCAGTTTGGCTGCTGCCCGGTTAGGATTGTGTGCGATCAGCTTATTTGCAATTTCAACCACCTCAACTGGGCACCGATAGTTCTCCGGTAGTTGGATAATCTTCGGCTTGTAGTCTCTCTGCAGCTCCTCCAAGCGCTTCGGATCTGCCCCATTCCATTGAAAAATAATCTGGTCGTCGTCTGCAACAACGAATAGATTAGCTGAGGAATCCGGGGCAACCAATCGCAAAACTTTGTATTGAGCAAGGTTAGTATCTTGGAATTCATCGACACAAACGTATCGGTAGACCGTCCTAACCTGCTTCGCAATACGTGGTTTGGTCTTTAGCAACTCTCTTGTAAAATAAAGCATTGATCCAAAGTCAAGCTGATTCTCTTTTAACAGCCTATCTAAATAACCTTGGAAAACATCCTGCAACAAGCGACAATTGTCTTCTTGTCCTATATTGAAGTAATCAGGCAATTCGTCAGCAGTGATACCATGAGTGAACATAATGTCGATTTTTTTCAGTGAATCCTCAGGGTCGTCTATTTGCAGTTCGCCTCTATTGCGCATTTCATCTAAAAGGGCAATACGATCCTTGTCATCAGTTAACACAGAGAAATCCGGTTTCAATCCCAATTGACTCCCGTGTTGACGCAGAAGGTCAGTACAAAACGAATGGAATGTGCACAATTTAATTCTTTTCGAACTCTCACCACTGAATTCTTGGATGCGCTTCTGCATCTCCCCCGCTGCCTTGACAGTAAAAGTAAGCCCCAAGATTCGAAAGTTTTCTTCTGAGGCAATATTGATAAGATTAGCAATACGCAAAGTCAGTACAGCAGTTTTTCCCGATCCCGGTCCGGCGAGCACCAGCAATGGCCCGTTTCTCCATTCAACGGCCTGCCGCTGACTTGAGTTAAGCATGTCAAGTGTGATTGTCATAGCGCCATATCTCCCGTCGCTTTGATTTGTTCAAGAATATCCTTTAATTCACCAGGGACACCTGCTGGGCCTGATTCCTTCATCTGCAAAATAGATTTGAAAGCGGCTGCCGGTTTTGAGAAACCACGTGCTTTATTCACTATCTTGTACACTTTCTCCCAGTATTTTCGGCTATCAACTTCAATACCTTCTAATTCGGCTACTTTCTGCTTGCCTACCCCATCAAGATAGGATTTACCATATCCATTATAACAAAGAAGAATGTCAATGTTGGGGTGACTCAAGGCGAATATGTGATCGGCTTTCGCTCTTCCATTTAACAGAGCCCTTGCATCTTCGATATATTCTTCCCCGCCTTGGTCACTGTCAGCAACCAAGTGCCAGCGAATACCTAATGAATCAGCAACCTTGATGAAGATACTCGGACCTCCAGCTTGGCTACATTCCACAATCCTAACACCCTGCCTATGAAGATCAATTTCCAAAAGCTCTGCACAGTCGGCAAACACCGATACATCAGTCTCTCCCTCAACTAAAAGCCAGCAACGTGCAAACAACAATTCGCCACGATTTCGCCTGACATGATGATTGAACTTACGCAACTCTTCAGCAGACAGCAGATCATGAGGAATAGCATTGCAGCTTGTGTCGGAGCCCTTCCTATTCACTCTGCGCACTTTCTCAACCGGCACTTCCGAGAGAATATCGCCGGAGTGTGTCGCAATAATTTTCTGGCCAGGGAGATCCTGGAGCAATCGCCATACTGCTCGGATAGCATTTGGGTGTAGGTGTGCTTCTGGCTCCTCTATGGCGATTATCGGTTCCGCATTCTTGTCAACTTCGGCCTCTAGTCGCGTCCTAAGGTATGCGCTGAACAAGAGCATAACAGAGAGACTTTGCGTGCCTTCGCCATGGCTGCGGATTGGAATCCTAGCATTGGACGCAGACAATAGATTAACGTCGGTGTAGCGAAGCGCTTTGTAAACATCGACAGGCATTGGGTCAATTGTCACCACATCCGTCTTTCCAACCGCCATTAATTCAGAAATGCGCTCTATCTCTTCTGAAACATCCTTGAAGCTCGTATGGGCATCAACAATTTTTTGATTAATCTTAAATAGCTCCTCCTCTAATGTTCGCCTAGTTAAATCATCAATATCTTTGTTCCTGAGAAAAGACGCCCAATATGTAGACTTCCCATGGAACTGTTCTTTTGCAGCCCTCAGTGCTGTTTGAAAAAAAAAGGGACGTAGTCTACGGAGCTCCTTTATCATTCCCGACTTGCCGTTCATTTCGTTATCAGCATCGTCAAGAAATCCCCAACTTTGTACTATCTCTCCTGAATCAGCCTCATATTGTGACACTATGCGAAGCTTGATCGCCGAATATTCATCTCCGACAATTACGTCGTTCAGTATCTGTGTAATATACTCTGGCCAGATATGTTCCTCTGACTCTAAGAAGCTCAAGGTGAGGCTGATTGGCGGACAAGATGATAGATCCCGGCATTTAGTGTCTCGATAAAAATCGTATTCGGAAAAATTGCAGGTTTTATCAGACTTAATCCAATACAGACAAAGATTCAACGCCTCCAAGATACTTGTCTTGCCTGTATTGTTCTCGCCCACAAGCACAGTAACATCCCTATCCAGCTCAATTTCAGCATATTTGATACCCCGAAAGTTCTTGATTGTGACTTTGCTCAGCCGCATTATTCACCTCCCATCCGTGTTACTGCCTGATCATACCACATCAGCAGTTTAAGATCTTCCTCAAGTACATTGTTCGGGATTTTTTTTGCTACAGTGATGATGACGCCATAGTCGCGTTCCTGCCATTCTTTCTTGAATCCGGCACGGACCGCTTCAAGGCGGAATCCTTTGAGTTTTTTCTTTGCCTGCTTGTATACTTCAAACTCTTTGAGCAGAGCTTTTTCACGCAGTTTTTCCAGGTCACCTGCCTTGTTCGGATCAGGTACATACCAGCGGTCGCGAGCCTCCGCAATGAAGTCGGCAATCCATGGGTTCGGGCAGGCGGTGTAATAGGGTGGGTCGCTGAGCTTGAGGATGTCTTCGTCTTTTCCGATAGGGAAACCTTCAATCGTTCGGAATTCCGGGTCCTGCAATTTTTTGCGTAGCTCTTCGGTAAAATGGGCACGCCGGGCATTATCGTTTTCAAATTCCAGACCGAGGCACGTTACCGGCCCATCGGCTGAAATAATCTCTTCGTCAAAAAGGTTACCGCTGCCTGGTTTGCCGGGAACGACCTTTGTCTTGAATAAACTCTCTTGCTTGCTCATATCTATATCCTGACTGCCTGGTTTTATTCCATCACGATGCGGATTTTTGCCGGATCCTTGCCTTTGGTTAATTGGTCGATGTAATCATCGAAGCGTTTTTTGATTTCGGCAGGTGTTGCCGGACCAATGTCAGAGATTCTTGCCAGCAGATCACGTTTGTTGATAACCACTTTTTGCAATCCTGCCAGAATTGTTTTCAGAGTCTGAACAAAGTTGTTGTCCACCACATCCGGCAGTTCTCTGGAATCAATAAACGACTGAACGATCTTCTTGTCTTCGTCTTGAAGAAGTTCATCAATACTGGCCTGTGTAATCGGATCTTCCAGGTTGCCGAGAAGCGTTGATGTCCAACTGTCCAGCATGGTATCGAGGTCATTGTCCATCTGATCAATAGTCTGTGAGCTCGATGCGGTGTTCGTTTCAATCAAAGGGCGGAAACCGCAGTGCGGACAAACCGGTGAGTTCTTGAGGTCCTGCTCGGTTAGGGCAAAACAGCTTTTCAAAGCTACCAACCGGTTTTGATAGTCTATCAACTGCTGTCTGGGCATCAGATCAATACCCGCAATTTTTACGAGCGTCTGCAAACGATAATCCCCCATTAAAGCCGCTTTACGCTTATCATCGTTTGCTCCTAACCGGGCTTTGGTATGTAAGCCGGTGTAGACAACGATATAATCTTTTTTGAGCTTCTGAAGCATAGATCCGATGCGTTGCGATTGGCTTGCCAATTCAGTCAGGTCTACCTGCTTTAGTATTTCCAATACATCTTTTCGGATTGTTTTCATCCGATCGACCCAATCATGCTCTTCCTTTAACACGCCTTCAGCAACTGACAGCCAGGAGGCTGTTGGGCTGTGGTCCTTGACAAATTCAGTCAGGACATCCAAATCATCCAGAGCCTTTACCGCCTTCTCACGGGCCTTCACCTCATCTGAGCTATAGCGGAAGTTTTTCAATTTTCCTGGAGAAGTGTAGGCTTGAAGCGACTCAAGGAAGGCCTTGGCAGCATCCAATCCCGATGTCTGATTTGCCGGATCTGTTTCCTTTAGGAGATCCACCCCCCAGAATGAAAGTCCTTCGCGCAAGGCCTGCTGCATCATCACAATTCGTTTTACGAGCTTGCCGACGGACTGCTGTAAATCCTGAATCGGTTCATCGTTCCCTTGAGTTAGTAATTTGACTTTGCCGGGGGCTAAATCGAGCAATTCAAACAGCGCTTTAAGCGCCGGTATATTCCATTCCTTAGGCTGCTCAATGTGTTTGAAGCGGATCAGTTCATCCATATAGGTTGCCGCAAGTTGCTGAAGCCCGGTGGCATCAAACTTTTTGCCCGGAATGGAGAGGACGATATCACCGGAGTGAACCAGGGCGGCGATCACTACTGTTACCCATTCCGGTTCAAGACGAAAACCGCCCGGATTCATATATTCCAGGCCATGGTCATCCTGGATAATTTCATTCCGGTTAACGACCTGGCCATGCCCCTTAGCTTTTACGAGAGCAAGGATAAAACGGGCATATTTAGATTTAGAAGGTTCGAGCTTTTCACCATCCAGAAGTTCGAGTGCATCCAGAACCGCTGTGGCCTGCTTGGTTCGGTTTTGGCCGCCTATTGCGCGGAGCGCGTCCTGTGCCGCCTGCGCCCTATTGTTTCCGGTTATCAGTATTTGGAAGAAGGGATAGTCTGGGGCTTGACCTTCAAAGTGCGGCGCCAGACAAATACTGGAAATTGAGTCGATCAGATCCCGAAAGTTGATGGTTTCATGCGGTGACAAGCCGGACAGGTCCCGTATGGATTTGCCTTTTGCCCATTCCGTCATTGATTTGGCGCGTCCCTGATAGGTCACTTCAAAGGCATCCGTCATATATTTCTGAAGCCATTGAACCAATTTTTTTAGGAAGCCATTGGCCTTGGACTCATAAGTGGCCTTCGCATGGCCGGAGGAGGAGGATGCCAGATCGAATGCAGCAGCATAGTCTTTCAGTGATTTGCGGAATTCCTCGCCGGTTTCTTCTGATGGTTTCAACCGGAAGAAAACCTCGTCGCTGAGCTTATCGCCTTTTAAGCGGGGAGGATCGTTGGGTTGAATGAAATAAATGTAAAAATCCCGAGTCGGTACAGCCGTGGCTCTTTCATTGGGCGCCCCGAAAAAGAGATAACCGGAACGAGCTGCCTTATGGTCCTGCCACACCAGTTCATATTCCCATATTTTATAGCCGGTAACGTAAGTTGAGTCCAGGCGTTCCATGACCCGCTTCAACGCTTCGTAGTAGAAGCGGTCAAGCTGTGCGTCGCCCAGGCTTTCCGACCTTGTTCTTATTTTCTCATCATAATCGATGTCTTTGGATATATCTATATAAAACTGTCCGCTTAGCCTCCCCCGGTCATCAATCTCTGTGGCTGAAATAAACTGTCCGCTCACAGCCCGGCTAATAAGGCGAATAGCTGTCTCCACCGCACCACACAAGTCTTCTGAACTATCGTCTCCTCCCAGTTCGGCAATAAGTGGATCAAATAGACAAAGTGAGTCCCGTAAAGCTTCAGCGGTTAAGCCGTTTGGTGATGAAAGGCTTCCTATTGTAAGCCTGTGTACACTCAAACCACGAACAATTCGCAGGGCGAAATCCTTGTTCTTCGCTTTGGGGTAATTTGTATTAATCAAGGTTTGCAGCGTGTTGCTACAATCGATCACCTGCTTAATATCAGGCAAGGTTCGATAAGCGGCATTCGTTGAGAGAACATCCCAATAACTATCAAAAGCGATCACGCCGGGTTCGTCCACCGGAACCTCTTTGTTTAAGACTCCTTTCATGCCCAGAGAGAGAGTCTTTAGCACTTCACGCTTCTCTACGACGGAGATCCTTTCGAAAGTATCTATATAATCAGGATGCACCGGAAACAGCCGAACGAATTCATCCATGCGTTCGTTGAGATTACCATAATATTTTGCGAAAGGAGTGAGATATTCTCTTATCTTTGCCTGTTGCTCAGTGGTTTTCTTCAACAATCGTTCCGAGACAACAAATTTTACATCATTACCGGCAATCAGGATCTGTTCAAATCTGTCCTTAACCCGGCGAATACTGTCTGCTGCAAAGGTGAATCGATCACTGTCAAATATGGCTTCCTGGACGCCGGCCATGAAGCGGAAACGCAGATCTTTACACACCTCGCCAACTTCACGCAGGAAGTTCAGATCGAGAATCAGCTCTTGATCTTTTCTGGCTCGTAGATAATCCAGTAATTCATCCACTACCAGCAGGAGGCCATGTTCCGGGAATACTTCTGCGAATTGGGTCATCATATCTTCGAACGCTCTTTTATGGCTGGCAATCGTATCGGAGTCCGGGAAGACATACCTCACACCAAGATTTTCGAGACGCTCTTCCAATTCGGCCACCAGAATATCCCGCAAAGACATCGTGGTGGAACCGATTTCTGTGCGGATTACCTTGAATTTTCCGGCAATTTTTACAGCTTCAGCTTTCACGTCTTCATGGTTTAGGCTTTCAAGGAGAGAAGTATCGGCAGCCACACTGGACAAGACAGACATCAAGTGCGATTTACCGGTACCATAGTTTCCGACAACCAGGATACCCTTGTTATCGACCGGCTGTTCAAACTGCAATTGAGGAATTACCAGACTCGCTATTCTATCAGCCATTTCATCTGAAACAACGTATGTGCTTACTAACTGACGGGCAGCGTTTGTTTTATCAGCATCGCGTAGCTGAACGACCGTTTCTATCGGATCAAATTGAATTAAATCTCCGTATTTCATACCAGTTTATCCTCGTTTGACTGTTTAAAAATCGATTGTTGCCTCACCGCTCATGCCGACCACCAGAGTATCTGTTAAATCGTAGCGTCGGTATTCACGGTGGTCTGGTTCCGCATAAGTCAGTTTACCTGTATCAAAAGTCCCATTCCACGAAGTCACCACTGTAAGGTTTCGGGACAAGCCTTGCAACAAGCGCAAAGGGTCTTGCTTAAGTTGAACATCAAATAGGATTTCGATGTTATCCAGAAAAACCGTTTTGGCACCGCCATTGACAGTTTGAGTCAAAATCTCGGGCAGTTTTAACCGCCGTTGTTTTTCCGTTAATCCAAGCAGCTCTTTAGATAGACGCAGGTTAATATTGATAGGGTCGGTCCGATGCAGTTTCGCCACATTCTGAATAACGGAAGTTTTACCTGTTCCACATTTACCGACGATTAATACAAGACGGTGATACAGCTCTTCCGCTGCTTTTAGTGATCTTGTCACTTTATCTTCAATTGGCTCTGCCATAATGTGCTCCTAACCGTAACCTTTGTTATTTATCCGGTTTCCCATCGGTAATACCAGACGCTGCGCCGCCAGCCTCAACCATGTGGATACAGCAATCCCATATTAAATCACCTTACAAATATACTGAAATGAGAGCAGGAAGTCAAATGTAATTGCCGATTTAAGCCGGTTTCGCTCAATTTTGCTCTTTTATGGAAACTTATGAAACCAAACTGTTGGATCGCATGGAACAAGTCCGCGAGGTAGTTTGTCTTCCGGCTGGAGTGGATTTTCATCTATGTGGCGCTGAATTTGGGATGGGATGATTGGGTCGGGGGGGTGATTGTGTTACAAATTGGTATGTTTTCAAGGCGTAAGTTATTTTACGGATTTTTGGATGAAATTAATCAGTTCCAGGCGATTCTTGACGCCCATTTTGCGATAGACGTTGTAGATGTGGGATTTGACAGTTTTGATGGAAATAAAGAGGGAGTCCTCGATATCTTTGTTTGTTTTTCCTTTGAGTATCAATTGGAGGATCTCCTTCTCCCGTTCGGAAATCCTGAAGCGGGTGAACAGGGAATTCATGGCGGACTCGGTCTTCAACCTCAGGGTGGTTTCCTCGAGTTTAGCTGTATGCCAGCGGTAGGCGATGGCGATGATGGACAAAATCGCCAACAACTTGAACCACCAGGTCTGCCACACCGGCGGCGTGATGGTGAGGCGAATGGTTGCGCCGGTCTCATTCCACACACCGTCGCCATTGGTCCCTTTAACGATCAACTGGTAATCACCGGGTTCCAAATAGGCGAAATTCAATGTCCGTCTGGCGCCCAATTGAATCCATTCGTCATGCAGGCCGGATAATTTGTAGGCGTACTGATTCTTGGCGGGATTCAGGTAACTGAGGGCCGCGAATTCGATTACAAATGTGTCTTTATAGGAGAGCTTCAGCTCTTTTAGATGGGAAATCGAGCGCTTCAACTCGATGTCCCGGTTCAGTAGTTTAAAAGAGGTAAATACCACCGGCGGAACGAATGTGGATTTTTCGATGGAATTTGGAGAAAAAGAGACCAATCCGTTGGTGGAACCAAAATACATGCGACCGGACTTCGATTGAAAATAGGCTCCCATATTAAACTCATTCGAAGGGAGACCATCCGCTTGATTGAACACAGTCACGTTTTGGGTTTCGGGATCCAGGCATGCCAGCCCCCGGTTGGTGCTGAGCCAGAGACGTTGCCGCGAATCTTCCAAAATCCCGTATATGACATTGTTGGGTAAACCGTGCTTGGTGGTGTAATGGTCGAACCTACCGGTAGAACGGTCCAGACAATTCAGGCCGCCTCCAATCGTCCCCACCCAGAGTTTTCCCCGGCTCCCCTCGTGTATAGAGATCACATTGTTGGAATTGATGCTACAGGGATCTTCAGGGTCGGGACTGAAGTATCGAAATGTTGCGCGCTCCTTGTCAAGGCTCATCAAGCCTTTGTTAAACATGCCGAACCACAGCGTTCCCCCGCTGTCTTCATAGATGGTTTGCAAAGAGTGGAGCTCGACATTATCCTGCTTGCCGGATCTAGAAAAATAACGGGTAATGGCGCCGGTTTCGATATCCATGGAATTGATTCCGGCATCCGGCGTTCCCACCCACAAGACTCCCGCATGATCTTGCATCAGACACATCACCAGATTGCTGCTGATGGAATGGGGATCCTCCGGCTGGAACAAAAAATGGGAAATGGCGCCGGTTTTCCGGTTGATTCGCTTCAATCCATCGCCAAGCGTCGCCACCCAGATGTCTCCGGCGGAGTCCTGGATGATATCGCGAATGGATTTGCTCCCTAAATTGTGTGGACCGGCGGAAGAATTGCGATACCGCGCCACAAGGGAAGAATTGGAGAACCGATCGACTCCTCCTTTGCCGGTTCCGATCCACAAATCCCCACCGTTATCTTCGAGGATTGCGTACGCAATGTTACTTCCCAGGCTATTCGAAATCCCCGGTTGGTGATTCATTGATTCGAACACATAGGACCGGGCGACAAATTTCTTCAATCCTCTCCCAAGCTCACTCACCCATAGATTTCCCTCCCTGTCTTCCAGCGCCGACAGCAAGGTGTCGCTAGAGAGGTCGGACGGATAACCGCCGCGGATGTGTTCGATGATCTGGTTACGATTGGAATCAATTTTCAGAAAGCCCTTTGTGGTGGTAGCCCATAGAATACCGGGCTGAACACGGGACTTGACGATTTCCGTCACTTTGGATAGATTGACGGATGAACATTGGGGCGGTTGGGGGGAAATAGGCGAACATCGACCGGTCCGGGTATTGAACCGGAACAGGCCGTGCTTTAGTGTTCCAATCCAGAGATAAGGCTCCTTGCCCGGACAAATGGTGTCGATATCATAGGTGGGCAGACAACCTTCCCGATGCGGATCGCCGGCGATATATCGAAATTCCTCTTTTTCCGGATCAAAGGCCGCCAATCCAAGCCGAAAGCCACCGACCCAAAGAAGGCCGGACGGGGCCGAGTAAATGCTTCGAATAGATTTATATTGCGTGCTATTGGGGGCGGATCGCTCGAAGAGATAGCTTTGAAACGCACCTGTTTGGGGATCGAATCGATTTAACCGATCCAGGGCGCCCACCCACAAATTCCCGGATCGATCTTCATGGAGAGCCCGGATATAATCGGAGCTGATGGAGCCGGGATTGTCCCGATCGTATCGGTAGCATGTGATAGCATCGGTAACGGGATCGTATTTATTGAGACCTCTGGCGGCGGTTGCAATCCAGATATTGCCGGATTGATCTTCAACAAGGCAGTCAATCACGCTCTCGCTCAGACTAGCCGGATCTTCAGGGTCATGGCAGAATAATTTAAACGAGTAGCCATCATACCGGTTCAATCCATCCTGGGTTCCAAACCACAGAAATCCATTACGATCCTGAATCATGCATGTAACAGCGCCTTGCGAGAGCCCGTGTTCGATGGACAACCGTTGAAAATTCTTGAAATCCTTTATCCCTTGCGAAGTCAGGTTCGAACAAGCAAAGAGCGGGATCAACGCCCCCCAAGCCAGCAGGCGCTTTATATTTGCTAAAAACATCGGTTCACCTCGTAAATCGTGGAGGTTTTCCTCCACTTATTCTTTTACGGATTTTTGGATCAAATTGATTAGCTCCAGGCGGTTTTTCACTCCCATTTTGCGATAAATGTTGTAAATGTGGGATTTGACGGTCTTGATGGAGATAAAGAGGGACTCCTCGATATCCTTGTTGGTTTTTCCTTTGAGGATCAGTTGGATGATCTCCTGCTCCCGCTCTGAAATCTTGAAACGGGCGAATAAGCGATTCATGGCCGATTCGGTTTTCAATTCTAGTGTGGCGTTTTTCAGTTTGACTGCATGCCAGCGATAGGCCAATGCGATAATGGACACAATCACCAGGAGTTTGAACCACCAGGTCTGCCACAACGGCGGAGTGATGATAAGGCGAATCGACGTTCCGGCTTCGTTCCACACCCCGTCCCCGTTTGATCCCTTGACAATTAGCTCATAGTCTCCGGGTTCCAGATGGGCGAAATTCAACGTCCTCTTATGTCCCAGAGGCACCCACTCATCCTGCAACCCGGATAGTTTGTAGGCGTATTGGTTCTTGGCGGGACTGGCGTAACTGAGAGCGGCAAACTCAAATAAAAACGTATCCTTATGAGAGAGTTTCAACTCATTTAAGTGAGAAATCGATCGTTTCAATTCAATATCACGGTTCAGCAATTTAAAAGAGGTAAATACAACCGGCGGAACATAGGTCGATTTTTTTAGGGACTCCGGAAAAAACGAGACAAGGCCGTGAGTGGACCCAAAATACATCTCCCCCGACGGCGACGTGAAGGCCGCTCCGGCATTAAATTCGTTTGAGGGTAGACCGTCAGCCATAGAAAAAACCTCCACCTCTTTCGACTCCATATCGAATCGCGCCAATCCCTTGTTGGTACTGAACCAGAGACATTGGTCGAAATCTTCCAAAATCGCGTACACGATATTGTTGGGCAAACCGTCTCTGGAGGTAATATGGTCAAACCGACCGGTGGCCCTGTCAAGGCGATTTAAGCCCCCGCCGCTGGTCCCAAGCCAGAGGATGCCGTCGGCGCTTTCATGAATAGCCATTATAGTATTGCAATTAATACTAAAGGGATTGTTGTCATCATGTTTAAAATGGGCGCATTCCTTCCGTTCATTATTAAGGCAATGCAATCCGTCATCCCAAGTCCCAATCCATAAATTTCCCTGGGTATCCTCATGAATCACTTTAACACTTTGAATGTCGAGCTCAGGAGGCCGGCCATCGCTACGAAAATAGCGCTTAAACGTCCCCTTTTCCCTATTCATTGTGTTTAGACCGGCGCTCCAGGTTCCAATCCACAACACCCCGCTCCGGTCTTCATGCACACAATTGACAATATTTCCGCTTAAAGACTCTCGATTCCCCTCTTCAAATAAAAAGCGGGTAGATTTTCCTGTCTTGGGATCCAGGCGGTTGAGTCCGCTCCCGTGCGTCCCAACCCAGATATTTCCCCGGCGGTCTAAATACATGCAGCGAATGAAATCACTCCACAATAATTGATTATTTTTTTGATTTTGGAGATAAGCGGTAAAATTTCCCGATACTTTATCATAACACTCAACCCCTCCACCCATCGTTCCAAACCATAATATCCCATCCAGATCTTCAAGCATGGAGAATACAATATTGTTTTTGGAGTTCTTGATGGCTCCCTGTACTTTACGCCATTCTTTAAACAGACTTTTTTTTCTAACATACTTATTGAGACCTATCCCATATTCACCGACCCAGAGGTTTCCCTCATAATCCTCCAACACCCCAACAAGATCATTGGTGGTTAGACTATTGCCATGTCCGGCAAGAATGTGGTTAACCACACAGTTCTCCCGGGTGTCGAATTCAAGCAATCCATTGGCAGTGGTGATCCAGAGAGTTTCAGAACGGGTAACAGATGGGACTCCGGCAAAAAGATAGGCTGTATCGGGTTTGGAGTTATCGCCATCCTTAGGGTAAGCAGCGGAAAACTGTTTGGTTTGAAGGTCAAAGCTAAGTAATCCGCTTCCTGCAGTTCCTACCCAAAATGTGTTGCCGGCGGCCGGCAAAAAGAATCTAATGTTATTGGTGGTTAATCCTGCCGGAGCTTCCTGATCCTTATGAAAATATTCGAATGTCTCCGTTTTAGTGTCGAATAACGCCATCCCAATGTGATACCCCCCCACTAAAATAACGCCGGATCCATCTGAAAAAACGGCCTTGATCTCCTGCCGTCTGGATGAATCCGGCGAGGGAACATGGAAACGATAACGTTTAAACAAGCCTGTATCCGGCTCAAACCGGTGTAGGTATGTAGCGGCTCCGATCCAAAGAATGCCGGACTTATCTTCATGCATCGACCGTACATGATCCGAGCCTAAAGTTCCGGGCTTTTCAGGCTCCGATTTATAACAGGTAAATATCTCTGTTTGGGGATCGAATTTATTCAGCCCTCCGGATCCGGTTCCAATCCAGATATTCCCATCCCTATCTTCCAGCAAACAACTTATTCCGCTTTGACTGAGACTATTGGCATTTGCAGGGTTATGGTAGAAAGTTTTAAATTCATATCCATCGTAGCGATTCAACCCATCTCCAGTCCCCATCCACAAAAAACCATTGCGATCCTGGATCATGCAAGAGACCGTACTCTGGGAGAGACCATGCTGGAGGGACAGATGCTCAAATTTCTTAAAATCGACACCTTTACCGGGCAATAAATAAGAGTAAAAAAAAAGACAATACACAACTATAAAAAACACTACATTCTTTCCACCGAAAATTACCATCGCATCACCTAAAAGCTTCCTCTTCCTTTTTTTTATATAAACTCTTTAATTCTCTTTACATTATTCCTGTGAAAAATTGGGAAATAGGGGGAATGCCCTCAGGCATTTCCCCATCTTATTTTAATCGCTTCTAAATTTGTTTAATTAATGGTCAACCAGATCTTCCAACGCCTGGATAATAGATTTTTCCTGCAGCTCCAATCGCGACAATTGCTGTCTGTGTTGTTCCACCACTTTCTCCGGGGCGCGGGAGACAAAATTCTCGTTACTCAACTTGGCGCGGTTGCCTTTGATGTTCTTCTGAATTTTTTCCAGATCAGCCTGGAGTTTTTCCCGTTCCACATCATCGTCGATGAGATCATGCACAAAAATTTGCAAATTCCCCACCACACGGGAAGCGG
>CAZBHS010000016.1:82982-103207 GCA_964491915.1 uncultured Clostridia bacterium
TGAAGAGCGCTTATATTGGCAAGCCTCTGGATCACATGGGCTTGCGATTTCAGATCCGACGCCCGCTCTTGCGGAGGTTTTATGGTCACATCGAGTTCTTGCCTCGGCGAAACCTGCTGAGTGGACCGGACCTCCCGCACACCGCTGGTGGCGGCCTGAAGATCGGCGAAAATCCCGAGAAGTTCAGGATTATCCAATTTATCTTCAGCTTGCGGCCAACGGGCGATAAGAAGCGATTCCAAATCGGCTTCTTCCTGACTCAACCCCGGAAGGCCCAGCTCCGGTACTTGATCTTTCAATTGTTGCCATAGGAATTCGGTGATAAAGGGAACAAACGGATGGAGCAGTCGCAATGTCTTATCCAGGCAATAGGCCAACACCCGACGGGCAATTCCAGCGCTTTCGCCGCCTTCAGCCAATCTCGGCTTAATGAGTTCCAGATACCAATCGCACAATTGCCCCCACATAAAATCACGGGCGGCTCCCAGGGCGACGGAAGGATTATACTCTTCCAGGCCGCGGGTCACAGCATTGATCGCCTGATTCAGCGCCGCTAAAATCCAGCGGTCTTCCAATTCCATAGCGCCCAGAGCGATGGTTCCTTTAGCCGTGTTTTCCAGATTGCCCAGGGCAAAGCGGGCTGTATTCCAGAGCTTGGTGCAGAACTTCTTCCCTTCCATGAACCGTTCGCTGATGAGACGGGCCGAAGGAATATCGGGCATTGTGCCCAGCACATCATATTCTTTTTTGCAAGAGAGGCACATATAAGTGAACACACTCTTGCCGTGTTTACTCACAGTCAATTCATTATGATTGCCGCACTCCGGGCAAATGGCGGTCACCGGTAGGCGGATGTCCTGGTTCCCGGTCTGCATATCGCACAGCACGTAACGCATGGCGTCGGTGCCGTAGGCCTGAATAATGTCCACAGGGTCGATTCCGTTGCCTTTGGATTTACTCATCCGTTCACCCTTGCCGTCAAGAATGTTTGCATGGATGAACACATCTGAGAACGGTATGTCGCCCATATTGTAGAAGCCGGTAATCACCATGCGGGCTACCCACAGGGTAATGATATCGCGAGCCGTCACCAGACATGAACCGGGGTAATAATAATTCAATGTATCGCCATCTTCAGATACCATAGAAGCCCCGCCTTCGGTATCCGCGGATTCCGGCGCCGGCCAACCGAGCGTAGAATGGGGCCAAATGGCGGATGAGAACCAGGTGTCAAGCACATCGGGATCCTGTTGATACCCCGAATTATCAAGAGCTTCGAGGCAGGCCTCATCGTCTTCCACCAAACAGATATCCACCAAGAACACCTCGTCGTCATTGCCGGACAACGTATCAATCTTCTCCAGCGAATCAATCAAGGTAAACTCGCCGTCCTCTTTTCGCACCACGCGTACAGCGGCTTTCCCTGGCCACACGTCACCCAGGGTTTCGGTGAGCAGAGTCTTCAATGCGACCGCCGCGTCGCTGAAGGAAAGTTCCCGACTCCAAACGGGAATCCGGTGTCCCCACCAGAGTTGGCGGCTCACCGGCCAATCCCGCTTTTCTTCCAGCCAATCCAGGTAGGTTTTGGCAAAACGGTCGGGATGGAATGTGACTTTGCCCTCGTTGGTGGCATCGATTGCAGCTTGCACAAGACCGGATTTTTTATGCTCTTTAGGAGTACCACGTCCCATGAGCACACCCTCTTCCCGGTCGCCCATAAAGATGAACCACTGGTCGGAGAGATAGGGCTCGACAGGGGATTTCGAACGGTCCGAATGACCGATCTCGATATCACGGTCTTCCACCCTGGGTAACAGATCCTGCGCTTCCAGGTCCGCCACGACTTTTTTGCGGGCGTCGAAGCGGTCCAGACCTTCGTAATTCCCGGCGTTATTATTCAATGTACCATTGGGATTCAAAATATTGATGATATCGATCTCATCTTTATGCCGTTTCCAGACTTCATAATCGTTCGGATCATGAGCCGGTGTGATTTTCACGCAACCGGAGCCCAACGCCGGATTGGCCCACACATCCAGTATGAGGGGGATCGGTCTCTCCATCAAGGGGAGCATCACCTTACGTCCATTTTCGGCCATATCCCGAAGGCGAAGCAAACCTGGCAACACCTCGCGCCGACGATCTTCTAAATTGACGATCTCCTCTTCGAGAATCGCTTTCTCTTTTACCGGAGCTTTTTCCAGTTGCTGTTTTCGGCGTTCCAGTTCCGCCTCCAGGGCGCTGGCCGGATCCGGGTGAACCGCCACAGCAGTGTCTCCAAGCATTGTCTCCGGCCGGGTGGTGGCGACAATCACTTCTTTAGGCTCGCCGTCAATCGGATCAACGACCGGATAACGTAGATGCCAGAAATGGCCTTTGACAGTTTCGTGATACACTTCGTCATCAGAAATACTGGTCAGTAAAAAGGGGTCCCAGTTCACCAAACGCTTGCCGCGAAAAATTAATCCATCCACAAACATTTTAAAAAACGTGTGACGAACCGCTCTGGAGCACACCTTGTCCATTGTGAACCGTTGCCGCTGCCAATCGGCGCTACACCCCATCCGTTGCTGCTGCTGGACAATGCGTTCCTGAAATTGGTCCTTCCATTTCCAGATTCTATCGGTGAGCCCCTGCCGACCGACTTCATGCCGGGTGAGGCCTTCCAGTTCCTTCATCCGTTTTTCCACCACCGCTTGAGTGGCGATGCCGGCATGGTCCGTCCCCGGAAGCCAGAGGGTGTTGTCCCCCATCATCCGATGCCAGCGAATCAACAAATCCTGCATCACATTATCCATCGCATGCCCCATATGTAGGGCGCCGGTTACATTGGGAAGCGGCATCATAATAACATACCGCTCATCCCGCCGGTCGGGAACAGCGTGGAAACCGCCGCTCTCCAACCAGGATTTATAAATCTGTCCTTCCACTTCAAAAGGTTCATACGTCTTCGACAATTTGAACTTATCGCTCATAATCAGTGCTCCTTTACTATTCGACAAAATCTTATCTGAAAATTTTATCCGAAATTTCCGTTTATTTCAAATTATTCTTTGATAAAATGGGCTCCGCGGGAAACTTTGTTCATCAATGCCGAGTGAACCACCAGCAAGGCGGTTTGCACACTATCGCGCAAATCGATGATACTCTGTGTCATTTCAGTTTTTTGGTAGAATTTGATGATCCGGTGCCGTAGATATTCAAGGTCGGATCTGGCCCGCTCCAGACGTTTGCGGGTGCGAATGATGCCGCTATAATTCCACATGGTATATTTAACCATCACCAAATCCTGCCACACAAGGGCGGGATCGAGTTCTTCCTGGGGCAGCGGATACCTCCATTCCGGTACTTCGGAAATCACATAGGGATCGGTATCATCATGCAATGTTTCGGCGATATCTTCGGCGGCTTTGACTCCCCATACCAGCCCCTCGAGCAGAGATACGGAAGCCAAACGATTTGCGCCATGGACACCGGTAAGCGACACTTCGCCAATAGCGTAGAGGTTTTCGATACTGGTTCTGCCCGCCAGATCGGCCATCACACCGCCACAACTATAATGAGCCGCGGGAACCACCGGAATCGGTCGCTTGGTGATGTCGATATTGTATTTCATACAATTTTCATAGATAGTGGGAAAGCGATCCTGGATGCTGATATCGGTAAATGACGCCAGATCCAACAGCACATAATCATCCCCATGCTTGATCATCTCTTCATAGATGGCCCGCGAAACTTCGTCCCTCGGAGCCAGATCCGCCTGTTCGGAATATTCCTTCATAAAATATTCCCCTTTGCGATTCATCAACTTAGCCCCTTCACCACGCACCGCTTCTGAAATCAAGAATCCCCCAGCCTCTTTATGATAGAGTGACGTGGGATGGAATTGCACATACTCCAGGCACGCCAACCGGGCTCCGGCCCTGGATGCCATGGCTACACCATTTCCCACCACATCCGGCGGATTGGTTGAATTGATGAAAATACTGCTCAAACCTCCGCTCGCCAAAATCACTTTACGGGCAAAAATCCGTTTCACTTTTTGCGATTGTTTATCCAGCACATAAGCGCCAACGGTTCTCGGCTCATAAAAAATCCGCATAGGATTGCTGGAATGGTGAGGAAACGTCAGTAAATCTATGGCCTGATGGTTGTACAATAGCCGGAGATTGTCAAACTTATCCAAATATGCGGACAGTTTCTCCTGAATGAGACGCCCCGTCATATCTTTGACATTCAACACCCGTCTATGGGAATGGGCCCCTTCCCGCGCCAGGTCAAAAGAGCCGTTTTTCAAAGAGAACGGCACATCCAGTTTGCCGATCAGAATATTTTCCACCAGGTGCCGGGAATTTTTGACCAGAAACTCTACCGCCTCTCTATTGTTGACATTATCACCACTTTTCAGTATATCGCCCACAAATACGCCGGGCTCCTCGTCTTTGCCAAGGGACGCGATCCCCCCTTGAGCCAGGTAAGTATTGGTATGTGAGAAATTGTCTCCTTTCGTGATGACGACAGTATCGATTCCGCTTTCAGCCAACTGAAGAGCTGCTGTCGATCCGGCGATTCCATTTCCGATAATCAATACGTCTGTTTCCAGATATTCACTCATATGTTCACCTTTTGATATTCAAGCTCAAATCCAGGGATTTGAACGAATGGGTTAACGCTCCTACAGAAATGAAGTCAACACCGGTTTTGGCCTTGGCTTCAATGTTTTCCAGTGTCACATTACCCGATATTTCCAATTTCACCTGTTTGTTGCAGATCCTAACCGCTTCCTCTACCATTGGCAGAGCAAAGTTATCCAGCATGACGACATCGATTTTGTCAGATAGCGCCAACGTCTCCCGCAATTCTTCCAGATTGCGAACCTCTACCTCGATTTTTTTTGAAGGATTCCTGGCGGCGACCTTTTTGACCGCTGCGGTAATACTTCCGGCCATCTTTATATGATTGTCCTTTATCATAGCCATATCAGACAGATTGAGGCGGTGATTCAAACCGCCTCCGTCCTTGACCGCTCGTTTCTGCAAATAGCGCATCCCCGGCGCGGTTTTCCTGGTATCCAGCAAGGAGACGCCATAAGGTTTGACTTTGGCGGCATAAAAACTCGCAGCAGTGGCGATCCCGCTCAATTGTTGCAAAAAATTGAGGGCGGTCCTCTCGGCCCTGAGAATGGAACTTTCCAGACCGTGGACACTTACCACAGTATCGCCTACATCCACAACGCTTCCATTACCCTTGACGACATCTACCGATACCCGCTGATCAATCAGCCTGAACACGTCGCAAAAAACATCCATGCCGGAAATCACACCCGACGCTTTGGCAGTGACATCCGCCAGCACCGGATTATCGAAATCCAACAGGGAAAGGGTGGTGATATCATCATCCACCACATCCTCTTCCAACGCGAGAGAGACTAAATCAGCGATCAATTCATCCTGTTGTCTCATGATTGTTATTTAAAAGATTTCCCGAAAAAATGCCTCATCCAAAAATCAATGCCGGCTTTGTTGTAATGATTACGCTTTTTCGACCGGAACCCGTGCCGTTCACCGGGATACAACATCAGTTCGACGGTTTTCCCCCTATCGAGCGCCAGGTCTATGAAGCGGATGGTGTTCTGGCAATGTACATTATCGTCCATTGTGCCGTGAGTGATACGTAGGCCGCCCTTGTAGTTATCGATATAGGTAAGCACATCACTCTTTTTGTAGCCCTCTAAGTTATATTCGGAATTGGTGTCCCCTTCCTTTTTTTCAAACGGAAGATCCATATACCGTTCAGTATACACGGAATCATAAAGACGCCAATCAATGACAGAAAAATCAGCGATCCCATAATTAAAATACTCTGGATGTTTGGTCAATGCTAGAGCTGTAGCATATCCACCGTAACTACCCCCGGTGATCCCAATTTTATTCCCGTCCACAAAAGGAAGCTGTCTTAAATATTTCACAACCTCGATATAGTCATTCATTTCAATTTCACCCAGCTTTCGATGCATGAGATCCATTCCTTTTTTACCGAAATGGCCGGATCCGCGATGGTCAACCGCCATCACAATCATCCCCAGGTTGGCCATGAAGTGACGGCTCAAGGGAGACCGGTAGGGGAACATATTGTAAACAGACGTTGAACCGGGGCCTCCATACACATTCAGAACCACCGGATACCTCTTGGACTTGTCGAAATCATGGGGCAAAAACCAGACCGCCGGAAGCTCATAGCCATCGGTCGTCTTAATTCTAAATAATTCTGTTTTCGCCAGATTGTAATCATCCAGCTCCTTGTTGTACATATCCCCCAACGCTCTCACCAATCCGCCCTTATGAGTGTAGAGGGACAAGGCGGTCGGGGTTGTGATGTTAGAATACCGGTCCACAAAATAGGTCCCGTTTTCAGACATCGACACCATATGGAATCCCTTTCCGCGGGTCAGTCTCTTCATCCCCTTGCCATTGAAATCAATGGAGTAACAATCAAGCTCGGTAGAATCCTCTTTACGGGCGCTAAAATAGATGCGTTTGCGCTTTTCATTGACCACATGAATACTGGCGACACTCCATAGACCGGAAGTCAATTGCCGCCTGTTTCCTTTTTTATCAATCATGTACACATGATCCCATCCACTTTTAGAACTGCGTAAAACAAGTCTGCCGTCTCTTAATACAAATAGATCTTCAAAACCGGGGAAATCCACCCACGTATCTTGTTTTTCTTCATACGCGGTTTCAATTGCCCTGGTTTTAAGATTATAACGTAGAATTTTTAGATGGTTTTGGCCACGGTTCAGCCATTGGAAATAGAGAGTGTCGGATGTTTTTGAGAATACCGGAAACGACAGGTAAAATTCTTCGGCCTCAGGATCTTTGTAATCCAGGCATTCAACAGTCTTGCTCGCGATGGAAGCAATCTTGATTTCAACTGTGGGATTGGGAAAACCCGGCTTGGGATAGCGCTGTTTTTCAAGATCTCCATACACATCGCCAGTTGCGCGAAATATCGGAAAAACCGGCGCGTTGGTCTGATCAAAACGGATAAACGCGATTTTTTTACTGTCGGGGCTCCACCAGAACGCACGGTATTTGCCACGCCGCCCCAGAATCTCTTCATAATACACCCACGATGCGTACCCATTCAGAATATCGGAACTGCCGTCTTTCGTTAGCTGGATTTCTTTGGCAGTCGCCATGTGGTAAACAAACAAGTTGCCGCCGCGCGTGTAGGCCACTGAATTCCCGTCAGGAGAAAAAACAGGATTCTTCAAATTTTTACCTGAAGCATTTAATTTATCTATCTTTTTTGCTGACGCATCAAGATAATACAACACATCGGATTTCAAAAACAAAAGTTTGGAGTAATCGCTGTTTCCCCCCACTATATCTTTAAAGCTAAGCTGATTTTTTTTTATCACTCCAGCATGCGCTTCGTCATGCAACGGGTAACCGCGCCCATTGCGGGCATCCACTTTAAAAAACTGAATTCCGCGCATTTCGAGGTAGAACCGGTCGTCCAACCACCCTCTAATCTTCGGCAGTTCATTAAATATCTTTCCATTGGGCAAAAACGCTTGCTCATAGGTAAGATCTTTTTTGGAGAATGACGGCAAAACCATCACGCAACA
This sequence comes from uncultured Clostridia bacterium, assembly GCA_964491915.1. Classification (GTDB taxonomy): domain Bacteria; phylum Acidobacteriota; class Aminicenantia; order UBA2199; family UBA2199; genus JAHELQ01. Next base: position 90,619 of record CAZBHS010000016.1, read on the forward strand.
CAACATAATTAGAATAAACAATTTCTTTAACAAAGTTCTCTCCTTGATTTGATTATTTGCCTCTCCCATTGAAATAAATGAGGCGGGAAACCGTTAAGTTATTAATTATAATCACGGCATTATCCATACAACTTAAATTTTCATCATACTTAAAAAACCATATGATGTCAATGTGAACGCCCCTCGAATACCTTGAATATTTTTTGTGCAGCTACCTCCCAAAAACTTGACGGCAGCGCGGTTTTCCAGTATAACTGGATGTGGAGTTGAACATGAAAAAATTTGACCTCGAAAAAATGAAAAATGGAGTAAGACTGATTTTAGAAGGAATCGGTGAAGATGCGGATTCCAAAAGATTGGAAAGTACTCCTAAACGTGTTGCGGATATGTTTGTTGAAGTATTGGCCGGTACTCATATGGATCCAAACAATTTCAACCGGCTATTGATTGAGGAGAAACACGAAGAGCTGGTGATCATAAAAGATATCCCGATCCATTCGATGTGTGAGCACCACCTTCTACCCTTTACCGGAACCGCCAGCATCGCATATATCCCTAGAAAAGGGAAAATTATGGGACTCAATACCATTGCTTGCCTGGTGGACGCGCTTGCCAAAAGACTTCAGATACAAGAAAGGCTGACCAAGCAAATAGCGGATTACTTATATAAATCATTGTCTCCTCTGGGAGTGATGGTGGTAATCAAGGCGGAACACCTATGCATGATTATGAGAGGGGCGAAAAAACCTGGGGCTGTTACTGTGACATCCGCAATTAGAGGTGTATTCAGAAATAAAACAGCGACAAGACAGGAAGCGATGTCTCTCTTACTGGTGGAAGAACGGCGCCGCTAAACTGCCGCCGTTCTTTTTTTATAGTTATTTTCTATTTCGCTGAACTAAAGATATTTTCCATTTCATCAATTTCGACGGTATGGTACAGGGGATATCCCGTTCCTGCAGGAATCAGGCGTCCCATGGTAACATTTTCTTTGATGCCTTTGAGAATATCCTCTTTACCCGCGATCGCAGCCTCAGTCAACACTCTGGTGGTTTCCTGGAATGCCGCCGCAGACAAGAAACTATCATAGGCGAGCGCGGCTCTGGAAATTGGCAATAGGGCCGGTTTCGCTCTGGACGGTTTTCCACCTTTTTCCATTACCCGGGCGTTTTCGTCCTCAAATATCCATTTTTCCACAACCTGTTCAGGGATGAAATTTGTATCGCCCACCTCTTCGATTCGGCGCCATTTGATCATCTGTCGAATGATAATTTCGATATGTTTGTCATTGATAGCGACACCCTGCATCCGGTAGACATCCTGAATCTCCTTCAATAAATATTCCGCGAGTTTCTGTTCACCCAAAACATTCAGAATATCAGCGGGATTCAACGGTCCGTCCATCAGAGGGGTTCCGGCAGTAATTTTATCGCCATCGCCAACAATGATATACGCGCCTCTGGGGATATTATGTTCGTCAGGTTTCGCTTTTTTGTCCAGGGGCTTAATAATGATCTTACGCGAGCCTTTGGTAACCTTACCGTATTCGATAATACCGTCGATCTGGGCCATACGCGCCGGATTCTTGGGCTTCCTGGCTTCAAACAATTCAGTGACCCTCGGCAAACCACCGGTAATATCCTTGGTTTTAGCAAACTCAGACGGAATCTTGGAAAGTACTTCACCCGCCTTTACATAAGCGCCATCTTTACAGGAAAGATGAGCGTTTACCGGCAAGTAATACTTCCGTTTTATTTTGTTGGTATCTTTATCGCGAATGACAATATGCGGTTGCAATTCATCACGTAGTTTTTCATTTTTAATATCAATGACAATGGTGGTGATTTTTCCGGTAGCTTCGTCACGGTCATTGACAAAGGACACATTTTCTTCAAGATCACGGAATTCGACGATACCACTATCATTCGTCAACAAGGCGTTGGCAAACGGATCCCATTGCAGGAGTAACACGCCTTTTTCTACTTCCTGTCCGTCATTGACCAGAACTTTCGAACCGTATGTTACCGGGTAAATCGCGCGTTCCCTGCCTTTGGAATCCTGGATCTGGAGAGAACCGATTCGATTCATCGCAATATAGTTACCGTCTTCAACCTGAATGATATCAAGATCCTTGTACTTGAGGATACCTTCATAACCGGAAAAAAGTTTAGTCTGACCTTCTGTACCGGAAGCAACGCCACCAATATGAAATGTACGCATAGTAAGCTGGGTTCCAGGCTCGCCAATGGACTGGGCGGCAATAATTCCAACAGCTTCACCCAAGCCTATCAGTTTTCCTGTGGACAAATTCCTACCATAACATTTCTGGCATACCCCGGAGACAGTTTCGCACGTCAAAACCCCACGAATCTTCACCTTCAGGGTACCGGAATCAAGAATACGTTTCCCAGTTTTTTCATCGATAATCTGCCCACCCTCAATGATCACTTTTTCGGGATCATCCGGGTCAACAATGTCTTCCAATGCGGTACGACCGACAATACGGTCGATTAACGGTTCAATCTCTTTACCGTTTTCGATAATTGCCGCAACTTCCAATCCTTTTATGGTGCCGCAATCCTCTTCTTTGACAATGACTTCAATAGCGGCATCGACCAATTTTCGGGTTAGGTACCCAGCGTCAGCGGTTTTCAAAGCGGTATCCGCCAATCCTTTACGAGCACCGTGAGTGGAGATAAAGTACTGGAGCACCGACAAACCCTCTTTGAAGTTAGCGGTAATAGGAGTTTCGAGAATTTCACCAGAGGGCTTGGCCATCAGGCCGCGCATTCCAGCCAACTGCTTTAACTGGTCTTTACTACCTCTGGCACCGGAATCGGACATGATGAAGATGGGATTGATCTCCGGTCCCTCGTAACTCATCCGTTTCATATGGGCGAACATCGTCTCTCTGATCTGATCGGTAGCTTTACTCCATTTATCAATAATATTATTATGGCGCTCACCCGCAGTGAGAACGCCTTCTGCATACATCTGCTCAATTTTTTCTAATTCCCGTTCGGTACTCTTAATGATATCATTCTTCTCTTTAGGAACAAGTAAATCAGAAATAGAGATGGTAAAACCAGCTCGGGTAGCATATTCAAAACCCGCTTCCTTAAGCTTGTCCAATGTATCGACTGTAGGTTGGAAACCGAGTGTGAGATAAATATAATATACGAGATTCTGAATACCCTTTCTTTTTAACAAACCATTGATGAAAGGCGTCCCTTCCGGGAGTAATTCATTGAATATCACACGACCGGGAGTGGTGATCAAAAGCCGGTTATCCCCTGGTTTAATCTCAGTTGTCGGGCAGTTTGCTATATCCTGAGGATCCAGAACATAGGTTTCCATATTTTTCACACTGCCGAAGAATCTCATACGAATCGTCGCATTGATATCCACCAGATCATGCTCAAAGGCCTGCAAAACATCTTTGGCCGAGCTAAAGACCATATTCTCACCTTTCAATTGTTTTTTATTGAAGGTGAGATAATAGAAACCGAGAATCATGTCCTGGGTGGGAACAGCCAAAGGTTTACCATTGGAAGGAGATAGAATATTGTTAGGCGCCAGCATCAAAAGTTTTGATTCAGCTTGAGCTTCAAGAGACAAAGGAACATGGACCGCCATTTGGTCACCGTCAAAATCAGCGTTAAAAGCGGGACATACCATTGGGTGGAGGTGAATGGCGTTGCCTTCGACAAGCAATGGTTTAAACGCTTGAACCCCTAGACGGTGAAGAGTCGGAGCGCGATTTAGCATAACTGTGTGCTCCCTAATGACCTCATCCAGCGCATCCCAGATCTCGTCGCGATTTTCCTCAACCCAGGTTCGAGCGACCCTGAGGGTTGTAACCATTCCTTTCTTCTCAAGTTTATTGTAAATAAAAGGTTTGAACAATTCCAAAGCCATCTTTTTGGGAAGGCCGCATTCATCGAGTTTCAAGCGGGGGTTCACAACAATGACAGACCTGCCGGAATAATCGACACGTTTACCAAGCAAGTTCTGCCTGAACCGGCCCTGTTTTCCCTTTAGTGAATCAGAAAGGGATTTCAGCGGCCTTTTTTGTGAACTCATATAACTTTTATTTCTTTTCTGATTATCGAACAATGCGTCCACAGCTTCCTGAAGCATACGTTTTTCGTTCTTGATAATCAGCTCGGGAGCTTTCAAATCCAATAACCGTTTTAAACGATTGTTCCTGTTGATGACACGACGATACAGATCGTTGAGATCGGATGACGCAAACCGACCGCCGTCCAGACGCACGAGCGGTCTCAAATCAGGAGGAAGCACTGGCACAACAGCGAGAATCATCCATTCGGGACGATTGCCGGAATGAAAAAATTCCTCCATTAATTTAAGGCGGCGAGCCATATTTTTCTTTTTCTGGATGGATTTTTCAACTCTTAATCGGGATTTTAACTCGGCAACCTCTTTAGCAAGGTCAATCAACTTGAGAAGTTCATAGACAATTTCGGCGCCCATTCCAGCTTCAAAAGCGTCATCACCATACCGTCCCACCATATCGATATATTCTTCTTCAGACAAAATCTGTTTGAATTTCAAATTGGGAACTTCTTTTGGATCAAGGACAATATAATTTTCAAAATAGATAATATGTTCAAGTTCTTTTGCAGTGATTTCAAGTAATACACCTATGCGCGAAGGTATACCTTTAAAGAACCATATATGGGCAACCTTCGAATTCAATTCGATATGCCCCATGCGTTCTCTGCGGACCGACGAAAGCGTTACTTCGACTCCACACTTCTCGCACACAATCCCTTTGTATTTTAGACCTTTATATTTACCGCACAAACATCTGAAATCCTGGGTTGGACCAAATATTTTTGCGCAAAAAAGTCCATCTCTCTCAGGTTTAAACGTTCTGTAGTTTATCGTTTCCGGCTTTGTCACTTCACCGGACGACCAACTTCGTATCACCTCAGGAGAAGCCAGACTTATCTTTACCTTGGTATAATCCATTATACTTACTTCTTGCTTGTCTTTCCTAAGTCTTTGCATAATGACTCCTTAAGGGATATTTTGGATATTTTCCTTAAGCTTGCTCTCATCTGAAGAACTGTCTTTTTTGACCAGCTCAAAGTTAAGAGCCAAACTTTTTAATTCTTTCATCAACACATTAAACGATTCCGGTAAACCAGGATTAAAGTCCATTGTGCCCTTTACAATGGCGGAATAAATCTCGTTCCGGCCGCTAATATTATCCGATTTGATGGTCAAAATCTCCTGTAGGATATAGGCCGCTCCATAAGCTTCAAACGCCCAAACCTCCATTTCACCAACCCTCTGGCCGCCGAACTGGGCTTTACCACCCAAAGGCTGCTGGGTAATCAATGAATAGGGCCCCGTAGACCGGGCGTGGATTTTGTCATCCACCATATGTTCCAACTTCATGATATACATGAAACCGACAGTGACTTTATTTTTAAAAGGTTCACCGGAAATACCGTCGTACAAGACAACCTTGCCATCATATGGAAGGCCTGCGGAAGCTAATTCAGCCGTTACATCCTGCTCGGATCCCGATGTGAACACCGGAGTCTCATAATAGTTGTTCAAAAGTTTACCGGCCCATGCCAGCAACAATTCATAAATCTGCCCGACATTCATCCTCGACGGTACTCCGAGAGGATTCAAAATAATATCAATGGGCGTTCCATCTTCCAAAAACGGCATATCCTCTGCCGGTAATATTTTTGAAACAACACCTTTATTTCCATGACGGCCGGCCATTTTATCACCGACCGAAATTCTTCTATTGACAGCAACCAAAATCTTTACAATCTTGATGATTCCAGGAGAAAATTCATCGCCCCGTTTCATCTGGTCGATTTTATCCTCAAGTTCCTGGCTGAGGGCTTCAATGTGTAGTTTGGTTTTGGCTTCAATCTCCAACACTTCATGCATATCATCAGCGCTCAAGCTTTTCTTCAAAGGCTTCAACCAGTCTTCATTCAAACTGTCAAACACCTCTTCGGGAATCTTGTCGTCTTTTGAAAATGTTTTTTCGCCAAATAAGAATGGTGAGTCAAACACGCTGTCTTCTAACAACAGTTTAATTTTTTCAATTTTATCATTATTCAGGATTTTCTTTTCGTCGTCAAAATTACGTTTCAGTTTTGAAATGACAATTTCATCAATCTCGAAAGCCCGGTCATCTTTCTTCAATCCTCTTCTAGTGAAGATTTTTACATCGATAACCGTCCCCTCAACGCCCGGGGGGCAATACAGGGACGTATCTTTAATTTCCGATGCCTGCTCTCCAAAAATGGCGCGCAACAATTTTTCCTCGGGGGAAAGCTGGGTTTCACCTTTAGGAGAAACTTTTCCCACCAGGATTTCTCCTGGTTTAACCTTCGCCCCAATGCGCACAATCCCGGTTTCATCGAGATTTCTCAGTATATGCTCGGAAACGCCAGGAATATCGGCAGTGATTTCTTCCTTACCTAACTTTGTTTCCCGTGCCTCTACTGTCTCTTCAACAATATAGATTGAGTTAAAAACGGAACCCTTGACCAGATTTTCACTCAAAATGATGGCGTCCTCATAATTATATCCTCGCCATGGCAAAAACGCCGCGAGAATATTTCTTCCGAGAGCCAGTTCACCCTGGTCGGACGCAGGACCGTCCGCGAGAATCTGCTCTTCTTCGACCCGATCTCCCACCTTTACCAACGGCCTCTGGTTTATCAATGTATTCTGATTTGAACGTCTATACTTTTTCAACTCATAAAGATCGGCGCCAATATCACTAAAAACACCGGAATGATCCGTTTTGATGATGATTCTTTCAGCATCGACATTCATGACTGTGCCGGCCCTTTTACAGACCACATCGACCCCGGAGTCTTTCACCAGCTTATGCTCCATTCCGGTACCGACAATCGGCGCTTCGGGATTGACCAATGGCACCGCCTGCCGCTGCATGTTGGAACCCATCAAGGCCCTGTTGGCATCGTCATGCTCAAGAAACGGAATTAGAGACGCAGATACCGAAACAATCTGTTTTGGACTGATATCCATATAGTCGAGCTTGTAAGGGGAAACCTGCACAGTCTCACTTCCCCGGCGGGCATTCACCTTATTAGAAATGAAATTGCCCTGTTTGTCTAGAAGGGCATTTGCCTGGGCAATCGTATATCCCTCTTCTTCCCAGGCGGTTAAATAATAGGGGTAATATTGGGCGATCGGTACTTCTTTTCCTTCTTTTTGAAGCCTTTCGATCGCCTCGGTCAACGCATCTTCACCAACAAGGTGCTGACTTTCGAATTCGGAATCTCCAGGATATATCACTTTGAAGTAATTAATAACCCGGCCGTTTTCAACCTTCCGGTACGGAGTTTCAATAAAGCCATATTCATTGACACGGGCATAGGTTGTCAGCGATGAAATCAAACCGATGTTTGGACCTTCCGGCGTTTCAACCGGACAAATACGGCCATAGTGGGAAGAGTGAACATCCCTGACTTCAAATCCGGCCCGTTCTCGGTTCAAACCACCGGGACCCAATGCTGAAATTCTACGTTTGTGTGTGGTTTCCGCTAAAGCGTTCGTTTGGTCCATAAACTGAGATAACTGGGAAGTACCAAAAAATTCTTTGAGAGCCGCAAAAACAGGCTTGGTATTTAATAATTCGCGGGGCAGCATAATGGAGATATCCGCAGCATTTGTGATTCTCTCCCGGATAATTTTTTCGAGCCTCATTAAACCGATTCTGAACGCATTTTCCACCAATTCACCGACAGCTCGAATCCTTCTGTTTGCCAGATGATCGATATCATCCACGCTCATTCTACCGGTTCTATCGTATTTCAATCTCAAGAAATAACGGATAATTTCAACGAGGTCTTCAACGGTCAAAACATTAACATCTTCATTGCTATCTTTCTTGAGCCTTAATTTAATGTTCAATTTCAAACGTCCGACCGAAGATAAGTCGTAACGGCGGGGATCACGCATCATATTCTCGAAAAACTTTTTAGAGCCTTCGAGAGTCACCGGCTCTCCGGGGCGTAACTTCTTGAATATTTCAATATATGCGTCTCCTTGATTTTTGGAGACTTTGTCATCGATTTCGCTTTCACTCTGGATAACAACCTTTTCAGTTATTTCCACATCTTTTTTCTTTTTGTCTTTTCGAAGGGTGTATGCGATCATCGGGCCGAACTCTTCTTCGTCGCTATAGGGAAAGAATACTTTGAATTCAGCGTTGAGTTTTCTCAATTTTTTAATTTGAACAGTCGAGATCGGTTCATTGAGTTTAAGAATGTTTTCCAGGTCATCTGCGGCGTATAAATCTTCAAGGTTCTCGATATCGACAGGCAAAAAATCGATGCCCATTTTTTCGAAATCCTTGATATGCTTAATCATCAATTTAGAGCCAATTGAGAGAACCTCGGTACCTTCCTTGTCATAAACCGGCGCCGTCAACCTCGCGTCTTTAAGAAAACGGGAATTTCGGAAATAGTAAATTCCGTTTTCAACCCGTGCATCGATAATTGTGTAGAATTTCTTCAAAATCTCAAAGTCATCCGCTAATCCCATAGCTTTGAGGAATGTAGTGACATTTATCCGCTTTGTTTTCTTGTCAAGTCGAATCTGAAGAAGATTCAGTTTCTCTTCGAATTCAATCCAGGCGCCGCGTGCGGGGATAATTTTTGCGGTGTATTCACCCCTTGATTTCCCCGGGAGGAAATAAACACCGGGCGATCTCTGCAACTGCGAAACAACGGCGCGCTCGGTACCATTAATGATAAATGTTCCTCTTTCAGTGATAAATGGAATCTCACCAAAGAATATGTCCTGTTCCTTAACGTCCTTGATAACTTTCTTTCCTTTTTTATCTTCGGCGTATAGGGCTAACCGGAGTTTCACTTTCAAAGGGATGGAATAATCGAATCCTTTATCAAGACAATCTTCGGGAGAAAACTTGATTTTCAGCCGTACCTGGTCGCCGCAGCGGGGACAGTTTTTTTTCTCGACAGTCCCCATGCTGACGCACTCGGGGCAAACCGAATGTCGGCCTGCCCGCACTTCTGAGCTTAATAGACTTCCACATTTTTTACAAAAGGGTTTCGAATTTTCGATTCCTTCCAGGTATCCACATTTACATGTCCAATCACCCAATGAATAAGAATCAAAATCAAGGATTGCTGTTTCTTTAAAATCGAAAATTGGAAAAATTGACTTGAAAGCTGCTTGGATTCCAATATTCTTCCTATTTTCAGGCAGTTCATCTAACTGCAGAAAAGTCATATACGATCTTTTCTGTATTTCCAGTAAATCTGGTATATCGATAGGACTGTCAATTTTAGAGAAACTTATCCTATTAACATAATTGTTTTTTTTTTGCATACTAAACCCTTCAATTTTTTTTTAGTTTAAAAAAGTTTTATCAAAAGCCATTTATTTTATTTCGATCTCAGCTCCTACCTCTTCGAACTTCTTCTTGATCTCTTCGGCTTCTTCTTTAGACACGCCAGTTTTTACATCGCTGGGCGCCTTATCCACGACCTCTTTGGCCTCTTTCAGACCTAAGTCGGTTACTTCTCTAACTACTTTAATAACATTGATTTTTTTCGCTCCAACGCTCTTCAGAACAACATCAAAATCAGTTTTTTCTTCTACATCGTCTTCGGCGGCAGCGGCGGGCGCAACAGCGCCGGCAACCGGCATTGCAGCCATTTCAGCTTTAATTCCATATCTCTCTTCAAATTCTTTAATATAGTCAGCCAAATCGAGGACAGTCAACCCATCTAGATGTTTAAAAAAATCTTCCTTTGTAATTTCAGCCATTATTCTTCTCCTTCTTTTGCTTTTTTATCTTTTAAATTTTTCATTAGAATCAACATATTGGACAAGGGCGCTGACAACGCCATTCCCATTTTCTTTAGAGGATATGCAATCGAGAAAGCGAGTTGAGCTTTTAATTGATCCTTGCCGGGAAGCTTCGCAACTGAGGCAATCTGTTCCCTGGACATGAATTTCTGTTCAATGAAACCGGATTTAATTTTGATCTTTTTGATCTCTTTTTCAAAATCTACGATCTCTTTGGCGGCTTCCACAAAATTTTCGTTGGCGAAAACTGCGGCAGTCGGGCCGCTAAACACATCACGCCCAAATTCCTTTTTCGTTTCTTCGAAATATTTCATTGCAAGTCTATTTCTAATTACTTTTACGTTTGCCTGATGAGCTTTCATACGATTCCTGAGATTTTCCATTTCTTTTACAGTTAGCCCGCGATAGTCAAACAAGTAAACACCACTGTTGGAGAAAATATTAGCAAGTTCTTCTATTTTTTTCCGGTTTAAGTCAAGTGTCTTTACGCTAGTCATAAGAATCCTCCATGCCTATTTCTCAAATTCCTGAGCATTGAGTTTAATTGACGGGCTCATCGTTGAACTAACAAAAATAGAGCGAACGTACTTACCTTTCAATGCCACAGGTTTTGCCTTCAGGATTGCACCGACAAAGTCTTTAATGTTATCTGAAATCTTCGTGTCGTCAAAAGAAATTTTGCCGACGCATGAATTGATAATTCCAGTTTTATCCACTTTGAATTCGATACGTCCCTTTTTGATTTCCTCAACCGTTTCTTTTAAGTTGAACGTAACAGTTCCGGCTTTTGGACTGGGCATCAGGCCTTTGGGACCCAATACTTTCCCCAATCTTCCCAGGTGCTTCATCATATCGGGAGTTGCAACCACTACTTCGTAATCAAAAAAGTTCTCTTTCTGAATTTTTTCAACGACCTCTTCACCGAAAACATAATCGGCGCCAGCCTCTTCCGCTTCTTTTTGCTTTTCGCCGGAAGCCACGACCAGTACTCGTTTAATCTTGCCAGTTCCATGAGGCAGCACAACTGTTCCCCTGACCATCTGATCCGGATACTTAGGGTCAACGCCTAATCTCATGGAAACATCAACAGATTCGTCGAATTTAGACGATTTAATCTCTTTTAATAGGGAGATGGCGTCGTCGATGATATATTCTCTCTCTTCGATTTTCTCTTTTGCATTGACATAAGCTTTACTTTTCTTGCTCATTTTTTTATCTCCAGTCCCATACTTCTAGCTGAACCCTTAATGATTCTTTTAGCTTGATCAAGGTCATTGGTATTCAAGTCCGGCATTTTCATTTTAGCAACTTCTTCTACCTGGCTTTCAGTCAAGCGCCCGACTTTGTTTTTATTCGGTTCGCCGGAGCCTTTCATAATTCCAGCAGCTTTTTTCAGCAAATAGGATGCCGGGGGAGTTTTCAAATTGAGAGTGAAAGTTTTATCCGGGTGAACCCAGACTTCAGCCGGGATAATCATCCCATCTTCCATTTTAGCCGTAGCTTTATTAAACTGGTTCACAAACTCCATAATATTTAAGCCATGCTGACTCAATGCAGGACCGACCGGCGGCGCGGGAGTGGCCTTACCGGCTGGCAATTGAAGTTTAAACGTTTTTACAACCTGTTTCTTCTTTTTTGGTGCTGCCATCTATAAATCTCCTAAATTTTTTCAACCTGTAAAAAATTCAAGTCAACTGGAGTAGGTCTACCGAAAATAGTTACCGTCACCTTTAATAAATTTTTGTCTTCTTGAACCCCATCCACTACGCCATTAAAATTAAGGAAGGGGCCGTCGATGATTTTAACAGCCTCACCGACTTCAAAGTGATATTTAGGTTTAGGAGTAACCTGGGTGGTTTCGATGTGTTTCAAAATTGTGGCTACTTCTTGTTCGGACAGAGGCTTCGGTTTTTTACCGGCTCCAACAAAGCCGGTAACTTTCGGGGTGTTCCTGATAAAATACCAATTCTTGTCGTTCATGACCATTTTTACCAGGATATATCCAGGGAAGGATCTCTTTTCGCTGACTACCTTTTTACCATCTTTTATTTCAATTACGTTCTCTTTGGGAATAACGATGTCGTCAATCTGGTCGTCCATTTTGTACTTTCTAATTTTTTCATTTAGAGCTTTAACTACAAATTCTTCCGAACCGGAGAACACATGAATAATGTACCACTGCTTAGCTGACATTTTAGACCTGGATTAAAACGAGCTAACAACCTGCTGAATAACTTTCGAAAAAATCCAATCCACTGCAAAAAGGTATACTCCAAATAAAATTGATGAAACAATTACAGCAATGGTAGTCTTATACAAATCATTTTTTGTCGGCCAGGTGACCTTTTTAAGCTCACCCTTCACATCGATAAGATAATTCCTTATTCGCCTGAATATATTTTCTTTCTTTCCCATATGTCAAATAAAACAGGTCAGGAGGGACTCGAACCCCCAACACCCGGTTTTGGAGACCGGTGCTCTACCAATTGAGCTACTGACCTATTTTACCTCCTTATGCTCCGTATGTTTTCTGTCAAACGGGCAATATTTATTGAGTACCAATTTTTCAGTAGTATTCTGTTTATTTTTATAGGTTGAGTAATTCTTCCTATTGCATTCAGTACACTTCATGTGTACTTTGATTCTTTTTTCACTTTTTGCCATTTTTTACTCGATAATTTCGGTAACGGAGCCGGCTCCGATTGTTCTGCCGCCTTCG
>CAZBHS010000017.1:0-31595 GCA_964491915.1 uncultured Clostridia bacterium
AAATTACTGGGCCGCATCCGCTACTTCACCGACGGAGCCGTTATCGGGTCCAAAGTGTCCCCTGAGTTCGGGGATGTGTAAAATGTGCGCGATGTTTTCTGCTTTCTCTATGAAATGGTATTGTTTTGTAACGAAATCATCTGGATGTGTGGCGGATTTATTGGATTGTATTCTAGATTCATCAATAAATGTTACAAATTTGTCGGAGTGTGTCTCGGATTCACTGGTTTGAGTTCTAGATTCATCGCGATATATAGTGGATTCATCAGTGTGTGTCACGGATTCATTGGTAAATGTCTCTCATACGGAAGAATATATTAGGGATTCATATGATTCTGTTCCACAAGCAGAAGGATTTGTAACACCATTTGAACAATATTACACAAAAACAGAAGAGTGTAATGCGGCTGCCGATGAAAGTGACACCGCTCATGATGATTCCATTCCCAAACCGGTCATTTCCTTCCGGATTGATACTACTTCTGTATCGCCTTCTTCTGATTTTGGCGCAGAATCAAGTGAGAGCGTGTAGTCGTGAGATCTTTTGGCTTTGTGTCTTAATGTGTTCGCCATGACTATGGAGGGGAGATTCATTAAATTCCAAAATAATGAAATTTCATTGGTAATCTTGTTGAAAATTTTTCTATTTACAATAAAATAAAAGTAGGTGATTTGTTGTTAGCAACATTAACGTCAGCGCTTTAATGTTGGTTAAACTTTTTAATAAAAGTAGTAAGAAGAGCGGGGGAAAAAAAAGTGGGTTTTTTTTCTTTATTAAAACGGAACCTGGTTTCTTTGCATCGTCTCGTTTGGGGGAAAGGGTGGAAGCGCTTTATTGTGGCGGTGGTGGTTACGTTGATCGTGGTCACCGCCCTGATGTTTCTGACCATGGAGGTGACGTCGCGACCGGGCTTCTGCAAAACCTGTCATTTTATGAGGCCCTATTATTATAGTTGGGCGGAGTCGTCCCACAATTTTGTCACCTGCACCGATTGCCACTTCCCGCCGGGAATCGAGAACAAGATCAAGGGCAAGATGACAGCCCTGTCGATGTTGGTCAACTATTTCACCGGGGTGTACAAAAAAGGGAAACCCTGGGCGGAAATATCCGACCAAAGCTGCATGCGCAGCGGATGCCACGAAACCCGGACTCTGGCGGGGAAGGTCAATTTCAAGAAGAATATCCTCTTTGACCATGCGCCTCATCTAAGCAATTTGCGCCGCGACAAGAAGCTGCGCTGTACCAGTTGCCATTCTCAAATTGTTCAGGGCGACCATATCAAGGTGACGGAGACCTCTTGTTTTTTGTGTCATTTCAAGGACACCAGCGAGGATTCCCCGCTTCACGCGTGCGGCAAGTGTCACGAGCCCCCGGTCAAGGACCCCGCCGGCATACGGGAGGTGGTCTACGACCATGCTATGGTGGTCAACCGTAACATTCCCTGCAAAGATTGTCACGGCGACATGATCACCGGGGATGGGTCGGTGCCGAAGATCCGTTGCAATCATTGTCATGCGGAACTTGAGAAGATCAAGAAATATGACGACACTGAGTTCATGCATCGCAATCATATCACCGAACACAAAATCGAGTGCTTGCTCTGCCACACTGAAATCCAGCACAAGTCCATCTCCCGCAGCGAATTGGTGAAGCCTGACTGTCAGGCTTGCCATCCGAATTTTCATCGGGCGCAACTAAATATATTTTCCGGTCAAGGGGGCAAGGGGGTTCCTTTGCATCCCAGCCCGATGTTCGAGTCCGGCCTCAATTGCCAGGCCTGCCATGTGTATCACCGGTTCTATGAGGGCTTCCAGGAAAACGGCGGCACCTTCATCGCCAATGCCGAGTCCTGCGAGTCCTGTCATGGTAAAGGCTACAGCAAAATTTTGCAAAGCTGGAAAGCCGACGCGGACCGCAGGTTGAAGCAGATGAAACGAGTACTGGATTGGGCGGACCGGATGTTGGCTGCCCGTAAGGGGCGTTCCGGCTACGAAGCCGCCAGTCGAAAAATGAGCGATGCCCTTTATAATTATAAATTGGTAAAATCCGGGAACGCGATTCACAACATCTCATTTTCCGGCAAATTGCTGGAGTCCTCTTATAAGTTGGCTCGAGAAAGCCTGGATGAAGTCGGCGTAAAAGATAAATTGCCTCCTTATGAGAGGGCCAGCGGCCTGATCCCCGGCGAGTGTTCCAATTGCCACGCCGGGGTGGAGCATTTAGAGACCCGCGCTTTCGGTTGGATCTTTCCTCACGGTAAACATTTGAGCGGCAAAAATTTGTCCTGCGCCAGTTGCCATTCCAATGTGGAAAAACATGGACAATTGGTGGCGAAGAAACAGGATTGCATGAATTGCCACCATCGCGACATTCAAGACGAACCGAAATGCGAGGTGTGCCATCAAGAGCAATACGCGGTGTATTTCAGTAAATTATCCTTCTCCACATTGAGCGTTCCCAATGTGATGGCCGAGGGGGTGACTTGTGTCGATTGCCACCAGGACGAAAGTAAAAAGCTGGTGCGTCCAGGAAAAGAGGGGTGTACCCATTGCCATGAGAAGGATTACGAAGAGATGTTCGACCAGTGGCAAGCGTCCGCCAAAGAGTGGTTGGCATTATTGAGGGAGAAGGTTCAGTCGCAGCGGCTACGGGGCGGCGACCGGGCGTTCGAGATTCTGCGTCTCCTGGAAAAAGACGGCAGCCGGGGTATCCACAACCCGGAATTGTATGAAACGCTGGCTGAGGAGGCAATGCAGGGGGAAAAATGGGGAAAATAAATGATCGAGTCTGCTTTAAATGTGTATTTTCTGTCTTTTTATTCGCGTTTTTATTGTTTGTCCCCTTTATGGCGATGGAGAATGGCGATTGTCTGACCTGTCATTCCGCCAAAGATCTCGAGGCGGAGACAGAAAGAGGTAAAAAACTGAACTTGTATGTTCCTGAGGATGCGTTGGTCGGTAGTGTCCATGAGGGGCTTTCCTGTACCAATTGCCATAAGGGCGAAACGTCTTTCGAAGATATCCCGCATGCCGGCGGGCCGTTAAAAACCGATTGCAAGGGATGTCATGAAGATGTGTATGACGTTTATCTTGCGAAGGATGTGCATGGGAACGCGTTAAAAAACAAGAATAGGCGTGCTCCCACCTGCGCCTCCTGCCATGGGGGGCACCGGATTCTCCCGCTCACTTCACCCGATTCGGTTGTTTCCAGAAAGAACCAACCAAAAACCTGCGGCGGTTGCCATGGCAGTGAGGAAACCAACCTCGAAGTGGGCATCACAAAGCGTAACTTGATTTCCCGGTATGAGTCCAGCGTCCATTATGAAGCCATCAGCGTGGGGAAAACCGGCGCCGGTTGTACCGATTGCCATGGGCATCACAACATCCTGTCGTCGGCGTCCGGCGACTCCAGTATTTCACGGTCCGGCCTGGCTAATTCCTGCAAAGTATGCCACCCCAATGAAACCCGCGCGTTTTGGAGCGGCGCTCACGGTATGGCGTTGTACTACGGGAATAACGATGTTCCCAATTGTTCCACATGCCATGGCGATCATGATATGACTTCGTTGCGAACCCGCGTCGGGGACGCCAAGCAATGGGCCGCCACCCAGGTTTGCATCTGGTGCCATTCCAATAGCCGTATGATGGCAAGGTATGGTCTGGATACCACTCCGGTTGACAGTTATATGAAGGATTTTCATGGGTTGACCCAGAGGGGGAGCCTCGGGGCCAGCGCCACATGCGCCGATTGTCATGATCCGCACCATTCACTGCCCGCGGGCCACCCCAGCTCGCGGACCCATATCACCAACCGCGGCGCCACCTGCGGTAAATGTCATGGACAGGTGACCCAGACGTTTGCCCTTAGTTTTTCCCACAAAAAAGCTCTGGCCTATTCCGGCGCCAAAGCCGAACAAATCATCAAGATCATTTATATTATATTGATCTTGTTGACGGTGGGCGGTATGTTGCTACATAATTTCATCATCTGGCTGAATGGTGTCAGGAAGAAGTACTCGAAGGAAAAACATATCGGTGTGATCAGACGGATGAGCGGATTTGAACGCACGAGTCATATTCTTTTGATGGTCTCATTCTTTATCCTGGTCATAACAGGTTTTGCCTTGAAATATCCAGAAACGTTCTGGGTGAAATTCCTGTTTTCCATTGGTATGACAGAGGTGGTCAGGGGCTTCATTCACAGGGTTGCAGCCACTGTGATGATTTTTGATTCGATTCTCTTCATGTTTTATTCTCTCTTCTTCCATCGGGGGCGGCGTGTGTTGGTGGAAATAATGCCCCGTTGGCGTGATTTCCCGGATTTTTTCAACACCATGAAGTATTATCTTGGTATCAAGAAGGAGCGGGTCAGGTACGGTATGTTCAATTATGCCGAAAAGTTCGAATTTTGGGCATTGGTATGGGGAACAGCCATCATGGTGATCACCGGGTTTGCGCTCTGGTTCCCCAAATCCATTACCGCCATCATGCCTTCCTGGGTGATTGGGGTATCGCGGGTGATTCATTTTTATGAAGCATTGCTTGCCACATTGGCCATCTTGATTTTCCACTTCTATTATACTATCTTCCTACCGGGCGAGTACCCGATGAATACATCGTGGCTCACCGGAAAACTAATGGCAGACGATGCCGCCCATCGGTTCGACGATGGAGCTATTCAGTTGATGAAGGCCTTGGAAAAGCATCAGGACGAGAAAGACAGGAAAAAAGTGGAGGACGAAGAGTAATATATGGAACAGCCCCCCGTAGGAAGGCGGGGGGCGAGATATCAATAATGGCGTCTGGGCCGAAACTGTATCTCTTTTTAAAACACCGAATCTAGGATTTAGAATTTGGAAGTGTTTCTTAGTCCCATTATTTTAACAATCGTATGCATCATCTGTTTAATTGAGCTGAGCAGTTCAGGTTGAGTCAAATAATAGAAGACAAAGTTTCCACTTTTCTCTTTTTTTAAGATTCCTGCGCGATACAAATCATTGAGATGGTTTGATAATGACGGCAGAGAAATATTCAAGTTTTTTTGGATTTCGGTAACATTCATTTTGGAGTTACCGACCAACTGTAATATTTTAAGTCGAATAGGTTTAGAGATGGTTCTGCACATCAAAGCGTATAATTCCAGGAATTCGTCGCTGAAGCGTTCGGGCAGGTCTTGGATTTGGTTGATCGTCGCTTTACTCATCTTATATTTTAACTAAAAAAATAGAATTTATCAAGCTCCGGGGTGTTGTTATTGCAACTTATGTAACACTCTGTCAGTGTCGCTTTTTAGGGTTAATCCATGGGGATAACCTTGAAGGTTACCCACATGAATTTATCAAAAATAATTAATCTTTTATTTATTTTAGCGCCACCAATATTTCGCTACATTTCCTCCTAGAGAACCGATCGAGTCCACAAGAAGTTGGGCGATATATTTCGAATTGTGGATGTAGTTGTTGGGCTCTTTCTGGCTGACCTGATAATTGTAGGCGGCTTTCAGAAGTCTAGCGTCAAACTTGTAGCTGTTTGGGAAAATAGCTTCTCCTGGATCGACCAGGCCGTTACCATTTGGATCGTTGAAGAAATAGGGGTAGGCCTGCGAATCGTAGATGATCGGTTCCCCTCTCGCGAAACCGTACGCTTGAATTTGCGCGTACAGAGCCGCTTCGAGACCATTGAGCTCATCTTTTACCGATTCTTTCATGTTGTTATCGGCATCGTAATCGGGAGTCGAGTAGGGACGGATGGCGTTAAATCTGAATTTTGCCGGATCCGCGCCGCGGTTGGGCTGCGAAATATCCTGCCCATGACAATTGACGCAATCCGCTGGGTTTGGTTTTTTGACGTTATGCCCGACCGCTGATTGCGCTCCGTTAGTGCCCATATGGCACTCGACGCAAGTATCGAATTTCCCAGCGTGATTCGTAAACTGTCTCTGACCGGCATAGATTTTGCCGGGAAATTCATAACCGCCCTTAGCTTCGCTCCCGAAGATGACTGCTGCTGTCGGATAGTAATGGATATTGATGAATCCATAGGGACCTGGACCGGAAGCAATCGTTTGGTCTACCGTTTTTTTGGATGCCCGTCCCTGGTGGCAATTGAGGCATAGGTTGGAGGCGTCTTCCATGGTGAGAACAGCCCCACTGGGGAATGTAACAGGACCTGTATCCAATAGGAAGGGGGGGGATGTGTGGCAGGTTGTGCACAAAAAACCGTTGGCGATTGGAACATCCACAGTCTCCCCGGTTTCCAGAAAATCTGCTAATCCCGTAGCTGAATGGCATTTGGCGCATGACGCGGGCACTAACTGAGGGGCGTCTCCATCCCAATGGCGAAACGCTTCGGTTGCGCCATTGAAGTGCCCTTCGTCGTTGCGTATGATTGGGCCTGTGGCAATGGGGACAGGTACCGCCGTATTGACGTCCATGATGGAATCGTACAGAAGTTGAATCATATATTTGCCGCCATGGGCGAATCCGCCGGGGTCTTTTTGGGCGACCTGGTAGTTGTAGGCGGCTCGCAGCAAACGGGGCGTCCAGGTGGTATAACGGTTACCGAATACAGCTTCAGATTCATCTGTTGCGCCATCGTCGTTGAGGTCTTTGAAAAAGTATGGATAGACATGGGAGTCGTAGGCGATGGCTACGCCGACTAAATCCCTTGCATAGGCCCGCATGACTGTATATAGCAGTTCCTTGAAGGACTGAATTTCGTAGTAGATACCTTCGCTGACATTGCCGTCTCCATCGTAGTCGGTCAAGGATCCGATGAAGCGAATGTCGTGAAAGTTCCCTTCTTCGGTCACCATGGAGTGACAGGTGCTGCAGCGATCAGGGTTTGGTTTTAATGAGTGGGGATCGTGGCAGGTATAGCATGCATTGTATCCGGTCAGATGTGCGAATTTTCCGTCGTAGACTTTGCCTGCGTATTGATAACCGCCTTTGGCGAATGTACCGTATTGGGTGGCGGCGGCGGAGTGGTAATGAATGTTGATGAACGAAAGGTCGCCGCTGACGGTATCGTCACCCACGGCTGCCCTCTCGATGCTGCTGTTGACTGTATTTGTGGACGCCCGGCCCTGGTGGCATTGCATGCAGATGGCCTCCGGGCCAAGGCCCTCGATTGTTTCGCCGGACGGAAATGTCACCATTCCCAGATCCCGCGGAGCTCCGCTTTCCACATGGCATAATTCGCAATGAAAAATCCCCGGTTCGGCTTCTGCGTCCACCACCCAGGGGGCGGAACCGTCGGCTCCGATAAAATCCAGGAAACCATCATTGCTGTGGCATTTAGCGCAGCTTGTCGGTACGACGGGAGGATCGTCCTCATCCCAATGAATAAAGGCCTCCGCGTTTTTATCCGCATGAGCGGAACCGGCCCATCTCAATTCCTGGACCGATTCATACTCGGAAGCCACAGTCAACAACACTACCAGGAATGCGCCGATGATTGTTATAACAAGTTGTTTTTTCGACATTTTTTCCTCCTATCGCGTTACCATTTGTAGCCGAAGGAGATCTCTAATATATCGGCCGAATAATTGTTCAAGCCCAGGGCCTCTTCCTGGTAGTCCAGGTAACCATAGGCGAATCTGACAATCAGGCCTGTTTTGCACAGATATTCCATGTACGCTTTGGCAAAGGTGCGGGTGAGCTCCCAGCTCCCACGATTCTCGTAGTAGTTGAAATAACCGCCCAGAGACCAATATTTCGCGATTCCCACACTCAATGATGCGTCTATCATATTGGTCTGCCCTTCAAACAAGATATCCCAGGGAAACTCTCCCGCGGGGCCTGTCCAATAGGGAGGATATGCGATGAGGCGGTCTCCCTGCTGCTTGACATCGATATAGGAGTACCCGATGTTTGCCTTGATCTTTTTATCCCAATAACCGGCGCGGATTGTCACCTGGTGTTTATCGGATTCCCAGAGTGTTGTATTCATACTGGTTTCCGTGAGGTTGAACATGTATGAAGCATTTACATAGAATGGTTTGATTTTAATGTTCGCCAGGAAACGGAACCGGTGATAGTCGGTTGGGGAGGTTAACGTAAAAACATTTTCGTACGAGCCATACTGGTAATCGGCGGACAATTTGA
Source organism: uncultured Clostridia bacterium (assembly GCA_964491915.1). Lineage (GTDB taxonomy): Bacteria > Acidobacteriota > Aminicenantia > UBA2199 > UBA2199 > JAHELQ01. The sequence continues at coordinate 8,106 of CAZBHS010000017.1, forward strand.
CCTGGCGACTCAAGTTGAGCTTTATGTTGCCGAAGAGGCCCATCCTTTCGGTGGTTTCTTCGATCAGCTCATCAACGCCATCATTGATGGTTCTTTCCTCGTACCTGAAGCCAAGGGAGAGACCTAGTTTATGGTTTAATTGATATTGAATCCCCGCCTCGAAGCTAAGAGTATCAAAGTCCCAATCCGCGGATTTTCTATTTCCGTCCAATTCAAACATCCCTTCCTGTTTAAATTCATTGTAGCGCACCGCTCCCACAAGGGCCAGTCGATTGGCCAGCAAGTAGGAGACATCGAGGTCCAGGATGTAGATGTTTCTCTGAAATTCGCCGTTTCCCCCCGCATTGTATTGGAAATCATATCCCAGGTAATCCAGACCCGCCGCGCTTTCAGAATAGCGGACATTTGTCTCCTGGTTGCTGGCCTGGGCGCTACCTCTAATTAAAAGATTGGTAAACGGTCTGGCATCGAATCTGGCGGTGTGGGTGTAACTGGTTAGATCGTACGGTTGGTTTAAGGTAAGATAGAGCAGAGCGCTGGGGTAGCGGGCGGCCTCGCCTCCATCGGCGTAGCCTGGTAAAAAGAGGCTATTGGCATTCTCATATTCCCGTATCTTTTCCTCCAACACCAGGTTGAACCATTTGAGATCCATGTCGGCGCCCACTGTGAGCTCGTAAGAGCTCTCCTTTACCGGAACATCGAATTCGAATTCAGTGCGGTTTATATCATAGCTGACGGTACTGTCGCCGTCTTTGGTGTAGCGGTCGAAATTGATATAAAACTTTATGTGTTTGGAAAACCAGATTTTCAGGTTGCCGCTGTCGTGAATCCTCACGAAATCCAGCGTATGAAAATCGCCTCCTTGCAGTATATCATTGTAGAAATAGGTGAGCTTTCCCCGGGTGTAATCAAAGCTGTATTTGCCGTATTTGACGACGGAAAGGCCGAGGGATTCGTATGGATCGCCCCCGAAGCTGTATATCTTCAGGTCAAGGCGATCAAACATTTTTTTAACCGCGCCGTCGGGAAGGTAATGGAGGTTGAAATTGAATAGCCTGGGGCCCTCATCCAGATTCACATCTTCTTTATATTTGGTTTCAACACCCTCGACATCTACAAAACGATATCCGACATAGAAGCTTCCATAAAAGGTATCTTTTTTCTCTTCCGCATAAATGTTCGGAACCGTGGCTGCCAACAGGAAGATGATGATGACCGGAATCACCGGATAGAATGATTTTTTTGTTTGCATCGTAGTCCTCCTATTTTAAATATAATTTGCTGAGGTTTGAACCGTGGATGGTGGAATGGCAGATGGTGCAATTGGTGTCGAATGTCTTGAAGCGTTCGTGCCAGGAGGGGGCGCCTACGTGGCAACTGAAGCAGAGGTCGCCGGTGGTTTGCTGGTGCAACATATGACGATTGGGCGAACCATGGACTTCGTGGCAGGCCGAGCAGCCTTCGATCATTCCGGCGGCGTGTTCGTATAGATAGGGGCCGCCTTTGTCCACATGACACTTCAAGCACGCCTGGTGTTTGAAACCCGCCAACCGTTCTGTGAGTGCAGGCTCGTGTGGGTTATGGCAACTGGTACAGCCTAGAATCCCTTCCATCAAGCGATGCCGTTCGTTTAGCATGAATTTTGCGAAAATGTCTTCATGGCATTTGAGGCAGCTTTTGGAAGGGCTTGCTTTCAGAAGGGGGCGATGGGCCATTTGGCCGTGGATCGAATGGCATTCGGTGCAATCCATGGACGCTTTACCGTGGGGGCCGGCAAAAAAGCGGGCGTTTCCCTTTTGGTGACAGGCAAGGCATTTTTTTATCTTCTCCACCGGTGTGTCTTCGGATGAGAAGGTAAAAATATTATCTTTTCCCCCCTCGTTTTCGAGGTGTTTGGTTGCGTCGCCATGGCAACTGGCGCAACTGGAGGAGTAGTCCTTCGGCATCCAACCTTTTCGGTCAATTACCGAATGAGGCTTTTTCATGAAAGCGGCGACCACCTCCTCATGGCATGGAGTGCAAGCGTTGGTGTTTTTCTCGAAACTAGAATTTTCATCTTCCGCCGACAATTTTAAACTTCCATTTCCGGCCCACATCATGACTATGAACGTAATAACTGCTACCGTGACGAGGGTTTCTACGTACCTTTTGTTTGATTCTCTATTTTTTGCAGGCAATCGTTACCTCCTTAGTTGTATAAATATAAAAACGATAAAAGTGTTATAGCCTGTACGCAGCAAGTATCCTGCCATGGTCATCGGTTTATGAGATAATTTAAAACCCTTGTGGGGAGGCGGTTTATGGATTTAGCTGTTTGAGGTTGACGTTCGGAATCGAACGGTTGGGCTGAATTGAACGTTCAAAATTGAACGCTATTTTATTTTACTGCGCAAGGCGCTTCGCGTGATCCCTAAATAGGCCGCCGTGTGGGTTTTGTTGCCGTTGAATTTTTTTAACGCTTTGTGGACGATTTCCGATTCTAATGTGGACAGGTCCAGTTTATCCGGAGGCAGGACAATATGGCCCAATTGCAGCATGTATGCATCCTGGGGTTGGAGGTTTGCCCGGCGGGGTACCAGGCAGGCTAGATGCCGGGGAAGCACATAATTGCTGTTATTCAATAGAACAATTCGTTCGATGACATTCTGCAATTCCCGTATATTTCCCGGCCAATCATAGTTTTTAAGTATCACTGCGGCGTCTGGATGAAGCGCGCGGCATGGTTTTCCTTTTTGCCGGGCAATGGTCTCTAGAAACATTTTGGCAAGCGGGATTATTTCTTCTTTACGTTCTCTGAGGGGGGGGATTCTTATGTGTCCAACATTGAGACGGTAGTAAAGGTCTTGTCTGAATGTACTTTCCAAAACCCTCTTTTCAAGTTCCCGATTGCTGGCGCAAATAATGCGGATATCCAATTTAATCTTTTTTAATCCGCCGACGCGGAAAAATTCGCGTTCTTCGAGGACCCTCAGGAGTTTTGGCTGCACTTCCAATGGCAAATCTCCGATTTCGTCGAGAAACAGGGTCCCTTTTTGAGCCAGTTCCAGTTTCCCGAAGGCCCCTTTGCGTTTGGCGCCGGTAAAGGCGCCCTCTTCATAACCGAAGAGCTCCGATTCGACCAAACCTGTAGAGATTGCGGTACAATTGATAGGAATAAACGGTGCGCTCGAATCTCCATTGTTCCCATAGTGGATCATATGGGCGACGATTTCTTTCCCTGTTCCGGTTTCTCCTTCTATCAATACCGGTAATTGTCGGTCTTCGTGAAACTTGACGGCAATTTCCTGTATCTCCCTGGTTTTGTCGGAAAAAATTCCTATTCTCTCGATCTCCAACGATCTCTCCATTGTCTCCCGCCTTGCCTGAAAGTCTCTTTCTCGGGTTCGCTCAATGTAAATTATATTATTCAAGAACCAAACAATTGTCAACAAAAACCTTTGTAGATTAAAAAATCTTTTAAGTTGGCCTCTTCAATCTCGGCGGCGATTCGAATGCCGGCTGCCGGGGGGAGAGAATGGAGTTTTTATGAGATATTTTTTATGTGCTTTTATTTTAGTCTTGAGGTATAATTTAAAGGCATTTAGTTAAGAACTTCAAGATTCATATAGTCCCCCGCCCGTCGGATTGCCGGAAGGCATAATGAGGGGTGGGGGATTTTTTTTATAACTTGAATCTATAGGTGAACTTAATCATAAAGATATCGTCGCCCGGCGCCTGGATTAGGTCGCGCAGATCGCGGCGGAATTCTAGATCGCCCGGATTGGCGTAGTCGGACCTGTTTTGGGTCCACACAAAATAGATTGTGGAACCGGGGCGGTATTCCCACCTCAATACCACTGTCCCTCTCAGCGACTTGTAATTGAAATCCGGATCGCCCAACGAGAATGGGGCGGAAGGTCCAGGCCCGTCTGGATCTATGGTGTAATCGCCGTTCTGGAACGCGATGGCGGAACCATTTTCTCCATATGCGTTAAAATCATAGCTTGCGGGTCTTGCGAGTTCTTTGAAGCCCATATAATTTCCAACTGCTATGAAGGGTTGAATGTAAGCTTGCAGGCTAAGTCTGGGGCTAAAAATCCAATTGATTCGAATACTGCATGAAAGGGTTTTTTGGTCGAGTGTGGCGAATAGGTAACGGTTGCCATAGGTGTTTGTCATGAATGGATCTTCGATGTTCGAGACCCATTGGCTTGCTTCGAGATCTGTTCGGTAGGAGGGTTCTAAGGAGATGCTTACATTACTGCTGGGTTTCCAGTGAAGTTCGAGTGAAGCGCTCCAGCCGTGAGAGCCGGATACCGAAGAGGAAAAGCCGCTGAAAAAATGCATGACGATCGGCCGGCGGTCGTCGCTGAATATCCCCACTTCTCCCCAGCAGTGTTCCGGCACCAATGTCAGGGGGCCTCCCCGGGTTATACTGTGCGACCAGTGTTGGGGATTGTAGCTGTATTGAGCGTAGACATCCCAATAGTTCGTCAATTCACCTTGGCCTATGAAAATGAGGCGTTGCTCGCCGATGCGGGTTCCGTCAAAGTTATAGTTCCTCTGGCTAAATAGGTTGATCTCCCAGTTCCTGAATATCTTCCCCGGTTCGAATACGCGGTAACCGGCCATAACATGAGCATTGATCACATCGCTGGTCCATTGAAAGCCCATGTCGGTTGAATCAAAGCCGGGGGAAATTGCCCCGATTGCCGCGTTAAAAACAAAATTACCTTTTTGTTTATTTAAAGTAAAACGTCCTGCCCAACCATTCATGCCGGTGGCTTCGCTATCGTAGTGGATATGGCCGGCGTCCGGTCGCTGGAAATAGTGCGGGAAAATTTGTTGGCGACGGGAGATTGCCTCTTTCGCTCCGGAAATCGCTGTTCCCCCTAGCCAACCGGTGACAACCCAGGTCTTGTCCTTGTCAAGGAATGTCCATCCATCGATTCCAAGGCTAAAGGCATTTTGGTTTAAAAGTTCCTGCAGTGATTCACTCCTCAGATCTCTCACTAGTGAAGTGGTGATAATTCCCAGTCCCTGGCGCCCTTCATTGAATTCCTTTTGGATTCGCAGCACTCCGTAATGTGTGAATGGTTCGATTTCTTGTGTTGACCGTTGTCCCCTCTGGTCTATGGAGGCGTATTCCCGTTCGGTGAGAGCCGTTAAAAAACCGACATTCCACCCGTTGCCGATTTTTCCGGTTACCTTTGCGGCGCCTAAAATGGTAGTCCAGTCCGGATAGCTTACAAATCCGTCGCCTGCGACAGAGCCCTGGGGAGATCTGCCGATCCTACGGCTGTAGAAGAATTGCGGGTGTCCCCAATTGGCTCCGATACTGCGATTTGAACCGCCGGATCCAAAGGAGAAGATACTGGAGCCCTCGATAAAGAACGGTCGTTTCTCCTGGTAGAAGCTTTCGGCGGCGCTCAGGTTGATCACCGCCGGGTCCACTTCCACCTGCCCAAAGTCGGGATTGATGGATACATCTAGTGTTAGATTGCTCTTGAGCCCTACTTTGAGGTCCACACCCGCGCTGGCGAAGTAGTCCTCGCCGGTTTCGAATGGATTGCCCTCTTCTATAGGGCTAAAAGAGGCCCGGGCAATTGTATAGGGTATGATTTCGATATGTCTTCCCGGTTGAATATTCTGAATCCCTTCCAATCTGGCGAAATGTGAAACGAACCCGCTTTCCTTTTGAGGGATCCATACAAGACCGGAGGTTTCATTTTTTCGTTTAATGATGCGCCGAAAATTAATCCCCCATATATACTGGTCTTTTTGTTTGAATCTCAACTGATTGAACGGGATTTTGATCTCTACTGTCCAACCGGATTCGTCGATGCGTGTCGCGCTATCCCACACGCCATCCCAGGCTGCGTCTTGATCTTCGTCGTTGGATAAGGTCCTGTCTACGACGGTACCGGATGGGTTGACCGCGAAAAGAAAACCGCTCCGGCGGTCGTAATAGGGATCGATCGAGCAGGTGAACCAGTCGGAATCCACTAAATCGTCACGGCGGCCGAGTCTTCCGATAATTTTGTCCGGTTCCGAATCAAAGAGGCGGGCGGCGATATATAATGCTTTTTTATCATAGGCGACCCACACTTCGGTTTTTTCGGTGGCGGGTTTACCGTCGTCAGGTTTGGCTTGAATGAATTGGCCATAACTTTTTTGTTTCCAAACTGATTCATCGAGAATGCCGTCGATTTTAACGGCTTGCTCGGTAAAATGAGCTGTGATCACTCTCTGCTCTTGCTTGTCGCCGGCTGCCGCTTCGGCGTTCAACATCCACATTCCGTTAACAACGATCCATAGTACTATCCAGTATTGTCTCATGCGTTTTTCCTTTTGTTTGCAGTGTAAGTATTTAGACGTAAAAAAAAATAAAAGGTTTATGATTCTTTGAAAGCGTTTATTATACTATGTTTTCGGTGAATTTACAAAAAAGAGCAATAAAAAAAGAGGTTCTTTTTGTTGACAAAATCGACTTACTGATATATATGTGTGGTGCGGTGAAAAAATGATGAGATACAAACAAACAAAATTTATTGATTTCAATGTGGATGTCAAATCGGCTATCCCGGTTTATGAGCAAATTAAACGAACGATAAAATTTGCCATTCTGACCGGAAAGTTAGGGGAGGGGGATAAACTCATGTCCCTCCGGGAGTTGTCAACCAAAATTCAGATCAATCCCAATACTATTATCAAGGTGTACACTCAACTTGAAACTGAGGGATATGTTTATTCAAGGCCCGGCGCCGGTTATTTCGTGAAACTCGATCCTACAAACACTCAAAAAGGGAAACGGGCGATTTTCTCGGAAGTGACCCGGGATTATGTTATCCGGGTGATAGAGTTGGGGTACCAGCGTGATGAGGTCGTGACTCTGATTAACAAACTTTTTAAAGGAGAAAATGATGATCAAGATTAAAAATCTATCATTCGCTTACGGGAAGACCGGCATTTTTAATGATTTCAACCTGGAGATCCAAGAAGGGGAGGTGGCTCTGATCACCGGTATCAACGGTGTGGGGAAGAGTACCCTTTTACGTTTGATGGCCGGTGTTTTGCGGCCCGCAGACGGCGAGATAACTTATAGTCCGGATCTTGGTTCCGATCCCCGGCGGTTTATCGGTTTTATTTCCGATGCCCCGAGCCTGTATGAGAGCATGAAGGTGTCCCAGGCCATTGATTTTCATAAGTCGGTGTATGGGATTGACGAATATGACGATACGTTGATCAAGCGCACCAAGATCGATCCGGAGAAGAAGATCGCTCAGCTTTCTATGGGTCAGCGGGTGATTTTTCACTTGAGTCTGATCTTGTCATCCTCTCCAAAGGTGTTGTTGATTGACGAGGTTATTCATACAATCGATGTGTTCCTGAGAGGTATCTTTTTGAGGGAATTGATCAAATTGCTATCCGAAAAATCCGTCACTGTGGTGTTTGTCAACTTGAATTTCCGTGATATAGAAAACATGGTGGACCGGGTCATTTTGTTGAAGGATGGAGAGGTTGCAGTGGATGAAAAAATCGATGATCTGAAATCCAAAGTCAAAAAGGTTGTGGGGAGAGATTTGGATAACAACCTGCCGATTCTGTTCCAGGTGGATTACGTGGACTACTCCGACTACTTTATTTATCCCTTTACTGAAGAAACGGCGACAAAGGTGGCGGGCGATGTGGTGGACCTGGATTTGACCGCCATCGTGAACGCGTTCATCGGTGGAGAATATGTTTAAGAAAGAACTGCGGGATACTTTGAAGGTTTTAGTCCACTGCCTCGGGGTTTTTCTCGTCTACCCGATTTTGCGGGCATTGGATTGGGATTTGGGATATCCACAATGGGATTTCAAGGGAGTAGGGGATTTTTTATACACGATTTTCGCGGTGGTATTCGCCGGTTACAGCGGAGTTGCGTTATTCTCATCTGAAAAGGTTGACGGGGCCATGGAATATTTGTTCTCCCTTCCGGTTTCGAGGCGTTATATTCTCGCCAGCAAGATCGGATCCCGTTTGTCGGCGTTGCTGGCGGTGTATGTTGTGGGGCTTCTGGCCGGGACGTTGACAAATGCCGCCGCCGACGGATTGAGTCTATTGTTCCTTTTTTGCTTCGCTGTTTCTGTGGGCTTGGCGGTTGATTCGGTTTTTTTAGGATTGCTTGGAGTGTTGCTTTTCCAGTTTACCTTGTATTTTTCTTCCCTGACCCTTCAATTTGTCCAGGCGGGAATGGGAACGTCTTTTGAGCCGGCGGGAGTCGCGGTTTGTCTGCTCTTGCCCGGCCTCGTTCTTGCCGTGCCTGCGTTGTCGGCTTTCTGGATCACGTTTGAGCGAATGGACTTAAAGCCGAGGGAATACCACGCAAAGCCCTATCTATTGATCGCTTTACCTCCTCTAATCTTGTTGTTGGCTTTTGTGGTTATAAACCACCGTAGCTTTACCGGTTGGGTCAAATTGTATTGAGGATAACTCTGAGTGAGGAAACAATAATGAATAAGATTATCAAATTGTTGGTGTTAACTGTTTTGATGATATTGACCGTTATACTTGCCGGGTGCGGCCGGGGAATCGACAAGTATGTGGCCGAGGGTGACGTGGATCGAGTGAAACGGATTCTTGATAAGGATCCCGCGGCTCTCCATACTAAAACCTCTAATTACAGCTCTTTGTTGCATGTGGCGGCGCAATATGGCCGCGATGAATGCGTCGAGTTATTGGTGAATAAAGGGCTGGAGCCCGATATTCTTCAAAGATACACCCGTCGGCGCCCAATTCACAAGGCGATAATGAATGGGCATTTGAGTACTGTAAAATTGTTGGTCTCCCTGGGGGCTTCGGTCAAGACAGTCTCCAGGAGCGATATCCCCCCTGTATATTTAGCTTCGCGAAACGGCCGGCTGGATATTTTGCGATTTCTTGTGGACAGAGGCGCAGATGTGGGGGAGAGATCAAAGAATGGTTTTAGCTCTCTTCATGCCGCCGCCATTGAAGGTTTTCTGGATATTGCGGAGTTCTTGGTGGAGAGAGGGGTGGATGTGAATGTCGAAACTGAAGGGAAAATGCGCCCTCTCCATAATGCGGCCCGTAACGATCATATAGATATTGGAATATTTTTATTGGGGAAAGGGGCCGCGGTTGATCCCAAAAGTAATTATGGTTGGACGCCGCTTCTATTGGCATTGAGAAATAGAAATATCGATTCTATCCGATTGTTTGTCGATCGGGGGGCCGATGTGTTTGCCGCGAACAATGGCGGGTTTACGATGCTTCATCTCTCCGCCTATTATAAGGATTCCGGTTTGATTGAGTATTTTCTGAAAAAAGGCGTTTCGCCAAACGTTGTCAATAGCCGGGGAAATACAGCCTTGCATTATAGTGTCATCAGGAATCACCTGGATGGAGTGAAGTCTTTGTTGGCTTTTGGCGTTGATACAAATATTGAAGATAAATTTGGATATACGCCTTTGGAATGGGCGAGACATTCGGGGAAACGAAAGATTATAGAGTTAATGACTTCACTACACAAAGCCGCGGCCGGCGGAGATCTAGCTGGAATCAAGGACTTGGCGAACAGATATCCTTCACTGGTAAATTGCCGGGATGAAAATGGGTGGCTGCCGCTACACCATGCCGCTAAAGCTGGAGCTGTAGAAGTAGTTAAAGCCTTGATCAAGGCTGGAGGCAAGAGGGGCGAAGAGGCCCTTTTGGAATCGATTCCACTCTTGCGGGGATCGGTAGCCCGTCTAATGATTCCCTATGATATACGGGATCTTTCAAGACCCTATAATAAAACGGCGGCTGAGATCGCGGAGCAATTCAATCATCCGGACATAGCCGAACTACTGTCGCGGCCTCTCGAGCCGGCGGCTATTTAAGGAGGAAAGCATGTTGAGAAAAGAAATTCGCGATACCTTGAGAATCCTCTTCGAATCGTCGCTATTGCTTCTGGCTTTTCCGGTGGTGTATTTGTTGGATGCGTTCGTGCTTCATTCGACGATTAAAACCATTGAATTGGCTCAGGTTATATATATGATAAGCGGATATGTTTTTGTCGTATACTCTGGACTGGCGTTTTTTCGGAAAGAGAAGAAGGATCATGCGTTGGAATATCTCCTGACACTCCCTATACCACGGGCAAAGATACTCTTCTATAAAATCGCACCCCGTTTGACGTTGGTGGTATTGATTGTTTTAATCCATGAACTTTTATTCGCCAATCAGGCGTTGATCATGGCGGATGTGTTTGTCAATAGATTGTTGTTTGCGGTTTTAGCTCTGCATTTTATCGCTGTTTCCTTGAGTCTTCTTTCATTCAACCTGATTGTGGGATTCATTGGCATTTACTTGATACAATTTATGTGGGTGCTTGCTTCGGAATTCTCTTTTAATGTATTCCGCAAATTCGTTGACTATACGTTTGCGGTTTATAGCTCATGGACATGGATTTTGCCGGGAATTTTGATTTTGATTCCCCTGGCGATTTCCTTTATACTGTCTTTCCGGTCACTTGATTTAAAGCCTGAAAAATTCCATATAAAGCCATATCTGGTGATATCGTTGCCATTACTCGCTTCGCAAGCGATTGTATTGTTTCTATTTTATGAAAAATTCAGTCGTTATTTTTAAAACTAAATAATCCACCGGGCCGGGAGGCGATCCCGGCCTGAAATTTTACCTGACCAGGTGATACTAAAAGTTTTCCATTCGTTGTCTGGTTGGCCTCCAAAGATTGATTTGATTCGTATTACCGGGAAATTTTACATTTTCTTTACAAATTATTTATTATTTTTAAACTCAATGTGATAAAATGAAACTTAAAGATTTCGTGTTCCCTTTTATTTTTTGGAGTTCAATTTCCCAAAGCAATTGAAGGAAAAATTATGAATCAAATCGATCTAAAGAAAATTATTGAAACAAAACAAAAAAATGTATTTAAAAATGTCCCACAACCTATCGTCTCATTGATTGTCCGGTTTTTGCAGCGTCTGATGCACGTTCGGGAAATCAACGAAATCCTTGCCAGAGGAAAAGGTAAAAAAGGATTCGAATTCATCGAAGAGGTGTTTGAGTATCTGGATTTCTCTTTTCTGCTATCAGGGAAGGATCGACGAAAAATTCCTGCGGAAGGCAGGTTGGTTATTGTATCCAATCATCCTTTGGGCGCCCTTGACGGTCTGGCGTTGCTGCGAGCCATTGGGGACGTTCGCCCGGATGTAAAAATTGTCGTGAACGATGTTTTGACGAAGATAGAAAATTTGAACGATCTGTTTTTGCCGTATGACATTTTCACGCCGAAAGCTCAGAAACAAAGCATCAAGGATATCGAACGAGCTCTGTTAGAGGAAAGAGCCGTCATATTCTTCCCTTCGGCCGAAGTGTCCCGTTTCGGTCCCCAGGGTATCGTCGATGGGAAATGGCATAAAGGCGCCGTTCATTTTGCACGGAAAATGGAGTCCCCTGTTTTACCCATTTATGTAAAGGGGCGTAATTCCATCATGTTCTACGCTATTTCTTTGTTGCACAAAGCGTTCTCTATCTTTATGTTGCCGCGGGAAATATTTTTAAAAAGATCCCGTAACATCACCATTAGAGTCGGAGATCCGATCTCCGCGAATAGTGTCAAGAAGAACATCGTCAATACCAAGGCGATGGCCAGTTTGTTGAAGGACCATGTCTACCGTATTGGAAAGGGTAAAAAAGGGGTTTTCAAAACCGAAAAAACAGTTATTCATCCGGTTTGCAAGGCTTTGTTGAAAAAGGATTTATCTAAGGCGATCTTGCTTGCGGAAACTCCCGACGGCAGGAAAACATATGCAGTCAAGTACGAAGACGGCAAAAATGTGATCCGGGAGATTGCCAGGCTTCGCGAGTTGACTTTCCGGAAAGTGCAGGAAGGCACCGGGGACAAAATGGATATAGATCATTATGATCGATTCTATACCCATATTGTCTTATGGGATGATAATGCCCTGGAGATCATGGGATCTTACCGGCTTGTCGTGTATGAGGATGTCTGGGAAAAGATGGAGAAACAATCTATCTACACCGAGACGTTGTTCGATTATACCAATGACTTTGATTCCTACATGCGCAATTCTGTAGAATTAGGGAGGAGCTTCGTTCAGTACAAATACTGGAAAAGCCAGGCGCTGGATATGCTCTGGAAGGGCATTGGTTTGTATCTGAAGGGCCGCCCCCAGGCCCGCTATCTTTTCGGTTCGGTCAGTATTAGCCACGCGTATCCAGAGGAAGCCATCGATCTCATTGTTTATTATTACAATAAATGGTATCGTTCGGAGGCTCAGTTGGCGATTGCAAAAAACCGCTATATCATTTCTTCGGAAAAAGAAGAGAATCTAGAAATGCTGTTGAACGGCAATGACTTTGAGGAAGATTACAGAATTCTAAAAGGCCTGCTGAAGAATTACGGTTACGCGGTCCCGGTGTTGTTCCGCCAATATTCCATGCTGGTGCAGTTTGGCGGTATGAAAATGGTGGATTTCTGTGTGGATCGCAGTTTCAACACCGTTGACGGTCTCATTCTGATTGATATCGAACGCATGGAACCCAGGAAAAGGGAACGGTACCATCTCGCCAATCGCGGTAAATTTGAGAAAACTTCTGAAGTTGCTTTTATTCCACCTATTGATACGCAACCGGTAACTGTTTGACGACGCGAATAAAAAAGTAATACGATACTTATAAAAGGAGCTTTCCCTCATTTAGGGGAGAGCTCTTTGCTATTATAGATGGCGCGTCACTTCGACTGTTTGTGAAAAATGAGCGAATTTAACTCCAAAGACTTGAAAAAAAATATCACATAAGATAGAATGAAATTCTCTTTGTATGTAAGGGACGTAATAAGCTAGATTGAAGGAAACTATATAAGGCTATGTAAACTAACAAAGGAATAAAGGAGGTTCCAAGTGAAAAAATTATTTCTTTCCGCAGCAATTATGTTGCTGATCGCACCGCTTATGGTAAGTGGAATCGTAGTGGGCCTGAATGATGATATCCATTTTAACTACGATGGCGTTGTTGCCAATGATTTTCATATCGAAGGCAATGTGCACTCCAGTGGCGGCATTTGGCCGAAAATAACCGATATCCATGTTATTGGCGATCCGGGTTCAGGCATCTGGGTTGTGGATGGCTATTGTTTGACTCAGGTTGGACCGGACGATTGGTTCTTCACCTGTGATTTCAGCACCAATGGTTACATCCAGTTTTGCCAGTGGATCCACTTTGGTATTATGTTTAATGTTGAAGGTAAAAACATCATCACCAACCTGGTGGGCTGGTGGACTCTCGATGGTATCCCGCTAATGTCCGAGTCTTCCCTCGAAGATGTTGCCGGATTGAAACAGGTTGCCATCACCGGTTTTGATGTATATGGCGAGACTCCGGAAACCAAAAAGGTCAAAATTATGAACCACACCAACATGCCAGTCGAAATGCCGGAATATGAAGTGGCGATCAGCCTTGAGCCTATTCCCCTAGAAGATATGTTTACCTATGATCTGGGTAATCCCGGTGAACCCTCACCTAAATATCCCCAGCTCGTATGGGTAAAAATCCCGACGGTTCCGAGCATTCTGTATCCCGACCAGGAATTCGAATTCCGTCTGGCTGACTATGGTATCTTGTTACAGCCCGGCCAGTACCTCTTGATGAGGGGCGAGCAGTTTGAAGTGGGCAGCAAGGTTATGTTGCAGGGCTTGAAAGCCAACGGTAACGACGCGTCTGTCCAGACAAACTTCCCCTGGGGTTTCTTCTGGGAACAGCACGGCGAATAGTATCGTTTACTAAGCAAAAATACGCCGGGGCACTGAACGTGCCCCGGTTTTTTTATTTATTTGACAAATTGTCGATTTTCCATTATTGTTTTTAGTACTATCATGAAAATATCTCGTGAGACTTAAATCTTGTTCGTCCCGTTATTAACCCTCTTTTTCATTTTTTTTCTGGCTATCATTCTTGAACCGGTCCTCAGGAAACCGCCGGTTCGACGCGAGGCGATTCGCAGGGAGTTGGAAGTGGTTTGTATGAACCTGATAATTATCTTTTGTTCGCTTCTCTAAATGTGGCCTTGCACGCCGAGGTGTTGTTCCATCGGGATATTGGCGATTGGAAGGCGATTGGAAAAGGTGGTTCTGGTTTTCAGAACCACCTTTTGCCATCATTAGCAGTTTACTTTGAAGATTGTGGGTGCGGTGTCCGATGTATCACAGGGGATACAGCAGCAAGTGCCGGGTTCGGTGAATGTCTCTCTTCCACCGATGAGGTTTTTCAAATTTTCATTGTCAAGACGGGAAATTGTCTGCTTTCTTAGTTTTAACTTGCGATTCATGTTGCCTCCTTTGTACTTCTTGATTATCAACTTTTTCAAGAAAGAAAGTCAAAATAGTTAACATTTTAATTAAAAAAAGTAGAAAATTGACGCGAATTATTGTCCTTCGTAGATGATGTTTTTGATTTCGTTGCAATGGACAATCTTTTGGTATACAGGGCAATCTCTGCAAGAGGGTAGTGGGTGGGCGCATTTTTTTTCGGACGACCAACAGGGTTTTGTCGAATCATCGAATGCGGAACAGGCAGATTGGATCTCTGCTGAACACTCTCGTAATTTCCAACAGGGAACCAACGCCATCAGGCGCCGGATCCCTTCAAAATTGAGACCTTCGTCTTGAATCATTTTTTTGATGCAGCGAACTTTCTCGATTTCCAGATCTGAATAGAGCCTACGCCCGGTTGGAGTTTTGTGAGATAGAATTAAGCCCTCAGCTTCGTATTGCCGGAGCGAGGGTACAGAAACGCCAAGCTTTTTAGCGGCGATTCCGATTGTGTACACCGGCTCATAAAACGAACGGTCGCTCTGCTTTGTCATTGTTTCTCCGTTACTTGACTCAACGTGAATATAATATTTTAACATCCTTTCAGCTTTTTCTTCTTCTTTTTAGGGCGGAAAATTTTATTTTTTTTCTTTGGTTGGGTGATTTCGCCTTCCGGTGTGGATGCTGATCCACCGCCAAAATAGTTGCCCACTGATTTTGCCGCTTTGTACTCGAGGAGCTCGTCGTCGGAAAATTCTCCAGACGGAGGCTGCGGATTGAGGATGACTTTGCTCCAATAGTTCAGCCCTCCTTCCAGCAGATAGGCATCGATTCCCGCGCTTTTCAACACGATCCACGCCTGGGCGGCGTGAGAGTTCCCATTTGAATAGATGACAATCAATTTGTCTTCCGCGGGTAATTCGTCCAGACTTTCACGTTTTAGCAATTTTTCCAATGGGATGTTGACCGCGCCTTTAATGCTGGTTTTATAGTACTCTTCAGGGGAACGTATATCAATCAGCATATAATCCTTGCGCCCTTCGATAATCCATTCCGAAAGGGTTTGGGGCTGGATATGGTCTTCGCTTTCCAGAATGCTTCGTCCCAATGTTTCCGGGTCGATTTTGTATGCCGTATTGTCCTGGGCCGGTAGAAAAATCATGATTGCCCCCAGGATCAGGGCGATCAATATTCCAATTTGTTTTCCTTGTAAATTCATACTTCCTCCTGACTGGCGAATTTTTTCTCTAAAAACTCAGAACCCCAGAATCCTCCCAGGGCGATTAAAATGACAATAAAACCGACGATTCCTGCTGGAACACCCAGTAGGCGCGGCAAGGTGAGGGATTCACCCACCAATCCGCTATTGTAGAAATCATAGGCCATGGGGATGATTTCACCAAAGACGAACATTCCTACCAGGGCGCCGATGATGTAGAACAGGGCGTCCACTTTGAGGGTGGATAAGCCCACGACACTGGTGCCGGGGCAATAGCCGCCGATGACAAAACCGGCTCCCATGATCCCACCGCCAACAATGCCGGGCCAGAGATAACTTGGGTTGATAAAGATGGAATTCAGATCCAACCAGCCGAATGCGTTGAAAAATATCAACCCGGTCATCGTTGTGATGATGGCGGTGAACATGACTTTAAACACGGTCATGTCGCGAAAATAAAATTGTAATGCCAATACCCTGGAATTTCCGAATCCGGCGCGCTCCAGGAAAAAACCGAAACCGATTCCAATGACAAACGCGATCAAGAGGCTCAGCTCTTGCTTAAAACTTGAAAATATTTCTAATGGTGCAAACATGATGTCTCTCCTAAATCCATTGTTTCCGGAAGAAATAGGCCAATCCGTAAGCTGACGCGAAAATCGCCATCATGGTCACCCATGCTCCCACAGATAAAACCGCCCCGCCGGACAGCGCCACTCCGCTGGTACAACCTCTGGCCAAACGGGCGCCGAAGCCGAACAGGACTCCGCCCGCCATGGCGAACATCCAGCGTTTCTTGTCGGTAAAGCGCGGTCCGCGATTGGTCTCTTTTTTGACCCTTCCGGCCAAAGCGCCGGACAGCAGGCCGCCGACCAGGACGCCTAATAATTCGAATACATACCAGTCTTTCAGAGGGCTTTCTTCGCCGCCGCTATATTTCGACAGGTATTGGTTTTGGCTCACATGTTCGGGAGCGATTACTTTTTCAGCGGCCACAACCGAGCGCATGAGGGCGCCGGACGCTCCCAATCCGTGGCCGGTGATAAAAAATGCCGCCAACAGCACGATTCCCAATCCGACACCGGCGAGATATGGGGACCAATATTTTTTTGCTTTCATCTTATTCTCCATGTTTCGTTTTACCTCCTATTAATAAGGGAGCCAGGACGATAACTGGCCCGCTTCGACGATAATAAATCTCAGAAGCAATCCTCCCACTAATACAAAACCCGCTCCGATGAACGAGGGGATCTGTTTGCCTTTCAATTCCATCATTTCCAAAAATGCCGGTAACAATAAGCCCATCCCCATGATGAGCGCCCAGAACGTAGCGGTCAGAGGACCTCCCAGGATCAACTCCAACGCGTTTTGGTGTTGAGTGGATGATGTGGCCATGCCGATAATGAACAATATCAGCAGAACGGCTTCCACTCCGATGAGTCCCAGGTCGATGCGAGTGAAAAAACGGATTTCCTGATGCTTGGGGGACAGGAGAATTACCAGGGCCGCGGCTGTGGAAACTCCGGACACTAAAAATATCGGCCCCATGATGGAGGAATTCCAAAAGGGACGGGCGCCCAGGGCGCTGAGAAGGATGCCTGTATAAATGCCCAGCAAGATTGCCACCGGGATTGTGATTTTGGCGATCAAGCGGCTGTGTTTTTCGCTCAGTTCAAATAGTCGGCGGAATTTGTCCACATGTTTGGCCAATCGTTTTTGTTTGCCGATGAATGATTCGATGCTGGAATAGACAGTGGGAAATCCTTGCCTGAACGTCGCTAAAATCAATAAAAAACTCAGTGGGTATACCAGCAACAAAATCCACGAGCCCCAGGACATGGGGGAGGTGATATTGAAGGCTGTGTAGAATCGCCATACATAGAGCTTGTGCTCCAGGTCCAAAAACAGGGCCAGCATGCCCAAACTGAGAAACACCGGCGCCAGCAAGACGATTTTATTGGTGGCGACATTGTACTCTTTGCCTTTGTTTTTCAGAATCATGACAGCGGCGAGGATCAGGATGCCGGCTGTCAGTCCGCCCAGGAACAGATAGACCGGTACTTCCCAGCCCCAGACATGGATTGCGCCGCCGGCGCTGTGGGCAATTTTGTTTGTTGTAATTGTTATTTCATTCATATCCACCTCTTCGTCACACCAGGTAATAGATGTTGGGGTCTGTCCCCGCCTGGGGGACCAACCGTTTGTTTTTCCGGCTTTTGATCAAAGTCGAAACCTCACTGTTAGGATCGTTCATATCGCCAAACACGATGGAGTGGGTGGGGCAAACCGACGCGCACGCGGGGGCCAACCCTTTTTCCACCCGGTGGTGGCAAAACGAGCACTTGCTCACATACCCTTCGGGCATGACAAAGCGGGCGCTGTAAGGACAGGAGGCCATGCAGGCTTTGCAACCGGTGCATTTACCCGGATCCACGGTCACGATATTGCTGTCGGCCGTGACGTGGCTGGCTCCGGTGGGGCAATTGGCGACGCAGGGGGCGTTGGAACAATGGTTGCAGCGCTCCGAACGGATTTCCATTTGCAGGTTGGGAAGTTTGCCCGATACCTCTTCGGTGACCCACACCCGGTGCAAACCTTCAGGTACCTGATTCTCGGTTTTGCAAGCCATAACGCAGGCTCCGCAGCCGACGCAGGTTTTGGTGTCGATGACCATCACATATTTTTTCTTTTTCTGTTTCATTGGTATCTCCTAGACCTCGAAGGTGACGAAATTGCCGCGAATGCCGATACCGCCCATAATGGGGTCGGTCTTTGTTTTGGAAACCAGATGGGTGACGCTGGCTCCTTTCTTGAACGAGCGTTTCATCTTTTTCTGGTTATGACCGAAGCCATGGACCATGAACACAATGTCGGGCCGTACCCGTTCGGTGACTTTGGCCCGGACCTTGTTGCTGGAGGTGTTGTCCTCGTTCACCAATTTGATGTATTGTCCATTTTTGATGCCCCATTCTTTGGCGATGTCGGTGTGGATCCAGACCTCGTTCTCCGGGACCAATTGAGTTAGCAGGGGATTGTTGGTTGTTCGTCCGAAAGAATGAGACGGAGAGCGGCCGTAGAGTAGGCGATAAAAACCATCCGGCGGTTCTTCATGGTGGGTGAACCGGGGGATGGGGTCATGACCGTAGTTCTCGAGGGTTTGGGAATATAATTCGATTTTCCCGCTGTCGGTTGGGAATTCAATAGCTTCACCGGGCTCGAAATAATTGAGGGTCTGCTTCTCGAGGTTTTTGACCCCAAGTTTTTGCATTTCCGCCAATGAACTGCCCACTTTATTTAAACGAACGTCCAGATAGTCTTCGATGTTTTTCCAGGGGAAGTAGTTTCCCAAGCCCATTTTGTTCGCCAGGTTTTTGGCCATCCACCAGGCGGGTTTGCTATTGTATTTGGGTTTGAATGCCGGCATCCGCAGCGCGATCTGAGGCTCCCGTCCAGGGGAGACGCGGATATCGTCGTAGCGTTCCAGGTAGGTGCACTCCGGCAATACCACATCGGCCCAGCCGGTGATTTCCGCCGGCAGTATATCGATTGCCACTAGTAGATCGAGATTCTGAATAGCCTTGATCGTCTTTTGGGGGTCTGGGAGAGTGTGAATCAAATTGGTTCCGTATACCAACCAGCCTTTGATGTTGTAATCCCTGCCTTCGGTGGGGATGGTGGCGTCGCAAATTCCCGACGAGAGTGCGAGATTGGCGAGCTCAAATTTGCCGGGGAACGCGACGCGCCAGGCGAGTTTGGGTTTGGGGGGGGTGGGAATGGGGTAGGCCGGTACTTCGGCCTCGGCTGGAATGTAAAAACCACCTTTGCGGCCCCAACTGCCCAGCAATGCGTTAAGAATCGCTCCGGCCCTGACCCGCTGAGTGTCGTCGCCATACCAGACCACGTGACGGCCGGGATGAATCAATGTGGCGGGCGCGTTTTTCGCCATTTCCCGGGCGGTTTCACGAATGAGGTCCGGTTTGATGGAGGTGATTGGGTAAGCCCATTCGGGAGTGTATGTCTTGACCGCCTGCTTCAATTTGTCGAAGCCGGTGGAGTATTTCTCTATATAATCTTTATCATAGAGGTTTTCCTCGATGATGATATGGATCCATGACAATAGGAGCGCCATGTCTGTCCCCGGTTTGATGGGCAACCAATAGTTCGATTTGCCGGCGGCCACGGAAAAGCGGGGATCCACTGTAATGATGGACGCGCCGTTGCGGATCGCCTGGGCAAACTCGTTGACCTGCGCGCTATGGGTGTTTTCACCGATGTGGGAGCCTAATAGTACAATGCACTTCGAGTTCTTCATATCTGTTCGTTCCGGCGAATTGATGGCCTCCCCATAGGTCAGCAGATACGCTTCTTCCCTTGGGCCGCGGCAATTTGCGTACGAAGGGGCGGTGATATTGGCGGATCCATAGGCTTTCAGCAATGTTTTGAAAAAACTGCCGCCGGACCCGTGGGTAAAGAGCGCCACGCTCTCGGGACCATGTTCTTTAGCGATTTTCTCGAGCTTTTTTGCGATGTATGTGAAGGCCTCGTCCCAGGTGGCCTCTTTGAATACCTGTTTGCCCCGTTCCTCAGTGCGAATGAGGGGCGTCTTTAGCCGGTCGGGGTCATTGTAAGCGCCGATTCCCGCCGAACCTTTGGTGCACAATCTGCCGTATGAGTGTTGATCGATGTCATTCCCCGTGATTTTCCAGGGTTTCCCATCCAATGTATAAACCCAACCAGCACATTTAAATGTGCACATTTCGCAATAGGTGGGAGTCCTGGATATCGTGCCGTTCGAGGCGGGGCGCCCCTGTGGTGAAGAGGCTGACGCGTAACCAAGCAGTCCGCCTCCGACGGCGAGACCGCCCAGTCCCATTCCTGAGATCTTAATAAATTCTCTTCGGTCGAATGTCTGTTTCATTCTTTGCTCACCTTTGTCCCAAAAATTAAAAATATATATCATATGATATACATTAACTGTATCGAGCGTTATAATTATAGCGAAGGAAAAGTGAAAAGTAAAGAAGTTTGCTACTTTTTTATTTATGAAAGTACTTTTTGTCGTTCGACTTTAACGGCGGAAGGTTTTAAGTTATAATAAAGCGTATGATGAAGAAAGAGATCAATATTCAGCGATTTCAGAATGGAGCGTTGGCCGGAGTTTTAGACTCGGTGGTTGTGGAACGGAATATGGAATTGGTGGTTAACGGAGGGGACAGGCTCTTTATTGCGATGGCGCCTGAGGAGGTCGAGGCTTTTACTATTGGTTATCTTATTACTTCCGGGCTTATCGACCGGCTCTCGGATTTAAAGGATTTGCGAATCGATGATGGAAGAATCCATGTGGAGCTGGAGGAAATGAAACCGGTGAAGCGCAGCTTGCCTACCGCCAGCACTGGTCTGGCGATGCTCGAATCATTGAAGGACAGGTCGCCGTTTCCTTCAAAATTAATCCCGAATTTACCATCGCTTCCGGCATTGTTCCAGGAGTTCAACAAGCAGTCTGTGGTGTTCCAACAAACCGGGGGCGTTCATTCGGCGGCCATTTCGGATGGGAAGGAGGTTCTCTTTTTCACCGAGGATATCGGCCGGCACAATGCCCTCGACAAAACCATCGGCAAGGCGCTTCTGAAGGAAGTGGAGTTGGGGGATTATTTTTTGCTGACCAGTGGGAGAGTGTCCGGGGAAATCACAAAAAAATGTTTTTACGCCGGGGTGCCTACGATTGTATCTCATTCGGCGCCCACGTCGATGGCGCTCGAGCGGGCTTCGCAGTTCAACATGACCATTATCGGCTTTTTGCGGGGGCAACGGTTTAACATTTATACGCCGATGGATTGAATGGATGGATAGGCAAACGGACATCAGCGCGATCATATTGGCGGGGGGGCAATCGAGCCGGATGAAAAAAGACAAGGCTCTCTTGCCGGTAAATGGCAAACGCTTGATCGAGAGTGTGGCCTCCCAATTGGAGCCCTACTTCGCCGATATTGTGATCAGCGCCAGAGCAGGGCAGACTCTGGATTTTTTGCCGTATAGGATTGCCGTTGACCAATCATCTGGTCAGGGACCGTTGATGGGGATCCTCACCGGTCTCAAAGCATCGCGAACCCCTTATAATTTTGTCATCGCCTGTGATATTCCCGAGATCGACATCCATTTTTTAGAGTCAATGCTCCCCGCTGTCCGCTCTTATGACATTGTGGTGCCGGTATCCGGGGCTTCAAAGTACGAGCCGCTGCTCGCGTTTTATCACAAACAACTAATCCACCCCATCGAGACTTTACTCAATCAGGGAACCCGGCAGATTATCAAACTCTTCCCCCTTGCCACGGTAAAATATATTCCGATGCTCACTTCGGGGTGGTATTTTAATCTGAATACTCTAGAGGATTTCAGGAACTATTTAAACCGCTAGCTTATTTATAAGAGACTATTGCATGATTTCGCGGGGGTCGTCATCATTGTCATCGTTGAATAGCAGGTCCTCATCGTAAAATGGGCCGCCGTGCTGTTGCTGAAACGTCCATTTACCGGAAGCGATTTTGCTCTTCATATAGGCCATGGCAATGTTCGCGATAAATTTTCGGGACGAGGGTAAAATCAACACAAAGCCTGTCAGGTCGGTGATAAAACCCGGTGTTACCAGCATAACTCCGCCCACCAATATCAGCAATCCCTGAATCAACTCGCTTCCGGGGAGTTGTCCGGTTTGGAGAGTCATTTTTATCTTCTGAAAAACACTCAGTCCTTGAGATCTCGAGAACGCGGCGCCTAAAATGCCGGTGCACACGACAATGGCGATGGTGGGAATCGTCCCTAAGGCCTCGCCCGCCTTGATGAGGACCATCAACTCAATCAATGGGACTACAGTAAAGATAATCAAAAGTTTGGGGAAAGCAAAAGATTTCATCTCTTTATACTAGTACAAATTAAGGTAAAAGGCAAGATCGACCCGGGGGAATCGGGAGATGGGGCCGGTGGGATAAGTTCCCACCGGCGGTTTATTTGCAGGTTATGATTGCGGATTCGGGGGGGTGTGGGTGGTGAGGTAGCGATAGAGGAGGTTGAAGAGGTGGAGGGTGGTGTTTTGGCCTTCGTAGATGCCGTGGGAGCGGTTGGGGTAGGCCATCATGTCGAAGGTTTTGTTGTGTTCGATGAGTTTGTTGACGAGGGCTTCTGTGTTTTGGTAATGAACATTGTCGTCTCCGGTGCCGTGAATCACCAGGAGATTGCCCTTCAAATTTTGAGCGTGGGTGATGGGAGAGCCCTGGATGTAGCCTTCGGGGTTGTCCTTGGGATGTCCCTGGTAGCGTTCCTGGTAGATGGTGTCGTAGTATTTCTGGTCCGCCACCGGGGCGATGGCCATGCCGGTTTTGTAGAGGTCCGGATAGCGGAACATGGCGTTCAGGGTCATGGTTCCGCCGGCGCTCCATCCCCAAACCGCCACCCGCTCAGGGTCGAGATAGGTTCGCTGTTTCACTATTTCTCTGACGGCGTTGGCCTGGTCCTGGGAGTTCAGGATGCCCACTTTGCCGTAGATACATTTTCTGAATTCGCGGCCCCGGGGGGACGGAGTGCCTCTGTTATCGACGCTGACCACCACATAGCCTTTTTGGGCCAGAAACAGATGCCAGAGATACGTGTTGCCGCCCCAACGGTCCCGGACCGTCATCGACCATGGCTCGCCGTACACGTAAATCAACAATGGATATTTTTTCTGCGGATCGAAGTCCGGCGGTTTGAGGCACCAGGCATCTAAATCTACGCCTTCGGGTATGGGAACCCGGAAGAATTCCACCGGTTGTTTGGCGATGGCGTTCACTTTTTCCTTCAATGTTTTATTGGCAATCAGGCTTCTAATTTTTTTGTGGCCTCTCAAGCGGATGAGCTCGCTCACTGAAAGCAAAAATTGAAAATCCCTTCCATTTCAGAATATCCTCAGTTTTCATGAAC
>CAZBHS010000017.1:31605-56123 GCA_964491915.1 uncultured Clostridia bacterium
GCTCACTGTGGGGGTTTCGAAGGTGGAATAGGTGTGGAAGGCCCAGCGGGAATCGCTGGAAATGCGATAATTGTGAGTCCCCGGTTGATTGATGGGGGTGATGCGTTGGATTTTGCTGGAGCCGAATAGGTTTGCCTTGTAGAGATAGCTCTGGGTAGGATTGTCCGGCGACGCGGTGAAGTAGACCTGTCCCCTCTTGGGATCGATTTTGATGACCCGGATGATATCGAAGGCGCCTTTTGTGACCGGGCGGAGGGTTTTGCCGTCGCGGCTCACTAGATATAAGTGCCGCCAACCGCTTCTCTCGCTGAGCCAGGTGAAGTATTTCCCTTTTTTGACCCAGAGCAAGGTGTCGTTGATATCGAGCCAGGCATCGTCTTTTTCGGTCATGATCGGCGTCAGGGCGCCGGAGGTGATATCCCCCAACATGACTGTGTTGGTGTTCTGGCTGCGGTTCATGCGTTGGATGATGATCTGATCGGAGTTACCGGCCCAATCCATGCGGGGGATGTAATGGTCGCGAGGGTCGCCGTCAGGGGTGAACCAGGTGGTGGCGCCGCCTTGGTGGCTCACCACTCCGATTTTTGTGGCGGAGTTGGTTTCGCCGGCTTTGGGGTATTGGATGGGGATCGTCCTGGAGTACAATTCATCGGTGTTGTTAATCATTTGAAAATCCCTCACCCCTTCGCTATCGAATTGCCAATAGGCGATCCAGAGGCTATCGGGACTCCAGCGGAAGCAGTCCCGCAAAAAGAATTCTTCTTCGTGGACCCAATCAGAGGTGCCGTTGATGATGGTGCCGGAGCCGTCGGTTGTCAATTGGGTGACGGCGCGGTCTTTTAATGACTGGACATAGAGGTTGCGCTGGCTGACGTAGGCGACCTTGCCGCTGTCGGGGGAGAATTTGGCGAACATGAGGGATGACTCGGGCGCGTCCCCGCCCAATTGCCAGAGATTTTTGGTGGTGAGGTCGAGAATCCAATAATCGCCGCGGGTGTTTTGCCGCCACACCCGTTGGGAATTGGTGAAAATCATCACCATCTTCCCGTCCTTTGACCAACTGTAGTCTTCGATATCCAGGGCTTCTTCTTTGCCTGCCGGCACCAGGAGCTTCGCGTCCACCAATACGGTCCGTTTGCTGGAATTTGGGGAGTAGAGCACGATGTCCCGTCCGCTTTCAGTGGTTTTGGACTGCTCCAATGTGGTGTAGCCGGAGAGCCGCGGATGCCAACGGGCGGGTCCAAACCGCTCGGAGGCGAACTCACGGGAATTGTATATTTTATCCAATGTCAAGATTGTTGGGTCGTCGGTGGGCGCCTGTCCCCTCAATACCAGTGGGGCTAACAAACCGGCGATCAATACGATAATGAGTGCGAGTCTACGCTTCATCTTTCCTCCTCGGGGTGGTACACCAGGGTTCTGGCTTTTTCGGTCTCCACGTCCCGGATGCTTTTGGGAAGGGGTTTACCCAACAACCGGTAACCATTCTCAGTGATCACGAAGTCCTCTTCGTTCCTGATACCACCAAAGTCTTTGTAGGTTTCCACTTTATCATAATTGATAAATTGGGACAAGCGTTTCTCCTGTTTCCAGAGATCGATCAATTCCGGGATGAAGTAGATGCCCGGCTCGATGGTGAGTACGAAGCCCGGTGCGAGCGGTCGCGCCAGGCGCAATGATTTCAACCCGAATTGGGCGCTCTTGGCTTGACCGTCGTAACCGACGTAAATTTCCCCCAGATCTTCCATGTCATGAACATCCAGACCCATCATATGCCCGAGGCCGCAGGGGAAAAATAACGCGTGGGCGCCGGCGGCCACCGCTTCGTCTACATCGCCGGTCATAAATCCCAGATCTTTCATCCCTTGAGCGATCACCCGGCATGCCGCTAGATGGATCTCTTTGAATTTGCGGCCGGGTTTTAGAAGATTGACTGCTTCCATATGGGCGTTGTAGGCGATGGTGTAGATCTCTTTTTGTCGCTCCGTGAATGTTTGGTCCACCGGGATGGTGCTGGACATGTCGCCGGCGTAACGCGTCGGCGTCTCGGCCCCGGCGTCCAGGAGGAAGAGATCGCCTTCTTTTAGAGTATTGCCGTGGAAGTGATTGTGCAGCGTTTGGCCGTTGATGGTGGCGATCACCGGAAACGAGACATTGCCGCCGGCAGCTAGCGCCACTTCGGTCACCGCCGCGGCCACGTGCGCTTCGGTAATGCCGGGTTTGATCATGCGCATCGCCGCCAAATGCATGTCCACGGTGATATTGACCGCTTTTTCTATCTCTTCGATCTCCTCCGGGCCTTTGAAGTTGCGCTGGTCCACAACGGCCCTGACAAAATCGATGGAAGTCTGTGATGGGATCTCTCCCGGCGCGATGTCCAGCAATCTGTGGAGCTCGAGAATATTGCGATGGCGGTAGGGGGGCAGGAAATGGATCGTCTTGCCGGCTTTATTGGAGCTTGCCAGCATTTTCTCCATGTCCGCCATTGGCCGGGTGTCTGTGATTCCGGCGGCGAGGGCCCTCTCTTTCAAGGAGGGTTGGGTGCCCATCCAGACAATCTCGTCCACGGTCAAGTCATTGCCGAATACGATATCGCGATCTTCGTCCACGTCGATGATGGCCGCCAGTCCCGGGTAATCCAGACCGAAATAATACAGAAATGTACTGTCCTGGCGGAAATGGTAGGTATTGTCCGGGTAGTTCATTGGGCTTTCATTGTTTCCTAAAAACAATAGGAGACCGGACCGCATCCTCTGCTTGAGTTTATTCCTTCGTTCTGCGTACACGTTTTTGTCAAACATAGTATACTCCTTTGATCGCTGGTTGTACTGGTATATGATATATCACGGCCAATAAAAAATCAATCCGGGTAATATTTTAAATTCTTTATCTTTACCGGCGGCATGGAATGACGTATAATCTCTTTTTATGCATGTTCCAAATTAATTAGTTTAGGAGTGACCATGATTCCCATCATCGATCAGGTGGTAAACCGGGATGTTTTAGAAAAAACAGTAAAGAGATTCAAGGAAAAGGAGATTATTCTACCGACATTTGCCCAGATGAAAAATCCGGAGCTGATACCGAACAAAATTAAAGACAAGCTGAAGACTATTGGACTGTGGGATCATCATCCCCTCAACCTCTTCCGTATCACATGGAAAAACGAACCAAAGGACACCGGCGGATTGTATGGGGATGTCAATTTTATGGAAATTCCCCGACAGCTCACCGGTATCAAGGCCCGGGTTGTCGCTTTGCTCGGGAAATATTTTCCTACCGGGGCCCATAAGGTGGGAGCCGCGTATGGTTGTTTGGCCCCCCGTATTATCACCGGCGGATTCGATCCCACGTACCACAAGGCGGTGTGGCCCTCTACGGGGAACTATTGCCGCGGTGGAGCGTTCGATTCCTACCTCATGGGGTGTGCCGCAGTGGCGATCTTGCCGGAGGAGATGAGCCGGGAACGGTTTACCTGGCTGGAGGATATCGGGGCAGAAGTAATAAAAACTCCCGGGTGCGAATCCAATGTCAAGGAGATATACGACAAGTGCTGGGAAATCCGGAGGACACGGCCCGATTGTATTATTTTCAACCAATTCGATGAATTCGGAAATCCCGCATGGCATTACAATGTCACCGGTTCAGCGATTCAAGAGGTTTTTGATTTGTTAAATGACGGCGACAGCCAATTGGCGGCGTTCGTATCCGCCACCGGTTCGGCGGGGACTATCGCCGCCGGCGATTTTTTGCGGGCACAGCATCCCCACATCAATGTGGTGGCGTCGGAAGCGCTTCAATGTCCCACAATGCTGCGCAATGGATTCGGAGGGCACCGGATCGAGGGCATCGGCGACAAGCATGTACCCTGGGTGCACAATGTAAAGAACACCGATATAGTGACAGCGATCGATGATGAAGATTGTATGAGACTCTTGCGTTTGTTCAACGAACCCGAAGGCAAAAAATATTTGGCCTCTCTCGGACTTGACCAAGACTATATCGACCGCCTTGATATTATGGGAGTATCGTCGATCGCCAACCTCCTGTCCGCCGTCAAAACCGCGAAATATTTTGAGTTGACCGAAGATGATGTCATTATAACGGTGTTTACCGATTCAGCGGATATGTACCGTTCCCGCATCCTTGAATTGAAAGAGGAGCGTGGTGAATACACGGAAATACAGGCGGTCAAGGATTTGGAAAAATGTCTGTACGGAACCGCCACCGACAATATGAAAGAGTTGACCTATCAGGACAAAAAGACGGTTCATAACCTCAAGTATTTTACCTGGCGGGAGCAACAGGATAAAGATGTGGAAGATCTTGATCAATTATGGTACGACCGGGACATCTGGTCGCGTATTTTTAAGCAGCCGGAAACGTGGGACGGATTGATCGATGAATTTAATGATATGACCGGAGTGCTGGCTCGCTTGTAATCCCGAAAAAAAAGGCCGCTTTAATTATATTCAAAGCGGCCCTTGATTTGTTATATTTTTACTTTGTGTATTTTTCGATAATGTCGGTGTAGATGGGGAAGGCGCTGGTAATTTCTTTTACTTTCGCTTTGATGGATTCGAGTTTCGCCTCGTCTGTGGTATGCTTCAACGCATCGATGATCACTTCGGCGATATCCTTCATGTTGTCATCTTTCATACCGCGGGTGGTGACGGAAGGGGTGCCGATGCGGATTCCCGAGCTGATGAGCGGCGGATTCTGATCAAAGGGGATGGTGTTTTTATTGACTGTGATACCGGCTTTGTCCAATGCCTGTTCAGCGTCTTTACCGGTGATGCCGAGGGGAGTCACGTCCACCAGCATCAAGTGGTTGTCCGTTCCACCGGAGACAATCCGCAAGCCCTGATTTTTTAATTCATCCGCCAGGACTGAGGCGTTTTTGATGGTCTGTTTCTGGTAAACCTTGAATGCGTCTTCCATTGCCAGTTTGAAGCAGACGGCCTTCGCCGCGATTACGTGTTCCAATGGACCGCCCTGGATGCCGGGGAATACGGATTTTTTCAATTCTTTCAAGTATTTTTTCTTAGAAAGAATCATGCCCCCTCTGGGACCGCGCAGTGTTTTATGGGTGGTGGAGGTGACGAAATCAGCATAGGGGACCGGGGATGGATGAACGCCCGCCGCCACCAGACCGGCGATGTGGGCCATGTCAACCACCAGAATGGCTCCCACGCTGTCCGCCACTTCACGGAATTTGGCGAAATCGATGAAACGGGGGTATGCGGAGGCGCCGCACATGATGAGTTTGGGTTTGTGTTCCAACGCCAACTTCTGGAGCGCGTCGTAATCGATGGTTTCGGTTTCTTTTTTGACTCCGTAAAACACGACGTTGTAGAGTTTGCCGGTGAAATTCAGAGGATGGCCGTGGGAGAGGTGGCCGCCGTGGGAGAGGTCCATGCCGAACATGGTGTCGCCGGGCTCGAGGACCGTCATATACACACCCATGTTTGCCTGGGTGCCGGAGTGGGGCTGGACATTGGCGTAATCGGCGCCGAACAATTCTTTCGCTCTGGTGGTGGCCAGTTTTTCCGCCACATCGACAAATTCGCAACCGCCGTAATATCTCTTCTTGGGATATCCTTCGGCATATTTATTGGTTAATACTGAACCCATCGCCTCCATGATGCCGTTGGGGACAAAATTTTCCGAGGCTATCAGCTCCAGGTTTTCGTTCTGTCTCCTGGTTTCGTTCAATACGACTTCGGCTATTTCGGGATCTAATTGCATTAAGTCTTTTTCTAACATATCAACTCCTTTATTTAATTATTTAAAATTATTTTTCTCCACAACCTGGTGTAAATAGTCCAGCCTCAATTGGTGACGTCCGCCTTCAAATTCGGTGTCGAGCCAGATGTCCACAATCTTCAACGCGGTGGGTTTGTCCACGACGCGGGCCCCGAAATTCAGGACATTCGAGTTATTGTGTTTGCGTGACATTTCCGCGGCGTATTCATCGTTGCAAAGGGCCGCTCTGACATTTTTGAATTTATTGGACACAATGGACATACCGATGCCCGATCCGCAGATAATAATCCCCCGGCTGTTTTCCGGATCGTTCGAGACTTTTTCGGCGGCTTTCGCCCCATACTCAGCCCAGTTAACCGATTCGAGGGAGTCGGCTCCCATGTCGGCCACCTGGTATTGCTGAGCTAATAAATGTTTCTTCACCTCTTCCTTCATTTCATATGCCGCATGATCGGAGGCCAGGTAAATTTTGAGCGTTTTTTTGTTTGGTTTTGTCATTTTTTTTAACAATTAAAAGTTTTCTAAAAATACTTTGTATTACAATTTAAACCAAATGTCAATAAAAATCTCCGATAAAACAACTCCCGGCATAGGTTCGACCGCCGGGAGTTGCCTTGATTGAACTATTCTTTCTGTTTATTTAGCCGAGACTCTAATCTCGTCGATGTAGACATCATCACGATTCCCGCTGGCGTCGCACATGAACCTTATTTTCATGCCGGACGGGAAGGTGTAGCTGCTTTCGTCAATATAAACTGTTTTATTGTAAAACGTATCGTTGTTGAAATCCGTACCGGAGACATAACTTGCCACGGTATGCCAGGTGGTTCCATCATGGTATTGAACCCAGAAGTCCTCGCCGCTTTCCATTGATATGGTTTTGAACCAGAATTCGATTTTCAACTGAATGTAGCCCGGTGTGTCAACGTCCACTCCATTAGTGTAGTAGAAGGATGAGCCTGTTCCGCTATTGTCCTGGATATCGGCGGCGTTTTTTCCTTGGTGGGCGTGAGTCGTGGAGGTATATAAGCTGCAATCGAATCCTCCGTCGCTGTAGTTGCCCCAGCCGGCTTCGAAGTCGTCATAGGTGAGTTCCGTCCACTCCGGTTGCGCTTCGGTGACGGCGAATTCCTGGGGGGACCAGCCGGTCTCGTTCTGATTCACCGATTTGTCGCGGGCTTTGACCTGATAGGTGTATTGGGTCTCGGGCAAGAGACCGGTGTCTTCATAAACCGGACTGTCTTGCCAGTCGCTATCGTGGCCGCCGCCGGTGAGGCAGTCGAAATAATATTCCACTCCGCTGGGATCTGTGGCGGTGGAGGCGGTCATGATAATGGAGCCCGGCCCGGTGGCAGCGGGCGCAGAAGCCCAGGTCATAGGATCGGGCGTGGGAGGATCTGTGTCTACTGTGTTATTGATATACAAGAACACGGCGCTGAACGCCCCCCAATTTCCCGCGATGTCCTGGCCTCTGACCAAGAGAATGTATTGCCCCTCGTCCCAACCGGTGGTATCGATGGTGGCATCCACCGCTTCGATGGCGCTGTCGAACGTTCCATCCACCGCTGACATAGAGATGGGGACAGGCACCGGATCCGTGATCCAGGGAGGAACATCGACGTAGTACTCCGCGGCGGTGATGTTTTGACTGGGCTCTGTGCCGTTGGTATTGTTGTAGCGGGTGTCGTTGATGGTGGCGCTCAAGGTGACGGTCGTTCCGGCGGGAACTCCGGTGGGAGTCGAACCGCTGTCGAGAGCCGGGCTTATGGCGTCGGGTCCGGCGGGTGTCATGTAAGGAGTTCTGGCGACTTTGATTCCATATTTCAACGCCAGCATGTTTCCCGGTAGGATTGAGCTTTCGAAATAGGGGCATTCCTCGAAAAATTCGGTTCCCAATTCGAATGTGTAGGATGCTAGACCAAATTCTCCGTAAGTGTATGTCGTTGTGGTTCCGTCTGTGGGATAGAGTCCGTAACCTTGTTTGGGGGTGTGGTTATTGAAATAGGCGAATTTTCTGCCGAGAGTTTGAAGTTCCGTTGCGTTGGGGGAGGGGTCGGGCGTCCAACCCCAGGGCCATAATACCAACCGGCCGTGGCTGTGGACATCGATATACACGCCGGTGGCGTCGAGCGGGGCCGGATCTGTGTCATTGGGACCTCTCTGATCGGGGAATTGTGATGAAATGTAAGCTTGTATAGCCTGGGTTTCCGGTTCGGACGCGGCGTAGGCGCCGTGATAGGTGGAGTCGCATTCACTATCGCTGGAACCGCCGCAACAATCCCATTTGAATTCGAAGTTCCTGTTCAGATCGGCTCCACGATAAGTGGGAAAGAATGTGCAGTAGTCCTGGTTGGTGTTTTTGCGCCAGGAGAGACCGCTCTCGGCTTGCTTGCGGCCGTCTGGATTGGCCTGGAGCATGATGTGGATCTCATGGTGATCCAACATCCAGGTGGCGTCGGCGTCTGTGCCGTAATTGCCTACCAGGTCTTCCGCCAACCGGGTTACTAGCTCGGCGGTAGCGTACTCCCGAGCGTGGATAGCGCCGGTCATGAAAATTTTTGGCTTCGGTCCCGCGATTGCGGAATTGGTGAGAACCAATACTTTCATATCGTAACCGCCGAGGCCGTTGGTTTTTTCCCATGAATCCCCGTGATCGGTCCATGTGGCTAGCGTTGGATAATTGGCGGCAATCGATTCCGCGGTGGCGAATGTTTCCTCCACTGTCCGGTAGCAGGAATATCCAGGAATCGCTTCCACCTGGTATTCACTCGCGTCCCTGATGGCTTCGGTTTTTGGCGCCACCGGATCGGGGATTTCCTTGATTTTCAACCCGAGCGCCAGCAATTGGTCATACTCTCGCTGGTTCTGGATTTCTACAATCACATATCCTTTTTCGTATTTTGACTCCACTGTATTCAAAGAGATGACAATCTTCTCCGCGGTTTTCTGCTTATCAAAATAAACTTTGTAAAAGGTTGATTGGCGAACGGATTCATCCGTCTCACCCATGGGCGTCCCGGCGGATAGCAATACCAAATCGCTTCCGATGATGAGAATCCCCACAATGATAAATAAGAACATGGTGCGGTATAACGTTTTCATGCTCTTGGCCTCCTCTATATATTTTTCCCCGGCGCCTTACCGGATCTTTGAGGAAGTATACTGGATTCAGAGTGTTAGCCTTTAACGATTATCCCCTCTTCAAACCGTTCAGTGCCGGGTTTTTCCTTTCTCTCTCACAAGTATCTTGATATTTTAGGAAAATTCCCCGGTATGTCAATAGGGATGGGCCAATAATTATTATTTCACAATTGAGGCGCGATTAAGATGAGCTGACGTAATAAGTCTAATCTAAATTAGACCTAATTCAAATTAGGGTTATGCAAGGAATGGGCGGTGGTATAGAACTGTCCACGTGGATGTGGTGGCGGTCAATGAGCGCCACGGCCACCGGGTTTATTGTTTCGATCTAGGGGATATTGGGGCAATGTTGACTCGGTGACCGCGGATGCCCGCTTTTAATTGGTGATTTCCAGGTCGCCGAATACGATATGCGCGTTGATGATCAGACGTTTTCCCGTTGATCCCTGTGAATTGCGGCTTTTGTTTTTCAAGTCGCCCAACACATTGGAGCTGCGAATCTCCAATGCCCAGGATTGGGGGATCATGATGAGGATATCACCGAATATCACCGACGCGTCCAGTACCGCTCCATTTTCGTTGAGCTGTGCGTCTTTGAGGTTGAGTCTTGTATCGCCGAAAACAGTGGATAATGATCCTCCGCTAAACTGCTGGCTATTGGTGCCTTTTTCCAGGTTTCCAAAAATAACGGTGCCTTTGATTGTATCCTCTCCGGTCATTTCCGTGGCTCTACCGGGGCTATAATATGTTTCCCGTTTGAATATCAGTGAAAGCCCGATGAGGATCAAGGCTATCGGCCAATATTTCCAAATTTCATGCCATTCGATGATGTGGTTTGTGGGCAAGAGAAATATCCCCCCCAGCGCGATAAAAAACCAGGCGGAGAAATTGGTGATTCTTTTGGAATTGACAAGATCCGCCATACCGATGGCAATGATGATCAACGGCCACCAGTTTTTGAAATGAAAGTCGATGATATTGATATTGTCCAGCAGCCATAGTCCGCCGACGATGATCAGGATGATTCCCAACACCGACCCGCCGCCATGGCTATTTTTTTTCTGATTAGTCATACCGCCTCCTGCTTACTACTCAGGCATTGCTAACAATGCGAAATTAATTTATATCGATAATAATATAATCGTCATCAATCATATTGTCAATTGTTTTATCGGGATTTCGGGGAGAGGTTCGCCGATCTTGCAAAAATTACGTAAAGCTGTTACCATTGATTTTAAACTTCATGGAGTGAGTGATATGGGACGGATTTTTATGATTATAGTTTTTTTATCGATTGTTACGATTATATATTTCGGGATGCATTACGTTGTGTATAAGGCTCTTGTGAAAGGTTTCGACATGCCGGAAGGAGTTGTTTTTTGGTTCAGAATTTTCTTTATTGTTTCAGGCCTGTCGTTTTACGCCAGTATTTTGTTGAGCCGCGGTCTCCATATTTATGTGTTGAATTATTATGCCTATGTCTGGCTTGGGATTCTGTCCATCGCTTTTTTTGTGTCTCTGCTGCAGTGGCTGATGATGACGATTTTTCCCTCTCAGTCACGGAGCTTCGCTATCGCAGCGCTTGTATTGATTGTAGGACTATCCGCCTATTCGTTGGCCAATGGATTGCGCAAGCCTGTTGTCCGGCAATTCGACATTCCATTGAAAAATTTGCCGAAGGAGCAAGCGGGATTTTCGGTGGTTCAATTATCCGATGTGCATCTGGAGAAGTACAAGTCCAAGAACGCGATTAAAGAAATCGTAGAGACCGTGAATTCATTACATCCTGATTTGGTGGTGATCACCGGAGATTTAATCGACGGGAATGTTTGTGAAGACGGCTATTTTTGCGGTCAATTGCTCAACATTAATTCCACTCACGGTTCCATCGCTATAACCGGAAATCATGAGTATTTCGCCGGCATCGACATGTTTCTACAAATCGCCCGGGATAGTAACATAACGGTCCTTCGTAACGAGATGACAGTTGTGGATGGTTGGTTGCAGGTCATCGGCGTCGAGGACAGGGAAGCCGGCCGTTTTGGCGCGGAGAAGGCTAATCTCGAATCGTTGGTAGCCGGATGTGACCCTCAAAAACCGATTCTCGTCCTCAATCACCGGCCCACCGGCTTTGAGAGGGCTGTATCTTTAGGCGCCGGTTTGCAGTTGTCGGGGCATACTCACGCCGGACAGATTCCCCCTATGGATATTTTGGTCTATTTCATTTACAAATACCATGCCGGTCTGTTCGAGAAAGAGGGCGCCTATATTTACACCAGCAGCGGCACCGGGTATTGGGGGCCGCCGATGCGATTGTTCTCTAGAAGTGAAATTACCCGGTTTGTTTTTAAGGCGGGGGCATAAAGGCTAAATAGCGGGCAACGGGACGCAAACCCGCAACCACAAGCTTGGGGAGCTTGCACTCTACCATTGAGTTATGTCCGCATATTTAATTTATATTCTTGACTTTTCCACTGAAGTGGCTTTTCTCCTCTCCCCGTTCAAGGGGGTTGTCGTTCAGTGAATGTTCGTCGTCTTTGTCTTCCGGCGGGTAGATGTTCGTGTCGTTTTGAAGGAGAGGGTGTATCCTCAAACAGATCCAGGCGTCAGTGGCGGCATATATTTTTTGTTTTTCCGTTAAACAAGGAATAGCCCAATTGGTCCGTTGCGCAGTTTTCACCAAACGCTTTCCCAGATACCTGGCGGTTAACGCCCTGGCTCCAACCTGAATGATTCCCTTTTCCGAAGCGAGTTTACTAAGATCGACAAAATTGCCCGGGTAAAACCGGTCGAATTGTTTCAGCTTTTCCATATCGCCGTTTAAACCTACTCCAATTTTCAAAATATTTTTGTCAGCCAGGAAATTCCACAACAATCCCGAAAACTCATTGCCGTTTGAGCGGAAGAGGTAAGCCACTTTGTCGGTGGCGATTTGGATCAGGGAAACGGGATACGTGATCCCCTTTGTAAAGGAGGGGCGGCTTTCGGTATCGAATCCCACATATGTTTCGTTTTGTAGCTTTTGTACCACTTTGTCTATATCTTCGTCCTGATCAACCATCACAACTTTACCGGGAAATTTGATGATAGGAAGGGTATTGATATATTCCTTGCTGAGCCTGTTAATAGGTTCTTCTATCAATTTTTAATCCTTACTGATTATATACGATTCTTTATTTGCAGATCTCCACAATGAAGATCTTGTTGTCTCAAGCTATTCTTTATTATACTCCTAAATTAATTATTTGGCAAGTATCGAAATTTTTGCTTTCCCTTTGCGTTGATATAGTGTAAAATACCTGGTTTATTATGAGGCTACGCAGTGTATTTTATCTAATTTTGAACGCATCTCTCATCGCATCGGGGCATATTCTGCAGAAAGCGGTACTCAACCATGGAGTGGACCGTTTGGTGTTTGCATTCGTTCGCATTGCCACAGGGTTTTTTCTGATTACATTGTTGCTACTTGTTCAAAAGTACAATCCCATTCACGTTGTTCGCCGCAACGTTCGACATTTTGTCGTGTTGGGGGTGCTTTTTTCCGGTGTGGGAATTTTATTGAAGCTCTGGGGGTTGTCTTACACCTCCGCCACCAATGCCTCGTTCATTATGTCGTTATCATCCGTGGCCGCGGTGTTTTTCGCCTATTTTTTTCTGGGGGAAAAGGCGTGCCGTGGATTTTATGGCGTTGTGATTTTCATGATTGCCGGGGTTTATCTTGTCTCCACCAAAGGCGAGCGCCTCATTCCTCAAAAAGGCGACCTGATTATTTTGGGTTTGGTTTTTTTAATTGGATTTATGCAGGTGTATGGGAAGAAAGTGCTTAGAACCCTGACGGTCCTGGAGACATCGTTCGGTCGAGCGTTGTTCGGAATGACTTTTTTGGGAATGATGATTCCGATAATGGCTCCGCATTCGTTTTCCACCATTCCCGACATGAAGGTGCTGCTGTTGGTGATGGCCAACGGCTTGACGTTCAGCGGCAGTATCATGGCGTTCTACAAAGCGTTGGAAGCGGAGGGAGCGTCGAATGCAGCGATGTTCGCGCTGCTGGTCCCCGTGCTGACCGCGACGCTGGGCAGACTGGTGTTGGGGGAAACCTTTACGTTGATTCAGATCGTTGGCGGGGTAATCATCCTTGCGGGTTCGATGGTCATTGCCAGGATCAAGGTCCGGCAGTCTAATTTCTAACAACTTATTTATCTTCTGAGTTTTTTATTCGCCGATAATTTTGACCAAAACCCGCTTACGTCGTTTGCCGTCGAATTCGCCATAAAAAATTTGTTCCCAGGGGCCGAAATCGAGCTTGCCTCCGCTGATGGCCACCACGACTTCGCGTCCCATGATGGTCCGTTTTAGGTGGGCGTCGGCGTTGTCTTCGTACGTGTTATGCCGGTATTGAGAGTGCGGTTTTTCCGGGGCCAATCCCTCCAGCCATTTTTCGTAGTCCTGGTGCAACCCCGGTTCGTCGTCATTGATAAATACGCTGGCGGTAATGTGCATGGCGTTGCATAAAAGCAAACCCTCCTGGATTTCACTCTCCCGCAAGCACTCCTCCACCCCGGGTGTAATATTGATCAGTTGACGCCTGCTATGGGTATCGAACCATAATTCTTTTCTGAAGCTTTTCATCATCTCTCTCCTTGGGTGTTCAACGGTTTGATGTTTGGTTAAAATGATTTAATAATGCCGGTGTCACGTCCGCGATGGAGTCGATGGACGATCGCAGCTCGCGGCTCCGGCTGCCCCAGACCAGTAGCGGGACAGGATTGTGGGTATGGAGCCGGGTGGTGTTGTCTTCCAGGTTGCCGTGGTCGCTGCTAAGCACCAGCGTGTCCTCTTCCGGGTCCAACCTTGACAACAAACGTCCGACAAGCCGGTTGAGGCGGCCGATCAGATGTTCACACTCTTGATGGGAGGCGTTATGACCATGCATGTCGGTTTGGAAAAATTCGTATAGTAAAAAATCATGAGTCCGGGATGCTTTGAAAATAATATCCGCCGCTTTTTCCGGAGTAAATTCCGGTATATCCAATCCCTTCTCGATTAACGATTTGTTTGAGAAGTCCTGATAAATGGAATTTTCTTCCCGGATGTCCTGTTCGTCGAATGGGGGCGTGAGGGTGGATATCAGCATGCAGGATGTGACGGAAATACGGCGGCGGAATAGGCGGGGAAATTGTTCTGAAAAGTAAAATTCTCCATCCTCTTGTATGGCGATATGCCGCGAACTGAACAATTCCCTGTGGGCTGGATAGGCGTTTAGAAAGCGGGCGTTGAAGTTACGCTGCTGCAGCGCCAGCAGTAAGTTATCGTGGAGGATGGTTTTGCGCATAAACTTATCAGGGTAACTTCCTTTGTGTTGGTTTAGACGTTTGGGGATATTGATCCCGGTGAAGAGGGTGGTTTGCCCGGAAGCGCTGGTGGGGATGCCTTCGACTCCCAGTACCGCGTCAATCGGTTTTATTTGAATATTTCCATTGTTCGAGAGTGTTTGATAGTCCCGGTAGAAAGGGAGGTATTCTGAGGCGGAGGTGAAAAAGGGATTGGTTTCATCTGCGCGACCGATGCCGACCCCATCAAAAAAAAGGAAGATGACTCTGGGCATTGTGTTCCCCATCAATATTTAGTCCCGTCGGGAGAAATATAGATTACCTCTCGTTCCAATGGCACACCGTGTTTCTCCAGAACTTTCTCGCGTATTTGGCGTTCAAATGCCAGGGCGTCTTCGAAGGTGGCTCCCCCTTCGTTTATCAAGAAATTCGCGTGTTGGGGCGACACCATCATCCGGTTCTTTCTGAATCCTTTGAGCCCGCAGTCTTCAATGAGTTTGCCGGCGGCGATCTTGCGGCCATTTATCACCGGATTTTTAAAAAAGCATCCGGCTGTCTGCAAATGGTAGCTCGGATGGTTGTCCTTACGGTAACGGATTTTCGAAGCCACCTGCTCTTTGATCTCATTATTGTCCCGAGGGGCATAGTGGAGGTAGATGTCGAGGATACATTCGTTGCCGGTTTTAAATGTTGAATTGCGATAGTGGAATTGGAAATAATCGTTTCCAACCATCACTGTTTCACCCTTGCGGTTGATGATTGTGGCCTTCTCCAATACGTCGGCGATTGATTTTTGAAATGCCCCGGCGTTGACGGCCGCCGCTCCTCCAAGAGTACCGGGAATACCCGCCAGGAATTCCAGGCCCCCGATGTTATTGCGGCTGCACCAATGGAGGAGATTGTGGTTGGTGACCCCCCCGTTTACCCTGATCAACTCTTTGTTCGCGATGCAAATGTCGGATGTCTTATTGATCAACAGGACCAGACTCGAGTTTTCTTTGGAAAATATCACATTACTGCCGCCGCCCAGAAGAACATGCGGCTGATTTATCTCCAGCAATTGTGGGATGAGTGTCCGTAACTGGTTGTTTTTTTGAATAATGACCGCCAGTCCTGCGTCCCCGCCGATTTTTACCGTGGTGTAATGGCGGATCGCTGCTTCCGGTGTATATGTGAGGTGTTCTTTTTCCAGGAAATCAATGATTCTTCGCATGGTTGCCTTTCTTTTTCAATTCGAATATATCGGCGTCGCAGTCTTGTTGAAGTTGCAGATAATAGTCCAACAGCATGTTGTCGATATCCAGGACCGAAAAAGTTTGGGTCGATTTAATCTCCTTTCCGCTTTCACCTTTGGTGTCCACGGTGAGTTCGTATTGGCCTTCACGTTCGGGAATCCAGTTGAATTGGGCTTTTTCGGCGTCGATGATTTTTTTGTTGAAAATGTTTTCTTTTTTTGAATTCAGAATGTTGACGTCAAAGACCGGTTCGATTAAATTGACGGGTTTCAATATGAATTTGATGGATTTCCCGGTAGAGAGAAGTCGTTTCGGGTCTGTTTTGATATCCACTTCGTAGCGGTTCCCGATTTTGGTGATGCCGGTCACTTTTTTTTGTTTACCTTCTTTAATACCCTTTAAGATAAAAAGGTCCCGGCCAAAATAGACGGGGGCTCCATGAATGAGGTATTTCAATTTATAGGAATAGGTCTGCCGGTCCTTGATATTAAAATATTTTACCTGGGGGGATTCATTGGGGAACAAGAATATGGCGACATCATTTTTCATGGCGATAGGAGGTAGAAGGCGTGTCGAGCCGAGCTTTTGCCACCAATCCAGAGTACCGGAGGGGGAGATGAAAAAGATATTCTGATCTTCAGGCGTGCACACTATATGGTTGGAGATTTTTATCGGGGCTTCGGATAGGTTTTTTGTCAGGGGGAATTTCCACTGGACTTTGTTCTTTCCGGGCTCAAACTTGACGATACTGCGGTTTTTTGTTCCATAGTACACAAACCGGTTGTCCAACAATATACCGGAATTACAGGGGATAGGAAAATTCTTTTTTGTGTATTCCCATTTGGTTGAGTCGATGATATAGAGCGTGTCTGTGGTGGGAAGGTAAATGGTATCTCCCGCCATCCGGCAAGCGAACACGCTGGTTTTGCCGGCGTCGATCTCGATGTTGGTTTTGTCCGGGGAGAGCGGATGGACAATCACCTTGTTATCCGCTCGCCAAACGATGCAGTTTTGATTCACGCCGATACATGTGCCCGGGTCTGAATATTCCAGGGACCGGACGACCACCATCTCTTTAATATTGAACGCCACCAGGTTTTTACCGGGCCGGTCGCGCAATACCAACATATCGCCCTGGGAGTATATGTCCGGATGAATAGCGAATTTCAATTGAAAAATGAATTTAAGCTCGCCGTTTGATATATCTACTTTGCTGATTGTTCCTCTTCCGTTGATTATGACGAAATGCGATTCGTTTTCCAGTAATTTGAATATAGGCGCGTTGTCGCTGAAAGTATAAATTTCGTCTGATGTTAGATCCTGGGTAACTTCAGGAATGACCTGGATGTGATGGGTGCAGGAGAAAAGGAATACCAACGGAAAAATGATCAGAAAAAATGTTTTACGTATTCTATAATATGTCATCGGTTAGATTATAAATGAATCCGTCTTTACAGTCAATTTACTAGCGGATCAAACGGTGGATGGGTTTGTCTATTTTCTTTTACTCGGCAGGGGCAT
Organism: uncultured Clostridia bacterium; assembly: GCA_964491915.1. Taxonomy (GTDB): domain Bacteria; phylum Acidobacteriota; class Aminicenantia; order UBA2199; family UBA2199; genus JAHELQ01. The sequence goes on from CAZBHS010000017.1 coordinate 48,602, forward strand.
TTTGATGGCGTTGGATTTTCTTTTCTTTCTCATTTGTTTGCGGTATGCTTCTATATCTTTTTTGATGAGGGTGTTCTTCTCATGTTTGTATTCCACGAAAAATTTCAATACTGCCAATCTTACCAAAGGAGACAGCTCCATATGGTAGAGTAAATCTTTCAGTGTTTCGTAATCCTCTCCATACAACTGCCCCGGTTCGCAAAGTAGCGAGATTCCGCCGGGTTCATTGTAGTCGTCTTTTCCCGAGAACATTGATCCCAGGCCGCTGATTAAGAAATCAACGCTGATGCCCAGGTCCTCGGTCAGCTTTAGCAAAATTTCGGGTTTGGGGAAGCGTGAGCCGTCTTCGTATTTATAATAGGCGGTTGTCTGAATTCCCAACAACTGGCACATTTCCGGTACTTTGAGACCTATTGTCTTGCGAGCCTCTTTAAGTCGCTCCCCGAAATTTGCCAGGGCTATAATTTCATGTTCATCTGCTTTCCGCATCTTGGGTAAGATTATAAGGAAATCTGCATTCCTTGTCAATTTTTTAATAATTCAACCGTATGGCAAAAAAAATATTTTTGCTACAATAAAATTTATAGCCTTATCAACAGTTTGAGTTTATCCTCTTATTAGCAAAAGTGGAGATAGAACAAGGCATGATCTCCGCAGCGACGAGCAAATTTTTCCATGCAAGAATATTGCGCAAAGTGACAGAATTGAGTCGTTCGTGATATGAGTGGGACGAATTATTTTATGGAAATTTGTTTTTAGCGGGAGTTGGTAATGATATCGATCGGGTTATTGAGTAAGAAATCCTCATTGAAGATATCCCGGATCACTTCTCCTTGAAGATCCTTTGATAATTGGAAGCCGGAGTAATACAACAGGGTGGGGAATATATCGAAGATCGAGATTGCATTCATTGGGTAATCTTTTTTTAACGCGTTTTTCTCGTACATGAAGATTGTTCCCCTTGAATTGATGGGGTTGTATACATAGAGGTCCCGGTCCCCCAGAAGGTTTACGAGAATACGCCGCCAATAGGGGAGAGGTTCGTATTCGAACAGGCTCAGAATAATCAATAGTTCATCGTCCCCTGTCGTACTGATAAGGTTACCGATGATTGAATCGTAGTATTCGTAATATTTCTCGATGACCCAGCCATATTGCTTGATTTCCGATTCCGGAATATTTTCGAATATCCGGCTGCGGGCGTATTGGTAGAAATATTTGCTCACAGTGCCGAGCCCTTTTAGTTTTATAATGGAGCAATACAGATCGTTGTCCTTGAGTTCGGGTATCCGGTTTTTGATGTAGTCGTCGAAAAAGAATGATTTTTTGACGATTTCATATTTGCTGTCGTTTTTCTTGAGGATATCTGAAAAAAGCGGGATGAAACGTGGATTGTACTGCAACGAAAGTTCCGAATAAATGGGGGTATAGATCGGGTCCAACAATCGCAGGGTTTTGAAATTGTTTTCATTGTAATATCGGCTGAGGTTGTCCGGGATTTCAGCGTTTTTTTTCTTGTAAAAGGATGTGATGTCGAAATAACTCGAATTTCTGAAAAATATATAGCGTGGGAATATGTTGAATTCGTGGTTGATGGTTGAGATTTTGAATCTGTAATACGAGTGCCATGTGAAGCTGGAGGGCTTCAGACCGGATAATGTGGCGCTCAGAAGAGACAAATCCAGGTTGGGTTGGAATGTGGAGATCCTTCCTCTCACACCGTTATTTATCAGGTGTTTGAAATTCAAAAGTTTTTCTTCGCTCGAAAGGGATAATATGAAATTGGAAGACAGGCCGTCCATGATAACGATGCGTATTTTTCTAGGGGTGACCTCTTCGGGGAATTGGGGCTCCGCCACCACTTTGGCCCGGTCCTGGATGTTGGTGTAGATAATGGCTGAATATGAGGTTAGGACATTATAGGCCAGCAATATCAGAAAAAAAGTCTGGATCCACCGTTTGTCCAATTTTTTTATCGTTACAAAAAAGATCCCGGTGATGATAAGGGCCAGATTGATGAGCAACACTTTGATGAATTTCGCCCGCACTTCGAATGATAGGAATTGGAAATAATAATCATAATTGAAATAGAGTACGATCGTGATGAGTAATATTGTAAAGGAGAGAAAATAGGTGATGGTGGGTGGGGTGATGATGCCGATGGGGTATTTCTTTTCAGAGAAAAACTGCACAATCAGAAAACTGGCGCCGATAAAAAGAAACCAGATGGAGCCGTAGAAAACGAACAAATTGATATACAAAAGGAAAAAATCCTGGTTTGAAATGGATATATGCGGATTTATAAGCAGAATGAGGATCAGGGTGAAATAATTGAATATAATTGCTGAAGCGAAGCAATTAATAAGAAGCTTGATTGTTTTCCACAATTTATTTTTCGAAATCTTTTGTCACTGGCGTTGAAATTAACATCAGTGTAGTTTGTCCAACCCGAAATTCGCTCTGATCAGCTATTTCCGTGATGGATACCCGGGTGTCATTGATAAATGTCCCGTTCGTGCTTCCCAGATCCCGCAAGAATATTTTTTCGCCCCGCACCTCAATGGCCAGGTGTTTCCTCGATATCTCTTTGTCCGGGATGATTAGATCGACCTTGCCCCGTCCAATCAATACATACGGCTTCTCCAACTTGAAAATATATCCGGCCCGGGCCCCTTTGATGATTGCCAGGGATAATTTGATATCCGACGGCAATTTTAAATTTTCATTTGTCCAAAGGGAATCGCTTACTTGACTCTGCATAATTTTTGCAGTGTCTTTTTTGCTTTCAGAATCTTCGCTTTGAGGATCTTCCTGGGGTTTGTTTACTTCGAAGATATTTCGACATTTCGAGCATTTTACCTTTTTACGGCCATGTATTTTCCCCTCTGGCACGTTATATTGTGCATTACACTTTGGACACTCGATTATCATGATTCAATTATATAAATAAATAAAAAAAAGTCAATATTATTTTTTATCCGGATGTTTCCAACATAGTCACCGATTTTTGATATTTCCCTTTAATGTCTCAACCGCTTTCGCCGTTACCGGATCTTGCTTCAGGAATGACTTCAGCCCTTCTTCCGCCGAAAATTTGTTTGTCACTATTTCTTGTTCAATTTGAAATTCTATCTTCTCGCTGTTTTTTTCGAATTCCCTTCTATCATATTTTATCTTCTTTGAGTCCAAATAGTTTTGAAATTGTAATAGGATTTTTTTCCCGGCTTTGAATGGAAGCGTTATGTTTTTGCCAGAATCTATCATATGTCTGGAGAAATTAAAAAATATGCCTTTGGAGAGGAATTCGATAATCATTTCCGGGACCTCCTCCGCCGGGACTACGATGTCCGGTAATACGCCGCCTTCTATCTCGCGGTTGTTGTCATAGTCCTGTTGATTAAAGAAAAAAAGGTAGTCGTCAAGTTCACTGAAATCCCGTTGCAAGCATTTATTCTTGGGGGTGTAGTATTTGGCGGTGGTTAACGCCAGTCCGCTATTCAGAGCCAACGGCCGTACTGTTTCCACCAGTCCCTTCCCCCACGAACGGACGCCTACGATTTTGGCTACCTGGTGGTCCTGGAGCGCGCTGGCGACAATTTCAGATGCGCTGGCGCTTCCCCTGTTTATCAGAATTGATAGCGGCAATTCTTCATATTGGTAGTTTTTTTGCGCTCTCAGTTCCTGTTGCGCCGTTCTGCCTTTTATCGACACAATGAGTTTGTCTTTCTCCAGGAAAAAGTCGGAAACCTCCACCGCCGCGTATAGTGAACCTCCGGTGTTACCGCGTAGGTCAAGTATTAATGCTTTTATTTTTTTCTTTCTTGTTAAAAGGTCTAGTTTTTCCTTCAATTCAGACGCTGTGGTGTTACCGAATGTTCGGATGCTGATGTAGCCGATCTCCGGTTCCCATGGGAGCTGGATAGAATAGGATATGGTGTTGAGGGGGATCTCGGTGCGGGTGATTTTGAATTCCAGCGGTTGTTTCAAGCCTTCCCGGGCAATCTTTATTACCACGTCTGTTCCATTGGCGCCTCTCAAGCGCTTCATCGCGTCGTTCAGAGACATACTATCGGTTTTTTCACCATCGATTTCCGTGATAATATCCCCGGCGCGGATACCCAATTTGTAGGCGGGAGTGTCTTTTAAAGGGGTTGCGACCGTCAATCGGTCTTCATATTTGGCGATCCGGGTACCGATTCCAAAATAATTCCCCTTCTGGTCTTCATTCATCGAGCGGTAACTTCCAGGATCCAGGAAATAGGAATGGGGGTCGAGCTTTTTTAAAATACCCCGTATGGAAGAAAATACAATTCCTTCGACATTTAATTCTCCCGGATACTGCGCTTTGATGTGCGAATAAATAGCAGCGTATTTTTTAAGTTGAATTTCCCATTTGTTTTGCGAATCGGCTATTGTCAATGAGGATAAAATGACGGCTAAAATGAAGCAGAAAGTAAATTTTCTCATGGGGTTTTTATAGCAGAATAAATGCCTTAGGTCAAACAGGCGGCCATTAAATAGATGTTTTGTATATGTTTCATGTTGAAAAAAATACAAAAACATAGTACAATAGAGAACTTATTCGACACAACAATTATAGGAGATGAATAATGCCGGAAGAAAAACTAGAGAAAAAAGAGGCCGATGCTCAGAATAAAGATAATGAAGCGACTTCCCAGGTGGAAAACGAAAATAAGGAGCTAGCGGCGGAAAAGACCGAGGGGCAGACTGAAAATAAGACTGAAACAAAAGAAGATACTGGAGTCGAGCGGCCGAAGGCATTCACCATCGGCGATTTGAATCAGTATGTTGACGTTCGCAAAGACCTTCCGGAAATTCGCCCGGGTGATCTTGTAAGAGTATCCTACAGGGTTATTGAAGGTGGAAAAGAGAGAATCCAGATTTTCGAAGGTTACGTGATCGGTAAAAAGAATTCTGGAATCGCGAAGACTATCACTGTCAGGAAGACTTCCTTTGGCATTGCCGTGGAACGTATTTTCCCCTTGAATTCAAAGTTAGTTCAAAAGATCGAAGTGAAGAGACATTCCAGGGTTAGAAGAGCGAAACTATATTTCCTGAGGAGCTTGAGCGGTAAAAAAGCGAGACTGAAAGAACTCAGGTAATGTGTGATTATGAAATAGAGAGCTTGATAATTAAAGAAAAACAAGGAACGTTCGTCTGTGGTGTTGACGAAGTAGGTAGAGGAGCGTTATTCGGCCCCGTTGTTGCGGGAGCCGTTATACTGGATCCTGAAAGATTAAACTATGAAATCAAGGATTCAAAACAATTGACACATAAAAAGCGGATTAGACTTGCAGAAGAAATATACAAGCATGCGAGGGCCTTTTCTATCGGTTGGGCCTGGAATGATGAAATTGACCGTATAAATATTTTGCAAGCGACCCGAGAAGCAATGAAAATGGCTATACGGGGATTGCAAATAAGACCCGACTATGTTTTAATTGATGGTATGAGGGCTGATTTTATTGATATTTCAGGGAAAGGAGTCATCGGCGGCGACAATATCAGCCTTTCGATTGCCGCTGCTTCAATCATTGCCAAGGTATTTCGCGACCGGCTTATGGAATCATTTCACCATTTGTTCCCCAAGTATGATTTTTGTAGCAATAAAGGCTATCCTACTAAAAAACATAAAACTATGATATCATTAGTGGGAAGAACCGTTTATCATAGAAACAGTTTTAAGGTTTAATATGGCTGCAGAAAACAGACTGGTGTTGTTGAAACACGCAAACAAATTGTTTCGGCAGGGAAAAGCACAGGCGGCCATCAAAGAATATAAAAAAGTCTTAGAAATAAAACCCGACGACCTTGAGGTCCGCAGAATTGTCGGGGACCTCGAATTGAAAGAGAGTGATGTCGCCGGAGCTGTCATTCAATTTGAGTGGATCGCGGACTATTATCTGAAAGAGGGTTTTTTTGCCAAAGCCATTGCCATGTACAAACGGATTACCCGTATCGATCCGAATTACGAAGAAGTTTCGTTTAAGCTGGCTGATTTGTACACCAAGCAGGGATTGGTCATCGAGGCCAAGCAGATATATCTTGATCTCGCTGAAGAGTACAAACGGAAACAAAATCATAAAAGAGCTCTGGATATGTACAAAAAAATCCTGGAGTTCGATCGCAACAATATCAAGATGCGTTTGTTGCTGGCGGATAATTATTTGCGGGAGGGACTTGAGGATAACGCTGTCAGCGAATACATCACGGCGGCCGATATTCTTATTTATCAAAAGGATTATTCCCGGGCTGAAGAATTACTGAACGGTATTATAGTAAAATCAAAGAATGTAAAGCTAATCGAAAAATTAATTAGCTGTTACACCGCTCAAAAAAATGATCAAAAAGCGATAGATTTATTGAAATCTCTTGGCAATGAACTCTTTTCCAATATCAATTTACTAAAGTCTCTGGGCGAACTCTATTTCCGCAACAACCTTCTGGACGACGCCGAGGAGGTTTACAAAAAAATCACCGAACTGGATCCCGAAGAAAAAGAGGTGATTTTAAAACTTGGGAAAGTATACTTGCAACGGAAAGAGTTTGATAAGACATACGAATTGTTTCTCCCGGTGGTCGATAAATCTATCGCAGCCGAAAAGTTTGAAGAGGCGACTTCGTTATTACGCTTTATTATTGCGTCAAACAGTACGCATCTCCCGGCTTTGTTGAAACTGGCCTCTATTTTTAAAATCAGCGGGAAGCGGAATAATCTTATCGCTCTCTATGAATCGCTTATTCCCATTTACGAAGAAAGGGATATGAAAACGGACCTGGAGGAAATCCTCGAGGAGCTTATCCAGCTTTCGGACTCTTCGTTTACCTACCAGGAACAATTGGCCAGACTCAAGGGAGAGGCGGCGGCGGCCGGCGAGGCCAGGAACGCTGAAATCGATGATAACCGCAAGGCTGAATTGATTACATTCAATCTGAGGATTGCCGTTGAGGCGCTGGAGGAAGGCGATTTTGATAAGGCCGTATCGGTCTTGAGTAAAACGCGGGATTCATTTCCCAATAATATAGAAGTGCGTTTAAGGCTCTATAATATATACCAGAAGCTCAATCGCATCGAAGATTTGATCGACGAAGGCGTAGGGTTACTGGACCTCTACAAAGCGATGAACAATGTGGAGGAATATAACGTCCTGTTGGATAAATTGACTGAAATCAATCCTCACGACCCCCGTTTGGTCGAAATGAACGTCAATGAAAAAACAAATATCGACATTGATTTCGACCATGAAGAACTTCAAGAGCAGATGCTGGAAATCGGAGGAGATGCAAATCTGAGAGACCTTGATTTTGCTCCGATCGGCGGGCCCGAGGACGATGTGTTTGTTCTCTCTGATGATCAAAGCGTTGTATCGCCGATGCCCGATGAATCGGGGGGAGATTTTTCCAAAAGCTTCACTTCGTATCTCTCCGAACTGGATTTTTATATTAACGACGGTTATTTTGGCGATGGGCGCTGGCAAAACCGCCGCCGCCGCGATCCACG
>CAZBHS010000017.1:56138-74977 GCA_964491915.1 uncultured Clostridia bacterium
CCTTTATTTTGGCGATGCGGAACGGTTGATTGACGAATTGAAGCCCCGATATCCAGGTAATGAAATGCTTCTGGAGCGTATGCAGCGATTGCAACTTCAACAAGTGGAATCGGGACGAAAGGAAGGGGGCGGCGTTCCTGGAGCCGATGATGATTCCTTCGAAATCGAAGAGAGTTCCAGCAACGAACAAACGAAGGGCTCCGATTACGAAAGCAAGAGTTTTATTGAGATTTCAGATGAAGAGGGTCGCCAATTCGATCTGGAGCCCGGCGCCTATACGGAGCATATCCCCGGGATTCCCGCCGAGGTGAGTTACGAATCCGACATCGAAGTGCTAGAGGAAGAAACGGATCATGGAAACGGCGATTTAGAACCTATTGAGCTTGACGAGGAGGATCACATTGATTTAGGTCCTCCGATGGCCGATTCCAATGCTGAAATGCAGATTGATTCCGGTAACCCGATTGACGATTCCGGCAATTCGTTCAAGGATTTTGAAGAAAATATCTCATTTGAAATAGAAGATGACAATTCCCGTAGGCCGGTGGAAAATGTACCGATCAGCGAGTTGGATAGCGATTTTTTTCAATCGGTTCCGGAAAAGAGCTTCGCTGACAGTGGCGCTGGTTCAGCAGGGAGTTCAAGCGTTGATTTTCTTGGAATTGAAGGTATCATGGAAGAGGATACCGGAATCGGCGCCGAATCACCTTTCGCTGGGTCGGGGGAACAGGGGTTTCCCGGACTTGAGAGTGAAGACGATTTATTGGAAGAGGACAGTTTCTTGCTGGATGTGGAGGAATACTTCGAAATTGAAAATAATGTATCCGGGGAAATACAAAGTATCGATTTCTGGATAAAAGAACTTGAACGTCAGCGGACCTCCACAATTGAAAAAAATATGCGGGAGATTTTCCAGGAATTCAAGAAAGGGGTAGACGAGAAGATTGGCCAGGAGGATGTGGATACCAGGTACAATTTAGGAATTGCATATAAAGAGATGGGGTTGCTTGAAGAGGCCATTCATGAATTCTTGATTTCAGCGAAACAGGCGGTGAAGTTTTTTGATTCCGCCGGGCTTTTAGGAATGTGCTTCCGGGAAAAGGGGATGTTCGACGATGCCGTCAGTTGGTTTCAGAAAGCTCTCAATACTCCCGACAGGCGGCAAGAGGAATATATGGCGATTAAATATGAACTGGTACTGTCATACCGGCTGAAGGAAGACGCGCAATCGGCAATGGTAATGATAGAGGAAATTCGCAGAGAAAATCCCACTTACCGTGATATTGAACGCCTTTACCTTGAGATATCCAAAAAATTCAGGTGAGTTCTCTTCTTAGTGATTCCCCCGATTTTCTCTCACATCATGTTCGCCGGTTGGGACAGATAACCGGAAGAAACATATCCATTTCCCGTATTCCTTTCAGTCAGTCCAATCTGAAACGAATCGCCACGTTGTTCGACGTTTACTGCAGTTTTCTTCATAATATCGTTTTTTATACCCACAACAATTTTGAGATCTGCTATCTGGTGGAAGTCCCGGAAGATTCAATTTACGAACCCATAGAATCTTTAAAGGATGTGAACGGTCGCTCGGTTTTATGGCAATTCACGGTTATCCGCGCGTTCGCACATGATGCCGGGTTGGATTTTATTGATTTTTCCCGGTTTCATGTTGATAAAAAAGGTCGATTGATCTTGCCGGTTTCCATTGAGACAGAGACGGTGCGCTTGCCCGGTGAATTGGTCGAGCGCTTCGAAGAAGCGGAAGCCGGTGAAGCGAGTGAAGATATTGATTTATATAGTTATCGCTTTAGCGATTTTACTTCGGGAATTTTTCAGCAATATTCATTGAATTTTTCTGATTCCAGTCCCAATCTAAGGATAAGAATCAAAACCTCTCACTCTGCGCTTGACAGAATCATCAAGATTCAGCTCTTCCAATTGTACGCGGCGAAAGGTTCTCTTTTGCTGTTTCCGCCTGGAGATTTTCCGGGATTGGCACATTATTTGTCCCGGGTATTTGCGCTGGGAGAATGTTGGGAAGCGGATGATTTTTCCGGATTCGCGACAGAATTCAAAAAGTATAGACACAGGACGTCCACTCAAGGAACTATTTTTATATTTGATGGCCTTGATAAAAAAACGGGAGATTTTATCAATTATTTCCTGGATGCTTCCGGGTGCCGCGGTATTTCAATTATCTTGCTGGGGGGGAGCGATATCGAGGGCAGTGATCTCGAGTTGCGGGAAAAAGCGGTTAATTTGATTGAAACATACTCTCCAATGAGAGTGGGTCGGCAATTAGATCCGGAGTCGGAAGAAAAAAAAATGTTGAAGATATTGTCCAATTTGGATTTCCCGGTTCATGAGAAAATGATCGGTCGTTTTTTGCCGAATCTGCCGGCTTCTGTCATAGAATCGCTGGCGGATCAAAAATTATTGTGGAGAACCAATGGATATCTCGTGTTGAACAGACATGTCTCTCAACAAAGCGAAGAGAATGCTCAAGAAGATAAAGTGTCGATTCTTGAGCAATTGACGGCGATGGATGATTCGTTGGCTTTACGATTGAATTTCCTGGCGGAATCCGGTGATTGGCGAGAATTGAAAAGGCTGTTACGGGAAAACTTATTGGAACGTATTGATCGTTTTTATTGTTCGGGCTACGTGTTGATGCATTACCGGAGTCATTTGCTGGAAGATGAAGAATTGCTGGAATTATCGGTAGAAAACATGTTCCGGGATGGAGACGATGAAAAGATCGAACAATTATTCGACGGCCTCGATGGTGGTAAAAGCGTTGCCCTGACGTTAAAAAAGGCTCATATTCTGAAGTTCCGCAGGGATCACCAGGCAATGTACAGACATTTGCAAAGTTTGAAAGGGGATATCCCCGAACATCTGGAAGATGAATATTTTTATTTGAATTATATATTTTACGACAAAATCTCAAAACATGAACGGGCATTGTTTTTCCGTGAAAAAATCAAAGGGATATTCTATCGGACGTTGGCCGGCATCCAACAGAGCACGCGATACATTTACAGCGGTAGATACGACGATGCGGAGCTGGCGTTGAACAACGCCGTCCAATACTTGAAAGAAAAAAAGTATGACCGGGATTTTTTGTACGCTCAAAGCCAGATGGCCACATTGCTCAGGCAGAAAGGGGACTCTAAAGGGGCGGAACGGATTTATCAAAACATCTGCATTCAAGCCGAGTCCTATGGGTTTCGTTTGTTGGCCGCTTATTTTTCCATTGATCTGGGCAACCTGTATGTGTACCGTGATGATTTTGCCCCGGCTGAGTATTGGTATAAAAAATCGTTGCGGGTTTTTAAAGAGTTGAGCAATAAAAACGGCATGTACCTGGCCAAATCGAACCTGATGGATGTCTATAAGTGGAAAGGAGCTTGGCGAAAAGTCGAAAAATATTATAGATCCGTTTTGCGTTTTGATCGAGAAAAAAAACTTGTGCAAGCGACGGGGGTGGACTATTTCAATATCGCCCATCTGGAGTCGATGAAGCACAATTTCACACGAGCTCTAACTGGTGTCGAGGAGGCTCTGAAATTATTCAGAGAATGTAACAATCATTATTGTATTGTCGAAGGGGAATTATTGAAAGCGAGAATCCTCGCCTCGCTTGGCCGGCGCTACTGGCTAAAGGAACTTGACGCTTTTCGCGATGGGTTTACTCACGATCAGGGGGTTGTCGCCGGTATATTGGACATTTTACAGAAGGCGAATCTAAACGGACGGCATGGGCGTATCTTAGAAGAGATCCAGACGTGCCGGGCCAGGACGCTTACATTCGAGTTGTTCGTATTGTACATTCGCCTGTCCGGCGACAGGGGCGCCCTGGATGCGCTTAAAGAGTGTTCATTGCGGTTGAGCGACGATACTAAAAATTATTTTTACTACGAGTATTATTATATATTTTTTGAATGTGTCGAAAGAGTGGCGGATATCGACGGAGAGTCGGTCGATATTTTTAACGAGGTGTACTATTTTTTTTCCAGAAATAAACGCCGGTTATCGACTGGGATTGCCCGGATTAAGCAATACCTGGACGAAAAAGATTCATTTGAAGATATATTTCAGAGCGCCGATCTGGTGGGTGATTCCCATCGTTGGCGGGTACCGGACGATTTCTTCCGTTCGTTTCTCGCGGAGTTGAAGAAGACAATTCGGGTCGATCTGGTTAAATTGGCTGTTTATGAAAGCGGCGAGCCGGTGTTCAGGTTTTTCAATACGAATGAATTTGATAATTTGACCGATGAATTAGTGGATATCGCGGTTCAGCGGGCCGAACATCTCGCTCTGGAACACGAGGATATCCTGAGGCTTTGCCGTAGTGCGGAACGCGCTTTTTACAAATATGTGTTTACGAGGGTCCTCTTGTGGAAACTGTCCGATCGGCTTTTTGGCGTGTTGGTATTGGGGTTTGCCGATGATTTATACCGCCATTTTGATGTGAGGGAAGGCCTGGAAACCCTATTGAGAAAATTCGCTCCTCTACTGAGCCGCTTTTATGAGACCGATTACAAATGCAAAAAAAAGCTGGCGTTTATTGTCGGTGATTCCTTCGCTATTAAAAAGTTGAAGCAGCAGATATTGAAGATCAGTAAGGTCGATTTCGCGGTATTGATAAATGGCGAGAGCGGTAGCGGGAAGGAGTTGGTGGCCAAGGGAATCCACTTACTCAGTCGCAGGGCGGCCAATCCTTTTGTCGCGGTGAACGCCGCCGCTATTCCGGAGAATCTTCTGGAAGCGGAGTTGTTCGGTTATATGAAGGGAGCGTTCTCGGGAGCATCCGAAAATCGTGTCGGCCTTATTGAGAACGCGGATTCCGGTACGTTGTTTTTGGATGAAATCGGCGAGTTACCTCTGAAGTTGCAAGCGAAACTATTGCGGGCGCTACAGGAACGGGAAATTCGCCGGTTGGGAGCCAATGGTGTCAAAAAGATTGATATAAGACTGATATGCGCCACAAATAAAGATCTACGGCAGATGTGCAGGGACAATCAATTTAGAGAGGATCTGTTTTACCGGATCCAGGACTTGACTGTCTCGGTTCCACCGCTCCGTGAGCGGATGGATGATATATCTATCCTCTTTCGCCATTTCCTGGAGAAATACAATTTTCCCCTTGCGGACGAAGCGGAATTTCATTCTGTGGCCGGATATTGGCAGGGGCTCGAATGGCCCGGGAATGTCCGGGAGTTGGAATCGCGAGTTCGGCGTCTCATTACTTTCTATCCGGATTTGGGTGTGGAGGTCCCCGGGACCAAAAAGGTTGAGTTTAGTTTAAAGAACGAGCGGGAGATGTTTGAGAGGAATTTATTGTTGAAAGCGTTAAACCTAAATGAATGGAACAAAATTAGAACCGCCGATTATCTGAAGGTTTCCCGGATGTCTTTATTTAATTTGATCAAAAAATACAATATTCGACGGATAGATGATGAATAATTTTTTCTTTTCATGTATAATTTGGACGTACGACGGGTTAATGAATATACGAATCGAACATGTAGATGAAATAATAGAATAGGTGGTTTCTTAGGCAGATGGGCATATACAAGATTTTATACCGGTTTCAGGTTGACAATGGAACGACGGAGGAGTTTGAATTAAATATAGAAACGTCAGGCATGGAGTTATTGATTGATCGCCCAAAGGATATCCCTGAATGGGCGCGGCTCGGGTTTCAACAATGTCCTCATTGTCCCCTTTCAGTTCAACGGCACCTTTTTTGCCCGGCGGCTGAAAAGCTCGTTACCTTGATGAAGAAGTTCGGTTCGCTTGTTTCATATCACAAGGTTCGCCTGGAAGTGATTACCGAGGAACGGACGATAGCGCAGCAAACGACAGTTCAACGGGCGGTGGGCTCCTTGATGGGAGTGATTATGGCCACCAGCGGATGTCCTCTTATGGCTTTTTTTAAACCGATGGCCCGGTTTCATCTACCTCTGGCCAGCGAAGACGAAACAATATTCAGGGCCGCGTCCATGTATATGCTGGCTCAGTATTTTAGAAATAAAAATAAATTCAATGTGGATTTAAAATTAGACGGCCTCAGGCAGATATATGAAAGTATCCAATTGTTAAACAGGTATTTCGCCGAACGGTTGCGGGTGGCCAGTAAAACGGATTCCGTGCTGAACGCGATCGTGGAGCTCGATGTCTATGCCCAGACTATGACCATTGTCATTCAGGAGTCTTTGGGCGAATTATCCTACCTGTTCGAATCGTTTCTCACCAAAAAATTATAGTTCGAAGATCATAGTTCTTTTCCGAACGAAATTCCTTATTTGAAAATAAAGGAGGGGCCCCCTGGATTTACAGGGGGCTTATCTTTTTTTTTAAGGAAACTATATAAAAAAGGAGGTGAAACCAAGTGCGCTTTTATTAAAAATTTTTCTATAAAAAAATAAAGAGAGGGGGCCCCCTGGATTTACAGGGGGCGCTTGTTTTTTGTAAAGGAAACTATATAAAAAAAGGAGGTGAAACCAAATGCGTTTTAGCTGAATGCTCGAATCGCGATGTAGTGTATTATACGTAATCATCTACATCGCTCCTAATTAAGCTCCTGGAAAGACGCTTTCGCAAATTTAAGCATTTCAAATTGATCGAAAAAATCTTCCAGCTCTTTAAACTGAAGATCATTTTCACTGGATAAAACTTTTGTGAAATGACTCTTTACATTATCCGGGCATTTTTTTAAGATCGGTATAATAATATCTTTTTCATCCTTAGGGTGAAGGCTCTCTTTGATTTGATCGTAATGTTCGTCGATTCTTAAATCACCGAGAAGCCATAGCTTGTATAAACTCATGACTGCTTTGTCATCTTTTAGAAATTCTTTAAGGAGAATCTCTATTTTTTTGTCCGTTTCACATTTCTGTGCAAGTATTTGGTCGTTAATTTCAACGCTTAGATCAAGGGTAAACTGATATATTTTCTTCATTTTGCAGCCTCGCCGCTTGTTTCTGCGACCAACCTAGAATCCGTGAAATTAACGTTTACTTTCATACTATAAGAATAGTAACAAATTGTAGAAATGTCAACCCTAAAATTTAAAATAAATCACACTGAGTGATTTTTTTGGTTGAGGCTACACTATATTTTAGCCTTAGGTGGCTATATGAGAGCGCTAAATTACTTTACCGGTTTCTTCGGCGATCTGTCGGGCGCATCCCGCGCCGCCTGATGGTTGCTCTATATCCGAAGTTATTCCGGATTCCATTGTGAAGAGAATATTCGCGCGCCCGGTCGAGCTGAAGCCCAAGATGGACAAACGCCTGGAATGAAAATTACTTAGAAGGTAACCGTTTGATTTTTGTAGTCGCTCAACAGGAACTCGATCCAATATTGGTCGGGTACGAAAAATTGGCTCCATGAGGGCATGAGGTCTTCACGCCACCCTTTGCCGCCGAAATATTCCAGGAACGCGTCTTTGGCCGCCGTTTCTGTGGCAAAATATTGGTCCACCAGTACTGTATTGTTGTTACGAATGAAGAGATGGAAATTGAGACCTTTGATAATAAACACATACTCCAAATAAAATTCTATTGAATTTTCCAGAACACTCACTACACTCACTGTGAAATCTGGGGAGCGGTTTAATTGTTGGTCATATGGGAGTATAAATCCGGTTGAGTCCATCTTAAAGCTCCTTTTGGCGCGAAAGTATAAAAATTGTTGCATCGATGGAGATATTGTTGTTGAAATGTAGCGTTGAGACGAGCCCGGAAGGAATGTGTGGGGATGGAGAAAGTGAGGTGAGAAGGGTTATGTGTCGTGAATATATACGATGAATAAGATTTTTTAAAGGCGCCATTTCATTATAATAATAGTTACTAAAAGTAGAAATGTCAACTGTTGTTCTCAATAAAAGGTGTCATCTGTTTTTTTTGGTTTCTCATAGGTTCTTTGGTTGGTGATTGGTGGTTGCCGATTTGGATTTTTTTTTGTAAACTTAGCAGTTAGATTATCGTCTAAGGGTACATGGGAATAATGTTATTGAATGACCGCCAACTGATTGACCGGGCTAAATCCGGTGACGGGGATGCTTTCAGGCAAATTGTCGAAGCTCACAAGAGGCCTCTGTTCTATCTGGCCTTTGATCTGACTGGATCCGAGGAAGATGCCGAGGATCTCTCGCAGGATGTTTTTTTGAAAGCGTTTCGATCATTCGACCGTTTTAAAGGAGATTCATCTCTGGCTACATGGTTGTACCGTATTACTGTCAACACGTTCCTCGATCAGACCCGCAAGAATTCCTTCAAGTATGAGAAAAAGCGGAAGGAAATGACTGAGTATGTGGCTGCGGAGGCTTCACTGCCGGAATCTCCCATGATGAGTACTCCTGAAGCTTTTACCGATGCGGGGCAATTGAAAGCTCATATATCGCGGTCGTTGGATAATTTGACCTCCCGGGAGCGTTCGGTGTTCGCCCTCAGGTATTACCGGCAGCTATCCGTTCGCAATGTTGCGCAAACGTTGGGTGTGTCGGAGGGAACAGTGAAAAGTCTCTTCTCCAGAGCTTTGAAAAAAATGGGGAAGGCGTTGATTAACTACCGGCAACCGGGAAAAAACGAGGTGGGAAAATGAAACAAAATGGAAAGCAATGCAACGATGTTCGAGCTCTGTTCCTGGATTCTTTTCATGGCCATTTGCCGAAGGATCGGCAAGAGTTTATCGAGAGGCATCTAGGTGGCTGCAGGGAATGCCGGGATGAATTTAATCGTCAAATAGAGATTTTCGAGGCATTGGACGCCGGCCGCCCCGCACCGAAATTGGCAGATGATTTCTGGGATGGGTATTGGGACCGTTTACAGGAGAAGGCAGCAAAAAGTCCGGGGCGTGCTAATCCAACATCCTCCAGCGGCTTTTTGACCAGCAGGATTTGGTTTTCTGCAGCGGCAATCCTATTGGTGGTTCTTGGCGTGGTGGCCGGCAGGTATTGGTTTCCGGCAACGGTTCATCTGCCGGCGCCGCAGACTGCATCGAGCGATTCAATCTATCCTGTAGTTCAACAACATTTCGAGGCATTGAGTCCCATTCTGCTGGATTATTCAAATCAGGAAGTACAAGATGGGATGAATGATACCGAGATTTTGAGAACCCTGTTACTGCAGAACCGTTTACTCAAGCGGATGGCGTCACGGGCCCAAAATCCCGCGTTAATCGAGCTATTGGAAGACCTGGAGATTGTAATCATCGAGATGCTGAATCGTAACGGCGAAGCTGGAGATACCGCCGGGGGAGTCGGTCGATTGATCCAGGACAACGATCTCTTGTTCAAAATGAAAATTTATAAAAGAAAAGCACAAAATCTTCGGCAAATGCCGATTTAGGAGATAGCGATGAGACATTCAAAGATCATATATTGGCTGTTGGTGGGAATCATGATGTTCGGTTTATCCGCCACTCTACCCGGAATGGGAACCGATGAAGATCCTGATGAGGCAAAGGTCAGAGAAATGTACCGGCAAGCGAAGCGTTTTGTCTACAAAAAGGATTGGGAAACTGCGGTGAAGGAATTGCGGGAGTTGACCGGCCGCTACAAGGGCAGCAATTACCAGGATGTCGCCCTTTACTGGTTGGGCTATAGTCTGGACAAAATGGGGAATTCACTCGAGTCTCTCGCGCGCCAATTGGAACTCAAGAGGGATGCGCTGTCTACCCTTGAAAGGCTTCAGGCGGAATTCCCCCGCAGCAAGTGGATGGATGAGGCGGGAGTTCTGAAGGTAGAGATAGCCGAAGGGCTTGTAAAGAAGGGGTTTGGGGAATACAAAAAATATATTTTGAACCGGGCCGAAACCGGTACGGACATCGAATTGAAAATCGTGGCGTTGGACGCTCTGGTTCATATGGACAAAGAAAAAGCGTTTCCAATGTTAGAGACCATGCTTCTTCGGAATGATGACCCTGTTCTGAGGCGGCGGGCATTGTTGGTGCTTGCCCAATTGAACGACCCCCGTATCTTGCCGTTGCTCGAGAAGGTCGCCCTCGAAGACAAGAATGAAAAGGTCCGGCGTCAGGCCATCTTCTGGATTGGGCAAACCGGTGGGGCGGATAGTATGAAGCTTTTGCTGGATTTGCTCGCTCGATCCAAAGACAATGAATTGAAGTCGAAAATCATATTGTCCCTGTCCCAAATCGGCGGTGAACAGGTATCGAGGAAATTGTCGGAAATTGCGGAGAACCAGAATGAATCGATGGATATCAGAAAGAAGGCGCTTTTCTGGTTGGGGCAGGTAAAAACAAAAGATCCCCGTAAGTTGCTCGAGCTGATGACTCGCCTGTATTCTTCGGTCAAGGAGCGGGAACTCAAAGAAAGAATCGTTTTCTCCATTGCCCAGGCAGGGGCGGCGGGAAGCAGCGGCGTATTGATCGCCCTTTACCGGAGAGAGCGGGATTTTGATCTCAAAAAGCGTTTGATATTGGGGCTCCAACAGATCGGCGATAGCCGCGCAATGGAATTTTTCCAGGAAATACTCGAGAAATAATTAGCAGCAGCAAGAATTGTCGGAGCAGCCCACGCCGGCTCTGACGCTCCTTCCAGCTCTTTTCTGGTTTTGTCGAAGGCCAATTTGTAGTTGGCGCGTCCGATATTCCACCGGGTTTTCCAGCCATCGATGATGTCTTCGCGGGAGAGGGTGGTTCCAACGACAGGGACAATGCCGGAACCTGTAGATACAACCGACTCTATCCAGGGCTTCTCAAATCGCTTTTCTTGTGTGACAGTCATGGTTGCATTATTATAATATAGGATGGAAATTTTGCCAATATCAGTTGATATCTCTTTTTTTTTAATTGCTAAAAAATGAAATTTCTCATACAATGGGTTTCTATGGAGAATACATTGAAAAAAATCGCGAACCCTATTATTCTATCCTGTTTTTTTGTATCCGGCTTAACCGCGTTGATTTATCAGGTGGTCTGGACCAGGGTGTTAACATTGGTTTTTGGCAATACCACGTTCGCCTATTCGACAATATTGACGGTGTTCATGATTGGACTTGCCCTGGGTAGTAAGTATTTCGGGAAATTGATTGACCGGAAAGGGTATTCTCCTATCAAAATGTACGCGTTGCTGGAAGGTGGAATCGGGATTTACGCTCTGGCGTTTCCCCTCTTGATTAAGCTCCAGGACTATCTTGGCTTCCTATACCGGCCGGAGA
Source organism: uncultured Clostridia bacterium (assembly GCA_964491915.1). GTDB lineage: Bacteria > Acidobacteriota > Aminicenantia > UBA2199 > UBA2199 > JAHELQ01. Next base: position 67,331 of record CAZBHS010000017.1, read on the forward strand.
GTAATTTTTATGTGTCCAGTCTCGTTTTATTTGCCTTGTGTTTTTTATTATTGATTCTTCCGACATTCCTGATGGGGGGAACGCTTCCTATTCTCACCAAATATTTTGTCACCAATTTTAGCCGCCGGGGAGGCACAATTTCGAAAATCTACGCCCTTAACACCGCGGGCTCGGTGCTCGGCGCATTTTTGTCCGGTTATTATTTGATAATACGGCTGGGAGTGCTGGGATCTATCAGTGTGGCATCCACCCTGAATCTCCTGATCGCGTTTGTTTGTCTGTTGATATACAAAAAAAGTGAGGCTGTTACCGGAGAACCGGATGTCGCCGTTCATGAGGATATGGCCAAACCCGAAGCTCTGGATGGCAGGGACAAACTGCTGATCGGATTGTTCTTCGTGTCCGGATTGACGGCGATGGTGTACGAGGTGACCTGGACCCGCATCCTGTCAATGGTGCTGGGGAGTTCCGTTTACGCCTTCGCCACCATGTTGACAACCTTCCTGCTGGGACTCGCTGTGGGCTCGTACCTCTTTTCGTTTGTGTTGAAAAAGAAGAAGGTCACGATCGTTTACTTTGCCGTCATCGAAATCTCCATCGGCATCCTCTGCTTGTTCTTACTTCCTTTATTCAATGAATTGACCTATTGGTCCTATATTCTCCATTCAGTTCTTGCCAATTCCTACTCGATCTTGCAGTTGTCGCGCTTTTTCCTTTGCTTCATGGTGATGTTGGCGCCGACTCTATTGTTTGGCGCCACGTTCCCGTTGGTGGCGACACTCTACTCCCGGAGTAAGGAACGGCTGGGCCGCGATGTGGGGATCGTCTATTTTTGGAACACCCTGGGCTCCACCTTCGGTTCGTTTTTGGTGGGTTTCTTGTTTATTCCCCTGTTGGGAATTCGCAATAGTATCGTGCTGGCGGTTCTGCTGAATCTTGCCGCAGGTTTTGTCGCCTTGTTCTCCAGAGGTTTCAAAATTGTGAAATTGGCGCCGGTGGCCATCGTCCTCTTCATCCTGGTATTCTCGCAGTCATTCGATCTGGATAGAAAAATGCTGACAGCCGGAGTCTATTCCAATGCTTTAGGTGAAAAGGTTCATGCCAGGGAAGAATTCGCAGAATCTATGAAAGATTCTGAACTTATATATTATAAAGAGGGATTGTCGGCTGTAGTGTCTCTGCACAAAGATGCCGGCGCTCTGTACCTCCGGGTGAACGGCAAGACGGACGCCTCCACCGATGTTCGCGATATGAAAACCCAGGTGTTGGTGGGCCATCTGCCATTTCTCCTCAATATGAGGGAAAAGTACGGTAAGATCGCTGTGGTCGGCGTCGGTTCAGGTATCACCACCGCCGCCGCCGCCATGCATCCGTCGGATGGAATCTATTCCATCGAAATTGAAGCGGCTGTCATTGAAGCGGCAGACCTATTCAAAGATTATAATCATGATGTGCAAAACAATCCCAGGGTAACGACTGTGATTGCCGACGGACGCCATTTTATCCGTAATTCTAACGAACGCTTCGATGTCATAATATCCGAGCCCTCCAACCCCTGGATCGCCGGTATCGGTAATTTGTTTACCGATGAATTTTATCGTATTGTTCTCGAACGGCTGAATGACGGCGGTATGTTTGCCCAGTGGGTGCAGGGGTACAATATGAGCCCTTACCTGGTGAAGGTGATTTTGAACACCTTTGTGTCGGTCTTTCCCTCCACCTCCTTGTGGCAAACAAACAAAGGCGATTATCTGCTGCTGGGGCAAAAGTCCGGGGATCCGGATCATCCATTGCGATTGGATTATGTCAAAGTCAAGGAATACCTGAAACGGGTTCCCGGGGTTGCCGCCGACTTCAAGCGGATCGGCATCAGTGATCCGGCCATCCTGTCGAAGTTTTTCTTGATGCAGGGGTCGCGGCTGAGGACGTTTTGCCGCGAAGCGGAACGTAACACCGACGAATTCCCCATCCTGGAATTCCGGGCGCCGATGCATCTCCTGGAAAAAACAACCGACAGTAATTACCGTGGTTTCCAATCCTTGAAAACAGGAGAAGATGTTTTATTGAACGTTCCGATAAACGATCACGCCCTCATGGCGAGAAATTATGTGGAAATGGCCCGTATCTACCTCCAGGAGGGTAATATGCAGGCTGCCGTCGCCAATGGCCGAAAAGCCATCGAGCGGGAACCGGAGACTATCGAATGGTATCATTTCCTCACCAATCTCTATATGAGGGAAAACTCGTACCTGGAAGCCCAGGCTACATTGCTGCAGGCATTGCAGATTAAAAACGGGAACAACACCCACAATATCCTCGGGATTTTATACAGCCGACAGGGACGTAAAAATGAAGCCATCAATCACTTCCAAAAGGCGCTGGAGTTGGAATCCGCCGATAGATTCGCCTTGCGAAACCTGGCCTCCCTCTATCAGGATATCGACAAACCTGAAGAGAGTCTGGGGTACTTGAAGCGGTTGGCGTCCATTACCGGAGGTAATCCCGATATTTTGCAAAAAATGTCTTCGGCTTACCGGATGCGAAAAATGTACCCTGAATCCATCGGCATTCTGGCCAAACTTCAGGAGTCCAACCCATCCGCGGGGATATTAAGGCTGATAGGGGACGATCTGATGCAAGCCGGGAAATACAACGAAGCGTTGATATATCTATCCAAAGCGTTTAAATTGGAGCCGAACGATCCTCAGGCCCAATTGTCCCTCGGGATTTGTCACTTCCATATTCAGAACTACGAGTTGGCGTTCCGGCTTTTAAGCGAAGTGTTGACCAAAAACTCCTTTAATGGAGAGGCGTTGAAATACAAAGACCGGATTCTGGCCGGGAACTTTCTTTCAAATTGAGGGGATTTATAATAAAAAATATCTATTTTTGATTTAAATATAGAAAAGAACTTGTTTTTTCGGGCATTTTTTCATAAGATTAGGGTCTGTCCTTTTGGATTTACGAGAATAATAGAAAATAAATAGAATGAAGTAAGGAGGATTGACTATGGACGAAAGGATCGCCCTGAACCCCAACAAATTGGTTCAGTATTTGCAGAAACCTGCAGAAGAATTTACAAAAAAAGATATCGTCAAATTCATTGAAGATAATGGAATCAAAATGCTTAATTTCCGGTATATCGCCGGTGATGGTAAGCTAAAAACGTTGAATTTCGTTATAAACAACAAGGAGCACCTGGATCATGTGTTGACCTATGGTGAGCGGGTGGACGGCTCCAACCTGTTTTCTTATATCAAAGCCTCATCCAGCGACCTATATGTTGTCCCGCGCTACAAGACGGCATTTGTGAATCCTTTTACCGAGATTCCGACCCTCGATATTTTGTGCTCTTTTTATACCGGCGAAGGCAAGCCTCTGGAAAGTTCTCCGGAAAATATCATCAAGAAAGCGCACCGGGTGATGAAAGAAAAAACCGGATATACGTTCGAAGTTTTAGGAGAATTGGAGTATTATCTTTTTTCTGAAATCGACTCCATCTATCCCATCGTGGAACAGAGGGGCTATCATGAATCCCATCCGTTTTCCAAATGGGGTGCCATCCGCCGGGAAGCGATGCAGGTCATTAGCGAGATCGGAGGAAAGATCAAGTATGGCCATGCGGAAGTCGGAAACATCATCAGCGGCGATGTGGAGATGGTGCAGCACGAAATCGAATTCCTTCCGGTACCTGTGGAAGATGCCGCCGATCAATTGGTTCTGGCCAAATGGGCTATCCGGGAAACCGCTTACAAACACAACCTCGAGGTCAGCTTCGCTCCCAAAATCATTGTGGGACACGCCGGCAGCGGCTTGCACATCCATACCCGCATTGTTAAAGACGGCGTGAATATGACCGCCGACAAGAATGGTTTGACGGACGACGCCAAGAAGATGATCGCCGGCTTCCTGTCCTTGTCGCCGGCTCTCACCGCTTTCGGCAACACTGTACCTACCGCCTTCTTGCGTTTGGTTCCTCATCAGGAAGCTCCTACCAGTATTTGTTGGGGCGACCGTAACCGCTCGGTCCTGGTTCGCGTTCCCCTCGGATGGGTCGGTGTGGATAACATGATCTATGACGCCAATCCCAGAGAGCCCCGCGAAGCTGAAGAGTTCATGAACAACCAGACTGTGGAGCTTCGTAGCCCCGACGGCAGCGCCAATGTGCACCAGTTGTTGGCGGGTATGACTGTGGCGGCATTGTATGGTCTGGGAAAAGAAGATGCCCTGAAAATCGCCGAGGAATTGTATGTTTGTGAAGACGCCAGTCGCGTTGAAGGTCTGGCGCAGCTTCCGGCCTCATGCTACGAGGCGGCGGAAATGCTCAAGAAGGAGCGCGCAATCTTCGAAGCGAACGATGTGTTCCCTCCAGGCATGATCGACCGTCTGGTCAAAGACCTTCAGTCCTATGACGATAAAAATATGAGCGAGAAGCTGTTCGGAAATGCCGACGCCTTGATCGAATTGGTGAATAAGTACATCCATTGCGGATAAGTAGAAATTATTAATAGTGTTCCCGGAAGGATCCCTTCCGGGAATTTTTTTTTGGAAAATTCCTCTCCAATTTTTTTCAATATTTTCACACAATTATCTTTCTCAATATTGTCGTTGGAGGGGAGTCGGTTAGGAAGGGGAGAGGAATATCTCTCCCCCCGCTATTTGGTTTTGAATTTATTTTTTCAGTTTCCAGAGAATGGCCTGTTTGGCGACGATGATGTCGTCTTTCTCGAGTCTGACTTCGAAGAGCTCTATGTTGTCGGCTTTTTCGTAGAAGTTATCTTCGATATCCGCCATTTTGTCTTCCAGCTCTTCCTGAAGCTCCAGCATCTCTTCTTCAAATTGCGACACTTTGGTTTTTTGCAGATCCAACCGGTTGGACGTCGATGAAGTGGATCGTCGCCTACGGGCCGCCGACGATAGCCCCCGGGTGGAACGGCTGCCTAGAAAGAGGCCCAACACCGATTCGCCAATGGAGAGCAATTCCTCTGTTTTCTTTGAGGAAACCTCTTTTTCCAGCCGGTTGATTTTGATTTTCTCCCGCTCCACACGATCTTCGATGCGGTCGATTTTCCGTTCGTATTTCTTTTTGAGTTTTTCGATCTCTTTCTCGATCATTTTCTCCACCACTTCGCGGCAGCGGTGACGGAAGGCGTCTTCGCTCTCTTCCGGCTCAGATACGATTTTCAGAGCGGAGTTCTGGAATAGATTGAGGGAGAGGTTGGAAAATAAATGATTTTTGAAGGCCTGCTGGATTCTCCGCAGCGCGGTGTAATTCATGTTGGCAGGTAGCGGCTCGAAGCCTCGTGTGCCTGAATCCGCGGTGCGGGAAAATTCCATTTCACCTTTACTCATGTCCGCGGTTGCAGGATCCGCTGTTTCCACAGCCGGGAAGGATGCCTGGAATTTGTCTCTGATGTAAAGGCCCAATTTACTGTCGTCGAACACGACTTCGCCTTCGAGATAATGGTAGGGGGAATAATAATTTCCAGGGCCTCCCGGGTTGCTGTCATAAAGATATTCGATGGCAACTTCCGATCGCGGCGCCGCCGGAAAGTAATCGGATGTGACTGTCGCCGCCGGAGCTTCGGCTTTTGCTTCGGCCATCTCTTCCGCCAATCTGCCTTCCAGTTGAACACCCTCTGTCAATCCTTTCAATTGATCGCGGGTCAAAGGGCCTGCCAGGTAAGACATGGCCCACCGGGTCTGGAAGACTTTGACCTCTTTGGCATGGACGTTTTTCACCAGGAAGGTGCGCTTTTGGAGTCCCGACATCGACTGCTCCAATTCTTTGGCGGTCATGGATTCGCCCGACGCGTCCATCACGCCGCGAAGCCCCTCCATCACCCGCTCGCGGTCCAGTTCCGTCTGCAACTTCCCGATAAACCAGGTGCCCATATTGGACAAGGCTTTGTAATCGATGTCTTTGGGATTCTGGGTCACCAGCATGACGCCGAGCCCGAAGGCCCGCGCTTGCTTGAGGAGCAGCATCATCGGCGGCTTCGACGGCGGGTTCTTGGGATAAGGGGGCAGGTAGCCGACGATCTCATCCATGTACAGGATGTACTTGAGGTCGCTGGAACCCTGCTGCCGCCGGATCCAATAGACAATTTCATTCAACAACAAGCTGACGAAGAACATCCGCTCGTTCTCCGATAAATGGGCGATGTAAAAAATATTGACCGGTGTTTTGGAACCGGACGTTTTATATAATAGCGACGCGTCGATGGGCATACCGTTGCTCCAATAGCGGAAGCTGGGGGCGGAGATCACATTGTTGATCTTGAACGCCAATTCGATGCGGTCTTTTTCGTCGATCAGCCGGTTGATGTCGAAAACTCCCAATTTTTTGAACGGCGGCTTCTGGATGTTGAGAATCAGCTCCTCCAGCGAGACATCTTTGCCCAACCGCCAAAAATGTTGGATGATGTTGGAGATCAGGATGTGGGGCTGGCTTTTGAGTGGATCGCTATCGATATCCAATAGTGAGAGCAGGGCCGACACCGAATTACGGATTTTCTCCAGGATGTCCTCTTCGTTATCTTCGAAGTCGCCGTCGGGCTTTTTGAAGCCCTCGATGATGCTGACCGGTAATCCGGCGCCGGAACCGGGGGTGAAGACCCGGAAATCCATCTTTTGCTTCAATGCCGCCACCTGGTCCACTCCGATGCCCCAGCTTTCGAGGCCGTTCTGCCATTTATCCGCCACTTTGGCGGCGTAATCGTCAAGGCTCAAACCCTCTTTCTGCGCTTCCACCGGGGAGACCCAGGGTTTGAACTGTTGGGGCGATAGATCGGGAAACATGAGGGCCAGGTTGGCCACATCGCCTTTGGGATCGATGATCACGATAGGAATGTCTTCGGCGATCGCCTCTTCCAAAAAATCAATACACAAACCGGTTTTCCCGCTGCCGGTCATACCGAATACAACGCCGTGGGTCGTCAAGTCCGCGGGATCGTATAAATATTTCGAGTCCTTTAAGGTGCCGTCTTCGAGGGAAAACTCTTTCCCCAGGAATAGCGAACCGTCTTTCTTCATCTTTACCTCCATCAAAGTGCACAAGGATTATAAAATAATTCCAGGAAAAATTAAAGGGCCGGGCCTTGCAATGGGCTGGAGTTTCTCTTAAAATCAAGTTTTGTAAAGTTTTGATCATAAAAAGGAAATTTTAGAGTCATGGCAAAAACCGAACATAACGATGATTGGCGGGGCCGGGTCCGCGAGGTTGCGGCCGGGGTGCGGCGGCGGGTGCTGCATCATACTCTGGAGAACAACGGCGGGTATTTGAGCCAGGCCTGCTCGTCGGCGGAGATTCTGGCCGTTCTGTACACAAAGGTGATGAAACTCAAAGCGAATCGCGGACCGAAGACTCCGCTCCCCTTTGGCGGGGTGCCGGGGCCCGACAACCCCCACAGTTTTACCGGCGCGTCCTACAACGGACCCCAGGGACCGAAATTGGACCGGTTCATCTTTTCGCCGGTTCATTATGCCCTGGTGTTGTATTCGGTGTTGATCGAGACCGGCCGCCTGGCTCCGGACGCGCTGGATCAATTTAACAAGGACGGCAGTACTGTGGAGCTCATTGGAGCCGAGCATTCGCCGGGCCATGAGTTGACCGCCGGCTCCCTGGGCCCGATAGGTATCCACCCG